>CAYXQJ010000002.1:218907-222079 GCA_964467455.1 uncultured Hyphomicrobiales bacterium | reverse complement strand
CGTCCCTGACTTCGTCGTCCCTGACCTCGACGTCCCTGACCTCGTCGTCCCTGACTTACGGCTTGAAGGTGTTCTTGACTTCGTCGACCACACTCTTCACCGTCTGCTCGATCCCTTCAACCGCGTCGTCGATGGTTTCGCCGAGGCGCTTGCCGATCTCTTCGGGTGAGTAGTTGAGGGTGGGGTAGAGTTCGAACTGACGGCAGAAGTGTTTGACGTCTTCCTTGACGGCATGGTAGACGTCTTCGTTGCCGTGGTTGGTGATCACGCGGTCGATCAGGCGCGCAATGTGGCGCATGTCGTCTTCCTTCATGCCGCGACTGGTCATGGCTGCAGATCCCAAACGAATGCCACTGGTGACAAGGGGCGGTTGGGTGTCGTAGGGGACGGCGTTCTTGTTGCACGTGATGCCCGAGGCATCGAGGGCGATCTCGGCCTTCTTGCCCGTGATCTCCTTGTTGCGCAGGTCGATGAGCATGACGTGGTTGTCCGTGCCGCCGGAGACGATCTGATAGTCCATCTTTATCAGCTCATCAGCAAGAGCTTGAGCATTGCGGATGACCTGCTTTGTGTATTCGTCAAAGGAGTCGGTGAGGCATTCGCCGAAGGCAACGGCCTTGGCGGCAATGACATGCATGAGCGGACCGCCCTGAATGCCGGGCATGACCATGGAGTCGAGTAGCTCGCCCATGAGCTTGACGCGGCCGCTCTTGGGTGCGACCTTGCCGAAGGGGTTCTCGACGTTCTTGCCAAGCAGGATCAGACCGCCGCGCGGACCGCGCAGGGTCTTGTGCGTGGTGGAGGTCACCACATCACAATAGGGGACGGGGCTCATGAGTCGCCCCTTTGCTATAAGACCTGCCGGATGGGCGATGTCGGCCAACAAGAAGGCTCCGACCTTATCGGCGATCTCACGCATGGCCTTGAAGTCGATCTCGCGCGAATAGGCGCTGGCACCGACGGTGATCATCTTGGGCTTGTGTTCTTTGGCAAGGTCTTCAACGACGTTGTAGTCGATGCGACCGGTCTCTTTGTTGAGACCATAGCCGATGAAGTTGTAGAACATGCCGGAGAAGTTCACCGGTGAGCCGTGCGTAAGGTGTCCACCGTGCGACAAGTCCATGCCCAAGACCGTATCGCCGGGCTTGAGATAGGTGAAGTACACCGCCATGTTGGCACCTGAACCGGAGTGCGGCTGCACATTGGCATATTCAGCACCGAAGAGTTCCTTCAGTCGGTCGCGGGCGATGTTCTCGACCACGTCCACCCACTCACATCCGCCGTAGTAGCGTGCGCCGGGATAGCCCTCGGCATACTTGTTCGTCATGATGGAGCCTTGGGCTTCCATCACGGCCAAGGAAGTGAAGTTCTCACTGGCGATCAGTTCGATCTTGTCGCGCTGGCGTTCGTATTCGCCAACGAGGGTGGAGAAGACTTCGGAGTCGGAGGAGCGGACGTGATTGTACATTTTAGTGTGCTAGTGTGCTAGTGTGCTAGTATGCTAGTGAATGATACAGAGGGGAAGAGTTTGAATGTGCTGGTGATTGGAGATGCGCAGGGACCACATGCCGGAGGCAAGTGTGGAGGTGTTGATGAACACCTGGGGTGCAACGACGGTTCCGCCGTTGACGAGGGTGATCATTTCACCGGTAGTGGAGACGGCGTCGATCGTGACGTTGGTGCCGATCCACGATGTTGGGATGTGGACGATTGCCTGTTCACGCGATGGATTTGGCGCGACACTGAATCCGGCTTCGAGTGCGTCGGACGCGACCGACATGATGTCTTCACCGAGGCAGATCGTAGTACCATTCGTTGCGTGCACAAGACATGTGAACGGAACGCCCGCTCCGTCAGCTGGCAACCACACAAAACTCCAGAACGGCGTGCCGACGGGGAACTCCAGAAACTCTTCGGTGGACGTTGAGATGAACGTGATCGTCGGCTGACTATCCGGATGTGCCGCCTCGAACTTCACATAGTCACCGTTGGCCTTGATCTTGCCCGTCAGCTCCGTACCCTGAATGTAGTCGGTCGGAAGTTCAAGTTGGCCGATCTCATCTACCGGGATCATATCCGTCGGTGCTTCAATGGGAGGAGGCGAGCAGGAGCCCAACAACCGGATCAGCGGGACGCCGGCGATCGTGTCGAGTTGCTGGCTCTGGATCAGGTAGACCCACATCGGCGCGGTGCCGTTGTCGAGGTTCATGCCTAGAAAGATCCCCTGGTCGCCGAGTGGCACTTCGATGCCTACGGCAAGGATGCCGACGATCTTGCCGTCCGTCGCTCCCGGGATGGCATTCTTGGCGGCATTTTCACAGGCCTTCGGGAGGTAACCGGGAAAATTGAATTGTGCCGATGCCGACTGCGCGATCAGCGCCAGCGACAGCGTGAGAACGATCGTACGCAAGATGTTCATGGGATGTCCCTTGAAAAGGTGAAGTGCAAAAGTAACACTCCGTATTTTCGTGGCTATGACCAAAAACGAATGGCTCGAGATCGCCCGCACCGTCGTGGCCTCTCGCCTGATCGATACGATCGAAGAAACAGAGCTTGCCCCGTCGGGCAAGGTGACCTATCAATTCTCCGCTACCGGACATGAACTGCCGCAGGCCATCCTCGGACAGGTGCTGCGCCATGGCCACGATGCTGCCACCGTCTACTACCGGTCGCGACCCTTTGTGATCGCTGCCGGCATGACGTACGAAGAGTCGTTTGCCGGACCGCTTGCCCGCGTGGGTAGCCGCAATGGAGGACGCGACATCGGCGTGGTGCACCATCTCCCGAACCGCCGCGGCGTGACCGTCCTGCCGGCATCGGGCGACGTAGGTGCGCAGTACACTCCCGCTGTCGGGTGGGCGCAAGCGATCACCTATCGCGCCGACGTGATGGAAGACGCGTCGTGGAAGGGTGCCGTTGCCGTCGCCCTCGGCGGTGATGGCTCCACCGCCACGAACGGTTTCTGGGCCGCCCTGAACATCGCTACCACACAGAAGCTTCCGATGGTCTTCTTCATCGAAGACAATCAATATGGCATCAGCGTACCGGGTACGTTCCAAACGCCGGGCGGTAACATCGCCAACAACCTCGCCGCCTTCGCCAGTCTGCGCATCGTCGAAGCCGACGGCTCCAATCCGGATGAAGCAGCGCGATTGATCAGCAAGACCATCGA
>CAYXQJ010000002.1:143366-218807 GCA_964467455.1 uncultured Hyphomicrobiales bacterium | reverse complement strand
CCGCGCATCAACCTCATCGAAGCGGTGCGCCGCACACTCGATCACGAACTCCGCACCAATCCCCGCGTCCTCGTCTTCGGTGAAGATGTCGGCGTGAAAGGGGGCGTGCACGGCGCCACCATCGACCTGCAGATCAAACACGGCGCGCAGCGCGTGTTCGACACGTCGCTCAGCGAAGAGGGCATCATCGGTCGTGCTGCCGGCATGGCCATCGCCGGACTCGTTCCCGTGCCGGAGATCCAGTTCCGCAAGTACCTCGATCCGGCGATGGAGCAGATCAACGATACGGGTACGATGCGTTGGCGCACGAACGGCGACTTCGCCGCACCGATGATCGTGCGTATTCCCATCGGCTATTCGAAGCGCACCGGCGATCCGTGGCACTCCGTCTCGGGTGAAGCGATCTTTGCCCACACCATCGGCTGGCGCGTCGCCATTCCGTCAAATGCCCAAGATGCCGTCGGCCTGCTGCGCACGGCACTACGCGGCAACGACCCGACGTTCTTCCTGGAGCATCGCGACATTCAAGACACCAAGCCCGGCCGCGGCGTCTATCCGGGTGACGACTACATGATCCCGTTCGGCGTGGCCAACATCGTCCGTCCGGGCACGGCCGCGACGATCGTCGCCTGGGGCGAGATGGTCCACCGTGCGATGAGCGCCGTGGAACAAACGGGCATCGATGCCGAGATCATCGACCTTCGTACGATCGCGCCGTGGGACAAAGAAGCCGTGCTTAACAGTGTGCGCAAAACGAATCGCTGTCTGTTGATCCACGAAGACGGACTCACCTGCGGCTTTGGCGCCGAGATCAGTGCCACGATCACACAAGAAGCGTTCAGCGTCTTGGATGCACCGGTGATGCGTTTGGCAACGCCCGACATTCCGATACCGTACAACAAGGGTATGATGGCGGCCGTGATCCCCAGCATCGATCGTATTGGTGCTGCCTTGACGTCGTTGGTGTCGTACTAACACGTCATTGCCATGCGCAAGCTCGTCCTCAAGAAGGCAACACTTGCCCCCTCCGGAAAAGCGTATCGGATCCCGTACGAGCAGGCGCTGAATCCGGCACAGCTGGAGGCGGTGATGCACACGGACGGACCGGCGTTGGTGCTGGCAGGCGCAGGCACGGGCAAGACGCGCACGCTCACGTATCGCGTGGCGCGGTTGGTCGAGGATGGCGTAGACCCAGCGTCGATCTTGCTGCTGACGTTCACGCGCAAAGCAGCGCAAGAGATGCTGCAGCGTGCCGGTGCACTTCTAGATGGACGTTGTGACAAGGTGGCCGGCGGGACGTTCCACTCCTTCGCCTATATGGTGTTGCAAAGATTCAAGTCGGCGGATCATGCTGCGGTCAGCATTCTCGATCAAGCGGATGCCGAAGATGTGATGAACCTTGTGCGGGGCCGCTTCGACGTCGGCAAGTTGAAGAAACGCTTTCCGAAGAAGAACACGCTGGTGTCGATGTGCAGCAAGGCCGTCAACACCATGACGCCGATCGCGGATGTGATCGCCGAACACTTCAGTCAGTTTGCTGAAGAGACGGAGAAGATCAGTGAAGTGATCCGCAGTTATCAGCAGTACAAACATCAACACGGTCTGTTCGATTATGATGATCTGTTGCTGTATCTGCTGTCAACGACGCATCATCCCGAGATCGGTCCGGTATTGCGCAAGCAGTACCGCCACATCATGGTGGACGAGTATCAAGACACGAATGCGCTGCAGCACGGCATCATCATGGGTCTTGCCGGACGCAGTGGAAATGTGATGGCCGTCGGTGACGATGCACAAAGTATCTATGCCTTCCGTGGTGCCAACGTGAAGAACATTCACGCCTTTCCACATTCGTTCGACCACTGCAAGCTCATTCGTCTCGAGCACAACTATCGATCGACGCAGCCAGTGTTGGATGTCTGCAACAGCGTCTTGCGGGATGCACCGGACATGTTCGAGAAAGAACTTTTCTCCGACCGCAAAGAAGGAGAGCCGCCGATGTTGGTGGCCTGCACCAACGAACGTCAGCAAAGCGCGTTTGTCGTCCAACAGATCCTGGACTTGCGAGAAAATGGAACGCCCCTTTCCGAGATCAGTGTGTTGTTCCGATCGGGGTTTTTGTCCTTCGATCTTGAGATCGAATTGAACAAGGCCAACATCCCCTTCAAAAAATTCGGTGGGATGCGCTTTACCGAGGCGGCCCACGTCAAGGACCTGCTGGCCATGCTGCGGATCACCGTCAACCCGCGTGATGTGATCTCGTGGTACCGCGTGCTGCTGCAGCAGCCGGGGGTGGGGCAGAAGACGGCGCAGTCGATCGTGGAGGCCGTTGGGTCAGTTGCTAAGTCAGTCTTTGAGTTAGTCGATGAGTCAGTCTCCGAGTCAGTCTCTGAGAAGATCCCTGGGTATAAGAAGATCGAGGGGTTGGTGAATGTGCTCATGCAGGCGATGAAGATCGGGTCGTGTCATGAGCGGGCGCAGTTTTTGGCTGACGACTACCGTCCGATCATGGAGGCGGCCTATGATGACCATGCCAAGAGGTGGAAGGATATCGAGACGGTGGTGGGCATTTGTTCGCGGTATGCCACCACGCAGGAGTTCTTGAGTGATATCGCGCTGGACCCGCCGTCGGAATCGCTGGAAGAGATCGACCCTGATGACGGTGAGGACGAGTTTATGACCCTTTCGACCATTCATTCGGCGAAGGGGCTGGAGTGGAACACGGTCTTTTTGATCTGGGTGAACGAGGGGCGCCTGCCGTCGGCCCGGAGTGCCGAGTCGGAGGCCTCGTTGGAAGAGGAGCGCCGACTGCTCTACGTGGCCTGTACCCGGGCCAAGGACCGCCTGATCCTGACCTATCCCAGCGTGATGCTGGAATGGGAGCATGCCGACGTGCTGGGCAAGCCCAGCCGGTTCCTTGACGGGATCGGCCAGGAGCAATTCCCGCAATATTTCTTGTCGGAAGAGTAGGTCAGGCATATTACCAACTGGTAATTCGTTATTTTGGGCGCTGGTTAGGGGTAAAGGAGTACATGCATCAGCCGACGTTGCAGGAGCTGGGCGAGTCCTTATCCAGGAATTCGCCGCATCGGGCTACACATACGTCCATCAAGAAAAGTCGCCGCAGAGCATCGATCGCTTTGTTGGCGAGTGATGCGTTGACCCTAACAGTTGTGCTCGGCACGGTGATCGCCTTGCGGTCGCTCTCAAGTACCGACCCCATTCCGCTTGGTTCGTATGCCGTGGTGGCCGCTGCCATCATCCTTGGCAATGCCATGGCCTCGTCGTGGCGGGGCATCTATCCCGGCTATGGCATCTGCGCCATCGCCGAACTTCGGTCGACCTTCTATACTGTCACCGGCGTCTTCGCCGCAGTCATCGCATTGAGTTTCTTCACGCGCGGCGTGCTGCCGTATGCGCGTTCCATCTTGCTCTTTGCGTGGTTCTTCAGTGTGCCGACATTGGCGTTGACGCGGATGTTGACGCGTCGCATTCTGAGCTCACGTCCGTGGTACGGCATTCCGGTGATCATCATTGGCATGCATGAGATGGCCACGCGCATCGTGGACACCCTGCGTCATCATGCGCGCATCGGCTTGCGTCCGATGGCCATCGTTGAGCCCGATCCCGAGACGGCCGAATACGGCTATCACGACGGTGTGCCTGTGATCGGCGGTATGGAACATGTGGCACCGCTCTCACGGCGGTATGGCTTGACGCATGGCATCGTGGCGATGCCGCATACATCCAACGACAAACTCTCCGAGATCCTTGAAGATCATTGCCGTCATCTGTCGCACCTGACGTTTGTTGGCGAACATGTCCACCCTTCGGTGATCTGGATCTCCAACGCCAACAGCGACGTGTTGTTGAGCGCCGAGATCGAACAGCGTCTGCGTCAGCCGGCGTTGCGGTTGAAGAAACGTCTGTTCGACATCCTGCTAACGGTCCCGATGTTGATATTGGCTGCCCCCTTCATGCTGATGGTGGCCTTGGCGATCAAGCTCACGTCGAGTGGTCCGATCCTGTACCGTCAGAAGCGGGTAGGGGAGCGCGGACATTTGTTCGAAGTGCTCAAGTTCCGGACGATGGTCACGAATGCTGACGATGTGTTGTCGGACATCCTCGATTCCAGTCCGGCCAACCGTGAAGAGTGGGATCGTTTCCACAAGCTCAAGAACGACCCGCGGATCACGAACATCGGCAAGTGGCTGCGGAAATATTCGATGGATGAATTGCCGCAGTTGTGGAACGTCTTGCGTGGCGATATGACGCTCGTGGGATCGCGTCCGTTCTTGTCGGAAGAAATGGCCTCGTTCGGCTTTGACGGACGCAGGGCCTATCTCAACATGTATCACAGTACCAAGCCCGGGCTGACGGGATTGTGGCAGGTCACCGTTCGCAGTGATGCCGAGTTCGATGTGCGTACACACGTCGACCTCTACTACATGCGCAACTGGTCGCTCTTCCTCGACATCTACATCCTGCTGCGGACGGTGGGCGTGGTGATGACGGGGCGGGGTGCCTATTGAGGACGATCCTCTTTCTTTCGCCGAGATTCCCGTGGCCGTTGATCGGCGGCGACCGTGTAAAGGCCTACTTCCTGTTGAAACATCTGGCGCGTCAATATCGCGTCATCCTTGTTACGTTCAGTCACGGCCGTACGCCCACCGATGAGCAGATAGAAGCAATGCGCGCGATCGGTGTTGAGTTGCATGCCGTTGCTCTTGACCCCGTACCCGCAGGACTTGCCTCGGCGCGGACATTCTGGACGGACCTACCGCTCGAGATCGCCTTCTACACGCGGCCTGAGTTTCAGCACATCGTTGACGATATCCTCAAGCGCGAAACGGTCGACCTTGCCGTGAGCTTCTTCATGCGGACGGCAGAGTACATCCGCCGTCATCCTGAACTTCCCCGTATCCTTGTGGCCGAAGACTGTCGCGTCGAATATCAATCGCGCTCGTCATCATCGGCGCGTTCGCTGCATCAGCGTCTGGTGCGGTGGTGGGAGACGCGTAAGCTTTTGACCTATGAACCCCGCGTGGTCGATGATTTCGATCTTACGACCTTCGTCTCACCGGAAGATGTGGCGGCGATGAAAGACCTCAACAACGATGCGGACTATCAAGTCGTCACCAACGGCGTCGACCTTGATCGTTTCTCCTACGTCGATGAACAATCTTCCCGCAGCGGCGTCTTGTTCGCCGGCAAGCTCGACGTCTTGGCCAATCACCTGATGGCCACCAGCATCGTACGTGATGTTTTTCCCATGGTCCAGGTCTTGCACAAAGGTGCTTCGTTGACCATCGCCGGTGCCAATCCCAAGTCATCCTTGCGATCGATGTTGGGAGAGGGGATGGAGCTGCATGCCGACGTACCCGACCTCGTCCCGTATCTGCATCGGTATGCCGTCTTTCTCCATCCGCATCATGGCGGCAGCGGCATCCAGAACAAGGTCCTCGAGGCCATGTCAGCCGGTTGTGCCGTCGTTACCACACCGAGCGGACTCCAAGGCATTGATGCCGTGCACGATGTCCACTGTCTGATCGGTACGTCGGACACCGACCTTGCCGATAACACGGCGCGTCTGTTGTCTGATCCTGACTTGCGTCAGCGTCTTGCCCGCAACGCTCGCACGCTCATGGAGCAGACCCATTCCTGGGACCACGTCGAACACCAGATGTTGGAAGCCATCAACACCGTCCTTGCACGCCGCTCATGAAGGCCCTCTTTCTTGATCGTGACGGCATCATCAACCGTCGCATCGTCGGCGGCTACGTCCGCACGGTTGACGAATTCGAGCTCCTCGACGACGTCCTGCCCATCCTGCAACACGCGCACGACAACGGCTACCTCCTCATCCTCATCACCAATCAACAAGGGGTTGGTAAGGGGCTGATGTCGCGCGCAGATCTCGACGTCATCCACCAGCACATGCAGTCGCTGCTGATCACGCGTCTCGGCTTCGGTCTCGACGCCATCTACGACTGCACCTCACTCGCATCGGACAACGACCCACGAAGAAAGCCCCAGCCCGGCATGCTCCTCGAAGCCATTGCCGACCATCTTCTCGATCCGACGCAGTGTTGGTTCCTTGGCGACAGTCTCAGCGATGCACAGGCAGGCCGCGCAGCGGGAGTTCGGACAGTACTGATAGGGGAGTTTGAACCCAATGCCGCAGAGATCGTCGCACATTCGCTGAAACTTCTCTTTTCGACCTGCGTACAACGCGCGCAAAATGACCGCTTGTTTTGAAGCTGACGAATTGTAGTTTTGTGACCGTCAGTCAGTAAATTAGTAGTCAGTCAACTTTTACCTCCCTTTGAAGGGTCGTTGTATGCTAGCTCGATACGCCGCGGTCGCGGCGATGGTCTTTTGTGCGGCAGCCGCCACGGTCGTGGCCGGAACGCCGCTGAGTCTCGATCAAGCGATCGAGACCGCTCTGAAACAGAACCAGCAGGTGAAGATCGCTCGCTACGGCGTAGATAAGGCCGATGCCCAGGCCCAAGAAGCGGTAGGGAATGCACTGCCGACGGTCGGCATCGCCGCCGGATACAACCGCAACATCCTGCTGCCTGTCTTCTTCTTCCCCGTGAACGGGACGATGACGCCCGTACGCTTTGGCTTGGATAACCAATACAACCTGAGCGCGACGGCATCGCAGATCCTGTTCAACAGCGCAGTGTTCAACGGCATCGGTACATCCAAGGTCTACCAAGACGCTGCCCGGGCCACCTTCAAGTCGCAGGTGGCAACGGTGGTGACCGAGACAAAACGACGCTACTACAACGCGCTCGCGGCAAAGCAGTTCGTCAACATCGCCAAGCAGACGCTGGAGAACACGGAAGAGAACTACAAGACGATCTCGGCCCTGTTCAAAGAAGGACTCGTGGCGGAGTTCGACCAGATCCGCGCCCAAGTGGCCGTGGAGAATGTGCGTCCCGAAGTGACCAATGCCGAAGCCGGCTATAACAATGCCGTATCGGCGTTGATGACGTATCTGTCCATGGACCTGAAGGATACCGTCGACATCACCACGGATGTGCTGGGAACCCCACAGCCCCTTCCCGATGAAGATTCGGCGATCATCAAAGCCATCCAGGAGAACTACGATCTCAAGGCACTGGAACTGCAGATGAAGGTCGCTGACGGCGTGATCGATGTCTATCGGTCAAGCTACTATCCAACACTGACCCTCATCTGACAGTGGCAAAATCAAGGTCAAAGCGACACCTACAGCAATTGGCTTAGCGCTTCATCGGCGTTTGTTGGACTCAACTTTCAGTTCACCATCTTCAACGGCACACGGACGTTGGCACAGGTCGATCAAGCCAAGGCCGACTATGAATCGGTCCGTGAACAATATGCCCTGTTGAAGAATAACGTCAAGCTGCAAGTACGCGTGATCGTCAACGACCTGCGCTCGGCACTTCTCCGTATCGAAGCGCAACAATCCACAGTGCAACAAGCACAACGCGGCTTTGAGATCTCACGTATCCGCTACACCGAAGGCACCGGAAGTCTCCTCGAGATCAACGATGCTCAGGTGGCATTGTCGCGAGCCCAAGTGAACCGCCTGACGGCGTTGCTGGACTATTACACGAAGCGTGCTGAGTTCGATCGTGTGGTCGGCAACATCGAGGAGAAGTATCTACGGATGGCGGAGTAAGCTGATGGGCGTACGGGAACGAAAGGAACGTGAACGCGAACAACGCCGACATGACATCTTGTCCTCGGCGCGACAGGCGTTCGAAAAACACGGGATCCAACATGCCAGCATGGACAAGATCGCCGAAGAGGCGGAATTGTCGAAAGGCACGTTGTATCTCTACTACAAGAATCGCGACGAACTGTTGATGGCCCTGATCGCCGAAGACCTTGTTGGTCTGATCGAAAGACTGGAGAAGGTCGCCAAAGGCAAAGAATCACCCGATAAGAAGCTCATCAAGGCCGTGACCACGTTTCACACCTACTCGATGGAGAATGCCTTCCTGTATGAGGTGATGACGCAGATGGACATGCGGCACCTTATGTGTCCGCAGGACTGTGGTCCGATCGAATCCGTTGAGCACTTCAAGCAGCTCAACGAACGCATGATGCAGATCATGGTCGGTCTGGTTCAAGAAGGTGTTGATATCGGACTCTATCATCTTGAACAGCCGGTCCAGTACGTCGTGCTTCAGATGTTGTTCGCCCTCAAGGGAACCATGGTCATTCTCCGCAACGGGATGGTACCGCCGGACTGGGCCCAGGTCGATGCCGGTAAGGTCCTCACGGATACGGCCAAGCTCTTCATCAGGGGGCTGACCTGCCCCCTCACAACAACGAAATAATACACTATCTTCATCAAGGTATTCTCATGATGTCTCGTTTCACGGTGATCGGCGTGCTTGCCGTCATCACGTTGGCGGCCTGCCAACCGTCCGATGTTCCGCCGGAGAAGAAGCTGGAACAACTGCGTGCAGAGCGTTCGAAGATCGACGGCGAGATCCGTGATCTGGAAACGATGCTCGGCAAGAATGGCGATGCGAACGGAACAGCGCCCGTCACGATCTTCACGACGGCTGTTGGTGCCTTCGCCCATGTGGTCGATGTAAAAGGCACGATCGATTCGCGTTCGACGATCGATCTGATGGCCAAGATGTCAGGGCAGATCACGGCGATGAATGTCCGCAACGGACAAACGGTCACAAAGGGTCAGCTCCTCGTCGAGATCGACAATGAGATGATCAAGAAGGGCATCGAAGAAGTGCGCACACAGCTTGAGTTCGCGACCACGTTGTACGAGAAGCAGAAGCGCATCTACGATCAAAAAGCCGGCAGTGAGATCCAATACCTGCAAGCCAAGAACAACAAGGAGTCGATGGAACGCCGACTGGAGTCGTTGCAAGAGCAGCTCGCGCTCTCTCGCATCACCGCACCAACCTCCGGCTACATCGATAACCTTGCTCACTCGGTGGGAGAGATGGCCATGCCGGGCATGCCGTTGATGACCATCGTCAACACGTCCGACATGCGCGTAGTGGTCGACCTTGCAGAGACCTATATCTCAACGGTCAGCGCCGGTGACCGCGTCGAGATCGTGTTCAATGATCTCAAAGACACGGTACGTACCTCCATCTCCACGGTAGCACGAACGGTCAACCCCGTCAACCGCACGTTCCGCGTAGAGATCCCGCTGAGCAAGGTCCCGCCGATGCTCCGACCGAACACGACGTGCGAAGTGCACATCAACGACGAGGTCATCAACAACACCGTCAGTATTCCTCTCGCCGCCATCGTGCGCGAGGGAGCCAAACAATTTGTCTATGTGATCGGTGAGAAGAATGCAGCCACGAAGCGCGAGATCCAAACAGGACTTGTCAGCGGCGGCAATGTGCAGGTAACGGGCGGACTCAATGCCAACGAGCGCATCGTCGTTCGTGGGGCGCTGGATCTAGTCGATGGTCAACGTGTCCGCATTGTGCAATAAGGGAGCCCCATGTCTACGCACAAATCTTTTCCTATTACGGCTTGGGCCATTGAGAACAAGACGACGATCTATGTGCTGACAGCACTGATCATGATCATCGGCGTCCTGGTCTATCAACGGCTGCCTAAAGAACAGTTTCCCGATATCGTGGTACCGACGATCCTGGTGACCACGATCAATGCCGGCACGTCGCCGGTCGACGTCGAAAATCTTATCACGCGTCAGATCGAGAAACAGATCAAATCTGTGGCCGACGTCAAGAAGGTCACATCGCAGTCCATTCAGGACGCATCCATCATCGTGGTTGAGTTCAACACCGACATTACGCCGACGGTGGCCAAGCAGCGCGTTAGCGATGCCGTAGACCGCAGTAAGGCCGATCTGCCGAATGACCTGACTGCAGGTCCGGATGTAGCCGAGATCGATTTCTCGGAATTCCCGATCATGTTCGTCAACATCGCCGGCGACGTTGGTCTGGAGAATCTGAAGAAGTATGCCGACGACCTTCAAGACCGGATCGAGTCTCTCAAGGAGATCCGACGTGTGGATATCATCGGCGCGCTCGAGAAAGAGGTTCGTGTGGACCTTGATCCGAACAAGATGCAGAGCTTAAGCATCTCGTTCTATGACGTTTCGTCAGCATTGGCATCTGAGAACGTCAACATCTCCGGCGGCGAACTCCTCACCGATGGCGTCCGTCGTAACGTCCAGGTCACCGGTGAATTCCACACAGCCGAAGAGATCGCTAACATCGTCGTCCGCGGCGGTAAAGGCAACTCCGTCTATCTGCGTGATATCGCTAACGTTGTTGAGACTGGCAAGGAACGTCAAAGCTTTGCGCGCCTCGACGGTAAAGAGGTGATCACACTGTCCGTCCTGAAGAAGGCCGGCGAGAACTTGATCGATGCCTCTGACAAGATCCAGGAGATCGTTGCACAGTATGAGAAGACGCGTCTGCCCAAGAACGTCAGTCTCGTACTCACCAACGACCAGTCCGTCGCCACACGAACGAACATCGCAGACCTGATCAACTCCATCATCATCGGTTTCTTGCTGGTGACGTTAGTGCTGATGTTCTTCATGGGTGTGCAAAACGCCTTGTTCGTTGGCTTGGCAACTCCACTGTCGTCCTTCCTTGCCTTCATGGTGATGCCGGGCTTTGATTTCACGTTCAACATCGTCGTCACGTTTGCCTTCTTGCTTGCACTAGGTATCATCGTGGACGACGCGATCGTCGTCATCGAGAATGCCCACCGTCTGCATACCAAGGAAGGGTATGATGTCAAGACCGCTACCAAATATGCGGCGGCAGAGGTCTTCGCGCCGGTGGTTGCGGGAACGGCGACAACACTCGCCCCCTTCTTCCCGTTGTTGTTCTGGCCGGGATTGATCGGTGAGTTCATGGTTTACTTGCCGGCTATCCTCATCATCACGTTGACGGCATCGCTGGTGGTGGCCTATCTGTTGAATCCTGTCTTCGCCGTCGACTTCATGGATCGTCGTCCGATGATCTGGACGAAGGGTCGCAAGGTCTTTGCCGGCGTTGTCTTGGGTTTGATGATCGTCCTCGGTGCTGCATCAGGAGCAGTCTGGTTCTCTACGCTTGTCGTGGTCAACACGGTCTTCTTCATTCTGAACAAGGTCTTCATCACACCAAGGTTGATCGTTCCGTTCCAGGAGAAGTTCCTTCCGTGGTTGATGGATCAGTATCGTAAAACACTACGCGTTGTGCTGAAGGGGAACCGACCGTGGATGGTCTTGGCTGGCATGATCGTCCTACTGATCGCAACCTTCATGATCACAGCCCAGTTCGGCAAGAGTCCGGTCTTTTTCCCATCCAGTGAACCGAACTATGCCTACGTCTACATCAAGATGCCGATCGGTACCGATGCATCCGTTACTGATTCGATCACACAGGTGGTTGAACAGCGCGTGATGAAGATCTTGGGCCCGAACAATCCTGATGTGAACACTGTGATCTCAAATGTTGGTATCGGCGCAGGTGATCCGCAGAATCCTGACCGAACCGTCATGCCCAACAAAGGCAAGGTGACAGTTGCCTTCAAGGAATATGCAAAACGTGGAGATCCGCAGACCAGTCGCTACCTTACGCTGTTCCGCGAAGCTGTGTCCGACATCCCTGGTGCCGAGATCATCGTTGACAAAGAACAAGGTGGTCCGCCGCAAGGTAAGGACGTCAACATCGAGATCGCGGGTGATGACTTTGATGAGTTGGTACGGATCTCGAATCAGGTCAAGGCCTTGATCGTCGACTCATTGCATGTTGCGGGTATCGAGAAGTTGAAGAGTGACCTTGAGCGGAATAAGCCTGAGATCGCCATCGTGGTCGATCGTGAAAAGGCCAATGCCGAAGGCATCTCATCTGCTCAGATCGGTATGGCGCTGCGGGGCTCTCTCTATGGTACCGAGGCAACAAAAATGCGCGTTGGTGAAGAAGAATATCCTGTGCAGATCCGCGTCGCCGAGTCCGCGCGAGACAATATCGACGCCATGATGAATATTCCGATCACGTTCCGTGATATGAGCAGCGGACAGTTCCGTCAGGTGCCGATCGCTTCTGTGGCACGCGTTGAATATGCTTCGACGTTTTCAAGCGTGAACCGCAAGAACCAGCAGCGCGTCGTGACACTCTCCTCTAACGTACTCAAGGAACAAGGATTCAATCCGACCGATGTCAACGCACAGATCCAGAAGATCGTTGATGGGATCAAACTGCCTGAAGGTTACGTTGTGCGTCTTACCGGTGTTCAAGAGGAGCAAGCGGAGACTGGTCAGTTCCTGGCCTTCGCCTTCGGTGTGGCCGCGATGATGATCCTCTTCATCATGGTGTTGCAGTTCAACTCCATCGCCAAGCCGATCCTCATCATGTCGACGGTGCTCTTCAGCGTCATCGGCGTCCTCCTCGGCTTCGTGATCTTCCAACTACAGTTCTCCATCGTGATCACGGGCGTTGGGATCGTGGCATTAGGGGGCATTGTGGTGCGGAACGGTATCGTCCTCGTTGACTTTACCGACGTCTTGAAGAGGCAAGGCTGGAAGACGCGCAGGGCGATCGTTGAAGGCGGTGCCATCCGTTTCAACCCGGTCGTACTGACTGCCGGTGCCACGATCCTTGGTCTTGTGCCGCTTGCTGTAGGTTTGAACATCGACTTCTGGTCGTTGATCAACCTCCGCGATCCGCATATTCACCTAGGTTCCGACTCTGTGGCCTTCTGGGGTCCGTTGGCTTGGGCGATCATCTATGGATTGTCCTTCTCAACGTTCCTCACATTGGTCGTAGTGCCTAGCTTCTATCTACTGCTGTACACCTTCCAGTTGAAGATCCAGCGCATGCGTCACCGTAGTGCGATGCGCAACAAACATCTCGCTACTTCTCACCACTAGTGGTGTCGGCAGACGCTTTGAAGTCGATCGATGCCGAGTTGACACAATAGCGTAATCCGGTGGGCTTGGGGCCGTCGTCAAAGACGTGCCCCAAGTGCCCGCCGCACTTGGCACACATGATCTCCGTACGCACCATGCCATGACTGTAGTCGGGCTTGGTCACAACAGCCCCGCTGTCGATGGCATCGTAATAGCTTGGCCAGCCGCAGCCGGAGTCGAACTTTTCGTTGCTCGTAAAGAGGGGAGCCCCACATCCCTTGCACGTATACGTGCCGTCTTCGTGGTGGTCCCAATACTCACCCGTATAGGCGCGTTCGGTGCCTTTTTCGCGAAGCACCTGATACTCGAATGGACTGAGTTGTTTGCGCCATTCATCTTCGGTCTTGTTCACCTTGAACATGACGGTATCCTTTGGTTGCGTGGTGGTCTGAGCTTGGCAGGCAACGGCACTGGTAAGGAGGCCGGCCGCAACGAGCAGATGTAGTGTTCTCATGAGATCACGATCGGTGGTTGAACAGGGGGCACGGGTTCCGCCCTGTCGTACCGAACGTGATCGAGGAACAGGCCGGACGGAGGCGCCGTGCGTTGTGCTGGTAACACTGAGGATGACGTGAGAAGTTCTCGAAGCTTACTCGGGTCCATCCCGCCCCTTCCCGAATCCACGATCATCCCGACCATTTGACGGACCATTTTCCACAGAAAATGAGAGCCGCGGATGCGGATCACGATAAGCGATCCGATCTGGTGGAGTGAACATTCTTCGAGTTCGACGGTGGTGGATTTTTCTTCCGGGTCGTCGGCCGTGAAGGAACGGAAGTCGTGGAACCCTTCAAAAACGGCACAGGCCTGCTTCATTCGCATGGTGTCGACGTTGTCCTTGATCCACCACACATAGCGTTTGCCCATGGCCGTACGCCGGCGACTGATGACGTAGATGTAGCCGCGGCTGACGGCATGATGCCGGGCATGGAATCGCGGTGATGTCTTGGCAATGTCGACCACGTTGATGTCGCTCGGCAGCGTATCGTTGAGCTTCATCTTCAGCACGTGTGGTGCCAGCATGGTCTTGACCTCCAGGTGGGCCACCTGTGCGATCGCATGTACGCCCGCATCGGTGCGTCCGGAGCCCATGAACTCGAAGTCGCGCGTACCGCACGCCTCGGCAATGGCACCGATCAATTCACCCTGTACTGTGCGCGCATTCTTTTGCACTTGCCAACCGGAATAGCGCGTACCTTCGTATTCGATGGTAAGACGAAATCTCATAGATCAACTGCAAAGGTACCGAATCCAATGGCCGATCGAGTCAGCCATGGTCGATCGGTTCCTGGAATTTGTCGAACGTGAGCCTGCCTGCTTCGACCGAAGCACGACCGAAGGCCACGTGACGGGCTCTGCATGGCTAGTCTCGCCGGACGATTCCACGGTGCTGCTCACGCATCACGCCAAGCTGAATGCCTGGATGCAGTTGGGCGGACATGCCGACGGTGAACACGACGTCTTGAAGGTCGCCATGACCGAAGCCCGCGAAGAGTCGGGCATCACGGACATCGTGCCGGTCTCGGCCGAGATCTTTGACGTCGACATCCACCGGATCCCGGCTCGCAAGAATGATGGGGAACACTTCCACTTCGATGTGCGTTACGTGCTGCGCGCCATGCACACCGATCACATCGTGAGCCATGAGTCCCACGATCTGGCCTGGGTCGATCCACTCAAGATCACGGACTTCACATCCGAGCGATCGATGTTGCGCATGGCCGAGAAGTGGATCCATCACCGCCATCTGTGGCTCAAATGACAACGATCTCCCGTACGGTCTTCATCAAGGCGCCGATCGATCGCGTCTTTCATTTCCACGACGACACGAACAACCTCCTGAAGATCACGCCGCCGAACATTCGCGTGACGATCGAAGCCATCGGCACGCCCGGTCTCGGCTATGAGGCCGTCCTCAAGGTGCGTCAGTTCGGACTCTTCACCATGCGGTGGCATGTCCGCATCACACGGTATGATCCGCCCCTTTCCATGGATGATGAGCAGATCAGCGGACCTTTTCGATCATGGTTGCAACAGCGTCGGTTCCGTGAGGTCGAGAGAGGAACGGAACTCACCGACATCGTCACCTACGACGTTCCCTTCGGCATCCTTGGCCGTATCGCCAACACATTGATCATCAAGCGTCAGGTAGAACACATGTTCGCCTACCGTCAAGAACGCACCAAGGCGCTCCTCGAATCAACGTGATTCAAGGGCTGCGACCTTTGTGCGTGCGTCGGCGACAGCACGGACGATCGTCGATCGATCCTTGGCCATGAAGCACGTCGTCAACATCTCTTCGATCACCGGCTCGATACTCAACATCTTCGTTGAATGAGGTAGGGGGCGTGACAGGACCGCTGTTTCCAGGAATCCTCTCTTCATCACATCCGTGGTGAAGATCGAGTCGCGCCGTGCGCGCTCAACATCGGCAGGGAAGCCGGCATCGCTGACGGCAATGGCGAAGGCACGGGCTTGTGCGTAGTCGCGCAGGAAGGCAATGAAGGCGTGGGCGGACTGTTGTTGATGCGATGAAGCGGACACCGAAAGCACGTCGGCATTCAAGATCGACGGCATCGGCACAACACCGAAGGCGGTGAGGTTGCGTGCCCGCATCATGTCGATGATCCACGGTCCGGTCAGCACGGCGGTGATCGTGCCGTTCAACAACAGTTCATCAAGCTGACGTGAGCGATCGAGGACGCGGTCGGCAGACATCGCATTGAACTGCAACAAGACGTCAACCAATGAGTCGTTGAGATCTTGGCTGAGTGGAAGGCGTGTGTAGAGTGGTGAGCCCAGATTCCACAGGAACGGCAGCGATCTCTTGACGACGTTGTGCGGATCACTGACGGCAACGCCATACCGTCGGGGAATGCGCTTTGAGGACACGACGAACGCGCGGACATTCACCATCCATCGGCAGGCGCGGCCGTCAGTAGCGAGTGAATCCGGTAGGGGAGCAAAGACGCCCCCTTCATCAAACTCGGCGAACCAGTCGAGTCCAAGATGCACCACATCGGGCTGCGTTCCCGCATTGAAGGCCATCTGCAGCTTGGCTTTGCCATCGGACCAACTCAGATACGTCGTCTCGATGTTGATCTCGGGATGGGCCTTCTCAAAGACGCTCACGAGCGAGTCGAGAGCACGGCGTTGGGAGGGTTCGGACCAGAAGGTCCAGAATTGGACCGTGGTCTGTGGTTGGTGGTCAGCATCACACGACACCCACAACAAGGACGACAGAGCAATGAGCACTCTCGACCAACTCTTGCCCACAGACCATAGACCACAGACCATGGACTCACTTCCCGAGGACAGCCGAAATCACAAACGGCCCTTTCCGCACGGGCTGCTCCGTCTTTTTCTTCTTGGTGGTATCTACCTTCATCGTGTCGGTCTGTGCTGCTGCGGAGTCGATCTGGGCGATCTGGGACTTGGGTCGGAACTCTTCCGGCCAGCGGCCTTTGAGGTAGAGTTCAACCATTTGTTTGGCGATCGGTGCGGCGACGGTGGAGCCGAAGCCGGCGTTCTCGACCATCACGCAAATGGCGATCTTGGGATCGTCGGCCGGTGCATAACACACGAACCACGAGTGGTCTTTGCCGTGTGGGTTTTGTGCCGTACCGGTCTTGCCGCACATCGTGATGTCGGGGATCTTGACGCTGTACGCCGTACCACCCGGCTCGTTCACGACCATGAACATACCTTTCTTGACGGCATCGATATAGGTCTTGTCGATCGGGATCTCCGTAGCACCGAACGAGATGTCATTCTTTTGGCGGAGGATCTTGTTGTACATGGCGCGCACGGCATGCGGCTGATACAAGGTCCCGCCGTTGGCAATGGCTGCCGTATAGCGCGCCATCTGCAGCGGAGTGACCGTGACCTCACCTTGGCCGATGCCCCAGTTGGCCGGTGCATAGGGCGACCATCCGCGTTTGCCCCAGATCTTGTCCATGTAGGTAGAGTCGGGGACTCTGCCGCGGGCATCTTCACCGGACGGGATATCCATACCGGCTTTTTCGCCGAAACCGAACATCGACGCATACTTCTTCATGCCGTTCGAACCGAGCTTCATGCCACATTGGGCGAAGTAGACGTTACACGATGCTTGGATTGCGCGGGCCAATTGGACGCCGCCGTGAGCGCCGTGGCAGGCCATCGACTTATTGCCGTAGTTGTAGGAGCCGCCACAGTAGAGCGTGGTCGTTGGTGTGATGAGGCCTTCTTGCAGGCAGGCGAGTGCGATCAACATCTTCCATGTTGATCCCGGCGGATACGTCGGCATCGATGCGCGATTGAACTGCGGTTTTTCAGGATCGGTCATCACGCTGTTGAAGAACGATCGTGATGCGCGACCTGTCATCTTGCGTAGGTCGAAGTCCGGCTTGGAGACAAAGGCAATGACCTCGCCGTTCGACGGGTCGATGGCGACGGCGCCGCCGCGTTTGCCTTCCATCAACTTTTCGGCCAAGACTTGCACGTCGACGTCGAGGCCGAGGTAGAGGTCGAATCCTTCACCGGGTGGCTGGTCGCTCTTGCCTTCGTTGAAGGAGGCCACGCGTTGACCACGATTGTTGACGGCGACGAACTGCAGACCTTTTTGTCCGCGGATGTAGGTCTCATACGAAGACTCCAACCCGCTGTAGCCGGTGATATCTCCGGGGTCGTACGAATCGCCAAGCTGCTGGAGCTGCCACTCGCTGACCTCGCGTGTGTAGCCAAGAAGGTGCGTTGCATTGCCTTCAAACGCATAATATCTCTTGGGGTCGATGATCACATCTACACCGATAAGTTCATCGCGTTGTTCTTCGATGGCACTCATCACGGCGAAGTCGATGTCGCGACCGTAGCTGATCTTGGCGGGGTTGAACTTGTTATACGCTGCTGCCTTGCGGACCTCTTGCCAGATCAGCGAATCGGGCACACCCAGGATGGCACTCAAGCGAATGCACGACTCTTGTGTGAACTGATACGGCGTGATGGCAATGGAGAAACCGGGAGCATTGCGGACAATGGCTCGCCCCTTACGATCATAGACGATACCGCGAAACGGTTCGATCTTGATCTGCTTGATGGCTTGGGCTTCGGCCTTCAAACGATAGGCGCCGCCTTGTACGATCTGGAGCCATCCAAGACGGAGGACAAAGATCGATGCCAATGCCAACACGGCATACCGAAAGATGCGTTGGCGGTCGGGAGATCCGAAACCACCGTCACCAAGAACCTGTGTCATAACAGCTGCTGCTGGCCGTTAAGCCGCCGACGTTCCACGATCTCGTGGGTGATCGATGTTGCGGCAAGAATGAATGCCAACATAACCATTCCCCAGCGTTGGTCGAAGAAGCCAGCGAAAAAAATCACGACGTAAAGGGTGGGATACGACAACAACGTGCCGACAAGAAGGGCCTTACTGTTGGGTTCGAGGTTCCTGTGGAAAAGTACCCAGAGACCGGACGTGATCGAACGCCATGTAAACAGTAGAATGGTCCAGAACATGATCAGAGCCAGGGGGATTCCCAGCTTGTAGGGCAGGCCGATGAATCCGATGTGGACGAAGGACTTTCTCCACGTGAACTGCTCGATCGGGCCCCACGAGACAAACGTTGCGCGAATGCCGCTGCCACCTAGGGGATACTTGGCGATGGCGTTTGACGCGGCATCGGCTTCGATCAACCGCGTTTCGAAGGAATAGTCTCCGCCGCTAAGTTGTGACGACGACTTGATGCGATTCTCGACCATGCGCAGCACCACTGCCGTAAGCTTGGCGTTGTACGCGTCGGCGGCAAGGTAGGTCGAAATGGCAACAACGCTCATGGCAATGACAAGCTTGATGTTTTGCCAAGGCTTCAGGTAGAGGATGAAGCCCAACATCGACACGGCCAGGATGAGCCACAGGGACCGTGTGAAGGTCAACGCCAGTGCACCGGCATTGATCAATACCACAAGTGCCACGAACGGTCGCCAAGCGCGCTTCACCCAGAACGCCGCCGGTATGCCGATCAGGATGGCCATCACGAAGAACGGCCCCATCAGGACGCTGCGTGCCGACAGTAACTGATACGCAAAGGCCGCACCACCCTCATCCATGCGTTGTTTGTAGATGACAACACTGTACAGTGCCATTAGGACGGTGGAGATCGCACCAAGGATAAGTACCTGTCGCACCGAGCGTTCATCGGCCGTGAAATATTTTCGAATCGGGAAGTAGTACAAGACCAGCAGATAGATGGACCACTCGCTGACCCAATCGATCAGTCGAACACCGTTTGCCATGGCGATGAAGGCATTGCCTAGGGACAGCAGCAGAAAAAGCAGTAACAGAAAGTCGCCCCACCATCGAACGAGTTGTTCACGCGGGTCAGCGATCTGCCACAATGTCCAGATCGTGATCGTCAGCATAAAGAAGCCGCCAATTGCGACCTCGGAGACGCTCAGCCCTTTGCCTGAATCCGTAAGAAAGAAGGGCAGTGCGACGAAGAAGGCGGTAAGCCAGGTCTTCGGCCAGGTCATGTGTTCTCTGCGCGCGGCCGGATACCGCGGATGGCATGGATCACAAGCAAGATGATGATCACCAGAATGCCTGCGCCAAAACCCGTACCGGCGGACACCAGTGCGCGCTTCGGACGATCTTTTTTCTCTGCGGGTATCGGATCATCAACCACCAACAACGATGGTGTGGCCTTCATTTGGTCAAGACGTGTTTGTTCAAGGGTCGGAAGAAGGAAGGCCTTTAGCTTTGCATAGGCCTCAAACTCGGCTGACATGCGCACGTACTGAGCACCCACGCCGGCGGCTTCCGTCATTGCAAAGTTGCCGGCAAAGCCCGGCTCTTGCTGCGTGCGTTGCAACTGCGCTTCCATCTCTTTGAGCATTGATCGCTGCGCTCGCACTTGTGGATCGTCAGCACCGTAGCTCCGCTCAAGTAGGCCAAGCATGGTCTCTTGCTTCA
This sequence comes from uncultured Hyphomicrobiales bacterium, assembly GCA_964467455.1. Classification (GTDB taxonomy): domain Bacteria; phylum Bacteroidota; class Ignavibacteria; order Kapaibacteriales; family Kapaibacteriaceae; genus OLB6. Next base: position 198,936 of record CAYXQJ010000002.1, on the reverse strand, counting down.
GGATGTTGGCCTTGACCTCTGCAAGTGCTGTTGCGCTAGACTTTGCCTGATCCAAAGGTGAGAACATCAGGTAGGTCTTCCCGAAGGCACCGAGAGAATCCGTCAGCGCCGACAACGCTGAGTCGATCATGTTGACGCGACCCTCTAAGTAGCTAGCGGACTTGACCGCATCCATCCGATGTATGCGATTGGCCGTCTCATTCGCATATGCAACGAAGGCCTTGCACATCTTGGCCGCCTTTTGTGGATCTCGACTCCAGATGCTGATCTCATAATTGCCTTCGGCATGCAGGTCGATCTCGATATTGCTCTCGAACTCTTCCCGCACTTCTTTCATGGGGCGACCTTGCAACTCATACTCGTTGACAAGGTCGAACTCCTTGATCATTGAGTCACGTATCGACCGAGTGAAGAGCACGACGATGAATTCGTACGTGTCACCCTGTTTGCCGCCTAACTTCGTCAGGCCGATGTCTTTGAGAGCCGAACCGATGCCACCGACCGCACCACCGAGTGCACCCTGGTCATTTTGAGCCGGGACGCAGTTGATGGTCGACTTGAAATATTCGGGTAGCGTGCGTGTGTAGAGGTACGTGCCGATGGCCGAGAGAACGGTCACGCCAAGGATGATCCATTTCCGTCGGAACAGCGTTGAAACAACGGAGGCAGTAGGGAAGTGTTCGGCCATATCTCACAAAAATAGGGAATGTCTATCAGCGAAGGGATCGGTACAGCTCAACCGTTGACGCAGCGATGTGGGCATTGGTGTAGGATCGCTGAACCCGTTCGATCCCCCGTCTGCGCAGGTCGTCGCGATACGTCGCGTCCACGCAGAGCCGATGGAGTGCTGCTGCAAGCTCTTGAACGCGCCCTTCCGGTGTGATCACACCCGCATCTCCGATGACGTGAGGAATCTCACCCGAATCGGATCCGACAACGGGAACACCACAGGCCATGGCCTCGATCAACACCCGTCCGAACTGCTCACGCCAGTGGGGTGCAGAGAGGGAAGGCAGGACCATGGCATCGAAGCAGCCGAGGAGGACCGGTACATCGCGAGCCGGGACACCCTCCATGAACCGAACGCGCTCAGAGATACCAAGATCCGCGCAGCGCTGTTTGAGGGCTTCCTTGTAGTCGCCATTGCCGAGAATGACCAACGTGACGGGGACGTCGGTGATCGTCGCAACGGCATCCACCAGCGTATCCAGTCCTTTCATCTGCAAGACCCGGCCCACAAAGCCGATCACAATGCCTTCGAAGGCAAAGGTTGTGCGGGCGGCGTCGCGGTCGATGGGTGGGTGATAGACGTCAGGGTCGACGCCGAACTGAGGGATGAGGGGCATCGGGCCCATAAAACCCAGGCCACGAAACTCATGTTCAGCATCATGAGTGCCGGCGATCAAAAGATCAAGGTGCGGAAGCGTCATTTGTTGCGTTAGTGAGTACAAGACTCGCTTGGGATGCCACCACTGCCAATGCGGATACGGCATTGGCCAGTTACGCCACGTGAAGCCGATCATTTTGGGTGGTCGCCGTTGCCGTAGTGCGTGACGGGTGAGTTGCACCGTGACCAAACTCTCCGGCTCTTCCTCGATGTGCAGGATATCTGGCTCCACGTCGCGGAACACGGAACGCAGCCCACGATAGAAGAAACCGTTCTGACGCCCGCTTTGGCCGAAGACCGTGGGCCTGGTGATCACGCGATACGAACCATCGCCGCGATGCGCCTGTATCACACGACTTCCTTCGAGATAGCGTTCGGGGAGCAGAACGGTGAGGTCGATACCTGCGGCGGCGATCCGCCGAAGTTTGTCTTGATACACGTCGACCACGCAGGCGTGGGACGTAAATAGTACGCGCATGACGACAAACTTACGTTCAGCGTTGGTAACTTGGCTGCATGCGTGACGGTAGTGGTTTGCGTTTGGCCATGGCTTGTGCCTGGAACACGGTGGATCGTGAACGCACGTGGTCAGGGGTTCCGTGGTCCTTGTACCAAGCGTTGCAGCGTGACCCCATGACCTCGGTGACCGACACTCCGATCCGTCTGCCGCGATCGCAAGCGTCATTGTTGCGCTATGCCTTTGTTCGTTGGCAACATGGTCGGTTGGTGTCAACCGCCGAATGGTCGACACCCTGGGCACGTCTTCATCACGCCGCACTTCGCCGTGCCTTGACTTCACTTGAACCTGTTGACGCCGTACTGACGATCGGAGAACACGGACCGATCGCCTACCCCCAATTCGTCTATCAAGATCAGTCCGTACAGATGTTGGCCGATCCGGTCACCTATGCCATCGCGAAGAAGGCGATCCCGGATCTGCCTTCGTATGCCGTCATCCTTCGCAGGGCCGATCACGAGCGGAGAACATACGCCTCACTAGCCGGTGTGTTCTCGATGAGTGCCTGGAATGCTCATGCCATTCGCGGGACTCACGCCATCGAGGAGGACCGTATTCACGTCGTAGGCGCCGGGATCAATGCGGACGTAGTGGTTCGCACACATGATGACGTAGACCGACTCAGCGGATCTGCCACGAGGACGATCGTCTTTGTTGGTCGGCATTTCTTTCGGAAAGGGGGCGACCTGGTTGTCAATGCTGCTCGGCTGCTGCGCCAAAAGCACGGTATCGATGCTCGGCTTGTGATCATTGGTCCGAGACACCTGCCCCCTGAGATCAAGATCGAGCCGTGGATGACAATGTTGGGAGACCGCCCCACCTCGGCGGTGCGCGATGCATTGCGGGAGGCACATGTCCTTGCTCTTCCGTCACGATTTGAAGCGTATGGCATCGCCATCCTCGAAGCGTTGGCAAGTGGTGTTCCCGTGGTCGGACGTTGCGCGTTCGCCATGCCGGAAATGATCAGGCCGGGAGTTAACGGTGCGATGATCAATGACGATTCCGTGGAGGAACTTGCGGATGCACTTGGCAGCGTGGTCTCGGACACGATCTTGGCTCATCGGACGGTTGACGCTGCGTTGGCAGTACGAACCGAACATTCATGGACGGCAGTGGCTGAGCGGATGACATCGATCATCAGGATGCGCGTCGCATGAAGACCCTTATGATCCTGCCGCGTATCCCATACCCTCCGCACGATGGTGCCGCGGTGGTGATGGGGGAGACGTTGCAGGCCTTGATGTCGGCCGGCTATGAGGTCCATGTGTTCGCGCTGAACACGTCACGGCAACATGCAGATGCATCGGTCTTGGCTTCGAAGTGTACGTCGTATCACACTGCTGAGGTGATGACGGATGTTACGGCAGTCGGTGCGATGCGCAGCATTGTGAGTCCACGAAAGATGGCGGCCTTCGGTGTCCCGTTGCAGGCATCGTATTGGGTCGACAGATTCGCAACCGTCGAGGCACTGCATCAGCTTGAGGCGTACGTCGCAAGGATCGGCGCGCCGGACCTTGTGTTGTGCGAGACGTTGTTCACGGCGTGTTACGGTGTTGCCCTTCGCACGAACGGGACGATCGCAGCATCTTGCCGGGTTGTGCTGCATGCCCACAATATCGAGCACCGCATTCAGGAGCATGTTGCCCACGAGTCGCAGCGTTCATGGTTCGAGCGGCGGTATCGTACGCATTTAGCCGAGGGGACGCGGGCCTATGAGACGTGGGTGTTTCAACATTTAGATGGCGTGATCACTCTGTCGGATCTCGACGCCGAAGCCGTTCGTTCGTTCGCACCAACAACGCGGGTCGTCGGTGTTGCGCCTGGAGTGTCGATTGCGTCCGGCGTCCGACGTCCGGAGTCCGACGTCCGACGTCCGACGTCCGACGTCCTGAGTGTCGCACATCGGTTGTGTTTTTTGGGCAGTCTCGATTGGGTGCCGAACGTTGATGGGCTGTTGTGGTTCGTCGACATGGTCTATCCGTTGATCCGTAAACAGGTGCCGGATGTCGTCCTTCACATTGGTGGACGTAATCCCGGCTATGATGTGAAGGCCTTGCATGATGGACGATCCATCGTAGTACATGACCATGTGGATGATGCGATCCGATTCCGTGTTGACCACGGTATCAACATCGTTCCACTGTTCTCCGGGAGTGGTGTGCGGATCAAGATCCTCGAGTCATTCGCAGCGGCGTGTCCGGTAGTCTCAACGTCGCGTGGTGCGGAGGGTCTTCCGGTCGTCAACGGCACGCACCTCCTGATCGAAGACGATCACCGCAGCTTCGCCGCGGCATGCGTGGCACTCTTGACGGATGCAGCACGAGCCGATGCCATTGCTGCGGCCGGACATCAGCTGGTGCGTGAGGAGTTCACTTGGGATGCGGCGATCGCCAAGATCATGGCGTTCTGTTCCGCCCCCTAAGCATCGATGGCTTGAAGGCGTTGGATCTCGTCGCGGAGTTCCGCAGCCCGTTCGAAGTCCAGATCACGTGCTGCATTCTTCATCTCGACGAACATCTGATCGATCATGTCTTTGCGTTGCTCCGGCGCAAGGTACTTGGCGATCGGCTCCGCAGCTTTCTTCAGACGCGCCGTTTCTGTGTCGCGTTGACGCTGTGTGCGCTGTGCTTGAATGTCGGCAACACTTGTTGATTCCAAGATCTCTTCGATGCTCTTGTAGACCGTGACCGGGTTGATGCCGTGTACACGATTGTACTCTTCCTGCAGCTCACGACGTCGATTCGTTTCGTCGATCACGGCCCTCATCGAATCCGTGATCTTGTCGGCATAGAAGATCACTAGGCCGTCAACATTCCGCGCAGTACGTCCGGCCGTCTGCATCAACGAACGTTCACTACGAAGGAATCCTTCCTTATCGGCGTCAAGGATGGCTACAAGAGAGACTTCGGGCATGTCGAGACCTTCACGCAACAAGTTCACACCCACCAAGACATCGAAGTTTCCGAGACGCAGGCCACGGATGATCTCCACACGCTCCAAGGCATCAACGTCGCTGTGGATATAGGCCACGCGGATCGACAGGTTATGGAGATAGTCCGTGAGGTCTTCGGCCATGCGTTTTGTGAGGGTGGTGACGAGCACACGTTCACTCTTTTCGACGCGACGTCGGATCTCGGCAAGAAGATCATCGATCTGATTCGTCACCGGACGGACGTCGATCTTCGGATCGAGGAGGCCCGTTGGACGGATCACCTGCTCCACGACAACGCCCATACATTTCTCCAACTCATAGGCACCGGGAGTGGCGCTCACATAGATCGCCTGATGGACGTGTGATTCGAACTCTTCAAATCGAAGGGGGCGGTTCTCTAACGCAGAGGGGAGTCGGAATCCATGTTCGACCAACGTCATCTTGCGCATACGGTCGCCGTTATACATGCCGCGAATCTGCGGAATGGTCACGTGGCTCTCGTCGACAACCAGCAAGAAGTCTTTGGGGAAATAGTCAACAAGGCACTGTGGTTTGTCGCCGGGACTACGTCCGCTTAGATGCATCGAATAGTTCTCGATACCGGAACAGTATCCGACCTCTTTCATCATCTCGATATCGAACATCGTCCTCTGCTCCAAGCGTTGTGCTTCGAGAAGTTTTCCGAGGTCGCGCAGTTCTTTAAGACGGGAGACAAGTTCATCCTTGATGTCGGTGATGGCCCGGGCAAGATTCGACTGCGAAGTCACGAAGAGGCGGGCAGGGTAGAGGAGGATGGAGTCGGCGCGTTCAAGGATCTTGCCATCGCGTTTATCGATCCATGACAGGCGCTCGATCTCATCGCCGAAGAGTTCGACGCGGATCGCCCGAGTGTCTTCGTAGGCCGGCTGGATGTCGACGACGTCGCCACGGACGCGAAATGTTCCACGACCAAACTCAAAGTCGTTGCGAGAATAGTGAATGTCATTGAGTCGGTAGAGGAGTTGCTGTCGCGTGATCTTCAATCCTTCACGCAAGACGAACATCTGGTCTTTGAACTCTTCTTTTGCACCGATGCCGTAGATGCAGGAGACGGAGGCCACGACGATCGTATCGGGGCGTCCTTCCACTAACGCACTCGTCGCACGGAGGCGCAATCGGTCGATCTCATCGTTGATCGAGAAGTCTTTCTCGATGTAGAGATCGTTCGATGGAACGTAGGCCTCCGGCTGGTAGTAGTCGTAGTACGAGATGAAGAATTCGACGGCATTGTTCGGGAAGAAACTCTTGAACTCTCCGTAGAGCTGGGCGGCCAGCGTCTTATTGGGAGAGATCACCAGCGTGGGGCGGTTGATCTCCTTGATCACGTTGGAGACAGTAAAGGTCTTTCCGGAACCTGTCACGCCGAGGAGGGTTTGGTGCTGTTGGCCATCACGGATCCCCTGAAGGAGCTCTGCGATGGCCTTGGGCTGGTCGCCTGACGGCAAATACTTGGTATGGAGGTCGAATTGCTGCATAACCGGTCAATTTATGAGCCTTTTTTCATTGACGACCCCCTTCTGATTGCCGTATCTTTACCGTTTTTTGAGCGCCCCCTAAAAAGGAACCTACATGAAGTTGTCGGAATTCAAGTTCGCAGTCCCGAAGAACGCCGTCGCCAAGTTCCCGGCAGAGCCGCGTGACAGTGCCAAAATGATGGTGATCAACCGCGAGACGGGTGAGGTTGAAGACAAACAGTTCAAGGATATTCTCTCCTACATGCAGAAGGGCGACGTGATCGTGGTCAACGACACGAAGGTCTTCCCGGCCCGCCTCTTCGGCAAGAAAGAGAAGACCAACGCCAAGATCGAAGTGATGTTGCTTCGCGAACTCAAGGCGGCAGAGCGTATCTGGGACGTGCTGGTGGAGCCGGCCCGTAAGGTGCGTATCGGCAATAAGATCTACTTCGATAACAACAGCTTCTACTGCGAGATCATTGACAACACCACATCGCGCGGCCGTACGGTACGTTTCTCGTACGACGGCGACCTGCACGACGTGATCGAGCGCATCGGCCAGATGCCGCTTCCGGAATACGTCAAGCGCGAACCGAACGACGATGACAAGCAGACCTATCAGTGTGTGTTCGCCAACCCGAACAAGGTTGGTTCGATCGCTCCGCCGACGGCCGGTCTGCACTTCTCCGAGAAGCTGCTCAAGGCCGCAGAGAAGAAGGGCGTCAAGATCGCCACGGTTCAGCTCAACATCGGCCAAGGTGTGTTCGAGACCATCGAAGTGGAAGATCTCACCAAGCACCGCATGTACAGCGAATATTTCGAGATCACCAAGGACTCTGCCGACACGATCAACAAGGCCCTCAAGTCCAAGCGTAACGTCTACGCCGTCGGCTGCAGCGTCGTGCGCGCTCTCGAGTCCAGCGTCCTGACCTCCGGCATCGTCAAGCCCAACAAGGGCTGGACGGACAAGTTCATCCATCCGCCCTACGAGTTCAAGATCGCCAACCGCTTCATCACGAACTTCCATCAGCCGGCCTCACCGGCCCTCCTCCTTGCCACGGCCTTCTTGGGCGACAAGGAATCGCTGTTCAAGGCCTATAAGCGCGCAGCCAAAGCCAACTACCGCTTCTTCGCCTATGGCGACGCGATGTTGATCCTTTAGCAGCGAGTAGCAAATAGCGAGTAGCAAGTTCCCAGTTCCCAGTTCCCAGTTCCCAGTTCCCAGTTCCCTCTATGTCCGCACTCAAACCCATCATGAACTTGGTCAGTGACCTCGGATCGGCAGCTGCCGTGCTGGGGTGGGATCAAGAGACGTACATGCCGGACGGCGCTGTGGCTGCTCGGGCTGAACAGCTGGCGACGTTGTCAACGTTGGCGCATCAATACATGACCAACGAGGCGGCACAGCGTGCCGTAGAAGACGTCCGCCCGCAGTTGAGCTCGCTGTCAGAGCGTGAGCGTCGCACGACGGAGACCTTCATCCGCGACCATGAGCGAGCGTTGAAGATCCCGGCATCGTTGATCACGGAACAGGCACGCGTGGCATCGTTGGCACAAGATGCGTGGAAAAAGGCACGGGCTGCCAGCGATTTCTCGCTGTTTCAGCCAATGCTGGAGCGAACCGTAGAACTGAAGAAACAAGAGGCCGCCATCCTAGGTCCCGAGCTGCATCCGTATGATGTGATGCTCGACACCTATGAACCGGGACTCACGGTGGAACAGGTCACGCCGATCTTTGATCGCCTTCGCGCAGGAACGCGTGAGATCCTCGATCAGATCACACCGCGTCAGTCTTCTGTGAGCGACGTCGTCCTGTATCGATCGTATCCGCGTCAAGCCCAACTCGATTTCGCAACATCCGTGATCAAGCAACTCGGCTTCGATCTCGAAACAGGCCGCGTCGATCTGTCGGCGCATCCGTTCTGTACACACTTCGATGCTACCGACGTCCGCCTCACCACCCGCATCCGTGAGCACGATCTGCGTTCATGCCTCTTCGGCCTCATCCACGAGTCCGGCCACGGCATGTACGAGCAAGGTGTCTCGAAAGAACTCTCCCGCACGCCTTCCGGACAGGGGGCGAGCATGGGTATTCATGAATCACAGTCGTTGTTCTGGGAGAACGTCATCGCCCGCAGCGAAGAGTTCTGGCACTGGGCCTTCCCGAAACTGCGCACGGCCTTTCCGGATCAGTTGAAGGATCAAGACCCGTCGATGTTCTTCAAAGCCATCAACAAGATGCAGCCATCGCTCAACCGCGTTGAAAGCGATGAGCTCACCTACAACCTGCACATCATCCTGCGCTTCGAGATCGAGCGCGACCTGATGGCCGGCTCCCTGGCGGTGAAGGACATTCCAACGGCGTGGAACGAGAAGATGAACACTTCACTCGGCGTGGTACCGCCGAATGATGCCGAGGGCTGCCTGCAAGACGTCCACTGGTCGTTCGGCGGCATCGGTTATTTCCCGTCGTACACGCTCGGCAAGCTCTATGCAGCGATGGAGTGGAATCAGATGAAGCAGGAGATCTCCGGCGTGGAAGACCGCGTCGCAAATGGCGACTTCGCCCCGATCCTGAATTGGCTGCGGATGAAGATCCACGACTATGGTCGTACCGAGACGCCGAACGAGATCATCATGCGCGTGACTGGTCGCCCCCTTACAGAGACAGACTTCCTCGAGTACATTGGTGGCAAAGCGGCCCGCGTCTACGGATTCTGATCGCTTTGCGAAGGGTGTGGCTGCGTTCCTGACGTCGCTGCGACTAGACATTGCGCTACCGCGCGGATTTCAGATCCTCGACCCGTACCAACATGCGGAAGTCCGTGATGTGGTCCGCCAGTTTTGTGCGCGATATTACACCGGCACCCAACCGCGTGTGCCCATTTGGGGCATCAATCCCGGACGATTCGGTGGGGGAGTGACGGGACTGTCGTTCACGGACCCGCATGCACTCACGGAGCTGTTGGGACTCAACACCGCCATCACCGGACGTCGCGAACTCTCGGCCGAATTCGTGTCGATGGTCATTGAGGCCTATGGAGGCCCGACGGCATTTTATCGCGACCATTATCTGTCTGCCCTCAGTCCCCTGGGATTTGAGAAAGGGGGCAAGAACATCAATTTTTACGACGATGCCGGTCTGGCTAAGAAGATCGCGCCGCAGATCCGGCGGTGGGTCCAGCAGCAGACGGAGCTGGGGCTGGCAACGGATCGGGCCGTTGTGCTGGGCACCGGGAAATTGCGCGACTACATGGAGCGGGACGTGCGGGGGGCTACGTCGTACACGACGATCGAATACCTCGAACATCCGCGGTTCATCATGCAGTATCGCCGAAAACAGGTCGGGGAGTTTGTGGAGAAGTACGTCGACACACTCTTGCGTCTAAAGGGCTGAATCCCGTATCTTTGTTGTCTGTAATGAACACGCCAACTTAGCTCAGCTGGTAGAGCAGTTCATTCGTAATGAACAGGTCGCCGGTTCAAGTCCGGCAGTTGGCTCAAGCCTCATCAGCATTCTGCCGGTGAGGCTTTCGTTATTTTTACACCATGAAGATCCTTACCGCTGTACTCGCATCCATTGCGCTATTCACGTTCATGATGTTCGGCAGTGGCTGTTCGGCTGAAGACCACGTGGGGCAAAGGCCTAACGATGAAGCCGAGGCCTTGACCGTGACAGAGGCCCTCGAGCCCGGAAATCTTGGTCGCACCATCCGCATCGGCGGGACCGTTGCGGCCGTCTGTCAGGAAGAGGGTTGCTGGATGACGATCACGGATGAAACATCTACCCTCAGAATTACGTTCAAGGACGGCGAATTCGTGGTGCCGATCTCTCTGACGGGGACCGTCGTGGTCGAAGGGGTGATCCGAGAGGAGATCTTCGACGAAGAGAGTGCCAAGTCTGTGGGGCGTTCCATCGGGATGGACGACGCGCAGGTGGACGCCATGAAGGGCGACCAGCGGCTGCCGTTGATGACGGCGACCGGTGTGTTGTTCGTGAGCGAGTGATAACGACGTTCAAGAAGAGGGACGATGCAGCTACCGACCGATCCGCGAGCACAGCGCTCCGTGATGACAACGTTCATCGTTGTTGGCGCGGCGTTGGCGATCGTGCGCATGATCTTCGTCATGCTCTGGAGCGTCGTCGGAGAACACGGCCTTACGGAAAACGTCTGGGTCGAGATCGGCCTTTCCGTGCTGAGCGACTTGATCCTCGCTGCCGTTGTCGGCGCTACGGTGATACACTTTGGTCGGCTGGTACGTGACAGTGTGACGTATGAGAAGATCGCCTCAGCGATCACGACCTATGCCGTCTCCACTCTTGCATTGTTGTTGCTGGCTGCATTGGTCCCTGCCGATATTATCGACGGACGTCCATCGAACATCGGCGCCGTCATCAGTTCCAATCTTGTTGCTATCGGTGCCTTTGCGATCTCCATCGTCCTTGCCGGCTTTCTCACGAGTCTGTTGCTGATGCGCCGTCATGAGCGCACGCGACTCTACCTCGTCCTCCAGGTCTTTATCCTCTTTGCTATCTGGCTGTGCTCAGTACTCGACGACGTCAGCGGATTGTTCACGGCCGCAGCGGTCTTTCTGGCCATCATCGGTGCGGTGATCACGTTGATGAACATCCGTCGCTTGAGCTGGTTGACCACCATCACGCTCGATAAAAAGATCCGTCTGCTGTGGCTGACGGCCTGTGGTGCCTTCGCATCTGTGGTGCTCTCCGGGATGTTGGCCTTCAGCGACGACTCCTACCTCACGATGTCGGCGCTGACCTTCCTTCGCAACGGCGCCGTGTTGCCCGCAGCGATCAACATGTTCGGCTTTGTCTTCTTCTTACGCCTATTCTTTGCTACGATCACGTCACTGCCGAACAGCGGCATTGTTGACCGTCGCAGCAGCGAGGTCGAAATCCTCTCCACGGTCACCCGCCTCATCGCTGAGTCGGCACGCGTTGACGATCTCATGGCCTCCGTTACGGCGCATGCCCTGCGTGTATGCCGTGCTCACGGTGCGTGGTGCGAGCTCTACGATGCGTCCGACATCCGTATCGTTGGTGAACAGCTCGTGCATGCCGATTATGTGATGACCTTGCATGCAAATCGTCGCCTCCATCGATTGTTCACCACCGGCGATCGACCCGTGCACGTTGAATCCGTTGCCGACATCTTTGATGGCGACGACGAGCTTCCGGCGATCCGTTCACTCATCATCATTCCGATCGTCAACCACGGAGATCGGGCCGGCACACTCGTCATGTTCAGCACGATCGAATACGGTTTCGAAGCTGATGATGTTCGCTTGTTAGCAGCCCTGAGCGACACCGTCGGGGTTGGTCTCGACCAAGCGCGACTGATGGAAGCTGCTCTGGAGAAAGAACGACTCCAAAAAGAGTTCGACGTCGCACGGAACATCCAAGCATCCTTGTTGCCTCGTAAACCTCCCTCCACGTCGTGCTGTGATGTAGATGCCGTAACCATCCCTGCTGCTCAGGTAGGGGGCGACTATTTCGACTATGTCCGGTTCAAGAACGGCCGCCTCGGCGCTATTATCGCCGACGTATCCGGCAAGGGTATTCCGGCGGCGCTCTACATGGCAACACTCAAGGGTACCGTGCTTGCAGAGATGCGCATGGCCGAAGGTCCGGCAGACCTGCTCCGCCGCATCAACGCAACCCTGTTCGGCTCCATGGAGCGACATACCTACATCACCATGCTTTGTGTTGAATTTGACGAGAACACACACACCTTGCGCGTCGCCAGGGCAGGGCATACGCCGGCGATCTTGCGTGTAGGCACGGAGCTGCAATATCTTACGCCGCAGGGTGTAGCCATCGGCATTGTTGCACCGGAGACGTTCGACCATGTCATCTGCGAAGAAGCGGTCGAGGTCTCGCCGGGCGATCTGTGTTTGTTAACGACCGATGGCGTCACCGAACGGCGCGACATGAATTATTCCGAGATCGGGGCTGAGAAGATCGGTGAAATGCTTTTGAATATCTCGCCAACGTCCAGTGGCGAGCTTGTCCGCGCAACGGTTAAGTTGCTCGATCAGTACGGGGGAGAGATGGAACAGCACGACGACATTACGATCGTTGGTGTGATGTTCACTGATAACTGTGAAACTCTGCCCGAGACACCGCGTATGCACGATATTGTTGGAGCTATTGTATGACCTCTTTTACCTCTTCAGCCCGTAAACTCGACAGTGGCGTGTGTGTGATCGATCTTTCCGGTTACCTCGATGCCCACACGGCCTCCAAGCTAGAAGCCCAGATCCAGGAAGCGATCACGGAAGGATGCTTCAAGATCGTGGTTGGCTTCGCCGAACTTGAATACATCAGCAGCGCCGGACTTGGCGTCTTTATGGTCTTTATTGAGTCGGTCCGCCAAAAAGGCGGCGACATCAAGCTTGCTGCGATGAAAGAACGCGTCTTTTCCGTGTTCGACCTACTCGGCTTCCCGGTCTTGTTCCAGATCTTTCCGACGGTCGACGAAGCCGTCGAGGCATTTCCGGTCGTAGCATGACGTTGCCGCTACACGATACCGACCGTCTTCATGTCGCGGCCACGACAGAGCAACTGTCCGTGATCCGCGAGTTCGTCCGTCTCCATGTGCGTCAAGCCGGATTTTCAGAACGGGAGACCAACAACATCGTGCTGGCCGTTGACGAAGCATGTGCGAACCTTATCCAGCATGCGTACCAGAATGATCCGACGAAGTCCATCGATGTCCGCATCGTGGTACGGCCCTCCGAGATCAATGTCGAGATCATGGACACCAGCACTCCGTTCGACCCTGGCAAGGCCGATCTTCCCGATATGCGCCGTTATTTCGCGGAGCACCGCCACCATGGACTTGGCATCTTACTCATGACTCGGGTCATGGACGGTATCGAATACGTCCCATCGGGCGAAGGGCGGCACGAGAACACGCTCATCCTGACGAAGCTGCGCACGGCATAAACCGTAACTTTGCAGCCGTATGAAATTCGCTATCATGTTGGGAGCCACGCTCCTCGGCATCGCACTCGGCTTTTTCCCGAGACTCACCACACGTCGGCCGACGTGGTGGAAACTGATCGCCATTCTTTCGATCACGGCAACCGTCATCTTTGGATTGTTCCCGCCGATCGCCGGCACTGTCACGGACGCCGTCATGGCCGCCCGTGCCGACAGCGCGAAGGTCGTTCCCGTCTTGCTCACGCGCGTTGCCGATCCAACGAATGATTCGGCGTTCACGCTCGCCGATGCTCGTGATCCGCGTGTGGTGATCAACGTGGACGTGTCGGAAGAGGTCGCCGACATCATCAACGCAACAGACGCCCCCTTCATTCTCCATCTTCAGCGTAGTGGATCGGATACACGATTCATGTCGTCGACGGTGGGGCAGGTGGATCCGGGGATCACACTGCCGTATATCATGGGCTTGGAAGAACGCGCCCGGATCATCTTTTTCCACGTGCCGATGTCGTGGGTGGCAACGATCGCCTACCTACTGAGCATGATCTTCGCGATCCGATATCTGCGGACACGAGATCTGCAACACGATACTGTGTCGATGGCGACGGCAAGCGTGGGAACACTGTATGCGGTGTTGGCCACCATCACAGGTGCCGTCTGGGCCAAGTTCAACTGGGGATCGTTCTGGAACTGGGACCCGCGGGAGACGTCCATCTTTCTCTTGCTTCTGGTCTATGCAGCGTATTTCCTTCTTCGCAGCAGCATTGAAGAACCACAGCGACGTGCGCGGTTGAGTGCGGCCTATTCCATCGTGGCCTTTGTCACCGTGCCCTTTTTGATCTTTGTGCTGCCACGACTGCTTCCAGGATTACACCCCGGCAGCTCTGATGATGTGAATGCCGGACCGCTGTTGAGTCCAAAATCCGATGCCATCAATGCCACCAAACAAGTGGTCTTCGGACTTTCCTTGTTCGCCTTCACCGTCATCTTCTTCTGGCTTGTCAATCTCAAGGTTCGACTCGTCAACCTCACCACGCGCATCACTGACAGCGAGACACACTCATGATCGATTTTCTCACCGTCAACGCCTCGTACGTTGTCCTTACCTGCGCTCTGTTGATCTGGTTCGGCATTGCGGCCTATCTCTGGCGCGTCGATGCCAAGCTCAGTGAACTAGAACGAGAACGAACACGTTAAGGGGGCACCATGAAACCACGTTACATCATCGGCGGCATCATCGCCGTCGCCCTCGCCGTTGTCGGCTACATGGCGTTGGATACAAGCTCCGTAGAGTATGCCGACATCGACCGTGCTGAACGCCTTGGCAAGACCGTGCAGGTGGTCGGCACCTGGGTCAAGGAAGAAGGATCATCCTACGACAATCAGGCCAACATCTTTCGTTTCACGATGAAGGATGAACACGGCCGTCGCATTCCGGTCGAACTCAACGGTGCCAAGCCGAATAACTTCGAGATCGCCGTGAGCGTTGTGGTCAAGGGCCGCATCGACAATGGTGTGATGAAGGCCTCGAACGTGCTCACCAAGTGTCCGTCGAAGTACGAAGGTCAACCGGCGGATCAACATCCAACATCGTAACATGCTCAAGCGGATCATCATCATCGCCGTCGTCGTTCTCGTTCCGATCGCATTCTATGTGGCGTCGAAGTACGGTGAACTCGACGACGTGACCTTCGCGCAAGCCGCGACCGTCAATGCGACCGTGGAAGGTGATCAAGCGCCGAAGGTCATCATCGTGTCGACCATCACGCAACTGTCCGATGCGGAGATGTTCTGCGAAGACCGCACAGGTACTCGATTCAAGGTCGACTATACCGGCTCCACGCCGGACCAACCGTTTGCTGCCGGACAGACCGTCCGCTTTGTCGGCCACGTCCACGGCGGCGCAACAGGATACTTCCACGCAACACAGGTCTACGCGAAATGATCGGTCAGATCCTGATCCACCTTCTCTTTGGCCTGTCCGTCGGATCGGCCATTTCGTATTGGTTCGCTTGGTTCAAACAGGACGATGCCTACGCCAAGGTCGGACGCACGTTGTTCTCGATCCTGAGCTTCGGCCTCTTCCTGTCGGCCTCGATGTTGATCATCAACATCATTCAGCACCGCTTCGAATACACCTACGTCTACTCGTACTCATCGCGCGAGCTGCCACTGCACCTGCTCATCGCCACGTTCTATTCGGGACAAGAGGGGAGCTTCTTACTGTGGACGTTGTTGGTCTCTTTGATCGGTGTGATCCTTACACCGTATGCCCGACGTCACGGATATGAAACGGCTGCGATGAGCATGTATGCACTCATCCTGTGCTTCCTCACGTTGCTCTTGGTCGCAAAGAATCCGTTCTCCTACTACTACGAAACGTTCGCAGCACAGGGCATCACTGCTGCCGATGTTCCGATGAACGGTAAAGGTCTCAACCCGCTGCTGCACAATGCCTGGATCACGATCCATCCGCCCATCTTGTTCATGGGCTTTGCATCGATGTCAGTGAGTTTTGCGTTTGCCATGGCCGGCCTGCTCAAACGCGACTATCACCGCTGGATCACCATCGCCTTACCATGGACGTTGTTCGCAACGGCCATCCTCGGTTTTGGGATCATGTTAGGGGGCTTCTGGGCCTATGAAACCCTTGGCTGGGGCGGCTTCTGGGGCTGGGACCCGGTCGAGAATTCTTCATTGATCCCATGGCTCGTCACCGTCGCCCTCGTTCACACGATGCTGGTGCAGAAGCGTACGCACGGCCTCGTGAAGACGAACATGGCGCTTGCCATTACGGCCTTCGTGATGGTGTTGTATTCCACGTTCCTCACACGAAGCGGTGTGTTGGGCGATACGAGTGTTCACTCTTTCGTCGACCCCGGCAAGTTTGCCTTTTGGATCTTGCTGGCCTTCATGACCACGTTTACCCTCTTGGGAGCGTGGATGGTGCTGAGCCGTCGCAAGGACATGAACATCAATCGTGAAGACTTCGATCCAAAGACACGGGAGTTCATGCTCTCCATCGGTGCGGCATTGGTCATGGCGAGCGCCGTCTTCGTTATGGTCGGCACATCGTGGCCGGTGATCATGGAGATCATTGGACAACCCAAGGTGGCCGTCTCGATCGACTTCTACAACAACGTCCACCGCATCTTAGTACCGGCGATCCTGTTGGTGAATGCATTGTCGCTCATGGTGCAGTGGCGTCGCACCACGCGCACTCTGTTCATGCGGCAGCTGGTCATCTCCGGTGGCGCCACGGCCGTGCTCACTATTGCGACGTTCGTTGCCGGGATCCGCGACGGTGTGAATGTCGTGCTCGCTGCATCGGCATGGTTCGCGTTGCTAACGAATGTGCAGATCGGTTGGACGTTCATTCGGACGTCACCGGCACTGGCAGGTGCCTACATCTCGCACTTGGGGATCGCACTGTTGATCTTCGGCGTGATCACAACATCAACCTATAACGTCCATCATCACGCCGTTCTCGTCGAGAACGTACCTACGAAGGTGGGCGACTATACCTTGACCTTCACCGGTAAAGAACAGGTCGAGATGCACTTCAAGGATCGTGAGAAGTTCCGCTATCACGTCCGCATTCAATCGCCGTCGAGTGATGAGACCGTGTCGGCCGTGTTGTATTGGAGCGATTTCAATCAACGTCAAAGTGCCTTCCTTGAACCCGGCATCCGCTGGGGTCTGATGAATGACCTGTACGTGACGCCGGCCGCAACGGATGAAGAGGATGTCTTCTTCAAGCGCACGGTGATGCGCGGTACATCGACAACACTTCCGTTCGACTCAACACGTTTGGTGACGCTGGAGCGCTTCACGATGCCCATGGAGTTGGGGCCTGCAGCCGACGGCCGCATGCAGATGGCTGCCGTGGTCAATATCCCCGGACAACCGGAGCCCATCAAGGCCGTCACGCGCATCAGCACCGGTGCAGGCATGCCTTCGTTCGAACCGGTATGGGAGCCGATCCCCGGTACTTCCTATGCCGTTGGCTTGTTCAACATCACACGTAACAACGACGATCCCACTAAGAGTACCGGCGTCTTAGGATTCCGTGATACCTCCAAGCCGGTGCCGACACCTCGTCAGGTCTTTACGGTAGACTTCTCCGTCAAGCCGTTGATCAGTCTTGTGTGGTTCGGTGTGATCACGATGGTCTTGGGCTTTGCCTTCTCCATCGTTCGCTATTCACGTCTGATCAAGGACCAGCGCTCGTTCAGCGGCCGACAGCCGGCGCCAATCCCCACGGGCGATGGCGTCAAGACCGAAACGACCGATACGCACACGGATCAGGCGTAACGTCGGAAAGCCCACCGCGGCCGTCATTTTGCGCACTTGCCGATTCTTGCCCTCGATAAGTGTGAGTTCGATCCACGTTGTCGGTATCGCCGCACGAACGCGGATGGGCGGGTCGCGTTCCTCGATGCGTGGAGGCGGCACCAGTACCGCAGCATGACATGGTCGCGTACGAACTCCTTTGATCTCCACACCGCCTTCCAGACGTTGCAGGGCTACAGCCGTCGGAACGCCCTCTACCTGCACCCAATACGTCCTGCGGTGTCCATGATCCGGATCGAGCAAGGTCGTGTTCAGCCCCTTTTCATCAGACAACAACAACAACCCTTCACTATCAGCATCCAGACGTCCGATCGGATAGACGTCTGCAGGGAAACCGAAGTCGGCCAATGTGCGGTGTGGGCTGCCGGGTTCCGGTGTGAACTGCGACAAAACACCATAGGGCTTGTTGAAGGCTAGAAGCATGTTCCGAGGTTAGGGGGCGAGCAGTTCGCTTGTGATCTCGTCGCCGCGTTGCGTGATCTTGAGTGTCAACACGCCGGGCATCGGTGCGGGAAGTTCACGACCAAGAATGTCATAATACCGCACGATCGGCTGAGCCGGAGTGAGGGGGTCGAACAATCGCTCGCGAGGGTCGATGCAGAGGTCTTTGACGGAGATCGTGCCGGAGCGGGAGACGGTTGCGATCGAGACAGGGAGATCGTTGTCGTCGAACCACACTGCTGATGTGATGTTGACGGTATCTACCGCCACCATGCCCAGGACGACCGTACCGGCAACGAAGGTCAGCGTGTCACCAACGCGAAGGGAGTCGAAGGTTGCCGACACTTCAAGGATGCCGCGTTGTAGTGATGACGGTGCGGTCGGGACGAGCGGAACGAACACGGTACGATCATGGTCGAGTGCGATGTCACTCCGTCGAACACGCAACGCACGAAAACTTGCGGCTTCGGAGATCGAATCGACCACGACGATAACATCTGCTGGCTCGCCGGCAGAGGCAAGCGTGTCCAGTACGCGCAGAATAACCGTAGGTTGATACAGGCGTTCAAAGGCCATGCCGCCGGTATAGCCATATGACTCAGCCGGGCCATACCCATAGGCAATGATGCCGAATGTTGAGTCGCACGTTATCGTATGTGTGCCGGCAGCTACACGAACGTTCACATATCCATAACCGGTTGATTGGATCGGTATCAGAGCACTGTCGACCGGCGCGCCGTCGACGATAAGCGACGACTCCGCGGCAAGAGGTACGGTGAGCAGCAACCAGTGTTCGGTGTAGAACGGATTCGATGCCGGCTGCGGTTCGATCGACACCATTCGGTAGGAACGAAGAAACTGTTCAACGGGAGGGACGATCGTTAGTGACGGATCACCGGAAAGTGAAGGTTGTCCGCCACGGTTCGCACTACGATCGATGATGCCAACGAGTACAGGGTTGTTCGCGATCACCGTACGCGGTCGTGTTAGCGGCAGTTCCCAGATATCACCTTCATCAAGACGCCACGTTGGCAGCCCGTCAAGTGAGACCATGGTGGAATCGGAATGGGCAAGGATGCGCATCACCGTCACATCGGTCTGTCCCTGCTTGCGGTAGTCGGCGGGAAGTTCGAACGTGCCGACGATGTAGTTCTTGCCCCAGGTATCAACGCTTGGCATTTGTTCTGCGATGAAGTCGCGAGACGCGCTCTCATTGATGATCGGTGACTGCGCACGGAAGTGTCCCGAGATCACGGCGATCGGCTTTGAGGCCCTGATGAGTGAGCCGGTGAGATCGTCGTTCTGTTCTTCGACCGTGACGTTGGCTTGGATCAGATAGGACTGCCCACGATCCAACATCACCGTACGCTCACGTCCGATACCGGCCGAAGTTTGAGAGAGTCGGAGCGAGAGATCGATCTCGGTATCATCTTCCGTCGCGACGATCACGAACTGACCCGGATAGGCATCACGAAGGACCGGTAGGAAGAAGATGGTGTCAGCACGGGCGTCACTTGGATAGGACATCACGCGATACGTTCTTCCGATCACATCTGTTGGCAGCACGATCCACGCATCCGAGGTGTTGACCTCACGCGACAATGCATAGACCGTGACCTCTTCGTCTGAGACGAGATGAATACTGTTGGGCATCGGACGTTCGCAGTCACCTTTGGAAGAACCCAAGAAGTCTGTGCCGCGTAACTCAAACCGATTCAAGTCGAATCGTTCTTGGGCGATCGTACCGGCCGGGATCGCTAGGTCGATCGTGTCCGTTCGTCCGTTGCGATCACGCGCATAGATCGTCACATTCGATGCCCGATCCGCAGAGATGAACACAGCCAACTGTGGAGAGCTACTACCCGACGGGTGATCGTTCGGTGGAAAGGTCAGCCAGAAGTCCGTTCCCTTAGTATCCGACAGTGTCTGCGCCGACATTGATGCCGACATCAACAACATGACGAATAGGGGAAGGGGGCGGATCATGGCTTCCAGTTCTTGATGGTCCGCTCGCAGATGTCAAGCATCTCGCGCGCACTGCGCTCCCACGTGAACGTCGAGGCCCAAGCCACGGCGCCATCGCTCAACCGCTGACGCTCAGCGTGGTCGACGAGGATCCGCGTGAGTACCTTGGAGAGCGCCGGGATGTCGCCGTAGGGATAGAGCAGTCCCGATGTTCCGTTCCGCACGGAGTCACGCAACCCCGGCACGTCGGCGCTAATGACGGGTGTACCGCAAGCATTGGCTTCGATGTTCGTGATGCCCCAACCTTCTTTGATCGAAGAGTTCACAACAACGTGGGCGGAAGAGAGGAATCGAGACTTCTCATCGTCGTTGACAAAGCCATGGAAAGTGACGGCGTCCGAAAGACCGAGTGACTGGACGAGGCGTTCAAGTTCTGACCGTTCGTCGCCGGTGCCCAAGATCTCCAGGCGTGCGTCGGGGATCGTTTCGCGGACATTCTTTAAGGCCGTGATCACATGGTCGATCGACTTGTACTTTTTGAGTCGCCCAAAGTAGACGATGGTTGGCACGTCGGCCTTCTCGGTGACACGCATCGGAAAGCGACGGTGATCGATGGCATTGTAGACAACAGAGATCTTGCCCGCAGGAATGCCTCGATCGATGCATTCGTTCTTCGTGCTTTCGGAGACCACACAGATCGGCGTCGACCGATACACGCGTGCGATGCGGTCTTCAAAGACCTTCACATACATACCGGCAGCCCAACCCACTTCTCGAAAGATGCTGTCGCCAAAGAAGTGATGTACGAGCGCCAAGATCGGTCGTTTGACGTAGAGCGGTGTGTAAAAGGGGATCTTATTGATATCGTCGACGACGATATCAAACTTCTGACCAGCCCCATGCGACATCCACCACAACGGCACGGAGTAATTGAAGGTCGGACGTCGGCCCACGCGGATCACACGGATCCCATCAAGCAGTTCCTCCGCCTTCGCTCCGTCATGGCCGCAGCACAACAGGGTCACGTCATGACCCATGGCCGCAATGCGTCCGAAGATCTCATGTAGGTGTACCTCCGCACCCCCTGACTGTGGGTGCGTACGGTCCTGCCAATTCACGACCAGAATGCGCATCAGTTCCGCGGCGTCTCCACGAGCACTTCAACGGTGCGTGAATAAAAGCGACCTTCTGGTGTCTCGTTGTCATACAGCGGGAAACTCTCTCCAACACCTTGTGCGGAGGACTCCGGTACACCCAGCGCGCGCGCGACGTTCTTTGCACGACGATCGCTGAGTTGACGGTTGTACTCTTCTGAGCCGGAGCGATCCGTATAGCCGATGACCTTCGTCGTCGCCGTGCTGGTGATGCGTCCCTTGATGTTGTTCACCAAGGTCTGATTCTCCCCAGAGAGTTCAGCAGAGTCAAAGCCGAAGAGAATAAGAGAGTAGCGATCGACCGTTTTATCCGTGCGGCCTCCCGTCGCTTTGTCTTCCAAGGTCACTTCGTTGATCGGCAGCGTGCGCGTGCTCGAAGGTATGACGGCGCCGTTCGAGTCGGTCACGGCGACGAGATACTGCAGTTCCTTTGTGCCGCGCGGGATCATCGTCATACGTTGATCCGGACGCCAATCGACCACCGATGGCACGGGGTCGTTGCCATGGAAGGTCTTCACGAGACTACCGTTGTTCGAAACGAACAACGTCCACGAAGCGATCGGCACCTTGGGATCGATCGACGGACGGAAGCGCACGCCGGCCGGTTCCACCACGCGCATCGTGTCTTTCGATTCGACCGGCGCGAGCAAGGATGCCACATTCGACGAGATCTCTACGCGGCGATTCTCGGCTTGGCCGTCGGTCTCGTTGACATTCGACGGACGTTCCGGCGTTGCACGGGCCATCGTCGAGATCCGAGAGGGGTCAATGTTCCAGGTTGACGTCAGGTAGTTCTTGACCACATTGGCCCGGTCTTGTGCAAGCGACGAACCATCTGCCCCTTCACTCGGATCGGTACAACCGGTGAGTGTGATGGTGGCCGTCGGTTCAGAGGTCATGCGCTTGCCGAGAATGTTGAGCACATTGTAGTAGGTGACCATGGCATCGAGGTTGTAGAAGTTCGCCATGTCAAAGTTGTCACGCTGCTCGTCGGAGATCTGGCGATACTTCGTTGGCAGGGAAGCCGACTTGGCTTCGAAGAAGACGTAGGGGAGCAATGGGCGAACGCGGGTGGAGGCGAACTCTTCGATGCGCAGCTGGGTGAGTTCACCTTCACGACCGTCGGAGTTGATGCCGACCGCCGAGATGTTCGATTGGAAACGCACGCCGGGTTGACCACGTTTTGGTGGTTCGATGCTACGGGCGAACTGATAGAGTTCAAGTTCGCTGAGGGTGTCTTCTTCGATGTCGGGAGGGACGAAGGAGAAGGAGAGGCCGCCGCGGAGATGATAGCGCGACCAGGTGAGTCCGGACACGACCGGCGTAAGATTCGCCGTGAACAAGACCTCAGGACTCATGAAGATCGTACGGTCGCTGTTGAGGGCTACGTCGAAGCTTGCACCAATGGTGAGACCGAGAGCGAGGACGGAGGCGTCGGGAATGTCGCCGTTGAGGACGTTACGTTCACGTGAGCCATTGTTAAACGTTGCTCCTTGCGGTTCAACGAGCACTTCCTTTTGATCGTACGTGGCGGAGAAGACGGCACCGGCGGTAAGGCCGCCAAGAAGTGCCAGATCCGGCGTGAGGTTGTACGACACCAGCGGTTCAACGCTGATCTGCTGGAAACTTGCCGTGAGCTGATGTTCAATGGTGGCTTCGTCAGGACCGCCGCTGAGATCCACAATGGGGAGCGTTTCGGTCACGCTGAACGGTGCTTTGAACGACCAATAATGCATACGGATCTGCATGCCCCATGTCGCATCAAATGGCTTGATGTAGGAGAACCCGCCCAAGAAGCCAAGGTCACTTGCGCTGGTGAATTCCGGACAGCAGTTGGCAACGCCGGGAAGCTGCGAGAAGTCGGCCGAGTGCATGCCGTAATCCACGTTGCCGAAGAGTCCGAAGCGTGCCGGAGGGACAGTTCCGTTAGCGAGTTCAGTTTGTGCGGCGAGGTTGAGAACGCTGCACGCGATCACTAGGAGTAGGAGGGTCGTGCGCATTATCGTACCACGCTGAATCGGTTAGACATCCGTTGAGTTCTCGTCGAGATCGTGATCGTGTACGCGCCTGTCTCCAATGCCGAAGCATCGAAGGGCAGCGTGTAGGTTCCGGGGACGAGGTCGCGGTCGACCAATGTCATCACCACACGTCCGGTCATGTCGATCAGATCGACACGTGTTGGGCCATTCTCGACAACGTAGGCCTCAACAAGCGTCGGACCTGTCGCCGGCGAGGGGGCGATCCGTACCGTTGCCCCTTGATGGATATTGCCGCCCGTGCGGATCAATAGTCGCGGCCCTCCTTCCATGCAGAGATCGGAGATGCGAACCAGTCCAGGGTCTGTACGTACGAACAGCGTGTCGCTCGCCCACACCGAATCGACACTGATCACCGACGCCGTATCGCTGCCCCAGGTGATCTTGAAGCGCAGGTTGGTTGAGAGGTCGCCGGTTGCCGGGATCGGCAGTATCACATCGAACGTTCGATCGCCGGATGGCGAGAAGTTCGAATTCGTAACGGAGTTCGTCGGTGTCAGGATCGTACCATTGACGCGAAGGCGAGCATTGACTTCCGTGATGTTCGTCTGGTCGAGGTTGACCTTGTTCAGGATACGAACGGGAACGTCGACCTCTGTTCCAATGGCGCCGGAGACCGTATCGATCTTGATCGTGAATCCGACATATGAGGCAACGGTTGCCGAGAGGAATACCGTTTGTGTTCTACCGCAGATGGTATCGAGGAACTGGTACTGGGCGGAGTACGTGCGTCCGACCACGCCGCCTTTGAAGCGGACGGTGATCTCGGATTGTCCACCCGGCGGTGTCACGCTCGGTTCGATGCTTTGGATCACAAAGTCACCAAGGTCGATCTGCGTGGTCGACCATCGAAGTGCGACCGTGCCCAAGTTGAAGAGCAACATCCGTTGTGTAGCCGGTTGATTTTCCGGCACGTTGTTGAAGGCCATCGTCGTCGTTGAAAGTTCGAAGGCCACCGAATCTTTACGTGCGACAAAGCCAACGATGGTGGACCCGTTCTCGGCATCGATCGCGTTCGACGCGATGACGAGACGAGCATCTTTCGCACCGGCATTGCGCGGAGTGAATCGGATCTTGAAGGTCGAAGAAGCATTGGCCGCGATGTCGACCGGGAAGGCGATCGGCTCAAGGATCTCAAACTCATCGGCGTGCAGACCGGCGATCGAGGCAGAGAAGAGTCGGAGTGTAGAGGTGCCTGTATTGGTCACCGTCATTTGTTGATCTGTCGATTGCGACGTGCATCGCTCTGTGATGAACAGCAACGTTGGCGTACTCGAAAGAATGCGAGCATCGCCGGTCCCTTCACCATAGAGCGAGATGATGCGTGTGGTGCCGTCACTCAACGTGAGTTCGACCCGTGCGCCGAAGCGACCGAATTCGACCGGTTCGAATCGGAACCGGATATCACGAGGATTGCTCGGGTCCACCGTGAAATTGCCTCCGCCGCTGAGGATCTGGAAGGCACCGGCTTGAACACCCACCAGTGCGGTGCGCGTGACGGTGGTCGTAACGGATGAACGGATCGTGATCGTGGTATCAACAACGCTTTGATTGGCAACGTGACGACCGAAGTTGACGACTGACGGCATTTGTAGTGCAGCATCGGTGCCATTGCCGGTCAGTTGCACATCGACCGTTCCCGTTCCTGTTACAACGCTCAATGTTGCGCTGCGCGCACCAACGGCGGTCGGCACAAAGACCGTCGGTACCGTGAGCACGTCATTCTGAGCAAGCGTCACCGGCACGGGAAGACTCATGACTTCGAAGTCTTCAACATTGCCGGACGTGATGCGGTAGCTGTTGATCACCAACGGATTGGTGCCCGTGTTGCTCATGATCGCCGACGAGAGTTCAACACCTTGACCGATCTCTACGGTGCCGTGCGAGACGGGCACCGGAGTTCCGAGACCGCCGACGATCCGGAAGATGCCATCCGAAATGTCTTGCGATAGGGTGGCATTACGGATCGTCCAGATCCGTGCCGTGGCATCCGTTGCTGCCGTGGCGATCCGTTCGCCTGTGCTGTCAAAGCGTCCTCCGTAGATCAAGCCGGAGTGTCCAGCCAAGGAGTTCTGTAGCGTCAGGCCGCTGCTGTAGATCTTCGCCGTACCATCGCCGCCAGCCACCAAGATCTTGCTGCCGTCCTGACTAAAGTCCAGGTCAAGGATCGACGCCGTCGCGGCTGGCGTCGATGCGATCAGTGCGCCGGTCGAGGCATTGTAGGAGCGAACGGTGTAATCCGCACCTCCCGTTGCCACGATCTCTCCGTTAGGGGAGATCGTACCTTCATAGATCTCTGCGGTATGTCCCGTGAACTCGCGGATCGTTGCCAAAGATGCAGCATCGATCAGTCGTGCCTTAGAGCCCGACGAGATCAAGATGCGTCCGCCGTCGCGACTATACCGTGCCGTTTGAACACGGCCATCGCTGACAACAAGTTTGTTGATCTGTTCACCGGTCGAGGCGTTGACAACGGTGACCGATGACTCGGAGCCGATCACCAACGTTGATCCATCAGGAGCGTAATCCACAGCCCACACGCGCGAATCTGCAGCGATCGTAAGCAAACGTTCCCCGGTAAGGTAGTTCCACACGCGGACGGTACCGTCATGGCTACCGGAAGCCACCCGCGGCTCGGACGGATGTGCCGTGATCGACCACACCCAACCTTGATGTGTTCCGATCTGACGTTCCTGCTCGCCGGTGTTGGCGTTCCACATACGTACCGAGAAGTCGTCACCACCGGTGAAGACATGTTTGTCGTCAGGGGAAAAATCAACACAGTAGACAGGGTCACGATGACCCGTCAAGACGAGAATGCTATTCTCATCAACGGTCGTACGCTGAATTCTGATCTTCCCTTGATTCGTCGTTAGGGGGCCAGGGGTCCACGCAAATGACAAGTTTTGAGCATTCTCTGTCAGCGATGACCAGGTCGTCCCGTTGTCGCGCGACAGTTCGATCCGCACGTAGTCGTCGGGCAGCGCATTTGTCCAGCGGATCTCTTGTTCCGTCCCTGCCGTGTACGACTCATTGCCATTTGGTTGGAGGAGAGTAAGCGTCTCACCGGAATTCAACGAACCGGCGCGCAGATACAGCGGCTGTGTGCCGCAGGCATTGCTTGTGAGCGAGAAGACACCAAACACGCCGTCAACGCCGCCGGCGTATCGCACGGTCACGGTCACCGACTGATCCGGCTGGAGTACCGTACCGGGTGCGATCGGCGTTGTGATCGAGAATGCAGGATCATCCAGCGTGGTGTTCGTGATCGTGACTGCGGCGTTGCGCGCCGTCAGCGTCACTGACTGGAGACTGCTTTCGGACTTTGTGCCAAACTCGAGACCGGAGCGCGACCATTCGAGGGTCGGCAGGATCAGGTTCGACGGGGTGTACGTGGTCGTGTCCGAGACCGTACCGCGCCGCACCACTACCGTATGGGTGCCACCGCATGGATCTGAGGAGTTGAACGTTATGATCGAACGAGAGAGGTTCTTTGCATGGGCGATAAAGGCACGCGTCATCATTTCGATGTCGCTGACGGCCGTGATGTTCTCCACCCACAAACCTCCGGTGCTGTCAGCCAGCGCCTTGTAGGCCGGCGACAGCGGACTCAACACACCGATCACGTAGACCTGGGCGCGAAACGAACGTGCCATCGACAAGGCCGGAGCAAGATCGAAGGACTGTGAGCCGTTGGCCAGGACGAGAAGCACGCGTCCGTTGCGGGCGCTTTGCAGGTGGACCAGACTCCCAAGGGGAGCTGCGGTGAGCGCGGGCAATACCTTCGCAGCGCCGCCGACGTTGAGATCCTTGATGGCATCGGTATAGGTGGTCTTGTTCGTGGTCATTCCGCAGAGCAAGAGGGGAGTGACGTTGAACGAGCCCAAGGCGACCTCATCATTGGTCTCGCTAGCGATGTCGGGCACGACCGTTGCTGCTGACGTCATCAACGTAAGAGCAGCAGGGGTTGCCGACCGACTCGGTGCCGAGGCATCGGCACTCACGAAGACCGAGATGTTTCGTCCAGCCGTTGGCGGTTCCTGCGTTACGGTGGCCGCGACCGGCGTACCGTCCTGACTGACCGTGACCTCGGACTGTTGGATCTCCGTCAGCTGTCCGGCCGTCGTAAATCCAAAGGCCCGAATGGCGACTTGGGGATATTGCGACGTGTTCGTGTTAACGATCACGAATGGTTGAGCGCTGAGGCCTACCGAAATGATGCCGGCTGCCAGGAGCGTGAAAAGCGTGTTACGTAACCTCATACCAGATCCTCCATATTGAACTCGTGCGAACGTCAAATCTACCGATGAGTTTTCACTTCTATGATAACGGTCCGATTATAAGCGCGGCCCTCCGGCCGTTCATTCGAGAAGCGCGGTTGTTCAGCCCCGCGGGCTTCGATCGCTGATTCATCCGATCCCAAGGCCTTGGCAACCTCCAAAGCCCGCCTCCGCGAGAGATCAAGGTTGTACGCGCTCGACCCCATCGCGTCCGTCATGCCGATGATCCGGACGTGTGCACCGTCGCGCATCTTGGCCCGGATGCGCTCCAGTTGACGCTCGTGTTCCGGGGTGATCGTCGCATTATCGAAGGCAAAAAGGATCAAACTGTAGCGCTCGATCTCCTCACCGGCGATCTGCTCTTTTGCTTTTCGTTCGATCGACATTCCATCGATCGATACCTCGGCACGTGCGGCTGCGCTGTCGACGCCCTGCACACGCGTCAACAATTGTGCCACGAGTATGTCTTTCACCGCAGGCAGGCCAGTGGTGGGAACGGACCACTCCATGGATGTTCCGTTGTATCGTTCATCAAGTAAGACGGAGCGTTCTCGACCGACCGTCACCCGTCGAAGAGTGGTGTCCGGTAGTTCCGTCGATGCCCGCACGATCACCGTATCGGGATCGTGGTGCATGAGCGTACTTGTCAAGGTTAAGGGATCCAGGATCGACGGCACCGAGGATGAGATCTCGACGCGTCGGTTCTCTTCCTGGGCAAGACGGGCTTCGTTCTGACCCGCGCCACGCGTCGGCATCAACGGACTTTGCCGCGCCTTGATCTCGATCGACGATGCCGGTACGCCAAGCTGCTCCAGTGCATCACGGACGGATTCGGCCCTCCGGCGTGCCAGCGGGAGCCCGGTGTCATCGGCTGTGTTGGCTGTCGATCCGGTCAGCGTCAACGTCGCACCCGGCGTCTCACGCAAACGTCGAGCCACGATGCCCAACACCGCTAGCGAAGCCTCATCCGGCGTAAGGGTACTGGTTGGGGAGACTGCCTTGCCCCCTACCTCTATATATCGTGAGGGGACGTCGCCGGAGCCGGCATCGAAGTAGACGTGGCCGAGTACGGGCAGATAGTCAAGCACGCGCACTTCTTCCACCGTGATCGAACGCAGTGGCTGTACGGTCCCGTTCGTGTCTTTTCGGAACAAGCCGATCGTTGACACGGCAATAGGGGCTGGCGGCGGCGGAGTGGGCACGACCGGTGTCGGTAACACCGTATCGACCGGTTCCGGCTCCGGGATGGAGCGGAATCCCAAGGAAACGCCGAATCGCAGCTCGGAATACGACCAGTCCACGTTCTGAGCCACATCGGTAAGGGGCAGGTGGAAACCGATCTCCGGAGCGAGAAACATCGCGCCGCGGCGGTCAAGGTCGATCGAATATCGGATCATCGTGATGATCGACGCCCGCAAACTGTTGGCATCGGGGATATTGGCGTCGTGGTTGACCCAAGTGCGGTCAGCGCCGAGATATGCGCCATAGTCCTCCGGCTCGGTCAGCGTCTCGGTCTGAGTAAAGCTCGAGGTAGTGACGTAGCCGATGGATGCGCCGAGGAAAACGTCGAGGGCGCCGAAGGGGCGGACGCCGATCATGGGTTCCAGGGCGATGGTCGAGAGCGTGGCATTGAGTTCGTGGGTGAACACGGCTTCGCGGACGCGCGGAGTGTCGCGAAGGTCGGCAACAAATGATGTCTCCGCGTAGGTCGATGTGTAGGGCGAAGACGTGTAGGTCAGGCGAGCCATCACGTTCCACGCGTCGGAGATCGGCAGCGTATAGAAGCCGCCAAGGTAGAGGCCAAGCTGGGTGCTGTTGGAGAATTCCGGACAACACGATGCGTAGTTGCCGAGCTGGGTGAACGAGGCCGTGTGCATGGCCAGGTTGCCCCCTAGGAAGGCACCGTATTCGGGTCGGGGGTCTTCTGCGGGGTTTAAAGCAGGGTGTAAGGGTGAGAGGGTGATAGGGATTAGAAGAAGGGTGTAGATCAACACACGCATGAGAACTCCGGGGTTTTCATGCTAGAGTGTACCGTGGATGCGAAAACGTGACCTCTCATGATCGGTGAGCCGACGGGCATAGGTCGTTGATCGCACAGGAGTTGCACTGAGGCCTTCGAGCGATGCACGTGCGCCGACCGTGGGTAATGATGGCATGGTTGAAGACATTCCACAGGTCCTCATCCATCAGCTTCATCAGGGCATCTTCGATCTTGACGGCGTCGGTGGTCTTCACAAATCCGAGGAGGTTGGTAATGCGGGTCACGTGGGTGTCAACCGTAACCCCCGGAATGTTGAAACAGTTACTCAGGACGCAGTTCGCCGTCTTGCGGCCGACGCCGGCAAGGGTGACCAGCTCGTCGAGGGTCTCCGGCACGTGTCCGCCAAATCGGGTGATCAGCTGATCGCAGCAGGCCCGGATGTTCTTGGCCTTGTTGCGGTAGAATCCTGTGGGGCGGATGTCGGCTTCGAGTTCTTCGGCCGGCACGCGCAGATAATCTTCAGGGGTCTTGTACTTCGCGAACAGCGTTTTCGTGACGATGTTGACCCGCTCATCGGTACACTGCGCCGATAGGATCGTCGCAATTAGCAGTTCAAGCGGCGTCGTATAGTCTAACCCGACCTTGGCATCGGGGTAGGCGGCAACGAGCCGATGGATGATCACGGCAAGACGCAGGCGCTGGTTGGCGAGTGATTCACGAGGCATAGGTCGAAGTGATCTGGTCCGGTGTGTCTCGGTGATAGATATACGTTGGATGATCGGTCTTGGCGATCATCAGGCCGGCCCTTTCGGCCCGGTCCATGAATTCGGCATCGTCGGCATAGGGAACGGACGCAAACCCACCCAACGTGTCGAACACGTCCTTGCGAACAACAAACGTGCCACCAACGACGCAGTCATCAAGGTGGATCCGTTTCGTTGGATCGTGTCGGTCCACGACCCATGGGTCTCCGATCACCGTCACACCACCATGGAGGACGTGCAGGCCTGGATGTTGAAGCAGCATCATCTTCCGCGACGAAAGATGTTCCGGGTCGTAGGCATCATCGGAATCCAGGAAGGTCACGAACAGACCTCGAGCTTGGTCGATCCCTGTATTGCGGGCATAGGACGTTCCGAGATTCCTCTCGTGCGCGATCAAACGGAAGCGGGGGTCGGAGTCTGTGTACTTTTGTACGGTCTGCACCGTGTCATCCGTCGACCCATCGTCGACGATCACCACCTCCCAGTCGGCTTCGACCTGGGCGAGCACGGAATCGAGGGCCCTGGGCAAAAGCCCGGCCCGGTTGAAGGTGCAGACGATCACGGAAAAGAATGGCCGCATGAACCTCGAAGATAGGCAACAAACCATCGACGTGTGGACGACATTGTCGTCCAACAATATTGTCGTCTCCAAAGAACAGATCGACAGTCTCAAGCGATTCCATAACGATCTGCGCTATTGGAACGAAAAGGTCAACATGGTCTCACGTCAGGATGTCGATCATCTCTGGGAGCGCCACATCATTCATTCGCTGATGTTGCTCAAATACGTCGAGCTCAAACAGCGTGCCCGCGTGCTCGACATCGGCACCGGCGGCGGCTTGCCCGGCATTCCCGTCAAGATCGTCCGCCCCGACATCAAGCTCACGATGGTCGACAGCATCTCGAAAAAAATGAAGATGACGACGATGTTCGCCGAGCACACCGGCCTCAAAGACATCACGTGCCTGACCACCCGCGTTGAAGACCTCTGCAACGACGCGCACTATCGCGGCCATTTCGACGTTATCATCTCCCGCGCCGTGGCCCGCATCGGTGTCTTGGTGGAATGGTCCCGCCCCTTACTCAGCACAAAAGGGTTCTATGCCTTTTTGAAAGGGGGCGACCTGACCGAAGAGATCGCCGAAGCCAAGGCACAACATCCCGGATTGCAGATCGAGGAAACGCCGATCATGTGTTTCGGGTTGCCACAGTTCACTACCGACGAAAAGAAGGTCATCACGTGCCGGTTCTCTTGATCTTGTCATTCTTGCTGACATCCACACTATTGGCGCAGCCATCGGCTCCGCCGACGGTGCAGAGTAGTATCAAGTTGGCCCGCGTGAAATACAGCGGTGGGGGAGATTGGTATAACGATCCCAGCGCTGAGGTGAATCTGTTGCGCTATGTTCGAGCGAATACGAACATCAACGTCGATCCGGTCTATGAATACGTCGACCTTGCTACGGACAACCTGTTCCAATATCCGTTGATCTTCATGACAGGTCACGGCACGGTCAACTTCTCCGATGCCGAAGCCAAGAAGCTACGTGCCTACCTTGACAATGGCGGCTTCCTCTACATCGATGATGACTACGGGATGGATGCATCGATCCGCAAAGAGTTGAAGAAGGTCTTTCCGGAACAAGAGCTGCAAGAGTTACCCTTTGATCATCCGATCTATCATTGTCACTTCGACTTTCCCAACGGAATGCCGAAGATCCACGAGCACGACGCGAAGGCCCCGCAGGGCTTCGGATTGTTCCTCAACAAACGTCTCTGCGTTTTCTACACCGTCGAAACAAATCCCTCCGACGGCTGGGCCGATCCGGAAGTCCACCATGACCCACCGGAGAAGCGTGATGCGGCACTGAAGATCGGAACGAATATTATCGTTTACGCGCTGTTAGTGCCGAGTAGCTAGTAGCTAGTAGCTAGTAGCTAGTAGCAAGTAGCAAGCAGCAAGTTCTACACGAAGTCCAACACAAAGTCCTACTTGAAGAATCCCTCACAGACTACCGCAAAGCTCCACGCTGTTGGACGCCTTGAACACCTCTGGAAACTCGCCTACGGCCTCGGAACGGTCACGGTGATCTCCACGATGGTGTTGTTGGCGTTCGTGCTGACGGAGTGGGCGTTCAACGGAAGCATCGGACTCCGCACGGCCATGTATTATGCGTGGGTTGGTGTGTCGGTCGTTGGTGGTTTGTGGTTGGTTGGTCCGTCGGTGCTGCGATTGTTTGGTGTGTTGCCATCCGACTCAGTAGAGGTCTTGGCGTTGCGTGTTGGTGCCGCCTATCCTGACATTCGCGACACACTGTCGAATGCATTGCAGCTCGTGGACGAGGCGCGGCGCAATGGTTCATCAGAGCTGGCACAGGCGGCGTTTGAACAAGCGGTGCAGGTGACCGAACCGAAGGATCTTACCGTCATCATCGATAAGCGACGTCCGCGTGTAGCCATGGCAATGGCTGCGGCGTCGCTGGCCTTGGTGATCGGTCTACCGGCATTGTTCCCTAACAGTGTGGGTGCGGCCTATGAACGATTGATGCGATACGATGAGAGCTTTATGCCGCCAGCCCCCTTCCAACTGTCTGTGACACCGAAGAGTGTGACGGTGATGCGGGGGACGACGCAGTCGATCGTGGTGAAGTATCGGGGAACACTTCCGTCTGAGACCACGCTGTGGATCAAGGAGCAGAATGCCGATCGCTACACATCGTTCCCTGTGGTGTTCGATACGTCGCGAACATACACGCACCAGCTTCCAGGATTGGTGACGTCGGTAGAGTATTACGCCGAAGCGCCATGGAACGAGGTTGGTGAACGTAGCGACACCGGACGCATCATTGTGATCGATCGTCCACTGGTGCGAACACTCAACGGTCGGGTGATCCCGCCATCCTACACCGGCGCCGGTGCCACATCGATCGACGAACGTCAGGCCGATGTGACGGCACTTTCGGGATCCGTCGTCGATATCAACATCGTCTCCAACAAACAGCTCAAGAGCGCCAAGATCGTCATCGAACGCGGACGCGACAGTGCCTCGGCCGACACGGTCGTTGTTGCGATGAAAGTCAACGGTCCGCAGGCCTCCGGAAAGTTTAGCGTCACGGCAAACGGTTCGTATTCGATCCACATCGAAGACACCGACGGACAGGTCAATGCCGAGCCCGTGCGCTATGGTATCGTGGCGTTGCGCGACGGCTATCCAACGATCGCTATGATGGAACCGACGAAAGATGTTGATGTCGACGCCAGCGCACGACTTCCGATCCTTGTCGCGGTCGCCGACGATTACGGTTTCTCATCGTTGCGCCTAAAGTACCGTCTGCTCAAATCACGATATGCACAAGCCGATGAAAAATGGTCTTCCATCGATCTTGTGTTTGATAGGGGGCAGACCACGCTCGATGTTGGATACACGTGGGACCTCAGCAAGGTTGGCATTACGCCGGACGATGTCTATGAGTTTTATGTGGAAGTGGCCGACAACGACATTGTGACCGGACCGAAGACAGCGAAGACATCGACCTACAAGGTCCGGATGCCATCGCTTGAAGAGGTCTTTGCCGAGACCGATCGTGCGCAGTCGGAGATCCAGAAGGAACTCAAGCAATTGTTGAAGGAATCGGAGCAGGTCCGCAAGGAAGCTGACGAACTGCGTCGGGAGATGCAGAAGCAGCAGGCGCAGGCACGTCCGCAGACGGAATGGTCGGACCGTAAGAAGGCCGAAGACCTTGCAAAGCGTCAGCAAGAGATCGAAGAGAAGATGGAGAAGGTCGCCGAGAAGCTGGAGCAGATGACGGAGAAGCTGCAGCAGAATCAGGCCATCTCAGAAGAGACCTTGAAGAAGTATCAGGAACTGCAGAAGCTGATGCAGCAGGTCAAGTCGCCCGAACTTGAGCGCATGCAAGAACAGATGAAGAAGGCCATGGAGCAGATCTCTCCGGAAGAGATGGAGAAGATGATGAAGCAGTTCAAGTTCGATGAGGAGCAGTTCAAGAAGAACATCGAACGAACCATGAACTTGCTCAAGCGGATCCAGGCAGAACAAAAGACCGATGAGCTGGCAAAGCGCGCCGAAGAGCTGGCGCGTAAGCAGGATGAGTTGCGGGAGCGTGCGCAGAACACCAATCCCAACGACAAACAGGCACGTGAGCAACTTTCAAAAGAGCAACAGCAGCTGCAGAAGGATCTCGAACGGCTTTCGGAAGAGGCCAAAGAGTTGGAAGACCTGATGAAGGACATCGGCCAGGATATGCCGCTGGAGAAGATGCAGAATGCTCAGAAGGATCTGGACGCTCAGAAGTCGTCGCAAGACATGAAGGACGCCCAGAAGAACATGGAGCAGGGCGACATGGACGAAGCGTCGAAGTCGCAGCAGCAGGCGTCCGAGAATCTGCAGCGCTTTGCGCAGCAGATGCAGCAGATGAAGAAGCAGATGAAGAAGAATGCGCAGAAGGAAGCGGCCAAGCAGAT
The DNA here is from genome assembly GCA_964467455.1 of uncultured Hyphomicrobiales bacterium. Lineage (GTDB taxonomy): Bacteria > Bacteroidota > Ignavibacteria > Kapaibacteriales > Kapaibacteriaceae > OLB6. Next base: position 164,187 of record CAYXQJ010000002.1, on the reverse strand, counting down.
GCAGAAAGGTCTTGATGATCTGGTCGATCTTTCGCGTCAGCAAGAACAGCTTATGCAGCAGATGCAGGGCATGGATCCGACGTCGCAGCAATACGCCAATGCTGCCAAGCAGCAACAGCAGATGCAACAGTCGATGCAGAACATTGCCAACAACATGATGCAGTTGTCGCAAAAGAGCACGCAGGTCTCGCCCGAGTTGGCACAAGATCTTGGCGATGCTCTGCAGCAAATGCAGAATGCGATGCAGCAGATGCAAGAGCGCAATGGCACCGGTGCGCAGCGCGAACAGTCGGGTGCCATGAAGAGCATGAACCAAGGTGCGCAGAAGATGAGCGATGCCCTTGGACAGATGATGCAAGGTGACGGTCAAGGTCAGGGCGGTATGGGCCAAAACCCCGGCCAAGGTCAGGGTTCCGGTCAAAGTCCGTTCCAGCGTCTGCAGCAGCTTGCCGACCAGCAGCAAGGCATCAACCAAGGGATGCAGCAGATGGGGCAGGGTGGTGGACAAGGACAGATGACGCAGGAGCAACGCGCCCAGATGGGACGTCTGGCATCGCAGCAAGGCAAGGCCTTGCAAGCCCTGCAGGAACTGGAGAAAGAACAGCAGCGTGCCAGCGGCGGTAAGAAGCCCATCGGTGATCTGGAACAGATCGCCAAGGACATGCAGGAAGTGATGACGGATATGCAGACGGGCAGCATCACGCCGGAGACGCGGATGCGTCAGGAGCGCATCTTGTCGCGACTGTTGAACGCCTCCCGTTCGATGAACGAACGTGACTATGAGAAGACCCGTGAGTCGCGCAGCGGTACGGACGTCATCCGAAAGAGTCCGTCAGGACTCGATCTTGGCGACCGCGACGCCCAAAGCATGCAAGAGCTCATGAATGAACTCCGCAAGGGCTACACCAAGGACTATGAGAACCTGATCCGCTTGTATTTCGAAGCGTTGCAAAAACGTCGACTTGAAACTGAGGCACAACGGTGAAACTCGTCCTTTTTTGCATCCTGCAGTCAGCCGTAGCCGTCAGCGGCACTGGCTTGATGACCATGGCCATGCACGGTCGTCCCAATACGGCATCCGACCTCATCGCAGGCGCCTTCACGCCACAGGGACTCTTCGGCATGGCGTTGCTGCTGTCGTCCTTCGTGGTGATGGCCATCATCCTCACCTTTGCAAAACTCTCGGTCTACATCCCGCTCAGCACGGCCATCACCTTTCTGTTCACGGTGGTCTTTGCCACCCTCGTCGAGCACGAGCGCGTCAACATGCCCATGATGTTCGGCATGGTATTGATCGTGATCGGTGTCACTCTCGTTGCCAGCGGACAAATGTCATTCCGAACGGAGTGAGGAACGAGTAACCGAATAGCCGAATAACCGAATAACCGAATGAAACAGAAGAGGATATTCGTTATTGCAGGACTGCCGGCAACAGGAAAGTCGTCGCTAGCCAGAGCTTTAGCATCTCAGATCTATGCCCCTTGCTTTAGTAAAGACGGCTTCAAAGAGATCGTCTACAAGACGATCAGTCCGGAGAATAGGTCCGAATCGAGACAGATCGGTATTGCCTGCGAAGAACTACTTCTTGAGCAAGCACTCAGTGTGATCGAACATGTTCCGCTAGTGATCATCGAATCCACTTTTCAACCAGAGTTTCTCAGAGAGTTCTCGTCGCGGGCGCGGTCTAGAGCAATTGAGATCAACGTTCTGATCTGTATCACGGAGCATGAGGTTCTGCTAGAACGATATCTTGCTCGTATTCCACATCGCGATCCACGTCATTTTGATCATCCGGACATCCTGACAAAGGCTCCAGTCCTTGATCTGGTTGCATGGAATGAGATCGGCAAGGTTCAGATCATCGATACCACGACAATGACTGACGAGATCCTTGCAAACGACGTCGTTCCCAGGATCATCCGTGACACTGTCACGCTGGACTGATCTGACGCGCAGTAAATTGCTGAATGATAAGGTCAGGTCTGCTATTCTGTCTCCTGCTGGTCATTAACATCGACGTCGAGGCGAGATCCGATTGTTGGACCGTCGCACTCGAACCCGTGAACGTCCCGAACATGCCAGGCGTGCAGAGCTTTGCATCGGCTGATGTTGATGGCAAGATCCTGATCATTGGCGGACGCCGCGACGGACTTCACCGTCGTCAGCCGCCGATGACCTTTCTGCCGGCAGGTGACAATGCCGACATCATTCTGTTGGACGTTGCGGCACACACGGTGCGCACTGCGTCGGTGAATACGCTACCCTCGCCCCTTAACGAGCAGATGCGGGGTACGAACATGCAGTTTCATCGCTATGGTGATCATCTGGCCATCATCGGTGGTTACGGGTACTCGGCAACGGAAGGGGACCATATCACCCATCCGCGCATCACCGTGGTCGATGTTAGGGGGCTGGCAGATGACATCACTAATGGACGATCGATCACCGGCCGTTTTCGCACTATCACCGACGAACGCTTCGCCGTCACCGGCGGATATCTTGGCGCGGTGAACGATACCTTTCTGCTTGTGGGCGGACATCGTTTTGATGGACGGTACAATCCCATGAACGGTCCGAGTTTTACGCAGACCTATACTGATGCTGTGATGCGCTTCACCATCGACACGTCAAATGCAGCGCTTGCTGTGAAGGTGATCGACCGACAGGTTGATGCAGAACACTTGCATCGTCGGGACTATAACTTGCTGCCACAGGTGCATCCGGATGGAACCTATGGCTACACGATCTACTCCGGTGTGTTTCAACACGACGTCGACATCCCGTTCTTGCATCCAGTCGACATTACGACGACGACCTATACGGCGCGTCCGGAGTTTCAGCAATACCTCAACCACTATCATTGCGCATCATTCGCAACCTATGATCCGCTAGAAAAGAGCTCGCACACCTTCTTCTTCGGCGGCATGAGCCAGTTCCGTCTTGAGAACGAAAAGCTGATCAAGAACGACAGTGTTCCGTTTGTGAACACCATTGCCCGCATCGATCGCGACAGCAACGGCACGTTCACCGAACACCAACTCGCTGTTGCGATGCCCGGACTAGAAGGCAGCTCTGCCGAGATCATCCTCGACCCATCCCTCCCCACAACACCACACGGCGTCATCTTACTCGACAGACTAACTGCCGACACTAACACCGCAGGTTACTTGATAGGGGGCATCCGTTCCACACTCCCCAACATCTTCTTCATCAACGATGGCACACAGTCCGAGGCAAGCAGGTTGATCTATCGCGTGAAGCTTATTAAGGACCGCACCACGTCAGTGGCCACACAAACCGTCAGACCACCCGTCGTCTTTGATCTCAAGCATGTCAGCCACCACGACACCAGCGTTCGCATCGATCTTGAGCTGTATCAGCAGTCCGACGTCTATATCCGCATCTCCGACCTCCAAGGCCGTCTCATCGACAAGTTCTTCGAAGAGGCCACACCGTCGGGTAAGCGTACCTTCCGTCTGCCGATCTCGTCCGCAACCGGCGCGTTGTTAGTATCGGTTCAGATCAACGGCAAGGTGATCACTAGAATAACCGAATAACCGAATAACCGAATAACCGTATAACCGAATAACCGAATAACCGAGTGGGTATAATTAGGATAAAACCGTCCGAAACCCGATATTTGACGCCATGAAAAACAACATTCCTCGGCGTTCTTGGGCCGAACCGTACAAGATCAAGATGGTTGAACGGCTGCGCATGACGACACGTGAAGAGCGTCTCGCCGCCATTGAAGAGGCAGGGTATAATACCTTCCTGTTGAGATCGAAAGACGTCTATATCGACCTGCTGACCGACTCCGGAACCAGTGCGATGAGCGACTATCAGTGGGCCGGTATGATGATGGGAGACGAGGCCTACTCCGGGTCCGAGAACTTCTACCATCTCGAACACAATGTCCAGAAGTACTACGGCTATCCGTACCTGGTGCCAACACATCAAGGACGGGGTGCCGAGCACCTTATCTCTCGTATTCTGATCAAGCCGGGTGATGTGGTGCCGGGCAACATGTATTTCACCACCACACGACTGCATCAAGAATTGGCAGGGGGCATGTTTGTTGACGTGATCGTCGACGAGGCACATGACCCGCAGTACATCTCGGCCTTCAAGGGCAACGTCGATCTGATGAAGTTCCTCAAGGTGATCGAGATCCACGGCGCAGAAAAGATCCCCTACATCACCATTGGCGCTACGGTCAACATGGCCGGCGGACAGCCGATCAGCATGGCCAACCTCCGCGACGTCTATACCATGGCCCATGCGCACGGCATCAAGGTGATCCTCGATGCAACGCGTGCCGTAGAGAATGCATGGTTCATCAAACAGCGTGAAGAAGGGTATCAGAACACCAGCGTTGCCGACATCTTGCACGAGATGTGTTCATACAGTGATGGTGCCACAATGTCGGGTAAGAAGGACCTGCTCGTCAACATCGGCGGCTTCCTTGCACTACGCGACGAGTGGATCTATGACGAAGCCCGCAGCATGGTGGTCGTCTACGAAGGCATGCACACATATGGCGGCCTTGCCGGACGCGACATGGAAGCAATGGCCCGCGGTATCGAAGAAGCCGTCGACGATGATCACATCAAAGCCCGCATCGGTCAAGTAGAATACCTCGGCGACATTCTCCGCAACTGGGGCATCCCCATCGTTGAGCCCGTCGGCGGCCACGCCATCTACCTCGATGCCAAACGTTTCTTGCCACACCTAACGCAAGACCAGTTCCCCGCACAGATGCTCGCCGCTCAACTATACATTGAAGGGGGCATACGGGCCATGGAACGTGGTATCGTATCCGCCGGACGTGATGCCGCCACAGGCAAGCATCACTATCCAAAGCTTGAGCTCGTGCGCCTTACCATTCCGCGACGTGTGTACACACAAGCTCACCTCGATGTTGTCGCAGAGACCGTTGCCGACCTTTATGAACGGCGGGACTCCATACCAGGCCTTGAGATGACCTATGAACCGAAGTATTTGCGGTTCTTTCAGAGTCGTTTTGTCCCGAAGGTCTCTGAGGGAGTCTCTGAGGGAGTCTCTGAGTCAGTCTCTGAGTCAGTCTCTGAGTTAGTCGCTGAGTAAGCGCTTCCGTAGATTAGCACACTAGCACACGTGCACACTAGCACACTAGCACACTGGCACACTAGCACACTAGCATACTAGCATGGTAATGGAGCCCTTCAAGATCAAGGTCGTCGAACCACTGCGTTTTACCACGCGGGAGGAGCGCGAGAAGATGTTGCGCGATGCACACTACAACGTCTTCTTGTTGCATGCCGACGATGTACTCATCGACCTGTTGACCGATTCCGGGACGACGGCCATGAGTGCGAAGCAATGGGCGGGGATCATGGACGGTGACGAGGCCTATGCCGGATCACGGAGCTATTTCAAATTCGAGAACGTGTTACGTGAGCTCACCGGATTTACGCACATCATTCCAACGCACCAAGGTCGTGCAGCGGAGAAGATCCTCTTCACAGTGGTTGGCGGCAAAGGAAAGGTGATCCCGAACAACACACACTTCGATACAACGCGTGCCAACATTGAGTTCTCCGGTGCCGAGGCAGTGGACCTGCTCAATGCTGTGGGTAAGCAACCGGAAGTGCGGGCCGATTTCAAAGGCAACATGGACGTGGAGGCGTTAGAGCGATTCATCATCGAACGTGGTGTTGAGAACATTCCCATGGTGATGATCACCGTCACCAACAACTCCGGCGGGGGACAGCCCGTGAGCATGCAGAACATCAAGGATGTGCGTGCTGTTTGCGACCGCTATGGTCTGCCCCTTTTCATCGATGCCTGCAGATTTGCCGAAAACGCCATGTTCATCAAGATGCGTGAACCGGGCTATCAGGACAAGTCGGTGCGCGAGATCGCCCAAGAGATGTTCCGCTATGCCGATGGTGCAACGATGAGCGCCAAGAAAGACGGTATGGTCAACACAGGTGGATTCCTTGCAATGAACGACGGTGTGCTTGCCAACAAGGCACGCACCGTCCTGATCGTCACGGAAGGTTTCCCGACCTATGGCGGCTTAGCACGCCGTGACCTCGAGGCCATGGCTCAAGGTTTGGAAGAGGTGCTTGACGAGAACTATCTCAGGTACCGCCTTCGCACCATCGAATATTTTGGCGATGCCCTTCGGGCAGCCGGTGTGCCGATCCTTGAGCCTACCGGCGGTCATGCCGTGTATCTCGATGCACGTCGGTTCGCCCCGCACATTCCTACCGAACAACTGCCCGGTCAAGCGATCACTTGTGCCTTGTATCTAGAAGGTGGTATTCGCGCCGTCGAGATCGGCACGCTCATGTTCGGCAGCGATGGGATCGACGGTCACCACAGCGCTCCTCCGATGGAGCTTGTACGTCTGGCTGTGCCGCGACGCGTGTACACACAAAGTCACGTTGACTACTGCGTTGACATTATCACCACCGTCTACAAGAACCGCGATCGGCTCAAAGGCCTCCGGATCATTGAAGAAGCGCCGTTCTTGCGGCACTTTACGGCGAAGCTCGAGGTCTGCGAGTAGGACTTCGTGTAGGTCTGCGAGTAGGTCTGCGAGTAGGACTTCGTGTAGGACTTCGTGTAGGACTTCGTGTAGGACTTCGTAAAGACGTTCCTTCCTACTTGCAGACCTACTCGTAGACCTACTCGCAGACCTACACGAAGTCTTACTCGCCAGACTGACTGCGCAGCACAAAAAACGCCCCGATCGCCATGAGCACCGTTGACGGGAAGGCCGATCCGATACCGAGAGGGGCAACACAGAGGAAGAAGGTGATCGCACCGATGGCGGCGATACGTTGCCACATGCCCCCTACAAGCATGCCGAGGGCCATGAGTGCCTGACACGTGGCGACGGTGCTGATGATGGCCACGATGTGGTCGGCAAAGAAGCCGTTGATGAAATCCGCATACCACTTGAATGCGGCGATGTATGACCAATCAAGATAGACGGTCGGTGTTTCTAAGACCGTGTCGAAGTTGAACCAGCAAGCCCATGCAAAGAGGGCGGCAAACAGGTAGCGGGCGATCCTGGGATGTTTCCATCCGGTATAGGCGAGAACGGCGCCGCCAACATTGCTCGCAGTGTAGGCGATCCAAAACGTGTTGTCGGTCATGGGGATCTGCATGGCTACCAATCTCTGCACAGTGAAGCAATGGTGACGCGTGCATCGCGTACATCCGTCGTGATCATCGTCTTGAGTGTTGAGCGAAGCGACTTTCTTGTATCGGAATCGAGGGCGTCTTCGGGTACGTCGGTGATCCACGTACGCAAGACGGCGTGGTCGTGAATGGCACCGAGAAACGCTTCGACGTCGTGGACAAGGGAGCGGCGTCGGAGGGTCTTGCGACTCTTGACCTCTTCCAATCCGAGGAGATACGTGATGTCTTTGAGGTCGACGCGGATCTCATGCAGGATCTCCATGTCGTCGATATCGCGGCTGCGTTTACATGTCCGCTTATAGGCATCACGAATTTGCTGTTTGCGTCGCGTTGCCAATTCTTCATGCGTCAACCCCAGCATCGCTTCGCTGAGGGTTGTGCGTACCGAATCGATCATGGTGACCGTCACGATCGCCAGCTCGCGTTTTACCGAGCCAATGGCGGATGCCCTCATGGCGCGCAGACGATGATAGAGTCGCTTGGTCTGCAGTTCTGTTCCGCGATCCAACACGCGTAGGATCGACATCATGATCTCGGGCTCACGCACGTGGCCACAGGCGCGATAGAGCGGTCGCAACGGCTTGAAGGCCGCATCAACGTCCAGCGTTCGACCCAACGCACGCAGCTTCTTCATCGCCACCCTGAATTCGTGGATGGCCTCGCTGGAAACACCAACACGCAGTGATTCGACCTCCGAAAGAAGGCGAAGCCACTGCGTGTTGTTGTATTCTTTCATTATCTCACTTTCATCTCTACTCGTCGGTTCATCGCCCGTGCTTCTTCGCTGGTGCCTTCCATCAGCGGACGTTTTTCGCCATACCCTTCGGAGGAGACGCGGGCGGCTTCGATGCCGCCGTTGACCACGTAATCAAGGACGGCCTTTGCACGACGCTTCGAGAGACCGTCGTTGTATGCGTCGTCACCTTGGTCATCGGTGTGGCCTTCAAAGGTCATCTTCATCGTAGGATTGTCGCGCAAGAGTTCGATCACGCGCTCCAATTCAGGATACGATTCCGTCTTGAGTTCCGCTTTATCGTAATCAAAGAAGACCAACAACCGCTCGCCCCCTCCATTGATCGGAGAGAGGTCGATGTCCTTGGTGATGGTCTGTCCTTTTGCGGAAGGGGGCACATCATAGCGCTCGGAATGGAACAGGTAGCCGTTGCGTTTGGCCGTGATCGAATAGACGCGGCCGGGAGTGAGCGTGACGAAGTAGGCGCCACTTTTATCATCGCTGCGAAGTTTGGCGACGGCCTTGCCCGTGGTGAGGTCAGTGACCGTCATCTCCGAACCAAGCGGGTCCTTGGTGATGGCATCACGGACGATACCTTCGATGAGCGTGACGGGTTCGCTGGGGAATGGATTCGGGACGGCGAGAAAGTTGTCGTAGTCACCGTTGCCATTCATCCGCGTGAAGTAGGCCTGGTTGCTGTTAGGGATGGATGTGTAGAACAACTCATCCGTTGCCGTATTGATCGGCGCACCCGCTGACTTAACGCCGGTTACGTTCATGCCATCGATCTTGGCGACGTAGATGTCAAATCCGCCCGCACCGCCACTTCGGTCGGAAGCGAACGTGAGTGTGCGTCCATCGGCAGCGATGATCGGCGACATTTCATTGGCAGCAGTGTTGACGCCATCGAGGGGGCGAGCAACAGACCAAGAAGAGCCGTTCCACTGCGAGACGAAGACATCGGTACCACCTTTGCCGCTTGCCCTGTCGCTGACGAAGTACAGTGTCCGGCCGTCGGAAGAGAGTGTCGGTTGCGCATCATAGGCAGACGAGTTCACCGTGCCACCGAGGTTGGTGACGTCAACCCACTTACCATCGCGTCGGGTGGCCATATAGAGATCCGTCCGTCCTTGTCCTTCAACATCATGTTTGAAGGCCGAGAAGATCATCGTTTGACCATCCGGTGTGAGTGTGGCTGCGCCGACCTGTTCACCATCGTTGGCGTCGCCCTTGAGTTTTGACGGATCGCCCCAGCCCGACGATGTACGTTCAAGCGCATACAGTTGTTGTTCACCCGAGCGTGCAGACGACATGATGAGTACGCGACCATGATTCGTTGGTGCGGGTGCAAAATCGTCGCTGTCGGTGTTGTTATCAAAAGGTGTGATCTGAACTTCCTGTGCCACCATCATCATCGGAAGCAGCACAGCACAGAACGCAAGAGTTAGGATACGTTGCATGATGTATTCCTTGATGATCAAAGGTGGAACCAAAGTGAGAGGGAGAGTTGCAGACTGCTGAGCGTGATATCGGTATAGGTGAACGACTCGGGGCCGACGCCAGGAATATTGGCTTGCGAATCATCAATACCTGCTGTGTCATCGCCATACGGCGTCAGCATCCATTGATAGCCGATGCGAGGAACAAGATCGATCGTTGAGGATAGTGCCATGCGATATCCAACGCCGAGATCGACACCAAAACGAGTGGGATTGCTGGCTTCACCCGTGCTTTCGATGGTCTGTACTCTGGATTCATCCGGAGTACCAAAGTTGAAGCGGCAAGTCTCATCTTCATTGATCGTTCTGGTCACGGTCGAGTTGACGGAGTCAACAGCAAACTGGATGACCGGTCCGAGTTGTACAAAGAACCCCGACGTCGATTCCCAACGAACAAGTGGATTGAGTGTCACGTAGTTGATCTTCTCGTCATACTCAAGGGTCAGCAACGCCACGTTGAACTGCCCCGAGATAAAGTCCTGACACTCTTGCTCAGCATTCTCAACTGAGTTACCGAACGACTTCATGTCGTACAGCGCCCGCATGCCGATCGAGATGCTCTTCGACAGTGGTACTTCGAAGTACAATCCAAAGAATGGCGAGAACCCCGAGCCGCTTTGAAACGCATTGTACGGCGAGTTCTCAAGCGTGCCCTGCAGCGAACCATTGTAGAAGTTCACATTCATGCCCGCTTCTAATCCCAAGATCCACGGCAGCTTCTTTTTTGATGAGGACGATGTCGCCGACCCCTCGCCTCCATCCGGCCGCCCATTCGGACGCAACACGTCCTCACTCTGCGCAAACGCCATCGCAGAACATAGAACCATGCAAAGCACGGTCAATGTTAGTCGATTCATACATCCCTCCATTTGAACTGATTTCTAACAATCTAGCCCTCAAGCTGACTAGCTGACTAGCTGTCTAACTAGTAATTATCGATCTGCGCCCTCTGCAGCTGTCCCGAATAATCAACGTAGACCGTTTTCCATTCCGTGAAAATATCGAATACTGTCCAGCCCCCTTCACGATGTCCGTTTCCGGTGCCTTTAATTCCGCCGAACGGCATGTGGGCCTCGGCGCCGATGGTTGGGGCATTGATGTAGGTGATGCCGGCTTCGATATCGCGGATGGCGCGGAAGGCGGCGTTCACGTCGCGGGTGTACAGACTAGACGACAGGCCGAAGGCGCAGTCGTTGGCCACGGCCAGGGCTTCTTCGAAGGAGCCGACCTTGCTGACGCTGAGGACGGGGCCAAAGATCTCTTCGCGGAAGATGCGGCAGTTTGGCGTGACGTTCGTGAAGACCGTCGGCTTGATAAAGTAGCCATGAGCAAGGTCGCCATCTCCGTTCCGCTCGCCCCCTAACACACACGTGGCTTCATTTTTGCCGATCTCAATGTAGCTGAGGATCTTGTTCATCTGGCGCTCGTTGATCACCGGTCCGACTTGCGAGCCGGGTTTGCGTCCGTCGCCGAGGACAATCTTCGAAGCGGCTGCTTTCAGTCGTTCGATGAAGGCGTCGTGGATCTTCTCATGCAGGATCAGTCGTGATGTTGCCGTACAGCGTTGTCCGGTGGTACCGAAGGCCCCCCAGAGCACACCTTCCAGTGCAAGGTCAAGATCGGCGTCGTCCATGACGATCTGGGCATTCTTTCCACCCATCTCCAACGACACCTTCTTATTCAGGGCACCGCAACGTGCAGCGATCGCATTACCCGTTGTGGTGCTGCCGGTAAAGCCGATCAATTTGACGAGTGGATGTTCGACGAGGGCAGAGCCTGCTTCGCCATCACCGTGGACGACGTTGAACACACCGGCTGGAACGCCGGCTTCTTCCAGGATCTCGGCAAAGATGTTGGCACTATGCGGTGAATCGTCGCTGGGCTTGAAGACCACGGTGTTGCCGCAGGCGAGGGCCGGGATGATCTTCCACGATGGAACGGCGATAGGGAAGTTCCAGGCCGTGATGATGCCGCAAACGCCGATCGGCATACGCCACGACATGTTCATCTTGTTGTTCATCTCCGACGGTGCCGTGTAGCCAAATAGACGTCGGGTCTCTGTGGCGGCATAATAGCACGTATCGATGGCCTCTTGAATGTCGCCCTTCGTTTCAGTGACAGTCTTACCCATCTCACGCGTCATGATCTCGGCCAGTTCATCCTTCCGTCGAGCAAAGATGTCGCCCGCCTTACGCAGGATGTCACCACGCTTCGGTGCCGGCGTCAACCTCCACGCATCATAGGCCGCGGCAGCAGCTTGTACGGCAGCATCCACATCTTCTGCACTCGAAAGAGGGAAGGGGGCGATCACATCCCGCACATCGGCAGGGTTGATGTTGTTGAAGGTTCTTCCGGTCTTGGAGTCAGACCAGTTTCCGGCGACATAGTTTTTCATGGGGTGTCACGTTTAATGAGGCAATTAGCGCGTAGGGCAAAACTACGGAGTAGTAGGAATGCCCACGATCTCAGTATTTTTCGGGATCACCACTTGAACGTTGAAGATGTACAATGTACCTTGGGCAGTTGTTCAGGTTAGTCCACTTCCAGACTACAAGATCCATGTGACCTTCAATGATGGCGTCGAAGGTGTTGAAGATCTCAAGCCGCTCATCTTTGGCCGAGAGGGTACGGTCTTCACGCAGTTACGAGATCCGGAGGAGTTTGCCCGGCCATACCTTGTTCACGGCGCCGTCACCTGGCCATGTGGTGTCGACATTGCGCCGGATGCTTTGTGGGAGCGGATCACGGGACGTTACGGAGAGTTGATTCCCATCGCCCGTTGACGTTATTCTGCCAGCACGACAAGACGATCGCGACCATTCGTCAGCAGGTATAGGCCGGCCTGCGCAGGTAAACGGATCTGATGCTCTGAGCTCATCGCGACCTGCTTGCCAAGTAGATCAGTGGCATACCACGAATAATCGTCACTGTAACCTTGTTGTTGAAGGTCGACCACGCGATCGGAGATGCTGATGGTACGTTGAGGCGTTGTCGGCTGTTCTTCCGCAACAGAGACGGCATCGAATACAAAGAAGACCATTCCGCCGGAGGTGTTGCACAGCCACCGTGTAGGGGTAAGTTGGACGATGTTGTAGACGTTGCACAACATTGGATCTCGGTTGAGTTGTTGCGATAGCCGGTAGCGCTCGACCTTTGAACTGCGGTATACGCAGATCTCATCTAAGGCGCCGAACATGGCGATGCCGTCGCCACTCCAGCTACAATACGCACCACTCGTTGTACCATTCAATAACTCTGATGTGCCCGTAGGTCGATGATACCTGAACACACCACCATCAACCCTGTATCCATTGCTGTTTGTTGAAGGATCGAACCATACCAGTACATCATCGGCGCCTAACCTCGCAAGTACAGGCGATTGCAAGAGTGTTGCGGAGGGGGCAGGCATGTTGACCACGTTCACGGTTCGGTCCGGCATGATCTCGTACATAAAGGCCGATGTACCTTTCATCACATAGAAACCCGAATAGGTCGTCCCGTCCGGCATCAACAGCGGCAACTTGCTGGGAGTCTCGTTGCGAGGTGCTGCAGTTATGCTGACAACTTGTCCATCGGCGATGTAGATGAACCGCTGCTCAATGGAATCGAGGACCGTGTAGGGAATGCCGGACGGATACTCCCTCGACACGACATAGTAGGTGCGCAGGCCGGCTAATACCAGCCCGTTGGGCAAGTACGAAAGTGATGTGATATCGAACTCACGATTATTGAACGAGATGTCGACGGTATCCCACGTGCCAGGTGTGACGGATCGCAACAGCGCGTTCTCAACACCGAGGTAGACCGTGTCGCCAAGACATAACACACTTTCGCTTCGAGTGGACCTGCCGGGAATGAAGGTACCCTCGTCGCCCCTAGAAGCACATCTCAGATCTCGACCCACGGCAACGATCTCTTGGAGCTCAGGTTCGACCTGTGATGAATACACAGCCCATCCCCAGATCCGCTGAGTAACAGGATCTTGGTGAAGTCCCGATGCTCCTCTGTTGAAGCAGAAGTCCGCCTCATCAACGGCAATGAACTGCTGAGCCAGGGTGATCCCAGTTGTGCACGTTAGCGCAATCAGAAGCAAACTTGAACGAAGCATCTTGAGGTCCCTCAATATTGATCAGGTCACGGTTTTGACACATTGTCACGCGAGAGCAGGAGATCAAGCATCACCCGTTCGTCTTTGTTGAACCTGATTGACGATGCGCGAACATTCGGATCACCGATATACCATTCCTGCTTGTCAAAATACGACTGCAAACTAGGATCCCAGAACGTGAGTCCATGAATGGCATAGAGCGTGTTTCGTAGCAAACGATCTCTCTCCGCCGAGCTGTCGGTAACGGACAGTTCTCGATCTTTCTCCACTATATAGGATGCTATCTCCTGCAGGGTGAAGGAGAAGTTATAGCACTCGGTCGGTCGAAAATCCTGCCATGTGAATCTCACGCGGGCATCTGCAATTCGGAACAGTCGGCAATGATACGGCGTGACCATATCGCCATTTGGTGCTTTGACCCTGGCACAGTCTGGTTCAAGGCCGTAGTCCTCATCCCAGCCAACCCAGTAGGGATGTAACTGCATGGACGTAAACTCGCGGGCTGAACCAAACACATGGGTCGTTGCCGCAGAATGAGCACCCTTTACGAAGCACATCATGTCGGGTGGAGTTGTGAATTCACATTCCAACGTATCGATCGTTCCACCGGCCCATCGCGATGCCGTACTCACGATGTACGGATACTCAGCAGGATAAGCGAATGAAGTGTTCGGGCGCTGTTGATACGAATGCGTGACAACGTTTACGCCTGGCTGAAATGATATGTTGCTGAGAAAGACGAATGCTGACCCCAAAGCGTCCCCGTTGGGGTCACCTTCTGTAGCAAACACGATCGCAGTGTCTTCTAGACTGCACGTATCGCATCGCTGGATCTTGAGTTCGTAGGGCAAGACCTTGCCGTTCAACATTGTCGTGAAGTGGTCTACGGCAGGATGCTGAATGTCTTCAAAACCTACATCACCCGAACCACGAGGTACGTAGAATCCAACCGGAAGCGCGATCGCTGTATCGTCCGGATTGAAGAAGTGAAACCGCACGCGGATCTCGGCGTGTTCCTTTGTCAGGTCAAACGAAAGCCACTCCCTTTGAATGCTAATTCGCGTGTTCTTCTGAGGCTTCAATACACCGGAAGCGCCGTAGAACGCACCGTCGTTGGCCCAGCAATAAGATCCTGCTACGAGAATACTGACGAGTAACAGGATAAACCGAGGCATAAGAAAGTCTCCCTCAACCTTTGTAGATCTCGTATTCCGTTTCGATCAGTCCCTTGGCGATACGCTTCAGTTTACTAGTCGAGAGCGTCCGTCTGATCGGTGAAAGGCGCTCGAAAAAGTAGATGCCATTCAGGTGGTCGATCTCGTGCTGCATCACACGGGCCAAGAGGCCGTCCACTTCGCGAACGTGTTCCTTCATGAAACGGTCGAGGAATCGAACTTGAATGGCTTCCGGACGCACGACGATATCCCGAAAGTCTGGCAGCGACAAACAGCCTTCTTCGAACTCTTCTTCTTCATCCGAGTACGCTTCGATCACGGGATTGATCAGGGTAAGGGGGCCGGTGGTCTCCACATCATCATCAGCATCCGAGATATCGATCACCGTCAATGCCAGCCCCTTACCAACTTGATTGGCAGCAAGGCCGATGCCGTTGGCATTGTACATCGTCTCGAACATGTTGTCGATGAACGCCGCGAGCTCATCCGACATGTCGGAGATCTGCTGCGTCTTCTGTTTGAGGACGGGCTGGTTGTAGGTGTAAACCGGAAGTATCATGCTAGTGTGCTAGCTTCTTACAATTTCGATCAACTGCTTGATGTCTTCGAGGACGTAATCGACTTTATCGAGGTTTTGGTTGCCGAAGGAGTCGCCGTATTTGGCGAAGGCGGTCTTCATGCCGACGTTCTTGGCGCCGACCATGTCGCGTTCGGCCCAGTCGCCGACCATGATGGCTTCGTGGGGGGCCACCTCCAGACGCTCGAGGGCACGCTTGAAGGGGGCGGGTGAGGGCTTGCGTTCGCCCGTATCATCGAACGTGACCACGACATCGAAGAAGTGGTGGTAGTTGATGAAGCACAGGCGCAGCCAGGCTTCACGTGTGGGAGCATCGGAGAGGATGCCCAGCTTGAGTCCTGCGCGGTTGAGGTACATGAGCGTGGCTGTCACATGCGGGTACGGCTTGAGGGCCGCTTCGCGGGCGCGACGGTAGGCGATGATGCCGGCGGAGATGATCCGGGGGTCCACAAAGCCGAGGACGTCCATCAGCAGTTTGTCGAAGACCTGCTGATATTCAATGCCCAGTTCGGCATAGATCCCGTCGATGCGGTCCTTCACCTGATCGAACGTCAAGTTCAGGCCGGCATCCATCATCGCACCAATGGCAGCATCGACTGCCTGGCGCTTCATGCCCATGAAGTCCACGAGCGTGTTATCGAGGTCGAACACAACGGCTTTGATCATGTACAAAGGTAAGGGGTGCGCTGGGAACAGGGAACTGGGAACTGTGAATCGTGTTATATTCTAGCTGTCTAGCCATTTAGCCATCTAGCTGACTAAACATGCTTGCTTACCTCCTTCTCTTGTTTCTTTCGCCTCTCTGCCTCCATGGGCAAGTAGAGCCACTCTATACAACCTTGCCAGGAGGTGGTGGGTTGGTCTACACGACATCGGGATCATATGTGATCACGAGTTCGTCCTTGGATCGAGATTTCATACGCTGTTCAGATAGGACGGTGATCAGTGACCTCCCGCCGGAGGCCTACTCAGGAGATCTGACCGTTCTGACGGATTCCTTGGTCTTGGCTGCCGGTAAGTATGTCATCGATCTATCAACAAGTTCGACCGTGGACACGTTGCTGTTTGACTCCAAACGCTTCAAAACCTGTGTGTCGCCGGATCGTCGCCGCGTAGTACAGTTGTTGGACAGCGGACGAGTGATCGTCTGGTCTGTGGACGATCGGGAGATCGAATATGATCAACGGCATCTTGGACACGATACTGCCTACTTTTCAACGAGCAACGACCATATCTTGATCTCGGGCACGCTGTCTGTCTCCGGATCGATGCCACTATTGCTCGTGGAACTGTCGGCCCCCTTCAAGACGAGATCGTTTGACCGAACTGATGTGTACGGGTGCTTATTGCCGAATGCCGAGGTGTTGTACACAACAACGCGTGCGGGACAGTTCAACGTGTGGGATCTGCGGGCAGATACCCTAATCGGAACGTCGATGGAGTACTACGCCGTTGCTACGGGTTCACTTGAAGTACGCACCTTCACTATCGACGCTACCGGAAAGACGATCGTTGTCAGCGGGACGAGAACGGCGTTCTTTGACGTCAGCTCACTTGGCCACATAAGAACGAATGAGAGTCGAGTGCTGCGAGTGTCCGACGATCGAGCCCGTGCAGCGTTGATCGACGCCGGGGGACTACTACGATTGGTCGATCTTGAAACAGGTGAGCAACAAGATTCCATGAACCTATCTCCCGTTTCTTTGCCAGCATTGAATGTCACCTTGACGTCCGATCTAGGCCTCATGGCAAAGCTTGGCAGTCACTCCGTTGTTGCCTATGATGTCCCCACCAAGAATTCGCTGTGGACGATCGATCGTGTGGGGCCGCGGTTTTACGATGTATCCCTCGGCGATGATATCATTCTCACGAGTCCCAAAGCTCATGTGTATTCGGCGCGCACAGGGAAGGTCATCTATCGCCTGGGCGACTTTTCCGAAATGGTTGATTTTTCTTCATACACAGAGTATGATGAACATACCGATCGTTTCATGCACGCAAAGTCAGGTGGCTTTCGCTTTATCGACCCAGCCACGTCATCCGAATTGTTTGTTAGCGCATCTACGAATGGGTACAATGGGTTCAGATTAGCCAAACGAGGTGAGGTGGTCTTTGTCTATAGTGATCAACTGAACGCCTACTCAACACGAGACGGACAGTTATTGTGGTCAGACCTTGATGGACACACGGTGCGACACGACACGTCGATGTACGTCGGCGATGATCTCATCGTGGCCTACGAGGGGCCTGACTGGTTGATCGTCGACATCCAAGACGGCCGAATCGTCCAGAAGATCGACCCAACTGCGATACCAACGGTTATGGGAGTGGTCTTCACGAACGATCCCACCCGAATAATCATTCGTGACTCGAAGTCCACGTTTCTTCTTTGGGACGTTGCTCAGGCAGTGGCGATCGACACCATTCACGATGCCTATCAAGCCGATATGCTGGAGGGATCGATCGTGCGATTTGTCCTTACCAACGAGTCCAATGTATTCTATGATCTTCGAGATCAAGCTCTTCGAACGGACTTACCTATTCTCTATAGCTGGCTGGTACCGGTGCTATCTGGTGATGTCTTGGTGGTAGCTGATCAGAACGAGTTTCGCTTTTACGAATTCTCTACGGGAAAAGAGCTCTTCTCGCTTCCGCATATGAGCCGTTACCTGAGTCCATATCCACGTATTGGCCAGTATGATTACGATGCAGGAAGTGGTCTTTTTATCGTAGAGCACGGATCGCTTGGACCATTCAGTGTGTACGATCTCAAAGACCACATCGTCACATCGATCCCAGATGAAAAGAGCGAGGACGCTGCAGATCAGCTTATTGAGGTCGCGTTGTTTCCCAATCCGCTCCTCTCGTCAACAACCATCAGCGTGCGCTTCGGCAATGCCGATCTTCAAAGGGTTCAGGTCGTTGATCTCACGGGAAGGGTAGTTCGCATTTTCTACGGTGATGGCTCACTCTCGTCTCAGCAATTTTATCTGGATGATGGTAATCTGCCACACGGCATACTCTTCATCCAAGCCACAGACCGCACAGGCTCGTACACTAGCACACTAGCACACTAGCACACTAGCACACTAGCACACTAGCATGTTAGCACTCTTCCTCCTCCTCTTCGTCTCCGTCTCTGCCATCGCCCAGCCGCAGATGATCTGGAACACTCCCTTCGGCGGAACCGTAGCGATCTGGAGTCCCGATGGGTCACAGATCGCGTCCGTTGGCGATGCTGGTATTACGGTCGTCGATGTCGCAACGTCGAAACGCAAATGCGACATCCTCACATACCCCTATCAATACTTTTACACGGGCGATGGCTCGCAGTTGTGTGTTGTGTCCAATGATGACATTGGTGCGGTTTCTTCGTTCAATACAACGACCGGCGGCCTCACAAAACGTGTTAAGTATCAAGACACGACGATCAAAACCCTCGTTGTCTCACGTGATAGGGGGCGGGCATGCGCCTGGTACAGCAATCACGTTGTTGTGGTGTTCGATGTTGAAACGCTCGACAGTGTGATGTCCCTATCGTTTGATAGTCTGCTCCATGTTGCCATCAGTGGTGATGGAAGTCGGATCTCCTGCACGTTTGCAGGTTCTGAAGGACGGAATGTCTCGATCTACAATGTTGGAGAGAGATTGCCAAGAATGAGTGTCGGGGCAGGTGACCAGATCTCGGCATTGAATCAGGCCGGCGACATCGTTGTAACGGCAACGCAGAATGGGCTTCTGACGTCGTGGGACGCCAAGACGGGTAATAAGATCGACCAGATCTATTGGTCATTCGAAATGGCAGGCGGTTTTGGGATCAGACAACTCTATATCGCCCCCTCAAATGCACATGTTGTAGCAGTTGGTGATGGACAGGCAGCGATCTACGAGCTGTCTGAACTCAAGTACAAGAAGAAGATCGAACACAACCTGGATGGACAGTTTCATTTCGACGCTGACGGTCAATACCTATGGTCTTTTGGTAAGACCAGTGGAGGGGTCCTCTATTCGTTCGCGTCAAACAACGTGGAATACAGTATAGAAGCTGAACGATTCGAGAATAACGCGGCGACCTTGTCACCGGATGCATCGGCGCTTGCACTAGTTCGATCAGACAATACTCTTCGGACGTTGAACATAGCAACCAATGATACGCTGATCATATTCGATCGTGTAGAGCCGGCATATCATGCGACCAGACCCAACATCGATCGGATCGTTGTCTTGGAATCAGATCCGATCTCAACTCTTGATCTATCGACGGGCGACATTGTTGGTGGGTTCGAGAACAACTGGCGTTGGTATCCGTTCAATGTGACCGATCGCGAGATCTGGCTCGTGAGAGTAGATTCGATCGAGATACGAACCATCCCCAACGGTGAGGTGGTCAGCAGTCTGGCATTATCCTCCCTCTTTAGTTCTCAGATGCTCAGTTTTCCCGATGAAAACCACATCCTTTGCTTCTTTAAAGACACGACAATGCGAAAGGTTAACATTCGCACGGGCGAGGTCGTCTGGTCGCTTCCACGAGAGAGAGCAACCGATCCTTACTATTACACCATTTCGCCGTCAGGTAAGTTATTGGCGGTGAGACAACCAGCGTCAACAGAGATCAAGATCATCGATGCCGATCGCGGAACATTGATTCGTTCCATCAACATAGGCCAAGGATCCAGTAGCTGGAGTATCATTCTGCATCCGGATGACAAACGTCTGATCGTCAGCACCGGAGCTGGTGATAATGCACTACAAGTCTGGGATATCGAAACCGGGGACTCGCTGCAGGTTTTACGCGGACACACAGAGCCCGCGATAGGCACGGTGCTGTACCCTGACGGTGTCCGCGTCGCAACATTTTCCCGAGACTCCACGATCTGTTTGTGGAATATCGACGGTGGTGAACTTTTGGTCAAGCGAAGCCTGAACTCACCAAAAATAAACTTCTACAGCATGCTGGTGGATCCCCAAGGGGAGCTTCTCGTTGTGAATACTGACCAACTCTGGAATGCGAACACACTTGAGTACATCACATCATTCCCGGGATGGTACGCCCGATCATTCGATGCCTCCGGCTCAAAGATCGTGGTAACGCGCGGCTCATCGTCGATCGGTGTGATCGACATTCTTCCATACGTTCTGTCCTCTGTGCAGTCGCCGAGCACAACACGGGATGCCCGACAGATCCACCTCGCCGCGAATCCAAATCCCGTTGAGTCGTCATCGACGATCAACGCGCGTTTTAACTCGACCACCGGCCAAACACTCCAACTCTCCGATCTCACCGGCCGCGTCCTCCTCACACTCCCCGGCAACGGCACCCTCGACCCCCAACACTTCACCATCGATCGAGTGCTGCTACCCTCCGCCGGTCTGTATTATCTTACAGCCTCCGACACTACAACCAACACAACAATTCTCCTTCTAGCCTTCTAGCTGACTAGCACACTAGCACACTAGCACACTAGCATACTAGCATGTTCGCACTCTTCCTCCTCCTCTTCGTCTCCGTCTCTGCCATCGCCCAGCCGCAGATGA
>CAYXQJ010000002.1:0-143266 GCA_964467455.1 uncultured Hyphomicrobiales bacterium | reverse complement strand
TCTGGAACACACCCTTCGGTGGATCAACACCACTATGGAGTTCTGACGGCTCGAAGATCGCTTCAGGTGGCGGCGGCGGTGTTACGCTCGTTGATGTGGCGACCCAGACACGAGTGTCTGACATTATAGACTATGCCTATCAGTCTCTTTTCAGCGCTGATGGTGCACACCTGGTGACGCGTTCTGGCGATACCGGGAGGGTCTTTTCGTACAGCACAGCTACCGGCATGCTCACCAACAGTGTCAAGTATCAAGACACCACGATCAAGGTATTCGTGCAGTCTCGTGATAAGGGGCGTGCATGTGTCTGGTATGATAACAACGTTGTGGTTGTGATCAATGTTGAAACGCTCGACAGTATCATGTCGGTCACGATACCTGGGCTACAAGACATCGCCATAAGTGGCGACGGTAGCCGTATCGCTTGTACCTTCTCCGGTCTTGAAGGCCCGAATGTTGCCATTTTCGATGTCGGAGAACGATTGCCTCGCACTAGTGTAGGGCAGACGGAGCGCATGGCGGCGTTGAATGAGACAGGGGATCGGGTTGTAACGGCGGCAGAAAGCGGGCTTATGACCATGTGGGATGTCTCAACGGGAAACAAGATCAAACATGAGTATTGGTCGATCGACATCGTCGGCAAGTTGTCTGCGATCGTGTTTGCCCCCTTCGATGAACATGTGATCGTTGTAGCGGATCAGATCGGGGTTTATACGTCGGAAGACTTGTCCTACCAAGGAAGGATCTCGCAGAAACCACAGCAGATGCAATTGAGTGCCGACGGAACGCTGTTGCTTTCGAATGTGAACAACGAAGGTATCATTCTGTACTCGTTGGAGAATTACCGAGTCATCAAGACGATCGATCGATATGTCGGACAGATCAGCGGGGCCTCTCTCTCGCCTGATGGTACCAAGATCGCTGTTGCGCTGAGGGATAATACGGTCCGGGTCTATGATCATCAAGCGGAGTCCGAATCAACACTATTGACGCAGATCGGGCCAACCTATCTATCTACCCGACCCCGCGTTGATCGGATCATCACGATCATGGGTAGAAGCATTGTGACCCTTGAACTGACAACTGGTAGGGAAGTCGGCGAGTTTGCGATGAAGCAGAACTATCAATTCCTGAACGCTACCGATACCGAGGTCTGGCTGGTCTTAGAAGACACCATTGAGATTCGCACGATACCAGACGGAGATCTGGCTGTCCGACTTGAGTTGCCATCAAAGTTTCATAGCGTGCCGAGGTGTTTTCCGGATGGCAACCACATCCTGGGTCTGTTCACTGACTCCACCATGCGGAAGGTGAATGTTCGGACTGGAGAGGTCGTGTGGTCAGTTGCTAGTGAGGCATATCCTTACCCCTCTAATTACGCCATCTCGCCTTCAGGGCATCGTATAGCATACAAAGAAGGGAACGTTCTAAGAGTATACGATGCTAGAACCGGTAGCGTTGAACGAACATTTGGGATCCCGCAAGGAAGTTCCTTCGGTGATCATGATATCATCTTCCATCCGGATGATGTCCGTTTGATCGTCGGAACTCTTGGCTCAAGCATCGGAGTCAGGATCTGGGATCTGACAACGGGAGATTCTCTGCATTCGCTAGTTGGCCACCAACAGTACACATTCAATCCTGTGCTGTATCCTGATGGCGTCCGGCTTGTTACGACCTCACCAGATTCAACGATCAGTCTCTGGGACATCGACCGTGGTCAGCTATTACGGAAGGTCAAGCTATCGACGGGAATCTGGCGGTACGGATTGATGGTCAACGCAACTGGTGATCTCATCGTGATCAGCTTCTTCAGCAGTACGGAACTCTGGAATGCATCGACACTAGAGCACATCGTAACATTACCTTGGTGGGCACCGCACTCGTTCGATGCTACCGGTTCTGGTATCGTTGCAACTACGAGTACGACCAACACCATGATCAATCGTGGAGTTGGATCACTCGGCGTGATCGATATCAGCCCTTATGTACTTACTACGCTTGACGAAGCCTCTTCAACCACCCCAACTGATCCGATCTTCATGTCAGTGGCTTCCAACCCTCTGATAACGTCTTCCACAGTGAGCGTCAGTTATCGTTCGCCATTTGACCAACGCGTTTCCATCTCCGACCTCACCGGCCGCGTCCTCCTCACCCTCCCCGGTACGGGCACCCTCGAACCCCAGCACTTCACCATCGAACGCGAGCTCTTGCCCTCCGCCGGTCTGTATTATCTTACGGCCTCCGACAATACAACCAACAAAACAATTCTCCTTCTAGCCTTCTAGCCCTCTAGCTATCTAACCCTCTAACTATCTAGCTATCTAGCTGACTAGCTGACTAACGAGCATGTTAGTACTCCTCCTCCTCCTCGCCCCCTTCCTCACCCATGCTCAGCCAAGACTAGTATGGAGCACGCCGTACGGAGAGAGACCAAGGAACAATGTGCAGTTCTCCGCCGATGGACGAACCATTCTGTCGATCGGGAGAGTTGGTGCTACCGCCGTTGATGCCGCCACCCGCTCCACATTGTATCACCATCATAGTTATTTCTATCACTCGTTCGTGGTCGACGATGGCCAGGCACTGCTCACGATCGGAGGTGTAGGGGGTGTTGTTAAGTATGACCTCAGGACATGGGAGATATTGAGTCGCGGCAATGGGTTCAATGTTCCGATCACATATGTCAGCATGTCCGGAAATAGACGATGGATGTGCACATGGGATGATGGTCGAGTTGCCGTATGGAACGTGGAGTCGCTCGATACGATCGCGACGCTCCGGCTACAGAGTCTCAGCCATGTTGCCGTTAGTGAAGATGGAACAAGGATCGCATGCACATTCCACGGGTCTCTCGGAAGACCTGCGTCGATCTATTCTGTCGGGGAAAGCGTTCCAAGAATGTCCGTTGGGGAAGGAGAGACCTATGCGTTATTCAGCCAGTCGGGTGACACGTTGTACACCACATCGAACTATAGCTTGCTGACCATGTGGGAGGTCAAGACAGGCAACCGACTAAAGCAAGAATATTGGTCACTCATTCCAGGTGGTTTTTGGTTTGTCACGCTGATAGACAAGAAGAACGTTCTCGTGTGCGGTCAGTCGCTGTTGTCATCGACGGATCTCTCACTGCTCTTTACTGCAGAGGGGAAGTTCTGGTTCACGAATGACGATGATACCCTCAGAGTGCTGAACTCCGAGGGTCTGCTCACGACCTTTTCCGTTCCCGAGTATCGAAAGGTTGCCGAGAGAATTCTCCGGATCGATTCGGTGTCTGTAGCACATGCGAACATCTCACCGAATGGAGATGAGATCGTCTGGACAACACCTGCCGGAGAAGTCGTCCGAAGTTCGTTGAGAACGAATACGCTTGACACACTTCTGCATACTATCAAACCCTCATACCTATCGACGCTTCCCAGCGTACATACCATCGTAGGGAAGGTTGACGGGGACTACACGACATGGGACCTCGCTTCAGGTCGTGTCACTAGTACCTTCTCAAGAAGTGGTCCGTTTTCAACCATCAAGGTCACAGACACGACCATCTGGTTGCTCCTGGATGATACACTCGATATACGATCACTTCGCGGTGGAGATCTCGTCCATCGTGTGACCTTCGATCCACTGTTTCACAGCCCACCGGTGTGTCTGCCGATGACTAACAAGATCATCGGTCAATACACCAACAAGACGTTACGGGCTGTTGACGTCAAGACAGGTGCGGAACTCTGGTCTATTCCAACCTATCCGGGATCCTATCATCGATACATAGCGTCACCGACGGAACGAATGTTTGCCGTGATCGTGCATGACACAGTCCATCGCGCCTTTATCCATGCTACTGACGATGGTGCGTTGCTTCAGACATTGATCTTGAAGACGGACCAACTTGATGTCGAGGCATTGTTCCACCCTGATGACCGACGTTTCATTGTCGTCACGGGATACCGAGATCCAAATGTCAAGGTATGGGACATCTCTACCGGAGATTCAACTGTTGTCATGCGGCCAAGCGAGCGTTTTCTGTTCTCACCGACACTATTATCTGACGGTAGAACTCTCCTCACAACTGATTGGAGCACGACGATCTCGCGTTGGGATATCGAGACTGGTGCACTAGTCCGATCCATCGCACTCGATACGATCGGACGAAACGAACAAGAGCCCAAGTTGATCGTGGATCCAACCTCGACCTATTTGGCCATGGGCGAGGGGTTGAGGACCGTCGTCTACGATCTAAGTACGGACACCGTGATCGCCGTGCTTCCTAGCATCCAACCCAGAGCCTTCGATACCACCGGTTCACATCTCGTCACAGTGAACGGGTCACAAATGTATACTGATGAAGTAAGCTCCATTCTCATATGGGATGTGAAGGGGCGAACATCATCCGCATCTGAACATCACGGCAAGGCGCCTACGCTGCAGATCACTGCATCGCCCAATCCCGTCACGTTGACCTCGACCGCCACCGTACAGTTCGCCTCACCCTCTGGGCAAGGTATCTCGATCTCCGACCTCACCGGTCGCGTCCTCCTCACCCTCCCTGGTTCGGGCACCCTCGACCCCCAGCACTTCACCATCGAACGCGGGCTGCTACCCTCCGCCGGCCCCTTCTACCTCACCGCCTCCGATTCTTCTAGTACTTCCACCATCCTCCTTCTAGCCCTCTAGCATACTAGCACACTAGCACACTAGCACACTAGCACGTTAACTTTGTGCATGGACTTTACCACCACCATCAACGACCAGATCAAGACGGCCATGAAGGCCGGCGACAAACTGCGCTTGGAAGTGCTCCGCTCGCTTCGCGCCGGGATCCTGGAATTCGAAAAAAGCGGGGTCGACCGTGAGATGACGGCCGACGATGAGTTCAAGATCATCAACGCCGCCGCCAAGAAGCGCAAAGACGCCATCGAGCAGTATACCAATGCCGGACGTCCGGAGGCCGCTGCCAAAGAGCAGGCGGAACTCGATATCATCATGGAGTTCCTGCCTGCCCAGATGTCGGCCGACGATGTGAAGGCCGAGATCGCACGCATCATTGCCGACGTCGGTGCCACCGGCCCAGGAGACTTCGGCAAGGTCATGGGCGCTGCCATGAAGACGCTCAAAGGCAAGGCCGACGGCAACGTGATCCAAGCGGTCGCCAAAGATCTGCTCGCCGGTTGATGAACACAGCCCTCGACGAACTCGACATTGCGAACGTTCTTGCCGAAGTGGCCCGCTTCTGTGTGACCTCCATCGGCACCGAAACGGTGATGGCACTCACGCCTCGCACCGATGCTCATGCCTTGCGCATCGAACTGGAACAAGTGCAGGAATGCATCGATCTGATCGCCACGGCGAATACGATCCCGCTGCATCATCTTGAAGACATCCGACCGCTGCTCAAGAAGTCGCGCATCGAAGGCAACTTCCTTACCGCGCCGGATCTGCTGAATGTTCTTGAGGCGATGCAGACCTCGCGCATCCTCCACCGCTTCACGACGGAACACGCAACACGCGCCCCCTACCTGCAGCAGTTGTGTGAACCGCTGATCGACAATGGCGTCATGGAACGGCACATTACCGATGCCATCGATGACAGCGGGTCGATCCGCGATACGGCGAGCAAGGAACTGCAGTCGATCCGACGTGAGATCCATGCACTGTCGGCACGCTTGCGTACACGTTTGCAACGGATCCTGAAACAGTATGGTGATGATGAGCTGCTGCAAGACGAGTTCATCACCCAACGCGACGGACGCTTTGTGCTACCGATGCGGGCAGGGGAGAAGCGCGCCGTACAAGGCATCATCCACGGCATGTCGTCCACCGGACAGACGGTGTTCCTTGAGCCGGCCGAGACGTTCGAGATGAATAACGAACTCTCGCTACTTAGGGGGCGGGAACAGCGCGAGATCATCCGCATCCTGACGTTGCTGACAGCAGAAGTGTCAACGATCAGCCATCACCTCGAAGCGGCCTTTGATGTGATGACGACGCTCGACACGCTTATCGCACGTGCACGATATGCGATGGAGTACGGCGGACTCAAGCCCGTGATCACGGATGAAGATGTTGTCGATCTGCATAAGGTCCACCATCCCGTCCTGGTGCAACAAGCCAAGCGACGTCGTTACTCGGAACAGAAAGAGGCCGTCGCGGCGGTGATCCCACTGTCGGTCACTCTCAATGCGACCACACGCGGCATCCTCATCTCCGGACCCAATGCCGGTGGTAAGACCGTGGCCATGAAGACCATCGGTACGTCGTTAGCGATGGCCATGAGCGGTGTGTTCCCGCTCGGACAATGCACCACCAACTTGCGTCGACTCTACACCGCCATCGGCGATCATCAAAGCATCGATTCCAACCTCAGTACCTTCTCGTCGCAGATCATCCGACTGCGCGATATCCTCTCGCATTGTGACGACCAGGCCCTGGTGTTGATCGACGAGATCTGTGCCGGTACCGATCCTGCGGAAGGGGGCGCGTTGGCTGCCGGTATTCTCGACTCCTTGATCGAACGTCGTGCAAGTTTCATCGTCACCACGCACCAATCATCGCTCAAGCAATACGCACTCACGCGTTCCTCGATCACCAATGCTTCGTTGGCCTTCGATGAGACCGTCATGCGTCCGACGTTCGAGTTTCTTTACGGCGTGCCGGGCAACTCTTATGCCTTCGACCTTGCCCGTAATGTCGGTCTGCCCGACGTCGTCCTGCAGCGTGCCAAGGGCTACCTCGGCGAACGTCACGATGAACTTGAGCAGAGCATCTCGGCGATGCAGCGATTCAAGCTTGAAGCAGAGCAGCTCAAGATGCAGGCAGCGCAAGAGAAAGCCCGTGCCGAAGGTCTGCGCAAAGATTACGAACATCGTCTTACACAAGTCAAAGAGAAGCGCGCCAACGTTGTCGACAATGCCCGCGAAGAAGCCAAGGAGATCTTGGCAAAGGCCAACGCCTTGATCGAGAATACCATCCGCGAGATCGTCGAGAAAGAGAAGTCGGCCAAGCAGGCGAAGGAAGACTTTGAGAAGGCGAAGACTAGTCTTGTAGCAGCAAGCAGCGAGCAGCGAGTGAGGGATGAATCGCCGGATGTTGAAGCAGGACCGGAACGACTTGCCGTTGGTGATTCGGTGACCATCGTCGGCACAACGAATGCCGGAACCATCATCACGATTGATGACAAATACGAATACGCTACCATTGATGTGAACGGGATCAAATTCCGTACGCCGATCAGTCAGTTAGCAGCAAGTAGCAAGCAGCAAATCAAGCAGCAAGTAAGACAGCAGCGAGTAGCAAGTAGCCAGTCCTATCTAGCTCCGTCGGAGGAGGTCGGACGTCGGGCGCCGGACGAGCAACGCCCTTCGATGAGTCTCGATATGCGCGGCATGCGTGCCGACGAAGGCCTCCGTGCCCTCGAGGTCTTCCTCGACAACGCCGTCTTGAAGAACCATCCCTTCGTGACCATCATCCACGGCAAGGGCACCGGCGCCCTCCGCAAAGTGGTCCAGGACTACCTTGCCGACCACCACGCCATCTCTTCCTTCCGCTCCGGCGAGATCCATGAAGGGGGCGAGGGGGTGACGATCGTGGCTCTGTAGGGGAATGGGGAATGGGGAATGGGGAATGGGGAATCACCGGTTCTCGAGTGATTTGATCATGCGATACAGCATTTTCGAAATGCTAGTGTATTGTTCGAGCAGGTGAGTACAATCACCGCCATATTTGAGTCTCAACGCAATGCTTAGGCAGGTTGAAACTTCTTCGGCAGAGCCGCGTGCGATCGATAGGAATCGACAGTACTCTTTCGTGCTGTTACGGGCATTACCCTCCGCAATGTTCAGGGGTATGGACATGGCGGCCCTTCGGAGCTGATTTGTCAGACCAAAGATCTCTTCCCGTGGGTACGATCGACTTTCCTCGTAAACAGCGGTCAATGCATCCATTGCTAACTGGTATACCTCTAGTTCTTTGTGTGAACTTGGCATAGAACTCTCCAAATGGAATAGTGAGCTTCATGGGTAAGTGCTCTGCACCAGGACGAGTGTGACATTCCCCATTCCCCATTCCCCATTCCCTTATCTTTGCCGCATGTTCAGAAAAATCCTCATCGCCAATCGCGGCGAGATCGCGCTACGGGTGATCCGTACGTGCAAGAAGATGGGGATCGCCACGGTGGCGATCTATTCCGAGGCCGATGAGCGGGCGCTCCATGTGGCCGAAGCCGATGAGGCCGTGGCCATCGGCGGCTTCACGCCGCGAGAAAGCTATCTCGTCATGGAGAAGGTGCTCAAGGCCGCCAAAGAGACCGGCGCGGATGCGATCCATCCGGGATATGGCTTTTTGAGTGAGAACGCCGACTTCGCACGCGCCGTGGCTGAGGCAGGGATGACGTTCATCGGACCGAGCCCCGAGGCCATTGCGATGCTGGGCGACAAGACGGCGGCGCGCGACCTGGCGATTAAGGCCGAGGTGCCGATCTCGCCGGGTAGCGATGGCGCCGTAGCGACATTTGATGAAGCAAAGAAGGTGGTCGACGAGATCGGATTCCCCGTGATCATTAAGGCCGCGGCCGGCGGCGGTGGTAAAGGGATGCGCATCGTGGAGAAGGCCGAAGAGATCGAGGCGGCATTCCGTATGGCCCAGAATGAAGCGGCTGCAGCCTTCAACGACGAGCGAGTGTTCATTGAACGCTATATCGTTGATCCGCGACATATCGAGATCCAGATCCTGGCCGACCAGCATGGGACGGTGTTGTACTTCCCGGAACGGGAATGTTCCGTACAGCGCCGACATCAGAAAGTCGTGGAAGAGTCTCCGTCAACGGCCGTGACGCCGGAGATCCGCAAGGCGATGGGAGAAGCCGCAGCACGATTGGTGCAGGCATCACACTATACCAATGCGGGTACGCTGGAGTTCTTGCTGGACAACAAGGGACGGTTTTACTTCATGGAAGTGAACACGCGTCTCCAAGTAGAACATCCGGTGACGGAGATGGTCACAGGTCTGGACTTCGTTGAGTGGCAACTGCGCATCGCCAGTGGCGAGCGTCTGCCGATGCAACAAGACGACATCGCCAAACCCAACGGACATGCCATCGAATGCCGCGTCTGCGCTGAAGATGTCTTCAACGACTTCTTGCCGGACACCGGCGTGGTGAAGTTCATGCAGCTTCCCGAAGGCGAAGGCGTCCGTAACGACAGTGCCGTCTACGAAGGGTATGAAGTGACCGTTCACTACGATCCGATGGTGGCCAAACTCATCGTCTGGGCACCGGATCGCGCAACGTGCATCGAACGCACGCGCAAAGCACTGGACAATTATCATCTCGCCGGTTTTAAGACCACCATCCCATTCTGCAGATTGGTCATGGATCACGAGGCCTTCATTACCGGCAACTACTCAACGTTCTGGGTCAAACACCACTGGCCCCTTGACCTTCCTCAAGAGATCAAAGAGCTGATCGCAGCAACGTCGGCATCGGCATTTGATCAAGAGATCGGAAGAAGAGTAGCGAGTAGCAAGTAGCGAGTAGCAAGTAGCAAGTTTAGACCACGAACCACAGACCACAGACCACAGACCACAGACCACGAACCACCCATGGACCTCTACACCGAACTTCCCGTCACTGTCGATACTGCCAAAGAACTTGGTCTTACCGAGGGCGAATTCAGCGCCATCTGCGAACGCTTGGGCCGCACCCCTACGTATACCGAGCTTGGTGTGTACTCGGTGATGTGGAGCGAACACTGCTCCTACAAGAACTCCATCTTGCAGCTCAAGACTCTTCCGCGCACGGGTGCACGGATGTTGGTGGCTGCCGGTGAAGAGAATGCCGGCGTCATTGATGTGGGTGAAGGATATGGTGTGGCCTTCAAGATCGAATCGCACAACCACCCGTCGGCCGTGGAGCCGTTCCAAGGTGCTGCGACGGGTGTGGGCGGGATCTTGCGCGACATCTTCACCATGGGCGCTCGCCCGATCGCGGCGTTGAATTCGTTGCGGTTCGGAGAGCCCGATACGGAGCGGACAAAATTCCTCGTCAAAGGTGTGGTGCACGGTATCGGACATTACGGCAACTGTTTTGGTGTGCCGACGGTAGGGGGCGAGATCTACTTTGATCGTTGCTACTCTGATAACCCGCTCGTTAACGCCATGGCCGTTGGTGTGTTGAAGGCCGACAAGATGGCCTCCGCAAAAGCATCGGGTCCCGGTAATCCGGTCTTTATCATGGGCTCAAGCACCGGACGCGACGGTATCCATGGTGCATCGCTGTTGGCATCGCGTGAGTTTGACGATCTCACCGAGAACATGCGTCCGACGGTGCAGGTGGGTGATCCGTTCGCCGAGAAACTACTGCTTGAAGCATCGCTTGAATTGATCGACGCGGGCGTTGTTGTTGGCATGCAGGACATGGGCGCTGCGGGCATCTCATGCTCGACGTCGGAGATGTCAGAAAAAGGCGGCGTCGGCATGCGCATCGACCTCGACAAGGTGCCGTTGCGTGAAGCCGACATGAGCGCCTACGAGATCATGCTCTCCGAATCACAAGAGCGTATGCTTGTTGTGGTCAAGAAGGGCATGGAAGCCCAGGCCGCAGCGATCTGTGAGAAGTGGGATGTGCCCTTTACGTTGATCGGCGAAGTGACCGAAGACGGATTCATTACCGTCACCCGCAATGGCAAGACCGTTGCACACCTTCCCGCGGAGTCGCTCGTCCTCGGTGGCGGCGCCCCCGTCTACGTTCGCGAACAACAACGTCCGGAATACCTCGATCTCACCGGTCGTCCCGTTGATAAGGGGCCGGTGTTATCCGAAAAAGAGAGCACCGAAGTCCTTCAGAAACTTCTCGCTGCACCAACCATCGCTTCGAAGCGTTGGGTCTATGAGCAGTATGATTCGCAGGTAGGCGACAACACGGTCATGCGTCGCGAGGGAGACGCTGCCGTTCTGCGTATCAAGGAATTGCCGGGCAAAGGTGTTGCCGTCACCACCGATTGCAACAGCCGATATGTCTATCTCAACCCGCACCGCGGCGGTATGATCGCTGTTGCCGAAGCTGCTCGTAACTGCGTCTGTGTTGGTGCGCTTCCCGTTGCCATCACGAACTGTCTCAACTTCGGTAATCCGTACGATCCGGAAGTATACTGGCAGTTTACTGAAGCCATCCGCGGCATGGGTGACATGTGCCGCGCCCTAGATACGCCGGTCACGGGCGGTAATGTGAGCTTCCACAACGAATCTCAACAGCATGCGGTCTATCCGACGCCGACGATCGGCATGTTGGGTCTGATCGATGATCTTGATCGCACCGTCGGCAACGGCATCACTAACGAAGGAGAACACGTCGTCCTCATCGGCTGGCAGCGCGAAGAACTTGGCGGATCGGAATATCTCAAGACCATCAAAGGTCGGGTGACCGGGGACGCCCCCTTCCTTGATATTGACGAAGAAGTGCGTCTACAACAATGTGCCTTGGCGGCGATCCGTGAAGGACTCGTCACTGCTGCGCACGACGCAGCCGAAGGTGGACTGCTGGTGGCCTTGGCCGAGATGACCTTCCGCAATGGTATCGGGCTCACAGGCGAGATCCCGTTCCCGCATACGGCAGGCAACGTGTTCGGTGAAGCACAGAGCCGCATCATCGTCACGGTACCATCGCAGAATCTTGCCTTCTTGGAAGAGAAGTGCGCATCGCTGAACGTCCCCATGACGATCTTAGGCAAGACCGGTGGTGACCGCCTGAATATCCTCAACGTTGTTGATCAGCCCATCGATATCTTGCGTGAGTCCTATGAAGGGGGCTTGACCAATTTGCTCACCGCTAATTTTCAGAACGTATGAACCCAACGCTTGAGAAATACGGACACTTGTTGATCACGCCGTGGATGATGAGCACGGTGCATGCACTCATGCGCATCACGTTCGGCGCACTGTTGATCTATCACGGTGCCAAGAAGGTGTTCGATGGTCTGGGTAATCTTGCGCTGGAACTTGGTGAAAAGGGCTGGCCGTTGCCGATGCTTCAGGCCTTCATGGCTGCGTACACAGAGTTTGCGGGCGGCATCTTGATGGTGGTGGGACTCTTCTCGCGTCCTGTCGCAGCACTGAACGTCGTGTTGTTCACGATCATCACATTCGTCTTCTCAGCCGAAGATCCCTTCCCCAAGAAAGAGAAAGCTCTTGTCTTCTTGATCCTGGCGATCTACTTCTTCTTCGCCGGTCCGGGTAAATGGAGTGTGGACGGTGCGCTGTTCAAGAAAAGCGCAGCGCCTGCACAGGGCTGATCTTACGTGCGGCGATGATGGGGATGAGCGACGCGAGGAACACTAGCGTCAGTGATATCGCCGGGACGATGAGATAGGGGAGTGGCGAGAGCGAGACGGGCAGTGCCGATACGTAATAGATCGTACCATCAAGTGTGATGGGCTGCCACGTGCGTTGAATGATGGCAAAGGCAAGACTGATGCCGACGCCGATACTGATGCCAATGAGTCCGATCCGCATGCCCCTTAACAACACGATGCGGGCGATCTGTCCAGGTGTGAGGCCCATCGTGGAGAGAATGGCGAACGAACGGGTCTTCTCTACCACGGTCACGAGCAAGGTGCTGACAAGGGTGAAGACGGCCACGATGCTGATCAAGCCCAGCACGATGGGGATCGGTTGACGCTGGAGCTCGATCCAGGCAGAGATCGCTTCGAAGCGTTGTTTCCACGTCGTGACCTGTAGTCGTCCGCCGGTGGCCATGTCGATCGCTCGCGCCACATCCATCGCACGCTCGGGATCATCTAGCGTGATCGCCAGCGATGTTGTCTGTGACGGTTCCACTCCCAGCTTCTCACGCAACACGTCGATCGGTACCTGCACGAGACTTTCGTCAAGCGTTTGCATGCCCGTGGTGAGGATCTCACCGATCGGCAAGGTGAAGATCCGCGGTGTGGCTCCGATCGCCAACGAGTCAGACGTGTAGATCACAAGCGTATCACCAACCTTGAGTCCGAGGCGCCGTGCAACGGAAGCTCCAACACGTACTTCGTTCCTCGCTCTTCGAGCTCGGAATGACAGTCCGTCTGTTTCTTTCTCGGAGCCGACGAGAACGACGCCGTCGACACCGGAGCGCGATTTGGCAAGAGCTTCGCGTTGTAAAACGTGCGATACAGAACGCACGCTCTTCAAGCCGGCTATGTAGCGTTGGAGCACGTCGGCCTGGGGGATACCGTCGGGACCGAGCGAGCGAACTTCGACATGTGAGGTGTATTTCAGTGCCGTGTCAGTGATCAGCTCTTCGTAACCACCGAGGACACTTGTTGATACGATCAAGGCAATACAGCCAAGGGCGACGCTGGCCGTGCTGACGACGGTCGTAAATCGCGAGAAGGCATTACGTCGGAGTGAGACGCTGAACCGCCGTGCGATGAACCGGGTGAGATCCACGATCTCGTTATCCGTTCGTGTCGTGGTCGTAGAATCCACGACCGGTCTTCTTACCGTGTAGTCCGGCGTCGACGTGTTGCTGTTGTAACATCGACGGTTGGAATCGCGGCTCAAGGAAGAACTGTTGCCACTGCGACTTCGTCACGTCGAGGTTCGTGTCTACGCCGATGAGATCCATCAATTCGAACGGTCCCATCTTGAAGCCGAGCCCTTGCATCAACGCATCAACTTGGGGGATGGTGGCCGCCCCCTCCATCACAATGCGTTGGGCTTCGTTGTAGAAGTTGCGGGCGATACGGTTGACGATGAAGCCGGGGACGTCCTTAGCGACCACCGGCGTCTTGCCGAGGCCCTCGGAGAAATCAACGCACCACGCCACTGTGGCATCACTCGTGCGCGGACCTTTGATCACTTCCACCAGCTTCATGATGTGAGCAGGATTGAAGAAGTGCAGGCCAACAAACCGATCTTGATGTTGTAGGGGGCGAGCAAGACTTGCGATCGAGATCGATGACGTGTTCGAAGCAAGAATGGCGTCGGGCCGGACCAGGGCTTCCAGGCGTGTGAACAGATCGTGTTTGATGTCGAGGCGCTCCGCTACGGCTTCGATCACCACATCACACACCGACAGATCGTCAAGGTTGGTAGTGAACGTCGATCGTTCGATCGCAAGGTCGCGGTCTGTTGCCGTGAGTTTGCCTTTTTCGACGGCTTTGTCGAGGGTGGATGTGATGTTGCCCTTTGCCTTCTCCAGCGGAGCGGCGGCTATATCAAAGACCACCACACTATGTGATGCTTGCAATGCGGCGATGGCAATGCCGCGGCCCATCGTGCCGGCACCACAGATACCTACGATCATTGGATGACTCCCAATTCGCGACCGACCTTGCCGAAGGCAGCAATGGCACGGTCGAGCATCTCGCGCGTATGCGCTGCAGAGACCTGCACACGAATGCGGGCCTTACCTTTTGGCACCACCGGATAGAAGAAGCCGATCACGTAGATGCCTTCAGCGAGCAGTTTGTCGGCCATCTGTTGAGCCAACGGTGCATCGTACAACATCACCGGTGTGATGGGATGTGTTCCCGATACGATGTCGAAGCCAAGGGCCGACATGCCTTCACGGAAGTATCTGGTGTTCTCTTCAAGTGTGTCGCGAAGTTCTGTTGTGCTGCTGAGCAGGTCGATCACGGCAATGCCTGCACCAACGATGGCCGGCGGGAGGGAGTTGCTAAAGAGGTACGGACGTGAGCGTTGACGCAGCATATCGATGATCTCTTGACGTCCGGTGGTGAAGCCGCCGATGCCACCGCCGAGTGCTTTACCCAACGTACCGGTGATGATATCAACCCGACCCGTGACGCCGCAGTGTTCCACCACGCCGCGTCCATGAGCACCCATGAAGCCCATGGAGTGACACTCATCGACCATCACCATGGCGTTGTACACATCAGCAAGGTCGCAGATCTTGTCAAGGGGCGCAATGGTCCCGTCCATCGAGAACACGGCATCCGTCGCGATGATGATGTTGCGGGCACCGTCGGCGCGGGCCTGCTTGAGCTGTGCCTCAAGGTCGGCCATGTTGCACGACTCGTAGCGATAGCGCTTGGCCTTGCAGAGGCGCACACCGTCGATGATCGACGCGTGGTTGAGTGCGTCGGAGACGATCGCATCCTCTTCACCAAGCAGAGGCTCAAAGACGCCGCCATTGGCATCAAAGCAGGCAGCGTAGAGGATCGTATCGTCGGTCTGACAGAACGCAGCGATCTTCTGTTCAAGCTCGCGGTGGATGTCTTGCGTGCCGCAGATGAACCGTACGCTCGACATGCCGAAGCCGTGGGTATCCATGGCCTTCTTGGCAGCATCGATCAACATTGGATGTGAAGACAGGCCGAGATAGTTGTTGGCGCAGAAGTTCAACACCGGATGGCCGGTGCCGGCAACCGTGATCTCCGGACCTTGCGGTGACGTGATCACGCGCTCGCGCTTATACAGACCTGCTTCTTGAATAGATGCCAACTCCGTGGCCAACTGTTGCTTGACGTTGCCGTACATACCGTTCCTGTGTGATGGGAGGTCAAAAATACCCCGTAACTTCGAATGATGCGCCTGTCCGTGATCATTGCAACCATGAACCGAAGGGATGTGCTGGCTTCGTGCCTGGAGCGCTATCGTACGCAGACCGAACGCGACTTCGAGATCATCGTTGCCGACAATGGTTCTGAGGACGGAACGGTCGCCCACATCCGCAAGCACTTTCCCGAAGTGCATGTGCTGGATCTTGGACGAAACATCGGCCCCCTAGCCCTTAATGCAGCTGCAGATGTGGCTTGTGGTGACTATCTCTGGCGCACGGATGATGATGCCTATCCGGAGACGGACACAACGATGGCCGAGGCGATCGCCTTTATGGATGCTCATCCATCCGTTGTTGCCATGACGGGCGAGATCATCGAAGCTAACCGCGGTAACGCCCTCGTGGATTATTATCCCCATGACCGGAACCAAGGCGACGTCCGACCACACGGATGGCCCACTAACGATTTCTATGGAGTCTCCACCATTCTCCGTCGAAATGCCTTTTTGAAGGTAGGGGGCTTTTGGGACGTGTTCTATCTGGAAGAGCTCGATTGTGCATCGAAGTTGCTGCTGGATGGGGGAGAGATCCGCTACGTACCATGGATACGCGTCGTGCACCTGCAAGACTTCTCGCGCAAGGGCGACATGCGCCGTCGGTGGCTCTGGCAGTCGGAACAAACGATGCGCTATCAGTGGAAGTATTTTCCCGCGTGGCTTGCGATCTATCGATCGATCGTAGTTGCGCTAGGGATGAGTTTGGGTGCCGTGTGGCATCGCTTTCGTCCATCGATCTGGTGGGCCGGCTTCAAGGGCATGCTTCGTGGTGCACGCCGCGGAAGGACAGAGCACCGACGTCTTGATCGCTCACAGCGTCGGTTGATCACCTTCGGTCGGTCGATCTGGGACGTGGTGTTTGCCTACTACCTCACACGACTCAAGGTGCGGCGAAACCGATGAAGGTCTTACAAGTCATGCCGCAGTATCCGTGGCCCATGATCGACGGCGGGAAGATCAGTCTTGCCAAGATCACGGAGCATCTCTCGGCATTGGGACATGAAGTACATGTCGTGGTCTATGCTACCGGAGCCGTTCAACCTGTTAGCTTTCGCGGCGTCGAGATCGAACGGATCGATCATGCACCGAGGAACACGTTCACGAGAATTCTTCGGTCGATCATTGATCGACGTCCGCTGTACCTATTCAAGCATGATACACCGGCGATCCGTGAAGCCCTTGATCGGGCACTTCGGTCAGAGAGCATCGACATCCTGCATGCCGATCATACGTGTATGGGCGAGGTCGTGCGCGACGCTGCCCGCGCCCATGGCAAGCCCTGGGGGCTGCGCCTGCACAACGTGGAGTGGATGATCTGGGATCGCTACGCAGAACGGTTTCCTACATGGCATCCCACTCGACGGTATTTGAAGGCGCAAGCATCAAAGATCCGAGAGGCCGAAGCCCAACTCATCGCCCAAGCCGACGTGGTGTTCACTATTACACCGGTTGATAAAGAACGAGCGCTGGAACTAGCTCCCAACGCCAACGTCATCGTCGCCCCCGCCGGCGTCGAACCACCCTTCACGTCGCCTTCAGGTCCCCTTCAGGTCCCCTTCAGGTTGGGTCCCCTTCAGGTCGCCTTCAGGTCGCCTTCAGGTCCCCTTCAGGTCATAATGGCGTCTACCTATCGGTGGATCCACAACGTCGACGCCCTGCGTTGGTTCGTCGACCGCGTCTGGCCGTTGGTCCACGCCAAGGTACCTGAGGCCGAGTTTCATGTGCTTGGCAAAGACCCGCCTTCGTGGCTTGCAGAGTATGCACAGCAGGGCGTGGTCGTGCGCGGATTTGTGGACGACTTGATGAGCGTGTACGCAGGATCAGCGGTCAGTGTCGCCCCCTTATTTGTTGGATCCGGCATGCGCCTCAAGATCATCGAGGCCATGGTCGCGGGGTTGCCCGTAGTGGCGACGACGATCAGCGCTGAGGGGATCGAACTTTCTGAGGCCGAAGGGTTGTTTAGAAAAGATAGCCCGGAAGACACGGCGCAGGTCATCATCGGCCTGCTGCGTGATCGGCAGGAGGCACAGCGAATTGGCCAGTGTGCGCAGGAGGCAGTCTTGCGACGTTATACCTGGCGGAGTTCGGTGTCCATAATGGCGGCGGCCTATGAACGGCTGATTTCCGGTCGAGAGTAACGAACTTTGTAATTCTGCGTCAAGCAGAGCGACGTAAACATCAAAGAAGATCTAGGGACATCATGATCAGCGGTCGAAAAGGCCTTGGCCTCGTTGCGCTTCTAATTGCCTTCACGGTAGCCTCCACGGCTCAGGTGACGTTCGAACAGGTTCGTCGCCAGATGGAGAAAACGTATACACGCACGGAAGCAGATGGTAGCAAGAAGATCTCCAAACAGTACGGCCGCTGGCTGTGGTTTTGGGAACCGCGCCTCAATGCTGACGGTACATTTCCATCGGCACAACACTATGTTGCCGAGGTGCGGTCGGTGCAAAACCGAAAGCGTACAGAAGACCTGCAGGCCATCCCGTCATGGAAAGAGTTGGGGCCGACAGCACTGGATCTGCCGGGGTTGAACAACGTGTGGAACGGTATCGGCCGACTGAATACGATGGCTGTTTCACCGGTCAAAGTCACCGACCTTTGGGTCGGCGCTGCTCAAGGTGGCCTTTGGAAGTCGACGAACGGCGGTAGCGCGTGGACTCATGTCGAGATCCCGGGTTTCCCCGACTTTGGCGTAAGCGACATCGCCATTGCCCAATCGGATGCGAAGATCATCTATGTGGCCACGGGCGACGTAGATGCTGCACTTCCCGGTGAGCTCAGCGGATTTCCGGGTTTCTCCTACGGCGTGATCAAATCCACCGACGGTGGGCTGACGTGGAGTCAGACCGGCTTGGCCATGGAACCGGAGCAGAACAACCTGGTCTCACGATTGTGGGTGGATCCACGCAATGCCGACATCGTTGTTGCGGCGACCTATACCGGTATTCGGAAATCGACGGACGGTGGTGCAACGTGGCGAGTGACCACTCCTTCGGGTGCGTTCCGTGATCTTGTGGGAAACACCCAAACCATCGACATGTTGTTCGCTTCGACCTTCTCTCAAGGGGGCGGAGCCGGCATTTATAAGTCAACGAATGCGGGTGATTCATGGGAACTTGTGCAGTCCTTTCCCGAAG
The DNA here is from genome assembly GCA_964467455.1 of uncultured Hyphomicrobiales bacterium. GTDB lineage: Bacteria > Bacteroidota > Ignavibacteria > Kapaibacteriales > Kapaibacteriaceae > OLB6. The sequence continues at coordinate 124,559 of CAYXQJ010000002.1, read as the reverse complement.
CTAATCGTATCCGCCTTGCCGTCACCAAAGCCGATCCCAAGGTCGTTGGTGCCGTGATGTCACGCTACGATACGCAAGGGCTGTCCGGTGTCTACAAGTCAACCGATTTCGGCGAAAACTTCTTCGATCTCAATGTCACGCAGAATCTGTTGGGATGGAGTTCATCAGGAAACGACCACAACCGCGGCGGTCAAGGATTCTATGACCTTGCGATGACGATCTCTCCGTCGAATGCCAATTTGTGGTTCGTTGGTGGTGTCAACACCTGGCGGTCCACAAATGGCGGTACGTCGTGGGTCTTGAGCAATCATTGGACCGGCAACAATGCTCCGTGGGTGCACGCTGACCATCACTTCTCGATGTATCATCCGAACCAGAATCGCTTATATACCTGTCACGATGGTGGCATCGCCCGTTCAGACGATAACGGCGTTTCTTGGCGTGATATGAGCAATGGACTGAAGATCCAGCAGTATTATGGTCTGGCCGTTTCGGATCTGCAGTCCTCACTGACCTTGGCCGGTTCACAGGATAACGGCACAGCACGGTCGACCAACGGAACACAGTTCTTGCACGTACTTGACGGCGACGGCATGGCGACGGCGATCGACTATACCACGCCACAGACCGTGTATGGATCTCAGCCCTATGGAACGTTCTATCGTTCAGACAATCAGGGTAGTAGCTGGAATTTGGTGTGTACTCCGGGCCGCGTTGGTGAACAGGGTGGCGCGTGGGTGTCTCCCATTGTAACAGATCCGAAGACGTTCAATACGGTCTATGTAGGATACACGCAGTTGTACAAGAGCACGAACGGTGGTGCGAGTTGGTCGAAGCTCACCAACATTCCTCCAACCGCGTTTATGCGTACGATCGCGGTCGCCCCCTCCAATCCGAGGTACATCTATATCGGATATTCAACAACGATGCATTACACCACCGATGGTGGAGCGACGTGGCAGGAACAGTCGGGAATCGGATCGTACATCCAGGACATCGCAGTCCACCCAACACAGCCGAGCAAGGTATGGGTCACCTTCGGTGGATTTAGTGCCGGCTCGAAGATCATTGAGATCTCGAATGGTACGGTGAAAAATCTCACCGGTAACGGCTTGCCGAATGTTCCTTGTAATGCCGTGGCATTCCAGCCAGGACCGTTGAACCGCTTGTATGTTGGTACTGATGTTGGCGTGTTCTATAAGGACGAGAACAGCACGGTTTGGGAGCCTTACGGACAGGGAATGCCCACGTCAGTCATCTCAGGTATGGAATATCTTCCAACCTCTTCCGTTCTGCGGGTCTCGACATATGGTCGCGGAGTGTGGGAGGTTGACGCCGTGCAATGTGTGGCTGCAAAGCCGACGATCTCGGCTTCTGGCGCTACCAAGGTATGTACCGGTGATTCTATCGTCTTGACAGCGCCGGATGGATACGAAAAGTACACATGGTCGAATGGTGCGACAGGTCAGCGCATTGCGCTCAACAACTTCTCGCAATCCGGTGAGTATTTCGTCAACGTGTCGGACAACAATGGTTGCAGTAATGTTTCGAACACCATCAACGTCGAGATCTTGCGTGCACCAACGCGACCGAATATTTCGCTTCGCGGTACGGACACCCTTCGTTCAAGTGCTATCGGAGGTGTATCGATCTTCCAGTGGTATTGGAATGGCAACATCATTCCCGGTGCAACACAGCGTGAATACGTTGCAACAGTGAATGGTGATTACACGGTCATGGTCACGAACGACGATGGTTGTACCGCAACGTCAAATGCCTTCACATTCACTGGCGGTATCACGTCGGTGAATGAAGAATTATCGACCAATCGGATCATGGTTACTCCAAACCCGTTTGAGGATCAATGTACCGTAACACTTCCTCAAGCGATCGATCGGGTGCTGCGAGTTGTCGATCTGACGGGTGCTGTAGTGAATACCATCAACATCACTGATGACGTGTCGACATTTGATGTCGACCTCAGTGCGATGGCGCGAGGAACCTACCTTATTCAGATCTCTGCGGGCTCGTCGGTCTGGTCAACGACGGCGGTCAAACGCTGAGGCAATGATGCCTCCTCCGACCACGTCGTCGCCTTCATACAACACAACGCTTTGACCGCGGGCGATCGCTTTCCGCGGCTCTTCAAACTCGACATGTAAGGTGCCTTCTTCATCTGTCCAACAGGTGGCGGCGGCACCTTCATCTTTGTAGCGGATCTTCACTGTAAAGATCCGTGGTTCCGAGAGGTCGGCATACTTCAGGAGGTTTACGCTCTTCGCCGTCAACGAGTCGTGCAGGAGGTGGTCTTCCGTACCAACAACGACTGTGTTTGTTGTGGGAAGCACATCCAGAACGAAGAGTGGTTCCGGATGCGAAATGCCCAGCCCCTTACGTTGTCCGATGGTATAGAAGGGGAATCCTTCATGATGACCGATGACCTCGCCATCTTTGACGATGTCACCATGGCCGATCCGAGTATCAACGTCCTTGACGTTATCCTTCAAGAAGCGGCGATAGTCGTTGTCGGGAATAAAGCAGATCTCGTACGATTCCGGCTTCTTTTCGATCCCAAGATTGAGGCGTTCACCTTCGGCGCGCGACTCTTGCTTGGTAAAGCCTGCTAGCGGGAATAGTGTCCGTGCGAGATGCTCTTGCCGTATGCTCCACAACATGTATGACTGGTCCTTTGTGGCATCCGGGCTTCGGCGTACCCACCGACGACCGGTCATGGGGTCGTGCATGATGATCGCATAGTGCCCGGTGGCGATATACTCGGCACCGAGCGTATCGGCCTTATGCAGCATTTGTTCCCACTTGATGGTGCGATTGCACCGCACACACGGATTCGGCGTGTTGCCTTCGAGATAATCTTCGATAAAGTAGTCGATGACCTTTTGCCGAAAGACCTCGGAGAAATCGACGGTATAGTGCGGAAATCCTAACTGGAGGGCGATCCGTCGTGCATCATTGATGCCGTCGAGAGAGCAACACGTAGAGTCGTTGCCCACGTTGCCGCCGACATCTTCATAGCGATAGGTCTTGATCGTGATACCAATGACGTCGTATCCCTGCTCGACCAACAGGCCGGCAGCGACGCTGGAATCTACACCGCCGGACATGCCGACGATCACACGTTGAGGGTCTCGTTGCATAATTTCGTTGTGTGCAAACTACGGACATCATTCGAGCCGACCCGTCACCATTGGCGAAGGCCTTCTGGGGGCGGTATTTTGAACGCTCCGTCCGTCGTTCATTTCACTCTGTTTTGATCGATGGGAAAGGGGGCATTCAGGATTGGACCTCGGCCGCCCAACGACGGATGACCGAGCCACTGATTCTATATGCCACCCATCATTCTTGGTGGGATGCAGCGCTGAGCATTGTGCTGAGTCTGCGCACCTTCCGGCTTGATGCCTACGGCATGATGGAGCACAAACAGTTGGCGAAGTATCGGTTCTTCCGGAAGATCGGCATGTTCAGTGTCGTGCGTGAGGAACCCCGCAGTGCCTTGCGGTCGATTCAACATGCCGCCGGCCTGCTTCGCGGAACCGGTCGTGCACTGTGGATGTTTCCACAGGGCGAACTGGTACAGCAAGATGTGCGGCCGATCGAATGTGATCCTGGACTCGGCATCCTTGCCCGTATGACCGGAACGGTCTGGCTTGCTCCCGTCGCATTTCGCTACGAGCTTGTCCGTGAGCAGCGCCCCGATGCCTTCATACGGATCGGTGCACCGCAGCGTCTGGACTGGTCAGAAACGGACACGATCGCCAACGTAATGAACAACGCCCAAGTGCGTCTTACATCGCTCGCCGACGGTGTACGAGCTGATGCACTTGCCCATCAGGTTAGTGGTTATCGCGCTGTGTATCGCGGAGCGACGTCAATGGAAAAACGATTCGACACAATTACACGGAAGAACTAAGAATGTCTGTGCAGATCCTTACGGACCCGGAATTCACCAAAACCCTCGGTGAAGCGCAACGCGTTGTGGTCAAATATTACGCTGATTGGTGCGGCTCGTGCAAGTTGTTCGCGCCGAAGTACCGTCGACTCAGCGACGATGAACGATTCGCTGGCGTCACCTTTGTTGACATCAACGCAGAAGAGAATCCCGAGGCACGTAAACTCGCGAATGTTGATAATCTCCCATTCTTCGCCACGTTCCGCAATGGCCAACTGGTTGAAGGCATGGCTACGGCGAAGGAAGATGTTGTTGTGGGAATGCTTGAAAGACTCAGCGCATGAACATCGCCGCGATCAAAGCCTTGGTTGAAAGTTATGACGACCATCAACTTCAGAATGCTGAAGCAGCCTTGCTTGAAGGGAACGTTCCGGACATCACGATACAAGGCGAGGACGAAGGTGAACAACTCACCCACGTCCTCGCAGCATTGTGGGTCATCCAGAACATGAAGTCCACGGATGACGATCTGATGACGTCGATCCGCGCTTATGCCAAGCGCGTTCGAGCCAGTATCTCTTAGTGACTTGCCAGGTAGCTGGCAACGCCGTCGTGTGATTCCTTCATACCATCAGCGCCAGCTGTCCAATTTGCCGGGCAGACCTCGCCGCGTTGTTCGAAGAACTGCAGAGCATCGACCATGCGCATGGCCTCATCAACGCTGCGGCCAAGCGGGAGGTTGTTAACCACCTGGTGCTGCACGATGCCGTCCTTGTCGATGAGGAACAGACCACGGTAGGCGATCATTTCGCCGACGGCCATGAGTTCGCCATCGTCGTTGTACTCGTAGTGGCCGGCCAGAACATCGTAGTTCGTCGAGATCGTCTTGTTCGTATCAGCAACGATGGGATACGTGACGCCCTGAATGCCACCGTGCTCCTTCGGAACTTGCAGCCAGCCCCAGTGTGACTGCTCCGTATCGGTCGAGCAGGCAACAATGGCCACACCTTTGGCTTCAAACTCCGCCAACCGGGCTTGGAACGCATGCAACTCCGTCGGGCAGACGAAGGTGAAGTCTTTCGGATAGAAGAACAGGATCACATGTTTTTTGCCGAGGTACTGATCGAGCGAAAAGTTCTCAACGATCTCTTCGCCATTGATCACGGCTTGTTCACTAAAACGGGGTGCGCGTTTACCGACTAATACTGCCACAGGAACTCCAAGTTGATAGAATGATTGAATAACCGAATAACCGAATAACCGAATAACCGAATAACCGAAGGCATCATGCATCAATTCGTGTAGAGACGATGTATTCAGGGTAATCGTGGACGGCAAAACTAGGGGATGTGCCGTAGTTTTGTGATTCTACCATGTCGACCACGAACCATACCGCCCCTTTTTTTACCTTGGACGCAAACGATGGATCGGCGCGGGCTGGTTCCATTGTGACGGATCATGGTGTGATCCCGACACCGATCTTCATGCCGGTGGGAACGCAGGGCGCGGTGAAAGCGATGGAGCATCGTTCGTTGCGGGAGTTGGACGCCAAGATCATTCTTGCCAACACTTATCACATGTATTTGCGTCCGGGCAGCGAGGTGTTGACCGAAATGGGAGGGCTCCACAAGTTCAGCGGCTGGGAACGCCCGATCTTGACCGACAGTGGGGGATTTCAGGTCTGGTCGCTACGGGAGTTGCGGAAACTGTCGGAGGATGGCGTCGTTTTCAAGTCTCATCTTGACGGATCTAAGCATCTGTTTACGCCGGAATCGGTGGTAGACATTCAGCGGGCGATCGGAAGCGACATCTTCATGGTCTTAGACGAATGCACATCCTATCCATCGGATCACGCCACGGCCAAGGAGTCGATGGAAATGACGGTTCGCTGGGCGGAGCGCTCACGCCGGTATGATCAAACCCGACCCAATTTGTATGGTCATCGGCAGTACCAATTCGCGATCGGACAGGGGAGTACGTATGCCGACCTGCGGCAGGACTGCATGCGACAGCTGGTGGACATGGACTTTGACGGATATGCCATCGGCGGGTTGAGCGTAGGAGAGCCCGCTGAGGACATGTATGCCATGACGGAGGTTTGCACGGCCGTCATGCCCGTGCACAAACCCCGATATCTGATGGGTGTAGGCACGCCGGAGAACATTCTGCGGAGCATCGGCTTGGGTGTGGACATGTTCGACTGCGTCATGCCGACGCGAAATGCCCGAAACGGCACGATCTTCACCACCAAGGGCCGGTTCAACGCCAAGAATGCCAAGTGGAAAACTTCAGACGAGCCGATCGACGACCTGGTTGGCTGTTATACCAGTCAAAACACGTCGATGGCGTATCTTCGCCATCTGTTTACGGCCAATGAGATCCTGGGCCTCATGATCGCAACGATGCAAAACGTTGCGCTGTACCTATGGCTGGTTCGCACGGCACGTGAGAAAATTCTCGAAGGCACGTTCCGTCAATGGGCCCCGTCGATGATCGAACAACTCAACCAACAACGCTGAATAGCACACTATGTTACTCGCACCGCCGCCTGCAGAAGGCCAAGATCCTACCGGATCACTGATCTCCACGTTCGTCATGTTTGGCGCCGTGATCGCCATCTTTTACTTCATGATGATCCGTCCGCAGCAGAAGCGTGCGAAGGAGCATCAGAAGTTGCTGTCGTCCGTGAAAAAGGGCGACAAGGTGGTTACCACTTCCGGCATGCACGGTTCGGTCTACGAAGTGGATGACGCAACGGTGACCATTACGATCGCGTCGAATTGTCATGTGACGTTCGACAAGAGTGCGGTCGCCTCCGTCGAAGCTCGCTAACGACTACCATGAACACGATCGAAGAAGCCCTTGAGGATCTCAAGGCGGGGAAGTGTATCATCGTTGTTGATGATGAAGACCGTGAGAATGAAGGCGATCTGATCTGTGCTGCGGAGTTGTGTTCACAAGAGAACATCAATTTCATGGCGACAGAGGCGCGTGGACTGATCTGCGTGAGTCTCACGCATGAACGTGCCCAACAACTGGAGCTTCCGTTGATGGTCAACGATAACACGGCCCTCCACGGAACGAACTTCACGGTCTCCATTGACTACGTGCATGGCACGGCCTCCGGTATCTCGGTTTCGGACCGCACCGCCACCGTCCGAGCCATGGCCAATGATGAAGCTGTGCCGGGCGACTTTGCGCGTCCGGGACACATCTTCCCACTTGTGGCCATGGAAGGGGGCGTGTTGCGTCGTGCAGGGCATACAGAAGCCGTTGTCGACCTCATGCGCCTTGCCGGGCTCAAACCCGTCGGCGTCTTGTGCGAGATCTTGAAAGGCGACGGATCCATGGCCCGGATGCCGGATCTTGAGGCCTTCGCCGAACGGCACGACCTCAAAGTCATTTCGGTTGACGATCTCATCGCCTACCGCCGGCATCACGAGATGCTGATCCGGTTAGTGGCCGAGGCCAAACTGCCCAGCGAATTCGGGTCGTTTCAGCTTAAGGTGTATGAGAACCGGCTCGACGGCAAGGAACATGTTGCCATTGTCAAAGGCGAGATCGACCCTGAAGTCCCGATCCTTGTCCGCGTGCATAGTGAATGTTTGACCGGGGATATCTTCGGCTCCCGACGTTGTGATTGTGGACCCCAACTCCACGCCGCTCTCGAGACCATCGAGAAGGAGGGGGCGGGTGTTGTCCTCTACATGCGACAAGAAGGCCGGGGTATCGGCCTAGTCAATAAGATCAAGGCCTATGCACTTCAAGAGCAAGGACTTGACACGGTTGAGGCAAACCTTTCTCTAGGATTCCAACCGGATCCTCGGGATTACGGTATCGGTGCTCAGATCTTGGTCGATCTGGGAGTGAGAAAGATGCGTCTTATGACGAATAACCCTAAGAAGCGCGTGGGCTTACAGTCGTACGGTCTAGAAGTTTCTGAGCTGGTGCCGTTGGAGATCCCGGCGAATGTGGATAATCAGCAATACCTCGAAACGAAACGCGACAAAATGGGTCATATCTTGCGACATCTCTAATCGGAGAACCTCTATCATGGCTGGCGACATCGTATACATCACCCGCGAACGTCTGGAAGAGATGCAGGCGGAGCTTAATGACCTCAAGGGTAGAGGGCGAAAGGACATAGCGCAGAAGATCGCCGATGCCCGTTCGCATGGTGACCTTTCGGAGAATGCTGACTACGACGCTGCAAAACATGCCCAGGAATTGCTCGAGATCAGGATCTCCAAGCTGGAGTCGGCACTGTCAAAAGCGCAGGTCATTGATGCGAGCGACTTTCCAAACGACAAGGTCTATATCCTCTCCAAGGTCAAACTCCTGAACAAAAAGACCAACCGAGAGATCGAATACATGATGGTCTCTCCCGAAGAAGCCGACTTCGAACAGAACAAGCTTTCAGTCACAAGCCCACTCGGTAAGGCCCTTATGGGAAAAGTAGTTGGCGATGTTATTGAAACGAAGGTCCCCGCCGGTACGATCCAGTACGAACTTCTTTCGATCGGCAAGTAGACGCTCGACCGGTTACTGACAGTCTCGCACTGCTCTCCGTACCTTTGTGCTCAACACCAAGGAGTTGAACCATGGCCTGGTTCCTTCGAAAAACACAGAATATCAAAGAATCGCAGTCTGCACGTGAGATGCCCGATGGGTTGTGGACGAAGTGTCCCTCCTGTTCTACGGTCATCTACCGAAAAGAACTCCAAGAGTTTTCCTATACCTGTAAGACCTGCGACCATCATTTTCGCATTGGCGCTTCGAAGTATGTCGATCTTCTGATCGATGAAGGCACATGGAACGAAACGGATTCTACCGTTCGCTCAGGGGATCCGCTGGAGTTTGTTGATACACGTCCGTACAAAGCTCGTCTGAAGGAAGCGTATGCGAGGACCGACCTTCCGGATGCCGTTACGACCGGTGTCGGTGATCTCTATGGAATGCCGATCTCGTTTGGCTGTATGAACTTTGGCTTCATCGGCGGTTCGATGGGTAGTGTGGTCGGCGAGAAGTTTGTTCGTGCTGGAAGACGTGCACTAGAGCAACGTATGCCGTTCATCTTCATCAGTGCTTCCGGTGGCGCCCGAATGCAAGAGGCCGCGTTGTCGTTGATGCAGATGGCCAAGACCAGCGCGATGTTGTCGGAACTTGGTGATGCCGGTGTTCCATACATTTCCATCCTTACTGACCCAACGACCGGTGGCGTCAGCGCTTCCTATGCCATGCTTGGCGACGTGATCATCGCCGAACCAAAAGCGCTGATCGGTTTTGCCGGCCCGCGCGTTATCGAGCAGACCATTCGCAAGAAACTCCCGGAAGGTTTCCAGCGCTCTGAGTTCTTGCTCGAACATGGCTTTGTGGATATGGTCGTTCATCGTGCGGAACTCAAAGATCGGCTGTCGACCGTGCTTCGACATTTGACCGGAGGAAAACGTGCGCAATAAAAGTACTCGCGTCAGGATCTTGGGATTCCCGATCGATCTTGGTGCCGATCGACGCGGCGTCGACATGGGCCCGTCAGCCATGCGCATCGCAGATGTCGACACGCGCCTCGAAGCACTTGGCTACACCGTGATCGATGAAGGTGATATTGCTGTCCGCAACATCGAGGTTCAAGAGATCCAGGATTCACGTCTCAAGTACCTGCCCGAAGTCGCAGAGATGAGCCGCGTGCTCTGCACTCGTGTCAAGAACATCCTTGATGATGGTGATTTCCCTCTGATCGTCGGCGGCGATCACTCAATGAGTGTGGGTTCACTTGCCGGCATTGGTCAGCACTGTAAGGAACAGGGCAAAACACTCGGTGTGATCTGGATCGATGCCCATGCTGATATGAATACTGCCGAGACAACGCCTTCCGGGAACATCCACGGAATGCCGCTTGCCGTAGCAATGGGGTACGGCCATCCATCGTTGCTGGAGATCGCCGGTACACCGGTCCTAGACCCGCGGAACCTTGCCATCGTTGGTCTGCGTTCTATCGATCCGGGTGAGCGCGACCTGATCAAAGAGCTTGGTGTTGCGGCCTATACGATGTTCGACATCGACCGACTCGGCATGTATGAGGTAGCAACACGAGTGCTGGAGGACATGTCGCGCAGCGTCGACCATTTACACATCTCCTTCGATGTGGACGGTGTAGATCCAAGTGTCGCACAAGGTGTCGGTACACCGGTTCCCGGTGGGCTCACGTATCGCGAGACCCATCTATTCATGGAAATGATCTCCCAGATCGATGCTTATGCTTCTCTCGAAGTTGCTGAGGTCAATCCGATCCTTGATGATCGGAACCGTACCGCTGAGTTCGCTGCTGACGTCGTGGCATCGTCGATGGGGAAGCGCATCCTCTGATCTCGCGGTAGTGCTGTTCACGTTCGTGATGGCTACGGCGAGTGTCGCAGCGTCGAGCGCGGATTCACTTGCCAAGGTTCGCTCACCACGTGAGCTTCGAGCGGCATTCGATGTTGGTTGGGTCTTCGGCATAAGTGCAACGGAATTCTTCGCCGACTATCGCGCCTTGCTCGGAGCACCGTCTTCGGGCTTTGACGCACCAACGGCGGTGAACTTCAACGCGTCGAGCTTCATCATCGCCGATGCACCGATCGGTCTCAGTGTCGGCTATTATCGCGCCGTCGTGAGGGAGACGTACGACTACGACCCTGACGACTATCTCGCACCAACAACGGCACGTCAGACGGTGTCGCAAGATCTGCAGTTGACCGTGATCCCGGCGATGGTCACGTTTGACTTCTTTCCGATCGAGCGACAATTCACGACCTACGTCGGTGCAGCGGCCGGTCTTGGCTTCGCTAACGTGTATTGGTCCGAGAGTCTATCACCATCGACAGAACCTCGCAACCGTCAATCCGGCCTCCGCTACGATGAATGGCAGGTCGCCCCCTCCATCGCAGTTCGTGCCGGTGTCTCTCTTGGCTTTGATAAACGCCTCGCCCTTCGCGCAAGAGCCGGTATCTATGTGGAAGGGGGCTATCTGTATCTCCCGATCAGCGGCGAGTATTTTGCACAAACAGGAGCGACCCTCGCCTACGATGTGCCTCGTACACAAGGCACCTATTCCATACAGGCCGGGGGAGTGATCGTGCGCATCGGTTTTTCTGTTCTGCTATCTGGAAATTGACTACTTTTCGCAACACCAAAGACATTGAAAGGAGACAACAATGGATGTTCATATCACCACCCGACATTGCCAACTTTCTGACGAAGAGCACACTGCCGCTGTAAAAGCTGCCGAATATTTAGACCGGTTTCATCCGAGCATCATCCGTGTCGACGTCATCGCCGGCGAAGATGCAGGAAACAAATTCGCAGAGTTCACCGTGAAGGTCCAAGGACATACGGTCGTCGCCAAAGAACAAGCCGCAGAACATGTCAAGGCCATTCACGATGCCCGCGAAAAGGTAGCACGACAGCTGAAGAAGCTGAGTGACCGTCAAAACGACGTTCGCTCCGCTCCTGCCATTTGATCAACAACACGAACCAACCATGCCGTCGATACGTCCGGCCGCGCCGGTCATCAAAGAGTCGATCACGGTTCGTGAGTTGCTGTCTGGCCCCGTAAACCTCGAGGCCATGACAGGTGACATCGGACTAGACAACCTCATCACAGACAAGAATCTCCACCGCCCGCAGCTTGCGCTTGCCGGGTTTACGGATCTGTTCACGTATTACCGTGTGCAGCTGTTCGGGAATACGGAGTTCTTTTATCTGTTGAAGAACCTTGATGAAGAACAGCGTCGTTCGGCCTTCCGTACCATCTGTGCGTTCAACGTTCCGTGTATCGTCTGTGCAAATGGCCACGCGCTCACACCCGATCTGATCGACATCGCCCACGAACACAATGTGGCGATCCTTACCACACCCTTCGATACGTCGAAGACCATTTTTCTGCTCAGTGAATTTCTCGACGACCAATTCTCGGCTCAGGTGACCGTACACGGTTCCTTCGTCGACGTCTATGGTGTCGGTATTCTCTTCACAGGTAAAAGCGGCATCGGCAAGTCGGAGATCGCCCTTGATCTTGTTGAACGCGGCCATCGACTGGTTGCCGACGACATCGTTGTCTTCACGAAGAAACGTGAATCGATCCTCATGGGCACCGGGACGTCACTTGTTCGCCACTTTATGGAGATCAGGGGGCTGGGGGTGATCGATGTTCGGCAGATGTTTGGGATCCGTTCCATTCGCTTTCAAAAGCGTCTGGAGTTGATCGTTGAACTCGAGGTCTATGAGCAGGGCAGGGAGTACAATCGTACCGGATTGGAAGAGTCGAGTTCATCGATCCTCGGTGTACCGATCCAAACAGTGAAGCTGCCGATCTTTCCCGGAAAGAACGTGACGGTGATCTCGGAAACGATCGCGCTGAATTATCTCTTGAAGACGTACGGCTATAATGCATCAAAAGAGTTCTCAGATCGGCTTGAGGAAGAGATCCGTCGCCGATCTGAACAAAAGGGGAGTTATGAGCAACGACAGATCACATATTTCCAAGGTGATGATGAATAAGTGGTTCGTGATGTTGGCGGCGGCCGCTGTGCTGTCTCTGGCAACCGTAGGATGTGGCGGCGGAGGTGAAGGTACCCAAGAGGCAGATCTTGGCTCACCGGTCGCCGGCGAATGGGTCGTGGTACACGAGCTGTCCGATCCGGAAGGACTCAATCCTATCGTAACGAATGATGCCAGCGCCAACGCCATCTTCAATCGCGTCTACGAACGTCTGATCGATCAGAACTTCGAGACCACGGAATTGGAGCCGGTCTTGGCCGAAGCGCGCCCGACCATCTCGGAAGACCATCTGCGGTATACCTTCACGCTGAAGCAGGGGATCTATTTCAGCGATGGGACGCCGATCACAACGAAGGACGTCCTCTTCTCCTTCAAAGCCGTGAAGAATCCGCTGATCATCGATGCGGCACCGCTGCGGAACTACTACCTCGACGTCAAGGATATCGAGATCGCCGACGATCGGACGTTCACTGTGGTCATGTCGCAACCCTATTTCCTTGCTGAATGGCAGCTGGGTTCGCTGTGGGTCATGTCAAAGAAACACCTTGATCCGAAGAACCTCTCGGATGGGTTCACCATCCCGCAGACGAACGACATCGACGGTGCCGCGAAGAATCCGGCAATGAAGGCCTTCGCAGAGTGGTATAACTCCGCCGACGTGAAGCGCGATCCAAAGTTGAACATCGGTTCCGGCCCCTACGTCTTCGATGAGTGGAATACCGGCGAGGCCGTGATCCTGCGACGCAGTCCGAACTGGTGGAACAAACAATCGACCAAGTACAATCCGGGCTATCCGGGCAAGATCATCTATAAGATCGTCAACGACCGCAATACCGCCGTGGTGGCGCTCAAGAACGAAGAGATCGACTTCATGGAGTATGTACCGCCGCCCAAGTACACCGAAGAGGTGGACACGGCGACCATGAAGCATCTTGCCAAGTACGCCTACGAAGGCCAAGTCTATTCCTACATCGGATGGAACACCGGCCGTACCGTTCTGGCGGATAAGCGGACGCGTCGTGCATTGTCGCATCTTGTCGACCGTGATGCTCTGATCAAACAGGTGGTCCGTGGTATCGCCGTGCCACTGAACTCGCCGATCTATCCGCAGTTGAAGGAATACGACAAGACGATCCCGGCAATTCCGTACGATCCGTCAAAGGCCAAGGCACTTCTTTCTGAGGCAGGGTGGAACGATAGCAACAACGACGGCATCCTTGATCGCATGGTCGATGGCAAGCGCGTCGACTTTACCTTCAAGTTCTTGCTCAATGCCGGCAACGAAGCGCGGGAGCAGATCATGCTGATCCTTGCTGATGAATTCAAGAAGGTCGGCATCAAGGTCGAGATCCAGAAGCTCGAATGGTCCGTGTTCCTCGAGAATCTTCGCACCCGCAACTTCGATGCCTACATCGGCTCGTGGGTGAATGATCCCATCCCGACAGATCCGTATCAGCTTTGGCACTCCAGCCAAACCAAGAACAACGGTAGCAACTACACTGGCTTTTCAAATGCCCGTGCCGATCAGTTGATCGAACTCAACCGCACGGAGTTCGATGAAGCCAAACGGATCGAATACATGAAAGAATTCCAGCGGATCGTCGTGGAAGAGCAACCTTATACCTTCTTGTGGATGCCCTTGTATCCGTCGGTTTATAACAAACGACTGCAGAACGTGAATTACTCACTCGTGCGTCCGGGCTATAACCCGTCGCAATGGTGGGTCGCAAAATCACAGTGGAGACTCGCCGCCGCCCCCTAACGCGACATGAGCTTCGAGAGATCATCGCCGGCGGAGAGTCTTCGACCGTCGAGTTCAAACGAAAATTCACGTCAGCGGAAAAGTTCGCGAAGGAGATCATTGCCTTTGCGAATACCTCCGGAGGCTACTTGATCATCGGAGTTGACGACGATGGGTCGATCATCGGCGTCGAGTCAGAGAAAGAACAAGTGGAGCTGGTTGGTATTGCCCAACACTCGATCACACCGGATCTCGACATCGACGTCGAGATCGTTGAGATCGAGTATCGGGACGTTGTGGTAGTTCACGTACCGAACAGTGAACACAAACCACATCGGCTGGTCAGCGACGATCCGAATGAGCGTCCGCATCAACGTAAGGCTTACATTCGGCAGGGCGAGAGTAGCGTCGCTGCGTCGAAAGAGATGACGCGCATCCTTGCCGGGCAGAGTCCAAGCGCGCCGCCAATGACGCTCTCGATCGGTGACCGGGAACGTCGGCTCTTCACCTACTTGGAGCGGTACGGCAAAGCATCCGTCAATGACTTTGCCAAGCTGGTGAACATCTCCAAACGACGGGCCTCCCAGATCCTGGTAAAACTTGTCCGCGCCGGCGTCTTGCACATCAATACGGATAATGGCCACGATTTCTATACGCTGGTGTAATTTTGGGGCTATTCCCATTACACTGCAGGCCACAACATGCTCCGTACGCTTCTCCTTCTCTCTGCGTTTGTGTTGGTATCCTACACCAGCGTAGCACAGCCCAACCAGGTCTATAGTCACGGCGATCCAACGCCCGAAGAACAGTACATGCTTGAGTTGATCAACCGGGCGCGCGCCAATCCCAGTGAAGAAGGTGTGCGATTGATGGACACGGAAGATCCGGCGGTTCAATCGGCATATACCTGGTTCAACATCAACAAAGCCGCCACGAAGCAGGCCTTCACGACGTATCCACAGCGTCCACCGCTTGCCTTCCATCCGGCACTGAACCAAGCAGCACGGAACCACACGGCCGACATGGTGGCCAACAACTTCCAAGGACACAACGGCTCGAACGGAAGCACCCTTGATCAACGTTATGGTGTTGTGGGTTATGTTCCGCAGGGTCAGTGGGGTGAAAATGTCTCGGCCTATTCCAACAGCGTCTGGTATGGCCACTGCGGTTTGAATGTTGACTGGGGAGAACAAAATCAGATCGACCTCGGCCACCGTTCCAACATCATGAACTTCAACGGGGCGGTGTACACGGAGATCGGGATCGGTATCACGAAAACGTCGGGTGGACTACAGTCCAATACCGTCGGACCGTATGTGATCACCCAAGACTTCGGCATCCGCTCGATCCGATACATCACCGGCGTTGTCTACAACGACAAGAACAGCAACGGCTTCTACGACGTTGGTGAAGGCCTGGAAGGCGTCCGGGTCGAACCGTCCCGAGGAACCTATTATGCCGTGACGTCAGCGTCCGGCGGCTATGCCATTCCGTTCTCCGGCTCGGGCTCGGTCACCGTCGTGGCCTCAGGCGGTCCGCTCACGTCGCCCATCACACAGCAGGCCAACTTCGGCTCTGATAACATCAAGGTCGACTTCATTCCTGCTTCGCTCAAGCCCGGAAGTATCACGCTGCTCGTGCCGGCCAATTCGGCGACGGTCGATCGCGTCAACGTTGCCTTCGACTGGAATTCGGCCACCTTTGCCGAAGAATACGAACTGCAAGTTGCGACCGATCAGAGTTTCGGTGCGTCATCGATCGTACATGATTCTCGGAAGCCCACCACGGGTGCCCAAGCTGACATGCCGGAATGTGGCAACCGCTACTACTGGCGCGTACGTGCCCATAACAGCGTGGGTGCAGGTGCGTGGTCGAACGTCTTCCAGTTCAACACCAGCGGCACCAAGCCGCTCACACCGATCGTCGTCGGCCCGAAGGGTGCCTTCAGCGTCGACTTCGACAAAACGCATAGCTTCACGTGGAATGCCGCCAACGGCGCCACGGTCTATCATGTGCGTCTCTCCACCTTGGCGAACATGTCCGCCCCCTTCTTTGATGATTCAACGCTAACAACGACCACAGTCGATGTGTCGGCGTCGGTACTGCCAACAACGGGAACGATCTATTGGCAGGTGCGTTCCAACAACGCTTGCGGCTGGAGTAACTGGAGTGCGACAGCACAGGCCACGGCGACACTTACGTCTGTTGAAGAACACAACAACGCGCTATTTAGCGTAACGGCTGTGCCGAATCCAATGGTCACCGACGGATCGCTCAGCATCAACAGTGCGCACTCCGGCGAACTGAGCGTTACCGTTATTGACGCAACGGGCAACACCATGCTCTCAATGTTGGTGCATGCTCGTGAAGGTGAAGGATCGTACGCGATCACGGGCCTTGGCGAGCTCCATGCCGGCAGCTATACGGTCATCGTCTCCGATGGTCGTGAGCGCGTGTCGACACGATTCATCAAGTTGTAAGGGGCGTTACAGATCCCCGTTCTGAGGTCGCACTACGATCTCTTCCAGATGCAGTCGAGGGTTGTGGAAGGTATCGACCACGCCCTCGATGGCCATCGCGATGTCGTGGGCCTTCATCATGCGCGGACCATGGGCAAGGCGAGCATCGTCGGGCCAAATGTCCGTCTCGGTCGCACCGATCATGACCGACGTGACCTTGATGCCGGATTCGCGGACCTCCTGACGCAGCGCTCGCATCATGGCGGCAACGCCGGCTTTCGATGCCGCATAGGCACCGTTGCCCGGAAAGGCTCGCAGGGTTGAGATGGAGTTGATGTCGACGATCATACCGCGCCGACGTTCGATCATCGTCGGCAGGACGGCCTTCGTGCTGTAGAAGACGCCGCGAAGGTTGATATCGATCAGATCATCGAACTCTTGTTCCGACATCTCATCGAGTGGTTTGAAGATGCCGATACCGGCATTGGCGATCAACACATCAACAGGGCCGAACAGCGCCGACGCCTCTTGATAGGCATCACGAACGCTCACGGGATCGGCAACATCACACGGGACCACGGCAGCACATCCGCCGGGAAGCATGTTCTCGATCTGAAGCAGCGATGCTTCGTTGCGTCCGCTGAGCGTGATGTTATGTGCCGGAGCAAGCTGTTGGGCGATCGCCGCACCGATACCGCGCGAGGCGCCCGTGATCCAGATGTGCAACCGCTCAACCATGGGTCGAGCGATATTGATCACGAAGCAGCGCTTCGGTCGACGGACCCAAGTCCACCATCCGTCGGGCCGTGACGGCACGAGCAACGTCAAGGGCTTTGTCTACTTCGTAGACCTGTTGTTCTGTTGGTTTCAGCCACGTGAACGGCGGCAGGTAAGCCGGCGGGAAATTGTCGGCAACGATATTGCAGCAGATACCGCAGACCGTTCCGGTGGTGAACCGGGTGCCGATCGCAGACTTGCTGTGGTCGCCCATCAACAATCCAACAAACGTTCGCTGTGTGTCTTCTTCCAGCCAGGGCATGGTCACACGGACATGACCGTAGGTGTTCTTCAGGTCCGACGTGATCGTGCCGGCACCAAGATTGCACCACTCGCCGAGGTAGGAATGTCCGAGGAATCCGTCATGCTGTTTGTTGGAATATCCTTGGATCACACTCTTTTCGATCTCGCCGGCCACCTTGCAGACGGGGCCGATCACGCCATGGGCGATGTTGGAGAACGGTTTCACCAAGGAACGTGGACCGATCACGGTCGGACCGGTCAGGACGCAAAAAGCGCCAATGCGCGCCCCCTCCATGATGATGACGGGGCCGTGAGATTCATCGATCACAACGGACGAGTCAACGGATGCATCGTCGTCGACATGTTCACCGATCAATGCCGCGTCCCATCGAATACACTCGTCAAGATGGTCAAGTGCGAACCAGAGGCGGTGGATCAGATGGCCGCTGACCTCAATGGTACGGCACGTGGTCACATCGATCGTATCCAGAACGGCCGTTGCTGTGGCAGGAGTTGGAGGAGCTTCCGGCAAGAATGTACCGGCAACATGACCGTTGCAGAAGAAGACGATGGGTTGTGTGCTTGAGGAACACACCTCTACCATCTGCCGCATCACCGAGGGCGAGATGAGCAGGTGTCCGACGACGATCAAAGTCGGCAACGGACGGTAGGGGGCTGTGTGGGGATACCGCTCGACGAACGACCGTAGATGCAGGTCGCGGTGAGAGGCAATGGTGATCAGATCGGTCGGCACTGAACGTTCCCATCGTTCAAGGATCGTGAAGGCTCCAGTTCTCAGCTCCCACGAACAATGGGTCGATGTGAACGGATACAAGCCGCCGACATCGTCATGTTCGATAAGGAGGATCTGGACCGGCATTACTTCTTGGCTTTCGATTGAGCGTGGGCGAGTGAGGCCTTGACGAAGGCCACGAACAATGGATGTCCGGTGACGGCACGAGACTTGAGTTCAGGATGGAACTGGACGCCGACGAACCAAGGATGGGAGGGGAGTTCGACGATCTCCACAAGTCGTCCGTCAGGCGACGTGCCGCTGAGCTTAAGTCCTGCCTTCGTGAGGCGCTCACGGAAGTCGTTGTTGAACTCGTAGCGATGTCGGTGGCGCTCGGAGATCTGCTCGGACTTATACGCCGCAGAGGCTTTGCTGCCCTTCGAGATCGTGCACGGATACGTACCCAGACGCATCGTACCTCCCTTGTCAACGACGCCGCGTTGATCAGGCATGAGGTCGATGACGTTCTCCTGGTTCTTTTTGAATTCCGAAGAGTTCGCGTCCTTAAGTCCGGCAACGTTGCGGGCGAACTCGATCACGGAGCATTGCATACCAAGGCAGATGCCGAAGAACGGGATGTTGTTCTCGCGTACGTGTTTGATCGCGGCGATCTTGCCTTCGATGCCTCGTGAGCCGAAGCCCGGAGCGACCAAGATGCCGTTGACGCCTTTCAGCTGCGAGCGAATGTTCTTCGAGTCCAATGACTCTGAGTCGACCCACCGCAGATCGATCTCGGTGTTGTTGATCGCGCCGGCATGAATGAAGGCTTCGGAGATGCTCTTATAGCTGTCTTTGTACTTGATGTATTTGCCGACCAAGGCGATCGTGACCTTATGCTTCGGCGCCTTGATGCGGTGTACAAAGCGCGACCACGTCTCAAGGTTGAGTGTGGAGCGCTTCATGTGAAGCTTCTCGCAGATGATCGTATCAAGTCCGCGCTTGGCGAACATCATCGGTACTTCATAGATCGTGTCCGCATCGAGCGCTTCGATCACGGAACGTTCTTCGACGTTGCAGAACAATCCGATCTTGTGGCGGATCTCTTTGTCGAGTTTCATCTCGGAGCGGCACATCAAGATGTCCGGCATGATGCCGTGCTCCATCAAGGCCTTTACCGAGTGTTGTGTTGGCTTCGTCTTCAGCTCGCCGGCGCTCTTGATGTAGGGCACGTAGGTAAGGTGGACGATCAACGAGTTCTGTCGGCCGACATCGAGCATCAACTGACGCGTGGCTTCGAGGAACGGCAGCGACTCAATGTCGCCAACGGTGCCACCGATCTCGATGATGACCACATCGTACTTGCCTTCGAAGGACCGCATCCGACGCTTGATCTCATCGGTGATGTGTGGGATCACCTGAACCGTCTTGCCGAGGTATTCACCGCGGCGCTCACGCATCAACACGTCGTAATAGACCTGTCCAGCGGTCGAGTTGTTCTGCTTCGACATGTTCACGTCGAGGAACCGCTCGTAATGGCCGAGGTCAAGGTCGGTCTCAGCGCCGTCATCGGTCACGTAGACCTCGCCGTGCTGGTAGGGATTCATCGTCCCTGGGTCGACGTTGATGTACGGGTCGAACTTTTGGACCGTGACTGTGAAACCGCGCTGCTTGAGTAGCAGACCGATGGATGATGAGGCGATGCCTTTGCCGAGTGACGACAAAACCCCGCCCGTGATGAAGATATACTTCGACGTCTTCGGCACACAGCCCCCGTTGTTCTTGGACGGGTTCGAAACTACTAACTTCGTAGTGATTTCTCCCCATGTACCCTTGGATTTCCTGATGCGCCATGCGTTCCTCCTTGCTCTGATGGCTGTGTTTGTAGGGCTTTTCGCAGCCGGCTGCACATCTAAAGAAGATGCGGCTACCTCGGCCAAGACGATCCGGTTCTGGCATTTTTGGAGTGAACCCGGACAAAAAGCCGTGCTGCAAGAGATCATTGCCGACTTCGAGAACAAGACCGGCGTCAAGGTCGAACTCACCGAACTAAGTTGGAACGACGGCAAGGTCAAGCTTCAGGCGGCCTTCAACTCCGGTGCGCCTCCCGACGTGATCGAACTCGGCAGCGACTGGATCGCCCAGTTCTCCAGCGCCGGCGTCCTGATGGAACTCCCCGGTGATGCCAACGCCGTCGGCAACTTCGTCGCCTACTCGCTCGCTCCAAGCACCTGGAACAACCGCATCTATGCCTATCCGTGGATCGTTGATACACGCGTCCTTTACCTCAACCGCGGTCTCCTCGACAAAGCCGGCTGGAAGGGGGCGATCCCGACCCTGGATCAGCTTCTCGACGCCTGTGAGGCCGTACAAGGCACGGGTGCCTATGGCTTTGGTGCCAACGGTGATGATGCCCACCGACTCTACAAAAAGATCTTACCGATGATGTGGACGGTCGGCGGCGACATCATGGATGCATCGGGGATGCCGACGCTGAACTCGCCGCAGAACATCGACGCCCTAGATCGTTATGCGAAGCTGGCTCGTACGGGCTTCATCGAAACGCAGCGTCAGCTTGACGCTGCCTTCGTGCAAGGCCGCGTTGCTGCCTGGGTCTCCGGCGGCTGGCTCTTGCCGAAACTCCGCGCAGCCAAAGGTCTCAACTTCGAAGCGGTGCTGCTGCCCGGCATGGGACAACAGCCCGGAGTGTCATTCGCCGGCGGTGAATATTTGGCGGTCGCCGCAAAGACGGGCAACAGCCAACGCGCTCGAGAATTCGTGCAGTACATGACCAGCGGCGCGACGGCACTTCGCATGTGCTCGAAGATCCCCGAAGCCGGATTCCCGGCTGACAAGCGGTACTTCTCCGACACCCAGCTTTTGAAAGACCCCGTGAAGTCGGTCTTCGCACAGCAATTGGAACATGCTCGTATGACGCCGGTCCATCCTCGATGGTTGGACCTTGAAGCCGTGATCGAAAGGGCGACGGTGCGTGTGTTACTGGGAGAGATGACGCCCAAAGAAGCTCTCGATGAGGCCCAAGACGAAGCACTGATCATCACGCGAAAGTGACCATGCCCGTATTGTGGCTGCGTGTAGCGGTGTTGCTGTTGATGATCGCTCCTCCGGTGACGGCGCAGACCGTCGTCACGATCACCGGCACGGTTCGTGATTCCACAACAACGGAAGAGCTGCGCTTTGTCACCATCAGAGCGTTGAATGCTCGTGCGGCCGTCATGTCGACCAAGACGGGTGAGTTCACCCTTCGTATCGCCGGCCCGAAACTTCAGCGAGCACTTGAGCGGTCGACTACCGATACCGTTGTCTTCTCCGTCGTGGGCTATCGCTCCGACACACTCATTGTGCCGTACCGAGATACAACGCTTGACGTCAAGCTCGCAGAGAATCAGTTGCGTCGACGCGAGGTCGTGGTCACGGCCGAAGATCCGGGCGAGCGCATCATGCGCGCGGTACTCGAACGCAAAGCCAAGCAAGAATCGCTGCTCGACCGATACACCTACATGTTGTACACGAAGTTCGTCGCCATTACCGATACGGCAACGGCCATGCGCAGCACGGGCAGGGGAGACACGACTGTGTTCTCCATCCTGGAGTCCTTCTCGAAAGGGTATGTGGATCGACCTGACCGATACTTCAATGAGATCGTCCAGCGACGCCAAACCGTGAACGTGCCTCCCCAAGCCAACTTCGTTGCCTTTGGCACCA
The DNA here is from genome assembly GCA_964467455.1 of uncultured Hyphomicrobiales bacterium. GTDB lineage: Bacteria > Bacteroidota > Ignavibacteria > Kapaibacteriales > Kapaibacteriaceae > OLB6. Next base: position 102,438 of record CAYXQJ010000002.1, on the reverse strand, counting down.
ATCTGAATGTCTATGACGATGAACTCGGCATCCTGGGCGAGAACATCGAGACGCCGTTTCATCCCGATGCACTAAACGACTATGAGTTCGAGCTGGCGTCGAACGAAGAAGACAGCATCGTCCGCATCGAGGCGCGTCCGAAGAACAACAGCTTCAAGGCCTTTCACGGCACACTCTATATCGATCAACGGAACCACAGGCCCCTTGACGTCGAGTTGCGACCAAACGAAGCGGTGAACTTGCCGTTCGATGCGGGGTTCTCGATACGGCAGACCTTCATCGAAACAAGTGGCTTCGTGATGCCGGAAGCATTGACGATCAGCAGCAGCGTCAAGGCCGATATCCTCTTCATCTTTTCACCGCGATTGGATATCGAGCTGGAGACCTTCTGCTATGATTACGACTTCACTACGCCGTATAGTGATGATGTGTTCGATCAGCGTCGTGTGGAGATCGCCGAACAAGCGGAAGAATTTGATTCGACGTTCTGGGCACAGAACATGAAGACGCCGCTGCGTCCGGAAGAAGAGTTTGCCTACGAAGAGATCCAGCGCTATCAAGAGAATCCGGATTCCGTTGAGACGTCCTTCCTCGATACCTACATTGGTCCGGTCACTCGGACGGTGGCGCGATTAGGACGAGAGCCGTTCTCCGGCTTTGAAGACGTCTTCCGCTATAACAACGTACACGGTCCGTATCTCGGCTTGGGTCTGTGGTTTCGGCCTGACACGGCCTTGGAGGTGCGTGCAAACGGTGGGTGGGGCTTCATGGATGAGCATCCGTATATCGGCGGTAAACTCACCTGGTTCCCGGATCATCGTCAGCGCTGGAGTCTTGATGTTGGCGGACATTCGCTGTTGATGCGACGCGACGACCCCACGACGGTCAAGACCGGTTTGATCACCTTCACCTCGTTCCTGTTCGGAAACGATTACGGCGACTACTACTACGCTGATGGTTGGGAAGCGGGCATCGCCTATTCATGGGGTCAGCTTCGATTCACCCGTAACGGACGATTTGCCCGCCCGTCAACCGTGCGCCTGTTCGTGCGTAGTGAACGGCAAACCACGGCAGAGAGTGGTGATGCTTGGTCGATGTTCTCGCAAGAAGAACTACGTCGTCCTAATCCCGCCATCATGAACGGGTCAATGCAATCGATAGGGGGCGAGCTCTACCTGAATTATCGTCCGGAGCGCATGATCTCTCGAACGGGGATGATCTTGCGTGGTGAGGTCTCCGATCCTGCACTCTTGGCAACAGACTTTACGTTCGGTCGTGCCGAGTGGGTCGGCTTTTGGCGTACGCGGACGTTGCCGTTGTGGACGCTGGATCTTTACGTGAGTGGCGGCATGACGTGGGGCGAGGTTCCACCGCAACGCTTCTTCTCCCTGGAATCTGCCGTCAGCGGTATCGTCCTCGGTGCGGCTTTCCGCGGTATGGGCGTGAAGGAATTCTATGGAGACCGGTATGCCAAGGTCTCCCTGCAGCACAACTTTGGTGAACTCATTCCGGGATTGTTGCGCATCCCGAACGTGGCATCCTTCGGGATCGAGTTCATTGTCTTTGGCAGTGTTGGGTATACCACGTTCTCCGAGCAGACGTTAGCGTATACACGCACGATGCTTCCAACAACGGCACAAACACCTGATCAGGTCTACTATGAGATCGGTCTTGGCATCAATCGTCTGCTGTTGTTCTTTCGTATCGACGTCAACACACGTTGGTCGCAGCGCGACACGCCGGACTGGCGTATCACGATCTCGCCGGCGACCTTCTAGCGATTCAAGACGCTGATGATCCGTCGCACGTCGGACGGTTCTGCCCATTTGATCGGTTTGAGGACAAGGTCGGCCGTCCACCCCGGATAAACGATCCGCGTTGCGAACTCTCGGATCACCGTATCGCGGTCGCGGATCGCCTGAACCTGTTCAGAGCCACTGAGAGTATTGAGCTGCAAAGCGAATTGCCATGCCTGATCACGTGCTACGCGGATGGAGAAGTTCGCGATCTGATCGTCGTGCTCGCCCCCTAGATCATCGAGAAAACGCAGTGGAGCACTGAGTGTGCGGAGCTTGCTTTTAACGCCGTTGAACAGCGAACGGATCGTCTCATTGATCGTGTCGAAGTCGGGTTGAAGGGCTTGCAGTTGCGAACCCGGTGCTACCTGTTGAGCAGCAATGCCGAGGTCGAGATTGATGTGGGCATTCATTCCGAGCAGTAGGTGCTGGACGACCGTGATCTGGTCGAGTTTGCCTTGGTAGAAGGCGACGTTCCACGACTCGGTCGGGCGGACACCACGGCGCCACGTATCCAGTGCGTCGAGATACCGTTGAGCGAAGACAACGACCAAACGCTCCATGCGGGCATCGTCGTTGAACTTGCCGGTACCGAGCGATCGCTGCACGGCGTGGGTCATTCCGAGATACAATGAAGCAAAGTAGCCGAAGCGCTTGCCTTCTTGCTGCGCTTCGGCTACGATCTGTTCCATTCGAGAAGTAATGTCGGCGAGCACCATGCTCAAAGTTAGTCAGCGAAGCATCACTGCACGATCAGGCGTTGCACCACACGTTCACCTTGATCGGTCTCTAGGACGACTAGGTACATGCCCGGTGCGGTGTTATTGAGGGCGAAGGCCAGTTGGCCGTCACCCTGTGTGCGGTAGACGTTGCGAGCGAGGTCCATGACCTTTTCGCCGCTCAATGTCAGCAAGGACATGTTGAGTGTCCGCGGACTTGCCAGCGAGAAGCTCATCGTTGCACCGCCGTCGGATGTTGGATTGGGGTACAGCATCGTTGCCGCGATCGCACCTTGTGAGGTACGTGTTTCCTGAAGGGAAGCATTGTCGATCGAATGAGGTGGTTCCGGTTGGGGAAGTTTCTTCGCCCCCTTGGTCATCACAATGACGCGGCTGCGAATGTTCGGCGACGTCATGAACTCGTAACGTTGGATCTGAGGAGTGCATGAACTTGGATCAACCGAACCATCGCTATTGCGAAACCTGAAGATCATTTGTTGCTGTTTGAGCGTGTTGGCGTTTGATGAATCGACCTGGATGTTGAGTTCCTTGATGAGCGAATCAACGTCCTGCATGACGGAGTCGACTGATAGCATTTGCTTGTTGATGAAGATCTTCATCGACTTATTCAAATCATTCATTTGAATATCAACCGACTTCAGTACCGAGTCCACGTTCACAGACTTCAACATGCTGTCGAGGTTGAACTTCATTGCCATCTGTGATATGTCGGGCATGTTTACTTCTTCCTCTTCTTCGGTGAACGTGCCGTCTGCATTCTTCTGACGACGCGTCATCTTCGTCTTTCCATCTTTCGTATCGATCCGCACTTCAACGTCAAGAATGCGTTCGAGATCTTTTGACAGAGAATCCGGCATTGACATCACAAAATCTTGTGTCGGTTGGAACCACATGATCATGTTGTCACCGCAGCCCTTTGCGGCTACGGGTACGAGTTTATTCGGGTCGACCTCACGCGAGAAATGGGAGGCGACCACTCGCCCCTTACCATCTGATGACGTGAACATGACGGGCATGGGGCCTGGTTTGTCCATGATGACCACTTCGTCGGGAGTACCATCTTTGAAGACACAGACCTTGACCTTGGCATCGGACATGTCGATCGAGCAATTCGTCAGACTGTCGGCGCCGGCGAGGTTGCGGCAGATCTCCTGCACGGCCTGCGGCTCCAATCCGAGTGAGCGTACGATGTCGTCGTCGGCACGCAGGGCGGTGATGCCGATCGTGGTTAGTGTTGAAGGGTTGAGGGTAGAGGGGAGAGTGAGGATTTCAATCGTGGTTGTTTCGTCGCTTGTCTTTGGTTCCTCACTTGCGTTCGGAAGGACAGTTGCCTTTACTTCCTTATTGCGATCATTGCGTACTTCAGGGGCGACGGCGGTAGTAGGTGCCGTGACGATCTTGTGCTTCGTCTCATCATCCTCGTGGATGATCTTGATCGTGATCCCGGCTGCGGTGGCAAGAGCCAGTGCGCTGCTGATGATGAATGTTGGGGACATGATGGGATTCCTCGTTGGGACGGCACCGGTGGCAAGCGCACGCGCATCCTCGGCCGAGATCGGAGATCGTTCCGAGCGGGCGGCATCGAACAGAGAGTCGAGGTTTCGTTTACGGGAAGACATCACAGTACCGTTTGGTGGTGGACAAGTGGAATAACGGGGGAAGCCTCACGTTCAGGCTCCACATCAAGCAGGCGTGCCAGCTGTTGCCGGCCACGCACGAGGCGGGATTTCACTCCGGAGAGCGAGCCGCCTTGAACCTCGCGGATCTCTTCGAGACTGAAACCATTGATCTCGAACATCACGATGGCTTCACGGGTTTTGACAGGGAGTTTCTGCAGCGCCGCTCGTAAGAGCACCAGGTCGGCTTGGACATCGGGCAACGGATCAGAGTGATGGTGCTGCTCGGCAGCGACCTCATCATATTCTCCGAACAGCCGCCGACGCCATCGCTGCCGTTTGACGATCCGACTTGCGATCGTGAACAGGAAGGACACAAAGGCCTGTTCATCCCGCAGCCGGTGAAACCCCTCTAATGCCTGCACGATCGTCTCTTGCACCACATCCTCGGCCTCGTGGTGGGAGCGCACCATCGACCGTACGAAGCGCCACAACGTGTCCTGCTGGGCCTCCAACAATCGAAGAAAACGTTCCGAACGGTCGTCAAGCATCATCGGCCAGATCGATCAGTGAACTGTTGTACAACGAGGGGGTAGGTGTAGGGAGTCCGGGAAAAGTCGCATCAACGTCCGGCGTCTATCGTCCGACGTCCAATCTAGCTATCTAGCCCTCTACCTCTCTAGCCGACTAGCTGACTAGCTGACTAACTAACGAAATCGAAGCTGCCGCAGCCGTCGCTGTAGTGCGGGCATCTTTCACATTTGTCCCCTTTGCCAGCACCACGCCCATACGACGGTACTTGCGGGTGGAGGGCTTGCCGAAGATCCGTACTTCAACGCGGGCATCGTTCAGCACAACATCCACGCCCGTATAGGTGGGTTCGTTCGGACTTTCGAAGGGGGAGAGGATCACAGCAGACGCTGCCGCGTGTTGCAGGGTGATCTCCGGGATCGGATATCCAAGTACGGCACGTGCGTGCAACTCGAATTCGCTCAGGTTTGTGCATCCGCTAAGCGTGACCATGCCGGTATCATGCGGACGCGGCGACAGCTCGCTGAAATACACATCGTCCGTGGTCAAAAAGAACTCCACTCCCCAGATCCCGGCCCCCGTGAGCGCAGCGGTAACCTTTGCCGCCATCTCTTCCGCTTTCTTCAAGAGGGTAGGGGGCATGTGGTGCGGCATCCAGGATTCCATATAGTCGCCGCGCTCTTGACGGTGTCCGATAGGTGGACAAAACAACGTCGGCCCATTCTGCTGCGTCACCGTTAACAGCGTGATCTCGCTGTCGAACGGGATGAACTCCTCGATGATCACTTCTTTCAGATCGCCGCGCGAACCGGCCATGGCATAGTCCCAGGCCTGCTGTACTTCGGCAGCTGAACGGACAATGCTCTGCCCCTTACCGCTTGAGGACATCAGGGGTTTGACCACGCACGGAATACCGATCTCCTGCACGGCAGCCACAAATTCTTCCTGGGTAGTGGCGTACAGGTAGGATGCCGTCTTCAGACCTAGCTCCCGAGCCGCAAGATCACGGATGGCTTTTCGATTCATCGTCATATTTGCTGCACGTGCACTGGGCACCACATGGATGCCCTGCGCCTCATAGTCAAACAACCGCTCCGTCCGGATCGCTTCGATCTCCGGCACGATGATGTCGGGCTGCACCTCCGCCACCACCGCATCCAATGCTGGGCCGTTGAGCATATCGACCACACGAAACTCATCCGCCACCTGCATGGCCGGCGCTCGATGATAGGAGTCAGCCGCCACCACATAGTGGCCGTAGCGCTTGCAGGCGATGACGAATTCTTTGCCGAGTTCACCCGACCCCAACAGTAGCACTTTCATTAGAACCTCATTCGGCTGGATAGCAGCGAGTAGCGAGTATCTAGTATCTAGTATCTAGTAGCAAGTATCTAGTAGCGAGTAGCGAGTAGCGAGTCACTGATTGCTTTTTTTCAATGTCACATTCCGACTGGTGACCAACACTAACCTCAAAATTCACGGATATTCCACAAAGTTAGGTGGTGAAATGGCACATGGTGGACCATTAGAAGAAGCTTCGATCGAATTGGGCATTTGCAGTCTGAGGTACGGTCGAGAACTTCGACGAAGGAAGGAATATGAGTTGGCAGGACAACTCATACGATGCGGCACTGCCGTCGGCGCACTTATTGCCGAAGGTATCGATTCTGAGTCGACAAAGGACATGCTGCATAAGTTCGGGATCGCTCTGAAGGAGGCACGCGAGACGCGGTACTGGTTGATCCTCATTGAAAGAGTTGATGGTACGGCGTCACCTCATCATCAACCCACATCTGACCTTCTCAACAACATCATCCCAATGCTCATTGCGTCTAAACGCACCTTGAAACAAAAGCTCGGACTCGACACATAACTCGCTACTCGCTACTAGCTACTCGCTACTAGTCGACTAAACAATCGAATTGGCATCCACATCCACCGTCACCCTCACGCCTCCCACGGCATGGTGTTCGTAATAGGTTGCCAGGGCCGAGGTGAGGATGGAGCGGCAGATCGAACCGGTGGGGTCGACGGACTTCGGGTTCTTGATCACGATGATGCGGCGATAGCGATTGCGCAGTCGGACGATCGACGGTGGTACTGGCGCAAAGCGAAGCATGCTAGGATGGTCTGTGGGAAGCAAACGATCGAAGATGCGTGATGCATGTTCAACGTCGGCATCTTCGGCAGCACTAAGCTCTAGCGTGATGAAACGCGTGAAGGGGGGATATGAGGTCTCACGCCGCATCTCCATCTCACGGTCCAGAAAGTCCGGCGCAACAGCGACCGCCGGATGGTCGGGGTTGGATGTCTGGATAATGACGGTACCAGGATGTTCGGCCGTCCGTCCTGCACGACCCGCCACCTGGGTGATCAACTGTGCGGTGCGCTCGGCGGCACGAAAATCACTCTGAAACAACGCTTGATCGGCGTTGATGATGCCCACCAACGTGACGCGGGAAATGTCGAGTCCTTTGGCGACCATCTGTGTGCCAATGATAACGTCGATCGTTCCGTCGGCGAACCGTTGCAGCATCGTGCGATGCGCATGCCGACGTTTCATGGTGTCGGTATCCATGCGTTCGATCACGATCCCTTTGCCGGCAAACACCTCCCGCAGGTCCTCTTCCACCCGCTGCGTACCCACGCCCGACTCATGCAGCTCAATACTGCCGCATGTTGTGCACGCCATGGTCTTGCGCTCACTATGCCCACAGTAGTGACACTTCAGCAGGTGCGTGGCTTTGTGCCACGTGAGCGATACGTCACAGTTCGGACATTGCGGCGTCGCACCACAATCATCACATTGCAGCGACGAAGCATACCCACGTCGATTCAAGAAAAGGATGACGCCTTCTTTGCGCTGCACCCGTTCTTCGATCGCCTCGACCAAACTCTGCGACAGCGTCCCGTGCACTGTTCCGCGCTTGCGTTCCGCACGCATATCGATGTAGACCATTGCTGGCATCGTGGCATGGTCGGCCCGATGCGTGAGTCTAAGATGCCGATAGCGACCGGTGTTGGCGTTGTACAGACTCTCCAATGACGGCGTTGCAGAACCAAGGACGACGGGACATCCTTCAAGGTGCGCACGCATGATCGCCGCATCACGACCCTGATATCGCGGTGACGGATCGTCTTGCTTGTACGATGGCTCGTGCTCTTCATCCACGATGATCACGCCCACATTCTGTAAGGGGGCGAACACTGCGCTTCTGGCACCGATCACAACACGATACTCGCCGCGGTGGATCTTGCGCCACGTTTCAATGCGTTCACCAATGGCCATTCGGGAGTGCAGCAATGCGACCTCGTTGGCGAAGACGGCCTTGAACCGATCATGCAATTGTGGCGTCAACGCGATCTCCGGAACCAGCACCAGACACGTCTTACCTGAGCGCACAACGTGTTGCATCAAGCGTTGATAGACGACCGTTTTACCCGAACCTGTCACACCTTCCAACAAGGTCACATTGAAGGTATCGGTTTGTGAGGATAGCTGTTCAACAGCGTCACGTTGTTCGGCTGTGAGTTCGAGCGAGGTCTCATCTCGCGACACAAGCGACACGTCGAATGGGTCTTCGTCACTAGGTCGGGTGATCTCGACACATTCTGCCAGCCCCTTTTCGATAAGACCATCGATGACGGACGTCGAAACCCCGAGGTCGGCCGCCAACGTTACGATGGGGATGGGCGGTTGCTGTTGATGAAACGCCACGTACAGATGGCCGAGCGCGAGGGATCGCTTTGGTGCGCGTTTGTCTAGGTCATCGAACGTGGCTTTGATGCGTGCCTCATCCTTGACCAGATCCGGTGCGATGCGCACGGCACGCACGGTCCGTGGACCCCGCTCGCGTTCCACCTCCGTTGTGATCTCGATCCAACCCATGCGTTGCAGGGCGTCGAGCTGGTGTGAGATCGATGCCGTCGGAAACTCTTTCTGCAACTGATCGATACGAAGGGGGCCGGCAGTATCCCGTAGGTAGGCCAGCAACTCCGTGCGTTTCGGTGCCCGACGCTCCATTGTGCTAAGTTCTTCGTCCGTTACGTTGGCCGTGATCCTGACGTAGAATACAGATGTCGGCGTAAGCCCTGTCGGCAAGGCCGCATCAAGCACCTCGCCCCAAGAACAGAGGTAGTAATCGGCCATCCACTTCGTAAAGCGCAACATCGACGGCGAGAAGGCCGGCTCATCGTCGAGCACTTCCACGATCTGCTTCATGCCCGTTACCGCCTCTACACCACCTTCGATGACCGTACCGGTGACGATCCGTCGTCCTAACGGCACAAGCACCCTTGAGCCCACGGCAATGCCGTCTTCACCCGCATAGGTGAATGGCTGGGAGCGGGGGATATTTAGAGCGACGTTGTAATGCATAATGCATCATGCATTGAGTGCACAAATCTACGTCCCTTACCCCTGTCCAATATTTCGTACATTGGTACAAAATATCGTGCAATGTCACATATGCCCCTTCTCGACATACAAACCCTACAACGGCTGCGCCGTGTGTTGAATTTATCGGCGATCGCCGAGGAGGCAGGGATGAATAAGAATACGTTGTTGGCCAAGGTGGCCAAGGGCAGGGAACTGACGGCGGAGGAGTCGGCGAAGATCAGCAAGGTCTTGGCTGATCACGGACTCAATGTCGAGCTGCCGACCTATCATCTGCCGGATGGATCCATCGACCACATTGCATTGAGCAAGCTGCCGAGAGATGTGCGCCAGCAGATCATTCGAAAGCTGTTGAAGGGTGCGGAGAATTGCTATGGACCCGATGACATTATCCAAGTAGACGTCGAGATCTTTGATGAATATTAACCTGCCATCGCCACGACACGGCGAGGTTTGGCTAGTGTCGTTTGAGCCACAGGTTGGTAAAGAGATCAAAAAAACGAGACCGGCGATCGTCCTCTCCTCCAACGACTTTGATGTGTTGCCATTGAGGACTGTGGCACCGATACGTGAATATCGCTTGATTCACCGAGATCGTCCGTTCTTGGTTCCGGTTTCGCCAACCGCGGAAAACGGGCTGAGCAAACTATCCAGCGTTGATGTCTCGCAACTTCATGCCTTCGATCTATCGCGATTTATCCGGCAGATCGGCACGTTGCATGAAGATGATCTTGGCTTAGTGAAGGGGGCCTGTATCATGGCGTTGGATCTACACTAAAAATCAGTTCGATTCGACATTGGCGCCCATGAATGCCCCCTTCAAACGATTGATGACGGCGATGATGCTGGCCTTGGCCGCTCATCCGATGACGGCATGTGCGCCGGCCGAACCGGACCCGGCAGCGAACGCGCCATTGTATTCCGAAAGCCGCGTTTCATCGCAGAAACAGGATGACATCACAGCAGGACGGAAGAATGCCATCACACGCGCCGTGGAGAGATGCTCGCCGGCAGTGGTTGGTATCAGCGTGACGGAGATCCGAGAACAGGTGTATCGCGACCCATTCGGTGGATTCGGCGATCCGTGGTTCGAGCGGTTCTTCGGCCCGCGTGAATATCGTGAACGGTACAAGGTCCATGGCGTCGGCTCGGGCTTCATTATCAGCGATGACGGTTATATCCTGACGAATGACCACGTGGCGGGCAATGCATCGAAGGTGGTGGTGACGATGACGGATGGTAAGAAGTACGATGCCAAAGTCATCGGCTCGGATCCGGTGAGTGATGTGGCGTTGTTGAAGATCGATGCCGAAGACCTGCCGTATCTGACATTGGCCAACAGCGACGATGTGATGGTCGGTGAGTGGTCGATCGCCTTCGGTAATCCTTTCGGCTTGTTTGACAACAACGCAAAACCAACGGTCACCGTTGGTGTGGTCAGCAACGTCGGTGTGAACTTCACGCAGCCGGATGAACGTGGTGAAGAGCGTGTCTACAAAGGCATGCTGCAGACCGATGCGGCGATCTCGTCGGGTAATAGCGGCGGTCCGCTAGTGAATGCAAATGGCGATGTGATCGGCGTCAACACGGTGATCTATTCCACAGCTCAGTCCACTCGCGGTGCCGGTAGCATTGGGATCGGCTTTGCCATTCCGATCAATCGCGTGAAGAAGATCGTCGATCAATTGCAAGCAGACGGAGCGATCGACCGCGACTTCTGGACGGGCATGCGGTTGGCAGCGATCGACGATGAGGTTGCCCAGTATTACAATCTCAAGCGGCAAGATGGTATACTTGTCACGCGTGTGGCCGGCGAAAGTCCGGCAGACAAGGCCGGGATCGAACCAGGCGACGTGATCGTTGCCATCGATGGCAAGCCGGTCTTGCGCACCGAAGATGTGAACGTAGCCATTCTTGATGGAGAAGTAGGGCAGTCGATGAAGGTGACCATTGAACGGGCCGGACAGGCCAAAGACCTCAAACTGACGCTGGATAAGCGTCCGCGGAGTCGTCGGTGAGCGACACCGCACCAAGCGTCCTTCGCGCCGAAGCCCTCAAGAAGGTCTATCGTAAACGCACGGTCGTGCAAAGCAGTACGCTCCACGTACAGCAAGGCGAGGTCGTTGGACTCCTCGGACCGAACGGTGCAGGCAAGACCACAACGTTCTACATGATCGTCGGCATGGTGCGTCCGGAATCCGGATCCGTCTATCTCAACGACACCGAGATCACGCGCTCACCAATGTATCGTCGTGCTCGTCGCGGCATTGCCTACCTTCCGCAAGAGCCATCCATCTTCCGCCGGTTATCAGTTGAACAGAATATCCGTGCTGTGCTTCAACTACGCCGTATGTCCTCGGCAGAGCGCACCAAGCGTGTCGAGATCCTGTTGGAAGAATTCGGCATCACGCACATCCGAAAGAGTAAGGGTTACATGTTGTCAGGGGGCGAGCGTCGACGTTGCGAGATCGCCCGCGCACTGGCCATGGATCCGAAGTTCGTCTTGCTCGACGAGCCCTTTGCCGGGATCGACCCATTGGCTGTGGAAGACATCATGCAGATCGTCCGCAAGCTAAAGGACAAAGGCATCGGCGTGCTGATCACCGACCACAACGTACATGAAACGCTGAGCATCACGGACCGCGCCTACATCTTGATCGACGGGAAGATGTTCGTTAGCGGCACGGCGGAACAGATCGCCGAGAATGAAGACGTCCGCAAGCGATACCTTGGCGAGAGCTTCTCGCTGGAGCGGTATTAACGCCACTCTACTTGCAACATCACACTTCGCGTCGGACTGAGATTGGCGATCATCTCGGCATAGTAATAGTCCAACAGGTTCTGAGCTAAAATCCCAACACGAAGAGGATGCCCCATCAGCGGCTGGAGATCAAGAAAGACGCGCGCATCAACAACATGCGACGGTACACGCTGGTCAGCATCCGGGATGAAGAGCGCCAATCGATCATCGATGTTCTCCACACGATTCTGGAAGCGATATTCGGCTTGGAGTTCCACGTTCCAAGTGCCAAGTGCGACGCTCCACGTGCCGCGGGTATACCAGAGAATGTTGTTGCGATACTTGAGAGTCTCATCCAGGATGAGGTCTTGCGGCAGCATCGCCGTAATGCCGGATTCAATACCCAGGCCTTTGGCCAGCATGGCTCGCACCGTCAACTCCGTGCCCAGGATGCGCGCTCGCGTTACGTTGCGGAAGTAGATCGGAATGCTTGGGTCCGACAAATCGAATGTCGGCTCGATCAGGTCATACAGCTCATTATCGAACAGTGCCCAGTCAAACTCGATCGGTACGACCCAATCCTTGGGTGTGAAGCGTGCGCCGATCTCGGCCGACCATGAATACTCGGGTCGGATGTCTGGATTTGGTTTGACCTCGAACGGACCGTAACGGATGTTGGCATACCGTTCGGCGATCGTGGCTGCACGGAAGCCACGGCCGACAGACGCACGCAGATGCAACGTCGGCGTGGCGGCCCATGACGCACCCAACTTCGGAGAGAGTTCGAGTTGCGACGGCAAACCGTGGGTCTCTTCATGGTCGAGACGCAAACCGGCTGTGAGGATCACGTTCGCGGGTAAGACGAACTCACCCTGAGCAAAGGCCGAGAGAATGGTCTGATACTGTTCGCCGTAGACGTCTGATACGACGTTATTGAGCTTGCCCGTCAAGCCCCCTGTCAACGTGATCGTGTTGGACAAAGAAGTGGTCGACATCACGTCGAGATTGTAGGCATAGGCAGTGCTTTGATTGCTGTCAAGCGTTACGTCGCCGATGCGATTTTCATAGCGCGTTCGAAACACACCCGGACGGATCACAAGACTCGTCCGATTGTCAACGATAAGGTCGTACTGCAATGCGGCGGCCAACTTGGCGGTCCACAAACGTTCACCACGATCCTGTACATCCGGTGGACGTGTTGCATTGCGAAGATCCTTCCAATAGATGAAGTTCTGGGCGTCGGATTGAGCATAGAACGTCGAGAGCGTCAGCTTTTGTGCGTCATCGGGTGCCCACGCCACCTTACCGTATCCGAAGCCACGGAGCTGTCGGTCGAAGTCGCGATAACTCTCATCACTCCGAATACCGCCGCTAAGATTGATGCTCACATCGCCGATCTTCTGTCCGGCACGCACGTCTGCACCCCACTTGGCCGGGGGCGTCGAGCGATAGTCCCATTCATCATAGCGTTTCTCGGTGTAGAGTCCGCCATACATTCGCCCTTGCACGGAAAGCTTCTCCGTTGGCGTCGACGTGAACAAACTCACCACGCCGCCGAGTGCACCGGTGCCGTAGAGTGCGGAGCCGGCGCCCTTGACGATCTCTACACGCTGGACATCACTGACCGGCAGGACATCGAACTTGATGTCGCCATTATCTCCGCTCAACAGCGGCAGTCCGTCCAACAAGACCATCGTCCGAGAACCAACGCCAAATGCAAAGCCAGAAGCACCGCGAATGTTCACCTGATCGCCGACAACACTGACGCCGCTCACGTAGCGGAGTGCCTGATCAAGCTGCGTGATGCCGCGTTGAGCCAAGTCCTGCTGATCCATCGTTGCCACCGTGATCGGCACGTCTTGTACAGCCTGTACGCGACGTCCCGCCGAGACAACGACCTCTTCTTTGTTGAAGGCCGACGGCAACATCGTGAACACAACGTTGACCTGTCCATCTTTGCCGAGATAGGCGCGCACGGTCTCAGATACGTAGCCAACAAGCGTGGCCTTCATCTCCACTTGTCCGAGCGGGACGTTCTTGATCGTGAACCGTCCGCGAGTAGTACTCACGGCACCAAGTCGTGTTCCTTCCACACGGATGGTCACACCTGCCAGCGAATCGCCCGTCTGACGGTCGGTGATGTAGCCGTTGATCGTGCCCTGTGCAGAGACGATGACCGGAAACACGAGCACGAAAAGCAAAAAGGCGAAATGGCGAAACAGTAGGATCGCCCCAAGGTTCGAATGGGTTCGATGGTTGGCGCGATTATTCAAAGGGCTGCGGTGGAAGGTTTTCAAAATCAACGTCAAAATTGATGGGCACGGTCTGTCCTGGGGCGACCGTCACCGTGTCTGGATGCACGGAGAGCATCACCCAGTCCTTGAAGAAGTCTGTGCCATTGCGCATCGCCACCACAACATATTTGAAGGTTCTAGGTGGTGCGGTCACGATCAAGGAGTAGGGGGCTTGTGGTACGTATCTCGGCAGCGTGTCGGTCGCGATCGCACGTCCACTGAGGATGGCGCTGATCACCGAGTCCGGTGCCGTGGGTACCTCTTCGAACGCCGCAACACGTACTTCATAGACGTTCGAATCGGGCCAGGCGTCGGCGCCGCCGACAAACGTCACGGTACCGTTCAGCTTCGCTTCCGGTGGGACGTCGGAGGGGTCGAGGCCGCCACAAGCGGCCAAGGCTGCGACAACTAACACCGCGACAACAAAGTCTGCGACAACTCGCATCGCGACAGCAGTTCGGGATTTAGCGGGTAACAACAAAGGGGAGGGTGATAGTGGTGGAACCGATGTGGAAGACGGCGTGATACGAACCGGAGGTGAGCGTGCGAAGGTCGACCATGTAGGAGTTGAGGCCAACAAATGATTCACTTGGTTCTGTTCGATGGACGATCGAACCTTGTTGATCGACGATCTCGACGGAGACAGGGCGTGCCGTGTTGCTGATGTAGCTCACGTACAATGCATCACGTGCCGGGTTCGGACCAAAGCCCATGAGGAAAGCATCGGACTGAGATTCTTCCTGGACCGACGTCGGTGTGGGAGGATCCGGCGGAGCCGGCGTGTCTTGCACACTTTTGCCGGGTGCCTGTTGCGATGCCAACGTCAACCGTCCGTCGCCGGTGGTCTGATAGCCCCTTACCCAACGTTCACCCTTGATCGGAGCAAGAATGGTGTCAACGAAGAACCAATCGTTTTGAGCACGTTCACGTGTGAGGTCGAGGATCATGTAGCCGTGTTCTACAAGGTCGACGAACTCCAAATGAGGGTTGAGCTGCTTGAGCGTCGTGTCGACGGTGCGGATCAACGATGGGGCGAGCAGACGGATGGCAGGGACCGATGTCAGATTCTCGTCGAAGTTCGCTGCCGAGATCGACGGCGTCATGAACTCAACAAGAGGTGCCGCACCTTCAGGCCAGAGGCCATTGAAGGCGAACGAACTATGGAAGTCACCAGTGACGACGAGAGTGCGCTCGACCTTCTCATCAGCGATAGACTTCACAAGCTTTGAACGTTGCGCCGGATAGTTGCTCCACACGTCGCCTAAGAAGGCGAGTTCGAAGACACCTTGCAACGTGGGGAGTTGTGGGCGTACCAAGGCCGAGAGTAGAGGGCCGAGTTGTTCAAAGAGGAAGGTCGTATCGACAGGGGAGACCTGGGTGGGTGAGAACATCACCTGATTACCGAGCACTTTCCAATAAGACTGACTGTTGGCCAATCCTGAGGTGAGCCAGTCGTATTGTGTTGTGCTCATAATGGTACGGTTCGGATCATTCAGGGAATCCTTCGCCGCTTGTGATGCATCAGGACCGACGTCGTTGACCTGGACCATTCGTCCGTCAAGTCGTGTGTCCAACATGAAGATCTCGGCAAGGTCGCCGATCGAGAAAGAGCGATAGATCTTGCCGGTTTGATCATCGCGGATCGGGATCCATTCGGAATGTACGCGCTTCGATGTTGCCTTGCGCGTGTTCCAATCACCTTCGCCCGCGTTGTGGTTTTCAGCACCATCGGTATAGGAATCGTTCGCGGATTCGTGATCGTCCCAGACGTGGATCATCGGGATCTGCTGATGCAATCTGCGCAGGTCCGGATCCAATCGATATTGCGCGTAGCGCGTGCGATAATCGGCCAGTTCGATCAACTCTTTGTCCGGCTCGTTCATGCGGCCGAGTTGTTTGCCGGTCAAACCACCGTAGGAGGTGGTGTCGGCATCGTATTCGTAGAGGTAGTCTCCAAGATGGAGAATGGCATCCAGATCATTACGGTCTGCGATGTGAGCATAGGCGTTGAAAAAGCCGGCAGGGTAGTTGGAACAACTCACCACGGCCAATCGGGCATGATCGACGCCGCCAACGGGTAAGGTGCGTGTGCGACCGGTGAGTGAATGGAAGCCCCCTGACGAGAAGCCGTAGTAATACAACGTACCGGGTTGGAGTCCGGCGACGTCTACTTTGAAACAGAAGTCACGATCTGCTTCGGCAACACCGCCGCCTTGGATCACGACGTTCTGTAGTTGTGGATCGGTCGCCACCTTGAAGGTCAGCGGGATGGATGATTCGCCCCCTTCCGGCGTGATGCGGGTCCAGATAATGACACTGTTCGACGTAGGGTCGCCGCTGGCCACACCGTGATAGAATGGCTTAAGCTTCGGGTCGACAGTGGTGATGAGGTCACCGCGTTTCGAAAAACGTGGTTCATAACCGGCTTTGCGGGTGCCCAGCATGTCGTTGCGAACATCTTGAGCATGCACCGACACGGCGCAGAGGATGAAGATCAGGATTCTGTTCATGTGTAAATTTACGCTGTGCTGAATGTGCTTACACCATCGGGTTCAAAGGCCATCGACGCTGCCTGCGTCGAACGCGGCATCGATGGTATGACGCTCATGACCACCGCCGCACACTCTGCAACCGATATCATCTTGGATCGGTTCCCAAAAGGACAGCACATCCTGATCGTTTGTGGCCAAGGCAATAACGGCGGCGATGGATTTGCCATGGCCCACATGCTCGCCCCGTATCATGAGATCGTAATACTCACCGATGCGGATCCGGATAAACTTTCACCCGAGGCACGTCATCACTACATCCTAGCACGTGATCTCATTCAAGGACGCTGGACGCCGGACGCCGGACGTCTGACGCCGGACGCCGGACGTTCTCATACGGACGCCGGACGTCTGACGCCGGACATCCTCATCGATGCCTTGATCGGCGTTGGTGGTTCGCATGAACTACGTGACCCTCTTACCGAAATGCTCCGGTGGATGAATGCCATCACGGCGTTCAAGATCGCCATTGATGTTCCCACCGGACTCAACGCTGAGACAGGCGACGCCCATCCCGAAACGTTCGTCGCCGACCTGACCATCACCATGGAAGGTCCAAAGACCGGTTTCTTTCTGAAAGGGGGCAAGCAGTTCACCGGTGAGATCGAAGTTGCCCACATCGGCGCGCCGGAAGAGATCGTCGTGCAACATGCTGTTGCCCGCATTGTTGAAGATCACGATATCGAGGCATGGCTGCCGACGCGTACCTCGGACACCTCCAAGTTCGACTACGGTCGTGTGCTCGTTGTTGCCGGCTCGCGTACGATGCGCGGTGCGGCCGCACTCACCTCCGAAGCAGCACTGCGAATAGGTGCCGGACTAGTGATCTTGGCGACGCCGTCAGTGCATCCACTCGTTTTGCGTGAAGTGATGACCGAAGTGCTTCCAATGCACGACGACGGTACCATTGACGTGACTGCTCGCCCCCTGATCGAACGACAACTCGAGCGTGCCTCCGTTCTTGCCATTGGACCGGGGCTCGGAGCGAACCCCTCAACGATCTCGATGCTTGCTGAGATCGTCAATGCCATGGATCCCTCGATCCCCATCGTCATTGATGCCGACGGTCTCCGCATCGTCCCGTTGTTAAACCGCGACATGACAAATGTGGTGTTGACGCCGCATGAGTTTGAATATCGCCGATTGAGGGAACAGGGAACAGGGAACTGGGAACATGGCGGTTCTAACATGGCACATGGCACCTGGCACTTGGCTCACTGCACCTGGCACCTAAAGGGTGTCCCCAGCATCACACGCTATGGCTCCGAGACGTATTGGACCGTAAACGGTAATCCGGGGATGGCTACGGCCGGAAGTGGCGATGTGCTCACAGGGATGATCGCCGGTTTGATCGCCCAAGGCATGACGCCGATCCATGCGGCGGCGGCCGGTGCCTACCTGCATGCGAAAGCAGGGGATTGGTGTGCCTTGTATCAGCCGATGGAGACGATGATCGCCGGTGACCTGATCGAGGCCTTGCCCTATGTTCTTCCAACGTGAGACGCCTACCCAGCGATGGTTGCGCACCATACCGGTGATCACGGCATCATTGCTGATCTATTGGGTATCGTCCATGCCGGATGCGTCACCGCCGGACCTAGGGTTTGCATGGCAGGATAAGCTCTTCCACACCGCTGCCTATCTCGTCTACGCACTGTCGATGTTCTTGGCCGTGTGGGTGTGGTCCGGACAACGACCGATCACGTGGACGTTATGGGTAGGGGGCGTGATGTCGGTGGTGTTCGCCATCTCCGATGAATGGCATCAGTCGTTCGTTCCGGGACGTCATGCAACACTTGATGACGTCCTCGCCGATACTGTCGGCATCTTCTTAGCGGCGCTTCTTTTTCGGCTTCTTCTTCGACGGTGAACTCTTTTGCGCTTTCGCCTTTTTACCTTTTCTCCCTTTCACCCTCTCACTCTTCCCCCCTTTCTTCTTCTTCGGCTTGATCGACGGCGGCTCTCGATCTTCTGCCGACCTTCTGACCTTCGTCGTCTTCTTCGGCACCGCCACCGGCTTCTTCGCCGTCGTCACACCCTTGATGATCTCCTCATCAACTGACTCATCGACTCCCTCGGAGACTTCCTCGGAGACTGACTCATCGACTCCCTCGAAGACTCCCCTATAGCTAAAAGAAGCAAGAGCCACCGCCCCCAGATCTTCGATATGCTTGAAGGACTTCTTCGCCGGGCCGTTCGAGATGAAGGAGAAGGCGAGCAGTTCACCGTCGCGCGTGTGTACGTAGCCGGCGAGCGCGCTCACGTTGCGCAGTGTGCCCGTCTTCGCACGCACGTTGCTGTCGGCAGGTGTGCCGTGCATACGACCGCGGATCGTGCCGTCAACGGAGGCGATCGCCATTGTATTGCGATAGTCCTCGCCAAACGGTGAACGGTACACAGCTCTTAAGAGGTCAACCTCTGTTGCGGCGCTGACGGCGTTGCGGCGCGATAGTCCACTGCCATCGTTGAACACGCAGTAGCGTTGCTGCACACCCAATGAGTCCATCACGGCATCAATAGCTTCCTTGGCTCGCTCAGCCGTGTTTTGTTGTCCGCCCCACAGTCCGCCGCAGATCTTGAACACGTGTTCGGCGAGGAAGTTATCACTGCGCTTGTTCACAACCGATGCTATGTCGGTAAGGGGCCGGCGGAACGTCGCCATCACTCTCGTATTCGAGGGTGCCTTCTTCTTACCGATCTTGGTCGGGTCGGTATCGATCCCGCCGGAACGCATACGATTCGAGAGTACGCCGGCCGCGATCATTGCCGGGTCGCGCATGTTGATGTAGACCGTCCGAGTGCGGTTTGCGCCGGGAGAGCCGCTGACGGTGATGAGCTGCCGACCATCTTTGGTGACCGATGAGGTTGCCGAAACGCGACGTCGACGCCCGCCCCCTACCACGTTGATCACGATAGCGTCAGAGGCCGGAATGGTCTGCACGGACACGTGGCCTTTGGAGGAGGCGCTGACCACGACGGCAATGGTATTCTTGGATAGCGACAAGGCCATCACGGGAGGGACGGGTGAGACCACTTCACCGTCGCCGCTGTAGATCGAGCGGTCGGTGACGTTATCGAAGAACGAGGCATCGCCATAAATGGATCCGTTGACGCGACGGATGCCGGTGGCAAACAAACGGTCGGCAAGATATTCAACGTCGTTGACCGAGAGGAAGGCATCGCCGCGGCCAACGAGATAGAGGTCACCGTTAAGTGTTCCATCGCTGGAGATACTGCCGCTGGCGCGGACCTCGGTGTCGATCGTGCCGCTCTTGCCGAGGAGATAAAAGCACGTTGCCGTCGAGAACAGTTTTGTGGTACTTGCCGGCGTCAGGCACATCTCGGCATTGCGCTCATAGATCGTTGCACCGCCGCGAGTGATCGAGATCACCTTGGCAGAGATCTTGGCCGAGCGATAGGTAGGGGACGTGAAGATCCCGTCGAGATAACGCTTTAGGGACTGGATCGCCTGCGCGCTATCGTACTGCGCGGGTAGAGGGCCTTTGGGGACACCGGAGCGACGCGTGGTGTCTTGGGCAAAAGAATAGGCCGACAAGACGCCACACGCAAGGCAGAGGGCGATGATCGTCCGACGCGTCACGAAGGCTTCCAGAGAATGCTGCGCGGCTAAACTACGAAATCCCTAAACAGAGAGCAGCGAGTTACCAGCAGCGAGCAGCGAATCAAGCGTACCGGAGATCCAGTGGATGCGCTCATCGCGTTGGAACCAGGTGCGCTGACGTTTAGCGTAGCGCCGAGTGGAGATGCGGAGCTTTTCTTGCGCATCAGGAAGGTTCATCGTTCCGTTGAGGACGGCGATGGCTTCAACATAGCCGACGGTTTGAAGAGATTGGGCTGAAGGGGAAACGCCCATATCAAGAACGCGCTGTGTTTCATTGAGGAGTCCGTCGCGCCACATGGCGTCACATCGTGCGTTGATGCGCGTGTTCAGGAGTTCGCGATCGATCTCGATACCGATGTATATGGCGTCGACATCGAAGGCATCACGATGTTGATCCCACGTTTCGGAAAAGGGACGTCCGGTGATCTCGATGTATTCCAGCGCCCGCAAGATGCGACGTGGATTCATGTCGGCATATCGCTCTGCGGATCGCGCATCCTTGCGCTGAAGCTCGGCATACATCGCTTCGCGTCCGCGTTGGTCTAGTTCGGACTGCAAGCGCTCACGTACATCGGGTTCTGGTGCAATGGCATCCGTCGAAAAGCCATCCAGCGCCGCCTGGATATAGAGACCTGATCCACCTACAATGACGGGTAGGTGCGTCGAGGGCACCTCGTTGATCGCCGCCCGTGCATCGCGTGCATAATCGGCCGCACTGTACGGGGCTGATGGTTCCAGAATGTCGATGCAGTGATGTCGGCAGACGGCACGCTCGGCCTCTGTTGGCTTTGCCGTGCCGATATCAAGGTGTTTGTACACTTGACGAGCATCGGCACTAATGATCTCGATGGGCAGGTGTTGGGCAAGCTCGAGTGACAATGCCGTCTTGCCACTTGCTGTTGGCCCGACGATGACGAGGACGCGTCTACTCATCCCACCCTTCAACACCGATCAGCGGTACGAACTTGAACGGACCGAGGTCTTCGGCCTTCCAGTCTTCCTCTCCGGTACGTGTGACCCGGTACAAGGTCTGTTCGTCGGACGTGCCTACAGGGACAACGAGTTTACCACCGACAGCAAGTTGGCGTGCCAACGTTTCAGGAACATCCGGTGCTCCGGCCGTGACGATGATGGCGTCGTATGGGCCCCCTTCCCGATAACCGATGGTACCGTCACCGATGCGACAGTTCACATCTAAGCCCAGTTGTTGGAGGAGACTGCGTGCTTGTTGCGACAACCGAGGATGTCGCTCAATGGTGACGACCTTAGCGCCCATGACTGCCAAGACGGCGGCTTGATAGCCGCTGCCGGTCCCGATCTCGAGGACCTTCATGCCGGGTGTGATGGACAAGGCCTGCGTCATGAAGGCCACGGTGTACGGCTGCGAGATGGTCTGCTTATCATCAATGGGCAAGGCCGTGTCTTCATAGGCACGCACCTTCATTGACGGCTGCACGAACTCTTCACGCGGGAGTTGTTCCATTGCGAAGAGAACGTTGGCATCGATGATGCCCTTGGCTTTGAGTTGTCGGATAAGTTCGAGGCGCTTCTCGTGATACGGGCCTCGAATGCGGGATGTGGTGGACATGATCAAACGGCGGCAATAGCGGAGATACGTTCTTGGAGGATCTCACGAAGGGTGTCCTTCGAGAGGTCGAATTCGAGTTCGCCCTGATAGGCAAGACTAATGGAGCCGGTCTCTTCGGAGACCACGAGTGCAACGGCGTCGGCTTGCTCGGTGATGCCGATCGCAGCACGATGCCGAGTGCCGAGGTTCTTTGCGGCAATACGCTGCTCATTGCTTAAGGGCAGCACACAACGAGCAGCAACGAGTTGGCGTCCGTCGATCACAACGGCACCATCGTGCAACGGAGAGCGTGGATTGAAGATCGAGATCAACAGCTCGCTGGAGACCGTGGCTTGGAGTTCGACGCCGGTCTCAACGGTCATTTGAATATGATCGGCGCGAGAAAAGACAATGAGCGCACCGATATGCTTGGCCGACATTTCGAGGACGGCGTTCGTGACGTCGTCTACGGTCTCGTTATCCTTGCTGCGGACAAACAGGCGCATGAGTCGTGACTGTGTGAGCAATAACAGGACACGTCTGAGCTCAGGCTGAAACAGAACTACGAAGGCGATCAGGCCGATGTCGGCCATACGGCGCAACACCCAGTTCGCCGTTTTGAGATTCGTCGCTTCCGTCACAAAGCCCAACGCTAACAGAAACAACAGCAACAGCAAGACCTGCACGGCGATCGTATCACGCAATGAACGATACACCGCATAGAAGAGTAAGCCGATCACCACAACATCGATCAAGTCGATGATGGTGACGGTTAAGAAACCCAGACGGAACAGTTCGATCATGATCCTTGCTGCTGCTGACGACGTTCGTCTTCGCGCTCGTAGGCACTCACGATCTCGGCAACCAGACGATGGCGAACAACGTCGACCTTTTCGAATTCGAGGAAGTCGATGCCATCGATCCCCTTAAACAACTGATAGACATCAAGCAGACCAGAGTCCGAGCGTTTGCCAAGGTCTACCTGCGTCACATCACCCGTGACGATGGCCTTCGACTGTTGGCCCAGACGCGTCAGGAACATCTTCATCTGCATTCGCGTAGCGTTCTGCGCTTCATCAAGAATGATAAAGGAGTGATTCAACGTTCTACCGCGCATGTAGGCCAGCGGCACGATCTCGACGATGCGTCGTTCCAACATACTCTTGAGCTTGTCCGGACTCACCATATCGGCCAATGCGTCAAGTAGGGGACGCAGGTACGGGTCGACCTTCTCTGAGATGTCACCCGGCAAGAATCCCAGAGACTCTCCGGCTTCGACGGCCGGTCGCGACAGGATGATGCGTGAGACCTCGTTTGCGCGCAGTGCCGAAAGAGCCATTGCCACGGCAAGATAGGTCTTGCCGGTGCCGGCCGGGCCAACACAAAAGACAAGGTCGTTCTTCTGCACCTTCCGGTAATACTCCATCTGACGCGGAGTACGTGCCCGAATGATCTCCTTCTTTCCCCACAAGATCACGGAGTCCAATTCCTCCGGATTCATGGCAGGGGGCTGAGCAGTCCGGTTGCCACTGACCAAATCGATGATCGTAGAGACATCGGTCAATGTGAGTTTGCCGGTGCGTTGCAGCGTGTACGACATCTCGCTGATGATCGATTCGATCTTCTTGACCTCGGCGGGCTCGCCTCGAAGGACGATAATGTCGCCACGGACGGTGAGTGCCGTGTCGAACTTATTCTCGATCAATTGCAGATGAGACTCTTGCGCTCCGAACAGCTCTACAGCGCTCACGTCCTGGATCTTGATCTTCTTTTCAACGGTATGCATAAGCGATAATAAACAGAAACGGCGACCTGCCTAAGCAGGTCGCCGTGATGTGCGTAACTATCTTGACTTGGTGATCAATTACCGGTTTCGGTCTTCGTGGTGGTGTTCGTAGCCGGCGTTCCCGGAGCAGCAGTGGTCGATGATGCGGCAGCGGCTTCAGCAGCAGCGCGCTTCTTGCGCCAATACTTGCGTTCGGCCTTCATTTCCTCGTCGGTCTTCGGACCGGCCGGTGGAATGGTCAACACCCATCCTGGCTGGATGATATCAGGATTCTTGATCTTGTCGGTGTTGGCTTGCCAGATCTTCGGCCACTGGAATGGGTCGCCGTAGATCTCTGCACGACCGGAGATGTTCCACAAGCAGTCGCGGTTCTCAGCCCATGTGCCAACAGTATAACCCTTGATCTTCTTTTCGCGATAGAGACCCTTGATGTCACGGGCCAAGGCGATGATGCGATCGTAGAATTCCGGCAAAGCTGCGACGCGCTCACCGCGAAGGGCGTTGAGTTCAGCTTCAAGAGCCTTGACTTCCTCCTGGCGATCGGCCAGTTGGTCGTCGTTCAGACGCTGCATCTCACGAACCTTACCTTCAATGCGGCCAAGACGCTCGCGGAAGCTGTTGACGTCTGCTTCTGAGGCACCGATCATCGAATAGATGTCGTCGTTGCACTTCTTGAGGTCGCTTACCGCCGTGGCGAGATCGCCTTCGGCCTTAGTGATGTCGGCCTTCAATCCATCAAGCTTAGACTGCAGGGTTGCATTTTGCTCTTTATACTTCTGAATGCGGGCATCGGCCTCATCGCATTCGAGTTCTTTATCCGGCTTTGATTCCGGCGGCGGGGGTACGCGGTCTTGTGCCATGGCGGGAACGAGCAGTCCACCACAGAAGAGCGCGATCAGGAAGAGATTCTTCATGGTCGTAGTCCTTTCTTACTTCTTCTTTTTGGTGGTAGTGGTCTGAACGTCTTCCACAGGCGGTGCCGGCGGATTCGGATTCCAGTCTGGCCAGATATTCGGCCACTTGTTCATCTTGTCTTGCACAAAGGCCTTGCGCTCATTGCACTTGCGCACATCGCCCTGACGCGAAGCAAGCTCGTTGCCGATACGCGATTTGTCCTTCTCTGCCTTTGCAATGTCGTCGTTCAACTGTCGCTCTTCGGTCCGCAGCTGATTGATCATCGCTTGCTGCTCTTCCTTGATATGACAGGTGCACGACGTAAGCACGAGAGCTGCGCCGAATGCTGCTGCTGCAACAACACCCGTACGCTCTTTCCAGAATGCCATACGTCCTCCCAGTGATACGAAACACGTTTGAATCGACGCTTATACTTGGGACGGCCAAGCCGTGTTCCCAATTCGGATACAAATATATGATTCTCGCTCCTAGGTATCTTTGTTTCTTATGAGTAATCTTATTGACAAATCGTACGATCCCACGGGTTCAGAGGCACGTTGGTATGCCCAATGGCAAGATCTGGGCATCTATCGCTCACAGCCGTCGGAGAAACGACCGTACAGTATCTTGATGCCCCCTCCGAACGTTACGGGCATCCTTCATTTCGGACATATCCTAAACAATACCTTGCAGGATATGTACATCCGCTGGAACCGCCAGCTCGGTGCCGAATCGTGCTGGTTCCCTGGGATCGACCATGCCGGCATCGCCACGCAGACGAAGGTCGAACAAGAGTTGCGCAAAGAAGGCAAGACACGACACGACCTTGGCCGCGATGCGTTCAACGAACGTGTGTTCGAGTGGAAAGAAAAGTATGGCGGCATCATCCTCAAGCAGCTTCGGACACTTGGTGTGTCATGCGATTGGGACCGCACACTCTTTACCATGGACCCGTCGGCATCCGAAGCCGTTCAGGAAACATTCATCCAACTCTTTGATGAAGGACTGATCTATCGCGGCAAGCGGATCATCAACTGGTCTCCCGTGGCCCAAAGCGCACTTTCCGACGAGGAAGTGATCTTCAAAGAGGTCCGTGAAAAGATCGTCACCCTCCGCTATCATCTCGCCGATGGCTCCGGCACACTACTCGTTGCAACGGTGCGCCCGGAGACCATCTTCGCCGACGTCGCCGTTGCCGTCAACCCTCGCGATGAGCGGTATGCCCATCTCATCGGTAAAGACGTGATCGTTCCATTAGGGGGCCAGGCAGTTCCTATCATCGCAGATGACTATGCCGATCCTGAATTCGGTACGGGCTGCGTGAAGGTCACACCGGCGCATGATCCCAACGACTATGAGATCGGCCTTCGCCATGGACTTGCCATGCCGTCGTGCATTGGCCCGGATGCCCATCTGACCGAACTGGCCGGACCCTTTGCCGGGCTGGAGCGGTTCGCAGCGCGCAAGGCCGTGATGAAAGCCCTTGAAGAGGCCGAATTGCTGGAAAAATCGGAAGATTATACCCACAACGTTGGCTTTTCCGAGCGTGGCGGTGAACCCGTCGAACCGTACCTTAGCGATCAGTGGTTCGTCAAGATGGCACCGTTGGCGGCGCCGGCACTCAAGGTGGTGCAGGACGGAGAGATCCGATTCTACCCGGAACATTGGGTCAAGACCTACGAGCGCTGGATGACGAACATTCGCGACTGGTGCATCTCGCGTCAGTTGTGGTGGGGACACCGCATTCCGGTGTATTACGCACCTGATGGAAGATTCACCGCCGCCCGGAGTGCTGACGAGGCCTGCTCGAAGCTGGGTCTCGAACCTGGGACGCCCCTTACCCAAGATCCGGATGTGTTGGATACGTGGTTCTCGTCGTGGCTGTGGCCGATGACGACGACCCGTGATCAAGCTGATTTCTACCTGCCAACGAACTTGTTGGTGACGGGACCGGACATCATCTTCTTTTGGGTGGCGCGCATGATCATGGCCACCGTAAAGTTTGACGGACGCATCCCGTTCAAAGATGTCTACTTCACGTCGATCATTCGAGACGGTAAAGGACGCAAGCTTTCGAAGTCGTTGGGCAACTCACCGGACCCATTGGATATCATCGAACGATATGGTGCTGACGCCGTTCGGTTCACGATGATCTATCTCGCGCCGATGGGCTCCGATGTGCGCCTGGATATTGATGAGAAGACTCAAGACATCGCATCGATGGAGATCGGCCGCAACTTTGCCAATAAAGTGTGGAATGCGTGCCGATTCTTGCAGATGAAGGCCGATGAGATCGGCTATGATGCACAAGCCCAGAAGGGTGCGATGGGTGTTGGACGTGGGACGACGAGTGAGCGCTGGATCACGTCGCGGTACAACACGACGGTTCGACTGGCGACCGACGCACTGGCTGGTTATCGTCTGACGGAATATGCAAAGTCGTTGTACGATTTTATCTGGCGCGACTTCTGTGATTGGTACGTCGAGATCGTCAAGGTCGAACTCGCTGCATCGACATCCGATGCCGATAAGCAAGCGATCTTGAAGCATGCATTCGATATCATTGACGGAACACTCAAGCTCCTGCATCCGGTGATGCCGTTCCTGACGGAAGAGCTGTGGCATGGGCTGTACGGACATGAGGCCACGGTGAGCATTAGTGTTCAGCCCGCGCCGGTGTGTGATGCAGCATCTGTTGACGCCGATGTCGAACAACGATTTGAGTTGCTACAACAGGTCGTGGAATCGTTGCGACGTCAACGCGCGGAGATGACGATACCACCGGGCAAGAAGCTTCCGGTGACCATCTCGTGTGAGCAGATGTTGCTCCCCTTCATTGAAGAACAACGTCAGGTTATTATGTCGTTGGCACGATGCTCCGAATTGACCATCGGCAGCGGCTTGGCCAAGCCGGCAGGTTCGGTTGCCGATGTGGTGCGCGGCCTGGAGACCTTCTTAGTCGTTGAAGGCGCTGTTGATCTGGAGAAGGAGAAAGAACGCCTTCAAAAGGAACTCACGCGGCTGCAAGGTGCCATAGCCGGCGTGGAGAAAAAACTCTCCAATGCCGGATTCGTCAGTGGCGCCAAGCCAGAGGTCGTCGAAGCAGAACGCAAGAAACTTGCAGACTGGACAGATGCCGTGGCAAAGATCGAACGCAACCTTTCTACACTTTGACTCAACCCTCTACCCTCAACCCTCATGAACGCCTACATCATCGATCCCATCCGCACACCCGTCGGTAAATACGGCGGCGTCCTTAGTTCTGTCCGTCCTGACGATATGGCCGCCCATGTGATCAAGACCTTGGTCGATCGCACGGGCATTGATCCGTCGATCATCGACGACGTGATCATGGGCTGTGCAAATCAAGCCGGTGAAGATAACCGCAACATCGCACGCATGGCAGGATTGTTGGCCGGCTTACCTGATAGCGTGCCGGGTGTGACGGTGAACAGACTCTGCGCTTCATCGTTGGAAGCGGCGATCCAAGCATCGCGCGCCGTCAAATGTGGCGAAGCAGATGTGATCGTGGCCGGTGGTGTTGAGAGTATGTCACGCGCCCCCTACAGTCTTCCTAAGAACGTGTCCGGAGCGGCCATGTTCGGAAATCTCACGGCGTATGACACGGCGCTTGGTTGGCGGTATCCCAACCCGAAAATGGCAGAACTCTTTCCGCTCGAGTCGATGGGGGAGACGGCGGAAAATGTCGCCGAACAGTGGAACATTGGTCGTGAGGATCAAGATGCCTTCGCACTTCGCTCACACGAACGTGCGGTTGCAGCACAACAGGCGGGCTTGTTTCGTGATGAGATCATCGGTGTAGAGATCCCGCAGAAAAAGGGAGATCCGAAACTAGTCACTGTCGATGAAGGTCCACGTGCCGACACGACCCTTGAGAAACTCGCCACGTTGAAACCGGCATTTCGTAAGGGCGGCAGTGTGACCCCGGGCAATTCTTCCTCGCTCAATGATGGTGCTGCTGCCATGCTCATCGTGTCGGAAAGATTCCTCATGGATCATCCCGAGTTAAGGGGCAGGGCACTTGCCCGCATTCTATCAACGGCTGCCGTAGGAGTAGATCCCAGGATCATGGGCATCGGACCCGTCGGCGCGATCCGCAAGGCCTGTCAGCGAGCTGACGTAGCGGTTGATGCCCTGGATCTTGTGGAGATCAATGAGGCCTTTGCGGCTCAATCTTTGGCCTGTGTACACGAATTGCAGCTCGATGAAGAACGCGTGAATGTCAATGGAGGCGCGATCTCGATCGGTCATCCGCTAGGCATGAGCGGGGCACGGATCTTGGGACATCTTGCTCGAGAAATGCAGCGCCGCGATGTTCGGCTTGGTGCTGCGGCCCTGTGTATCGGCGTCGGCCAAGGACTCAGCGTGGTGATCGAGAGAGTGTGATCGCTCGATGTTCTGCGTACGTAATAACGCGTAAGTCGTTGTAAGAAACGTGGATATACTCATTGTCTGACAAAGCCAAAGGTCAGATTTTTGTGTCATCGTGTCGCACCCCCACAACCAGAACCTTGATGTTGCCCGTGGGCTGGATCATCTGTTAACAGATGTTCCGGCGGAGGTCATTGTCCTCCATAGCCCTGCCGGGATCATTCACTATGCGAGTAATCTTGCTCAGCAGGTATTTTCCACGTCGGCGAAGCTGATCGGCACGTCGCTCATTGACCGTATTCACGAGGCGGATCGCGAAAGAGCCCGGCACGTGTTCACCGACACGGCAAGCAGGTCATCACAGGCAACACCGATGACCATTCGTTTGGTTGGTGATGACGAACGGACGGTCTGGGCAGTCTTGTTCACGGTGGCCGTGAAGGATGCCACGGGCAGAGTGATCGAGCTTCACAGCACGTTGCGCGATGTGACGCATCAGATCCAGCTGCGTGACCGCATTGTTGAACGTGACACGCTTGCACATACAACGAATACGCTCGCAAAGGTTGGCGGTTGGTATCACGACCTTACGACGGAACAGACCTATTGGACCGATGAAGTGCGCCAGATCCATGAGGTCGATGAAACCTTTGTGCCGAACACAGAGTCGATCCGGCGCTTCTTTAGTGCCGAAGATATGGACCGAATGTTGGCGACGATGGACGAGGCGATGTCACTAGGTCAGCCGTCGGTACTCGAAACCCGAATGGTCGTGAATGCCAATCGTCAGAAATGGATCCGAGTGTTTTTTTCCGTAGAACATCTTGATGGTAAACCCACGCGCTTGTACGGGGCGACGCAGGACATCACGGAGATCAAGGAACGTGAGGAAGCACTTGAACGATTGGTACGAGAGCTTGCTCACCAACGTGATCGGCTGGAAGAATTCAATCATCTCGTGTCGCATCAACTGCGTGCACCGTTGACCAGTCTGGTCAGCTTGTTTGGACTTTTGCGAGAAACTGAAGAAGCTGCGGAACGTGCTCGCCTCGAATCGACCATGTTCGATGCGATCCAGTCGTTAGAACGCACGATCGAAGAGGTCGGAGATGCAGTTCGTATCCGAAACGAGATAGCTCCGCGAAATGAGAAGATCTACATTCGCGATGTCGTGATGTCGGTAAAGGCTCAACTGGCAACGTCGTTGCGCGATGCAGCGGCAACCATCGATATCGATACTGATGATGCGCCGATCATCGAATATCCGTTGCTCTACCTCGAGACCATCATTCGTCACTTGCTGAATAACGCTCTGCGATTCTCTCATCCGGAACGCAGTCCAAAGATCGAGATCAGTACCCGCATTGATGACGACGGCCGCGTTGTACTCGTGATCGCTGACAATGGCGTTGGTATCGACCTTGAGAGGAATCGGGAACGACTGTTCCGACTTGGAAGTACGTTCCATCGAAATGCATCGGGACGAGGCACGGGCTTGTTCATGGTCAAGACCATGGTCGAGTCTCTTGGTGGCTCGGTATCCGTTGAAAGTGTACCGGAAACGGGGACAACGTTCCACATCGTGTTGTCAGCGTCACCGCTGGAGGGTTCGCATGAGTAAGCTCATGGTCGCTCTGGTCGACGACGACAGGATCTATCAGTTCACTACCGAGCGGATGTTACAGCGGCTGGGCGACGAGATCGGATTTTGCTGGTTCAAGGACGGCGAAGAAGCACTGCGCTATCTCGAGGAGCATGCCCACGCCGCCGATGCGTTGCCAGATGTCTTGATCGTGGACATCAACATGCCGTTTATGGACGGCTGGCAGTTCTTGGACGCCTTTCAGGCCCTCCGGACCCGCCTTTCCAAGGCGATCGACATCTACATGGTCAGCTCATCAAATGACGACCGGGATGCCCGCCGCGCGTTGAACATCGACGGGGTCAGGGACTACGTCGAAAAACCCATCACCCGCGAAAAGCTGTCCCTGATCTTGGCGCATAGGTTATAGACACGGCCGCTGTCTATATTTGCACCATGTATACCACACCGCACATCGTTCTGCCGAAGATCGCAGATCTGCATAAGCTAGATGTCTACGTCGCCAATGGCGGGTATGGAGCATATCGCAAAGCCATTCAGCGGACGTCCGATGAAGTCATCGACGAAGTAAAACGCTCCGGCCTGCGTGGTCGCGGCGGCGCGTGTTTCCCAACGGGCTTGAAGTGGAGCTTCATGCCGAAGGGCAATGACAAGCCCAAGTACCTCGCCATCAATGGTGACGAGTCGGAACCAGGCTCATTCAAGGATCGGCAGATCTTTGAATACAATCCACATCAGTTGATCGAAGGGATCCTGATCGCTGGATACGCCATGGGCATCAAGACGGCCTTCATCTATATCCGCGGCGAATACCACAAGTGGGTGGATCTGATGCAAGCAGCCGTCGATGAGGCCTATGCCAAGGGCTACATTGGCGAGAAGATGAAGCAGACCTTTGGGAACGACTACGTGATCGATATCGTGGTTCACAAGGGCGCTGGTGCCTACATCTGTGGTGAAGAGACCTCGCTGATGAACTCTCTTGAGGGGGATCGTGCCTACCCACGGTATAAGCCGCCGTTCCCGGCCAACAAGGGTCTTTGGGGTATGCCGACGACCATCAACAACGTCGAGACCATCGCCACCGTGCCGCCGATCATTACGATGGGTGCCGATGCCTATTCTCAGATCGGTGCCAAGGGGCACTCAGGTACGATCCTGTACGGCGTCTCAGGACATGTGAACAAACCCGGAGTTCTTGAACTACCCACGGGAACACTCCTGACAGAGATCATCTACGATCACTGCGGCGGTGTGCCGGGGGGTAAGAAGATCAAGGCCATTATCCCCGGTGGATCATCAATGCCGCCGCTGCGCGGCGACGAGATCGAAGGTGTCCGCATGGATGAAGAATCTCTGAAGGTGCTCGGTACCCACATCGGTACTGCCGGTATCATGGTCATGGACGAAGACACCGATATCGTGGCGGTGACGCTGCGGATCGCACACTTCTACCACCATGAGTCGTGTGGCCAGTGCACTCCATGCCGAGAAGGATGCGGCTGGATGGAAAAGATCCTGCACCGCATTGAACACGGTGATGCAACATCGGCTGACATCGATACATTGTATTCCGTTGCCTCCAACATCGAGGGGAATACGATCTGTGCGCTTGGTGATGCTGCCGCCTGGCCGGTCAAGGGCTTTATTGAGAAGTTCCGCGACGAGTTCGAGGCACGTTGCAAGCCGAACCGACAGTTCGTGTCACTCAACGTGGTCCACGGTCGCCGCAACACCGCTTCGTCGCTGGTCCGTACGCGCTAAGGCGTCATGAGGATCGGCATCATCGGCGGTTCGTTCAACCCCGTTCACATCGCCCATTTGATCATCGCCGATCGGTTCGTTGATCAGCGCGGTCTTGACGAATGTTACTTCGTCCCGACGTATCAAAGTCCGTTCAAGACCTCCGATGCAAGTGTTGCACCTGCGGAGGACCGTCTAGCGATGGTCCGATCGGCAACCGTGCAGCACCCTAGGTTCAAGGTCTCTGATGTGGAGATCCAGCGCGGCGGTGTCTCATATACGATCGACACCATCCGTTTCTTCAAAGACGTCAACCCTACCGCAGAGATCAACATTCTGATCGGTAGTGACCAAGCCGTGGAGTTTGTCCGTTGGAAGGAGTGGCAGCAGATCTTGCGCGAAGCGCAAGTCTGTGTGGTGCGACGCCCCTTTCTGCTCACACCGGAGATGGAAGATCGGCTCAGCGAGACGTTGACGATCGACGACAAGCCGCCGGTGTGGATCTCTGCGCCATTGCTGGAGATCTCGTCGACCGAGATCCGGAAGCGCGTTCGAGAAGGGAAGAGCATCAACTACCTCACGGTAAAAGCTGTTCGAGACTATATCGCCGAACATCGGCTCTATGTTTAGACGAGCGCTCATCAACACGATGTTATTCATCGTTGCGCTGGGAATGATCTTTCCCATGGCGTGGATGTTGCTCGTCTCCGTCCGAGAGCATCCGGAGCAGTTCACAACGTTCGCCGAGATGTTGGCCGCACCAACAACATGGCTGAACTATGCCGATGCTTGGCAGAGTGATAACTTCCTTCGGTACTTTCTCAACTCTGCCTTCGTGGCTCTTGTCGTCACGGCCGGCAATGTCGTGTTTTGTCTGTGGGCCGGATATGCCTTTGCTCGTCGTCGCTTCCGAGGTAGCAACCTACTCTTTGCAACGGTTCTCGGCGTCCTGATCATTCCTCAGCAGGTCATCATGATCCCGCTGTACCGGCTAATGGCCGAGATCGGTTGGATCAATACCTATTGGGCGCTCATTGTGCCGTGGCTGGTCACGCCGTTCGGCATCTTTCTCGTCCGCCAGTACATCGCTGCAATGCCACATGAGCTAGAAGATGCAGCGCGGATCGACGGAGCGGGGGAGTGGTACATCGTGTTTCGCATCGTCATGCCCTTGGCGCGTCCGGTGCTTACCGTGCTGGCCATCTACGTCTTTCTCTCCAACTGGAACTCCTTTCTGTTTCCGTTCCTGTTCACCAATGACGAAGCACACAGAACGCTGCCAGTGGGCTTGGCCTTTTACCTCGGAAAACAATCGATCGACTGGGGGCATTTGATGGCCGGTGCCAGCATCAGCGCCGTGCCGATCCTTGTCCTTTTTGCATTGTTTCAAAAACGCATCATTGAAGGCCTCACCGCTGGTGCGCTCAAAGAGTAACGTATCTTTGCGCCATGACTACCACCGTTCAAACCTCTCGCTCCCGTTCGCTCGGGATGACCGCTCTTCTAACGCTCACCGGCGCTGTGACCATCACTGCCGCCTCTCAACTTAGCGTCCACCTACCCTTCACTCCGGTCCCCATCACGGGACAGACCTTTGCCGTCATTCTCTGGGGTATGTTGTTTGGTGCTCGTCAAGGGGCGAGTGCTGCTGCCACCTATCTCGCCGCCGGCCTCATGGGACTGCCGGTCTTTGCCGACTTCACCGCTATGACGGCCTTTGCCGGCCCGACCTCAGGGTATCTCCTCGGTTTCGTGCCTGCTGCTTGGCTTGCCGGCTTCCTGCGCGATGCAGGATGGACGCGGTCCTACGTCAGCGCTTTCTTTGCGTCTCTGCTCGCTAGTCTGCCGATCTTCATTCTTGGTACAGCCGTTCTTACAGCATTCGTCGGCATCGAACAGATCTGGATGATGGGTGTTGTGCCATTCCTCATCGGTGATGTGATCAAGTCTGCACTTGCAGCGTTGATCGCCCGCCGCTCATCCTAATACCCGGCACTCTGCACCTGGCACTCTGCACCTGGCACAACTATGGACTTCTCTGAAATGAAGACCCTCGCCGGCTTGGTTGTCGACGAGATGGAAAAGCGACACAAGGCCGACCTCGCTCCGAAGTGGGAGCACGGCACGGTAGTCTTTATCCCGGGCGCGCCGGGCCTGAAGCAACACGAGCTTGCCATGCATCGCTTCATGCACAAGGTCGTGATGATGCGTGATAATCTGCGCGTACTTGAGCAGCAGATCAATAGCAACAAGGCACTCAGCGACGGTGAAAAGCTCAAACTCCAGAGCTACATCACCAAGATCTATGGATCCCTTACCTCCTTCAACTTCATGTTTGCAGAGGAAGAGGATCAGTTTAGGGGAGCGGGGGAGTAACCGAATAACCGAATAACCGAATAACCGAATAACCGAATGACGGAATGTCATTCTGAACCGGACACCAGGTGTAACGAGGTGGGTCAGGATCGGATATCATTTCAAGAGAGGAGCGAGTATGAGGCAAAAGATACTTTTGTCAATGGCGGCAATAGGGTTATTGCTTCCCATTGCTGCAAGGGCAGCGGATGATGCTGCCACGACCGCCGATCAGGCCTTCTTCTATCCGAGAGCGATGCAGACCGGTGAGTTTGATGGTCTGTTTGACATTGCGTTCGGACGTGTGCCGTACGATGTCGTCGAAGAGAATCAAACGTTCCGCTGGCCACTATTCGGAATCCGAGGCCGCGTAGGTCTTCCGGAGGGTTTTACCCTGTATGGTTCGGTCGAGACTGATATCATCAACTTCAACGTGACGGCGGGACCTCGATGGAACTATGAGTTCACCGATCGTCTGACGGCGAATGTGGGTTTTGACGTTGCGTGGTTTGGTGGCAAGGTCAATGCGGCACAGTTCGACCAGTCGGCGAATGGATGGCAGGCCTTCCCCAACGTGACTGTGGGGTATCGTTTCGGTGATATTGCGCTGACTGGCAAGTTCAATCTGAACTACGTCCTTAGTGTCAACAGTCGAACAGGCGATGTTGAAACATCACGTGAAGAAGGATTTTACAATGGTTGGACGATCTCATTTTGGGCTGAGCAGCCGTTATGGGGCGACAACTACATTCTTATCGGCCTGCGCGCGAATAGGATGAAGTTCTATTATCCAACGTGGCTACTTGCACCAACGTTCGACAAGTTCTACTATGTTCCTGAATTCACTCTGGGGTTGAAGCTATGAAGATCACAACCCTTGCACTCTTGATCGCGTCCACGATGTTGGTTGTGTCGTGCGACGAGTCTGGTATCATTCAGCCGCCAGTACCTCCTTCAGATTTTATTGGACAGACACGCCCCCTGACACCTCAACAAGAAGTGCTTTTGGATGGCGTGTATGAAGTGGTCGAAGGTAAAGACGCCATGGGAGATACCGTGGTGGTCACCCGCTCCGGTAGTAAGGTCACGATCTACACTGGCGTCAAGTCCGGGTACATCGTGCTTCAAATGGGTGAACTCGATTCTGTGATCATGTTCACCGGATTTTGGAAGTATCAACAATCCAACGAGACCGGCCTTGCCCAGGGCTATATGAAGCGAGAAGAGGGCGGTGCGTGGGTGACGTCAGGAGGAACGCTTCCTGCGCCGGAGCAACGTCTGATGCGATTGTTCCTTGGGGCTGGATCAGACCTGCCATCGAAGCAATTCGCCATCAGATATGCTCGCGACTTCAGCGACAACGCAAAGCGAGACCTGAACGAGTTCCTCATCATAGGTCACCGGTGCGGCGGTCGTATGTCCGATGGGATCCCCCATAGTGAGAACACGATCGAGTTCGCCTTGGTCGCCGAAGAACTCGGCGTGAATGCACTCGAGGTCGACGTACGCAAGTCCAAAGACGGTGTGTTGTATCTGTATCACGATAACAGCATCAACCCGCGTCTTATTCGCAAGAACACCCTGATCGGTGCGACGGAAGACTACACGTGGGACGTGCTCCGGAGTGAGGTCACGCTGATCCACGGGGAGAAGATGCCCACATTGGAAGACTTCCTCAATGCTGTGGTCGACAAGACGAATGTGAAGTTTGTCTATCTCGATACCAAGACAACAGACGACGGCATCATTGCCGACATGATCCCCATCCAGAAGCGGGCCATGGAACGTGCTGCGGCTGCCGGCAAACAGATCGATATGTACATCGGCGTCCCAAACGAATCTCTACTTGAAGAGTTCAAGGCTATTCCTGGCTATCAAGATGTGCCGAAGCTTGTCGAGACCTCATATCAAGATGCGATCGATCTCAACGCCAACATGTGGTCACCACGTTGGTCAGATGGTACGCAAACATCATCTGTTGCGAACTTCAAGAACAGTGCACCGGGACGTCGTGCCATCACATGGACGATCGATTCACCGACCTATATCGTTGAATACCTGTCAGTTCCACGAGAGCAGCGCTTCAACGGATTCTTGACGAACTATCCAATGACCGTCAAGTATCACATTTTGATGCAACCATGAGAACCGCTATGAACTATCTCATCGCCTTATTGGTCCTAGCGGTCGGTCATGGAGCACTGATCGCTGCGGACGACTCGACTGCTTACTCGTTTGAAGGTCATGTAGGGGGCGGATATGTCCGCAATCTCTCGACCTTTGATTACGCGCCACCCGGAGAATTGTCTCAGAACGGATTCAACGGATATGCCCGATTCATGTGGAGTCCGGAACACCTACTCGACGTTGGCGTCGAGGTTGGCATCACCGAACTCTATGCGATCACACCGCCGGATTCTTCGCTCGTCGATAAGTCCAGTCTTATCGCCTATCCGTTGTATCTCGTGTTATCTATGCGACCCGTCGATCCACTCTACCTTACCGTTGGCTTCGGTAGTGCGGTCCTTTCGTCAGTTGTCACGGATGCCGAAGGGAACACCGGTGTGACGAGTGTCTCAACATCTGTGTTTCTCTCTGCTGCCTACATGCCGTATGTGACCGAGAACCTGCGTCTCGGTGGTGAAGTACGGGCGACATCTTTTGATCGCTACAAGGACTTCAACGTGTCGGTCAATGTAGGCCTTGCCTACACACTGTGGCGGTATTGAGACCACGGCCTGAAAACGTAAAAGCCCGATCATTTGATCGGGCTTTTTTTTTTGATTCAGGGGCGGGACCGACGGGGCTCGAACCCGCGACCTCCGCCTTGACAGGGCGGCGCTCTAACCAAACTGAGCTACGATCCCCTGAATTTCTGCTTCTGTTGTGTGGACCCAAGCGGGATCGAACCGCTGACCTCTTGAATGCCATTCAAGCGCTCTCCCAGCTGAGCTATGGGCCCGTTCCGACTCGGATGAGACGACAAATATACGGGCTTTCAGGAGAACTGCAAGTCGCACCAACGTCGATATTTTCCACCATCGATGGCCATCAACGAGGCGTGGGTACCCGACTCTAGGATCTTACCTTTTTCGAAGACCATGATCCGATCGCAACGGCGGACCGTCGACAGACGGTGGGCGATAATGATGGTCGTACGTCCCTGCATGAGGCGTTCCAGCGCTTCTTGAATAAGGTGCTCGCTCTCGGCATCTAAGGAGCTTGTGGCCTCATCAAGGATCAAGATGGGCGGGTTTTTCAAGAGCGCTCGTGCGATGGCGATCCGTTGGCGTTGTCCGCCACTGAGCTTGATGCCGCGTTCGCCGACGGTGGTCTGAAGCCCGTCGGGAAACCGTTCAATGAACTCCCACGCATTCGCATTCTTCGCGGCCTCGATCACATCCTGCTCGCTGGCGTCCGGTCGGCCGTACCGAATGTTCTGCTCGATCGTGCCACCGAACAACACGATATCCTGTGGGACGATCCCCACGGATCGGCGTACCTCGATCAATCCTAACTCCGAGGACGGGATGTTGTTGTAGCAGATCGTACCCGACGTTGGTTCGTAAAGTCGCTGGATCAACGCCGCTGTTGTGCTCTTGCCGGCTCCGCTTTCGCCTACAAATGCAATGCGCTCACCAGAGGCAATGCCAATGGAGACTTGGTCGATCACGGCAACGTCTGGACGCTCCGGATAGGCAAACGTCACGTGGTCAAGAGTCACCGACGTAAGCCGTTGGTGCGCCGCGTCGATCACCTTGGAGTCTTCAACCCGTTCGATCGGTTCATCTAGAAGTTCGCGCAAGCGGACCGTCGCCCCGAGAGATCGTTGGATCTGGCTTACAAGCTCGGCAAAACTGCCGAGTGCACCACCCACGAACATGGCGTACATGAGGAAGCTCAACAGCTCGCCCATGGTGACGGCGCCCGTGGCCACCATGTTTGCCCCGTATAAGATCACCGCGGCGATACCGCCAAAGATGGTGAAGATGATGAAGGTGACGAAGACCGCGCGCAAACGTGCACCCTTGATCGCGAGTCGGACGTTTTCGGCCAAGGCATCGCGATACCGAATGGTCTCGGTACTCTCTTGCACGTAGGACTTGACGGCTGCGATCGACTGCAAGGACTCCTCAACGATCGTTGCTGTCTGTGCCAGCGCATCTTGCGTCTGCGTACTCAATTTTCGGATCCTTCTACCGATGACCACGGCGATCGCCACGATCACCGGTGTTCCGGCCAGAATAGGGATGGTAAGGGGCAGACTGGTACTTACGATGATGACGATCGAACCGACGAGAAAGATCAGCTGTCGAAGCATGTGCAGGATCGAGAAGGAGAATGTCTCCTGGATCTGCGTGAGGTCACTGGAGAGACGCGATGAGAGTTCACCAACCCTGCGTTGTGACAACACGGAAAGGGGAAGACGGATGATATGCGTGAAAAGGTCCTCGCGGAGTCTGGCGATCACTTGCTCCGTTGTTCTCGATGTTGTTACGCTTACCAGATATCCGATCACGGCCTGTACCGTGAGGAGACCGAGGAAGAGCATTCCCGTCCTCATCAGCACATCGGTGGATGCGGTCTTGACGATCGAATCGACAAGATCACCAGTGAGCGCAGGAAACACCAAGCTGATGCTCGTTCCCGGCAACATGAAGATCAGCGCCGTGATCATTCTACCGGCATAGGGGCGATAGTAGCCCAGTAGGAATCGTAGGTTGTTCACGATCAGTAGGGAATGGTTCCAAACATGGGGATGATGGCGCCGCTGATACCGCAGGCGGGGTCCACAAGGTCAGCGATCGTGTTGGCGATGGATTTCGGCGTTGGCCACCCTGTGGCCTCGTCCTCCGAAGCCCAGGCCAGGTTGGCCTCAGTCTTGATGATACTTGGCAGGATCACATTCGCACGCACGCCAAATGGGCGTCCCTCCTCGGCGATGGCCTGGGTAAGCGCTACGACCGCCGCCTTCGCTGACGCATACGCTGCGCGGTTGGGCACCGGATGAAGCACGGCCTGTGCCCCGATGGTCACGATCGAGCCGGAGTTGGCCTTAAGCGTTGGCAGTGCTGCACGCAGGATATTCACCGTGGTGAAAAGATTGAGAGAATACATGAGATCGATCTCGTCTACTGCCTGTTCTTCCAACGACTTGCCTGCCGCAATTCCGCCTGACAAATGAACAACGCCCGACAGGGTTTTCCCCACCTTGTGGATAAGCTCGTGTGCGTGTTCGGGCACCGTCAGGTCACCATCGGCACGGGACGCACCATAGACGTTCCAGCCGCGCCGTTGTAGTTCAACAACCACGGCAACGCCAAGGCCGCCGGTTGCTCCGGTCACGAGTATGTGCGACATGCCTGCCCCCTACAACACCACGAGCGGTCGAACCTGGGGTCCGGCACTTGTGCGAGAAATGATCAGATAGTGTCCCGCCGAGAGCGTTGATGTGGGGATGCCGTCAGGATCTCCCTCGTACAGGACGGCGCCCGTAGACGTTTGGACCACAAAGATGGTGTTGTTGGTGGTTGGGTGGTTGGTGGTTGGGTGGTTGGTGGTTGGTGGTTCGTGGACGGTGGTGATGGTGCCGGGGAGGCGTGCTCCGCAGGCGATGGAGGAGTGTGACTTCACGAGTGGGAACCACGTGGTGTCGGAGGGATACGATCGCTGACGGCCATTGACCATGGCCGAGATCCGTGCGTCCAAGGTATCGTTGTTGAAGAGTTCCCAAGGGACGTCGACGGTGTGCCAATCGTCGACGAGCTTGCGCATGACGAGTGGCGATGCCTCGACACCCTTCAGGGTAAGACTTACGGCCGCAGTACCGTTGGTGAAGATGCCGGCCATGACGCGCTTGACGGATGCGACTTCGAGGATCGACGGTGGCCCGATGCCGGGTCCTTCCGTGTCGCCCAGATCGCGGGCCGTTTGCGCTACATCCGGAACACCTCTGCCGAGCGTTGTGTCTTCCGGTTCACTACGACTGCAGGATCCATACAACGCTGAGCGGATGCGCCACGTCGGCACGTCGGGGTACAGTTGGCGCAACAGTGCGCCGATCCCGGCCACTTGTGGTGTGGCCATGCTTGTCCCAGAGGCAGAAATGATGGCATCTTCGGGTCCTTGGGCGCGGACACCGGCACCGAGGACGCCCAGATCGGGCTTCGTGCGTCCGTCAGCCGTGGGGCCCATGGACGATTGTGGCCAAGACTGTCGCGACCGCAGTGAAGCGCCCACGGTGATCACACTATCGGCGTCGGCCGGCACAATGATGGTGCTGTCCGACGGACCGGAGTTGCCGGCGGCGGTGATGCAGATCACGCCGCGTGCCACGGCATCGTTGACGGCCTTGGAGCAGAAGGTGGTCTTTCCGTCAAGCCACGCGTAGTCCATCGGCTCTTCCATCCGGTCAAAAGCGTAATATCCAAGCGACGAAGAGATCACATCGGCGCCGTTGCGTTCGGCCCACTCCACAGCAGCACAGTAAAGATCCTCTTCGATGCGTCGCTCATACCGCATGTCTTCACTCTTTGCGAGAAGGAATGAAGCATGGGGCGCAACGCCGATGAGTTGATCTTGCTGCCATCCACCCACCACACTCAATACAAGTGTTCCGTGCCCATCTTGATTGCCGGGATCTCCCGGTTCATTACTCACGATCGAGTCGTTGTAGATCGCGTCGTACGTGCCGACGACGTCGACATGCTGCAACGCTGTTGCCTTTTGCCATCGGAATCCATTGTCGATAAGCGCAATGATCGCCCCCTTACCATAGACGCCCACATTATGGAGTGGCATGCTGTTCATGAGCATATGCATGTCTGCCGACGCTCCATAGGAGGGGGCGGAGCAATCGTTGATGGTGAGAGGGTAGGCCACAAGGCTGGTGGACGTGACCGATGCAATGAAGGGTAAGGTGCGAAGTTGCGAGGCCGTGAGTGAATCGATATCGGCTACGATACAATTGCGCCAGCGGATCTCACAGATCGGAGTGATGCCGAGGGCCTGGAGTTCAGAGAGATAGTCAGCATGCAGGGGCTGGTCAAGCGAGTCCAAGAGTGGGGAACGCCCGACGAGAGCCCGACGTTGAAGGGCCTTGGGATGAAAGGTGGAGAGTGTGGATTCATAGATCGGGGAGCCGGGGACAAAGGTCTCTGGTCCTTTGTCGACGAACGTGACCCGATGCGGACTAAACTGCGCTCGGATGTTGATCGTCAGCAGGAGGATCATCAAGCACACCGCTGAATGTCCGTAGTTTCGTCGCACTGTAAAACCTGTCATATCCTTATTCAATGACTGAATCACCACGAGTTTTGGAACGTCGTCCGGATGTGATCCGTTCCGCTAGGACATCCTGTGCCTGGGTGGACCGGACGGGCCAGGCCGTTGTTACAGCCACGGGGTCGGATCGAGTTGACCTCTTGCACCGACTTTCGACGAACGATCTCACCGGCATGAAGCCCGGACAAGGCAAAGGTACCGTGTTGCTGACAGAAAAAGCGCGCATCATTGATGTGTTGACGTTGCTGCATGGCGAAGACGCGACCTTGATCCTTGGATCTGTCGGGACAGGTCAGCAGATCGTGACCTGGTTGAAGAAGTACATCATCATGGATGATGTTCGTCTCAAGGATAACTCGTCCACAATGGACATGATCGAGATCTGTGGTCCACGGGCTGCTGATGTGGTCAGGGAACTCTCGGAAGTTGATGTTTCAACGCTTCCACTCCACCACTGGAGTTCCGTGGGTACATCGGGGTTCTCTATCGTGCGGATGCCGTCCGTGGTAGAACTGTCGTATTTGTTGTTCGGTCCGATCGGCAGCCTTGATGAGATCCGTTCACTACTGACCGCGTCGGAAGAGAACATCCCGCACCTCAACGGACCAGAAGCAGAGTTCTTACGCGTGATCGGCGGCATGGGCAAGATCGGCCATGAATGGTCGGATGCCTACAACCCTCTTGAGGCCGGTCTGCTTCATCTGACATCCTTCAGCAAAGGATGCTACATCGGTCAAGAGGTCGTCGCTCGATTGGACAGCTACAACAAGGTCAAGCAGCGGATCATGGGTATTCGATCCTCACATGAGATCGGCGAAGGAGATGAGATCGTCGTCGACGGTGCCGTGATCGGAAAGATGACCAGCGTGGTACCGACGATAGCAGGCGACGAGTGGTGTGGTCTCGGCTACGTTCGCGGTGAACATGCGAATGCCGGCACACGCTTGAAGGTTCGACATGCCGGCGAAGAGGTCGATGCGGTTCAACAGTTGCTCCCCATGGAGGTGTAGGTGCCCATCGTCTTCATCACCGGAGGAGCACGACGCATCGGCAGACATCTGGCGCTCAACTTCGCACGTCGTGGATGGGACGTCGGCTTCACGTATCATACCTCATCAGAGGCGGCGATCCAAACGCTGAGTGATCTTCAGGCCTTTGGCGTGCGGGCCGACATGAAGCGTTGCGATGTTGCCAATGACGATGAGTTGTCACACGCGGTGCATCGTCTCACGGAGACCTTGGGAACACCCGATGTGATCGTCAGCAATGCCGGCATCTTTCCGGACCGACGGAGCATCAGCGAGTTGGATACGTCGGCGTTTCGTGCAACGCTAGATGTGAATACTACGCCACTACTGACGCTTGCCAGATCGTATCATGCCACACTCGGTAAGGGGCAGGTTGGTCGCATCATCGCCATCAGCTCGATTGGTGCCGTAGAGGTATGGAAGGACAGGATCGACTACAACGTCAGCAAATCGGCGTTGGTCACGTTGGTGCAGACCCTGGCTCGCTCCCTTGCGCCGTCGATCTCGGTCAATACCGTTGCCCCGGGCGCCATCGTCATGCCGGATGAACCATCGACAGCCGATTCCGCCGTCGCGTCGGTAGAACGTATTCCGATGGGACGATACGGCACACCCGATGATGTGTTCGATGCTGTGATGTTCTTTGCCACGTGTACACCGTACATTACGGGGCAGTTGCTCACCGTGGATGGAGGATATCGTCTTGTCCGGTGAACAGACGATCGATGTGTTGCTTCGCCTGATCGACGATCCGGATGAAGAGGTGTATGCGGCGGTGGAAGAGCGGATCAAGTCTCTCGGACCAGATGTACTCGTACCGTGCAGTGAGTTGCTTCGCAGCACAGAGGATCCTCGGGTTAAGGGGCGACTGGAAACGATCATCACCGTCCTCAAGACGCAGCCATTGGATCAACTCGTGGCGTTGATCCGCGGCCATCAGGCATCGGGAAAAGATGTCGACCTTGAAGTGGCGATCAGCCTCTTGGATCGATTCAGCGATCCGTCGTCAGACAGCCGGCGTGTTAGCGATTATCTTGACGAATTGGCATTGCGCGTACACGAAGAGTTCATTGCCATGTCGCCAGCGGTCGACCTCACGCACCTTCTGTCTGTGCATTCGGTGCTGTATGAAGAAGAGGGCCTGCAAGGGGCCTTCAAGGATTTTTATGATCCACGCAACAACAATGTCTTCAACGTGGTCGAGCGTAAGATCGGCAGCCCGATCGCACTGTCGGTCATTGAATTGTTACTTGCTGAACGCGTTGGGCTTGATCTCAAAGGTATCGGCCTGCCAGCCCATTTTATCTTGTATTGTCCGGCACTCGACGTGTTCATCGACCCATTTCACCATGGTCGGTTCCTCAGTCTTCCGGATCTTGAGCCCAGCCACGACCTCCTAAAACCAACATCGAACATTTATATCATCATGCGCATGATGCGCAACCTTGAACGATCCTTTACCCGCCGTCAGGCAGAGGTGGAGGCCGAATCGTTAAGGGTAGCATTAGCCTCCTTGGAACACAATCCTACGATAGATCCATCATGAAACAGTTGGCCATTTCCTTCCTTGTCGTCCTAAGTCTGACCGCGACCTCCATGCTGGCGGGCACTGTCACGATCCTTCCCATGTCTCCCAAGGTCGGTGAGTCGATCAAGATCGAATACCGCCCGTCGCAAGGTGATGAACCGTGGATCGAGCGCGTGGAAAAGATCCATGCCGTAGTGTTCACCTTCACCGTAGATGGTGACGGACCTGTGGCGCACGACGTCGAACTTGTTGAACGAAGCGGAAAACATGCAGGGTCTTTTACGCTGCCGGCTGATGCCGTCTTTGGGATGATCAAGGTCGGTGACGGCGTGCGATATGACATGAACGGTGACGACCTCTGGTCCTTCAACGTCCACGATGCCAACGGTCGTGTGTTGGAAGGGGCGAACATGAAAGCTTCCATGACCTATCTGGGAATGTTGCCCGCCGAGTGCCGACGTAAACAAGACCTTGATGAA
The DNA here is from genome assembly GCA_964467455.1 of uncultured Hyphomicrobiales bacterium. Lineage (GTDB taxonomy): Bacteria > Bacteroidota > Ignavibacteria > Kapaibacteriales > Kapaibacteriaceae > OLB6. The sequence goes on along the minus strand of CAYXQJ010000002.1, from coordinate 57,495 downwards.
TCACGCACGTTGCTTGAATCAGAGGTAAAGGCACATCCGAGGAATCTGACGGCAACCGTCAACCTCGTCTTGTTGCAACTCAACAGTCAGGAGATCAGCCAGGAAGAAGCGCAAGCAAAACTTCGCGAGATCACCGGCAAGACCATGCAGGCATCATCACCAATGGAAGCCATTGCCTTGTCGCAGGCCTATCAGGTGTTGGGTCGGCAGGAAGAAGCCGCCCGCATTGTGCAAGACGCCGCACTGCGTTTCCCGCGCAGTAAGGCCGAAGAACAAGCCAAACTTGAAGAGCTTTCACAAGCAGCCAATATTGACATCTTCGTCGATAAGGTCATCAAACACTTGCAGGCCTATCCGAACACCTTCGCAAAGCAGAATCTGATCGACGCCGTTGTCAACGCAACAACACGTCAGGGCAACCTCGATCCCTTAGTGCGTTTTCTGCAGGAGACACCAGCACTCTCGGCCATCACCTACTACCAAGCCGTCAACTACCTTGGTGCGCGTGATTCCCTGCGTCCGAAGGCCTATGCACTGATCGAACAAGGCCTCGCTGCGGCTGCCGACGCTTCACGTAGACCTTCGTACGTCGGACCGATCGAGTGGAAGGAAGAACAACGCATTTCGTCCAGTTTGTTGTGGTTCGTCAAAGGAGCCATCCAACGTGCTCAAGGACAATCAGCTGAAGCTCTCGCATCCTTCACGCGTTCCGTTGAACTTGGCGGACGCCAGACCGACAAGGGCACCTATGACATGTATGTTGCAACGTTATCGTCGACAGGGAAGTCCGACGATGCTATCGAGGTAGCCACAAAGGCCATCAAAGCCGGAGCTGCAACGCAGGGTGTCATGGATACATATCGCACGCTTCGGCGCGCAGCTGGTGTTGACTCTGCCAAGGTGGAGTCGCAACTTGCAAAGTTGATGGACGAAGGACGCTCAGTGCTGGTAGAACGACTGAGCAAGGAGATGTTGAATCAACTTCCGATCGATGGCACCTTTACGACGTTGGATGGTCGCCCCCTAAAACTTTCCGATATGAAGGGGAAGGTCGTGGTCGTTGACTATTGGGCCACATGGTGCGGACCATGCGTGAAGAGTTTCCCGTCGTTGCAGCGATTGTACGAAAAGTACCGCGAACATCCGAACGTACAGTTTGCGATCGTCAACGTCTGGGAACGCACGGAAGACCGGGTAGGTCTGGTGAAAGGTTTCCTTGAGAAGAATCCCAAGTTGACCTTCCCGGTCTATCTCGATAAAGACGACAGCGTTGTCGGTAAGTACGGCGTTACCGGTATTCCAACCAAGTTCTACCTTGGCAAGGATGGCCGAATTCAATTCAAGGAAGTGGGCTACCTACCGGAAGAGCAGTTCATTGAAGAGGCGACGAATAAGATCGAGGTTCTTCTGGCGCAGTAAAAGGGGCGGTGTGTTGAACGCGGTTTGTCTTCATCGATCGAGCGATCAGACCGATACCCATTGCGACAAGGATCATTGGCCAGAGCTGTTCGAGATCAACAACGTCAAAGAAATTGTCGGCTAGTGTGATCAAGCCAATGGCTACAAGGGCGATCCCAAAGATCAATCCTGTGTTGCCGGTTCGGTGTGAAGGGGCAGGCGGTGTCGTGTCGACAACAGAAGATTCCGGATAGAGGTCATAGGCATACGGACGCTGTGGCACTAAGACCCACAGGATGATGTAGCCGAGGATACCGATGCCGTTAGCAAAAGCACCAAGCACAAAGCCGACGCGTACCAACACCGGGTCGATGTCGAGATAGGCAGCAAGACCTGAGGCAACACCGCCAACCATGCGGTTGGAACGATCACGGAAGAGACGTTTCATGACGGACCTGTAGAAAATTGAACAGGTCGTGGTACGCCGTCGGATGCTGAAGGTTACACTAGATGAACAAACAGCCCGACGACCCCGTCCATGGGTCGGTGTTGTAGCGTGCACCCATCATCGCGCCTCGTCCGGTGCGGGCTAGCGACATTACCGGCACGGGATCTTCCATCTCCGGGAGCCAGATCATCATCAAGCGGATCTCGACCTTGTTGTCGCCATGAGGTGTTGCGACACATTCAGCATAGGTCACTCGCTCTTGGAGCACCCACTGATCACGTTGGTCGAGTGGGATCGCATTGATATCATCAAGCGTCGGTCCGATCACCACACCTTTTCCGGCAAAGGCATACAGCGGCTTCAGGACGTAGGTCGAGAGATCTTCCGGCAGTTGTGCCAGCGTGTTGAGAAAGTGGGTCTTGGGAACGGTCGGATGATCAAGGTAGGGGAGACAGTGTTTACTGATCCGGAAGTACCAGTTCGGATGTCCTGCCCATTCCACATCAAGATCGTCACTCCATGCAAAGTTGAGTGACACACCAAGGTCATCCAGTTCGTCAACGATGGCTCGATTGAAGATCCGTTGTAGGGGGCGAGCAGAACCATTCTCATCCACAACAAGTCTCCGACCATCCTTGCGGACGTCGCGAATGTTGACGGTGTGCAACCCGATCAACTTCTCGAGGGCAACAAAGTCGGGGCGTGTTTTTTGCTTCAAGGGATCGACCTCGACCAGGGCACATGCCGATGGTTCGGCGTCGGCAACGATGGCTTGCCGCAGAAATTCGAGATATGTGGCTTCATCTGCGATGCCGCCCATAAAAGGCGTCGACTCATCAATGCCGTAGGCATCCTTCATTCGAGCCGCGTATAGGTATTGGTAGCCGAAAAGCGAGGGAAAGCCCTGGAGCTCGATGACGCGAGGTGTGAAGCCCCCTTCACCGTCGGGACAGACGGCGAAGTCGACCACGCTGAAAAGTGGACGGTCGTTCTCCTTACGCACGCGGTACCGTTCTTGCATTGCGGCTTCGGAGTGATCGTAAACCGACGGTGAGATGCATTGCTTGATGATCTCGATCGCCGCCTGCTCCATCTCTTCTCTGAACTCATGAGAAACGAAGATGGGCATTTCGCAGACGCGATATTCGATCTTCAGTCCAAGGTAGTCATTGAGCTCGCTTTTGAAGCGTTCATACGATTCGGCGCTCACACGTTCGATGAAGGCCCGCTGTAGGTCTGGTCTCATGAGGAATACCGCAGCTGTCCCGCCATAAAGGTCGCCATGATGCGGATCTTGGCGAGCTCTTCTGCCGGTGTGGTTCGTGGATCACGATCAAGGATGACCATGTCGGCATCGTATCCAACCTCAACACGCCCCCTTCGATAATCCATGTCGGCGGTGCGGTGGGCATCGGACGTAAACGCTGTGATGGCTTGATCGATGGTCAGTGCTTCGGATGAAGGTCGGCGCACAAATGCTGAGATACCGGCCAACGGATCAACGTCTTCGATAGGGAAGTCGCTACCGGCACCAACGACGGCACCGACGTCGAGCAGAGATCGCCAACGATAGGCCCATGCTTGACGTTCCGGACCGAGGCGAAGTTTGGCCATGGCGTCATCTGATACCCAATGGGTGGGTTGAACACATGCCATGACGTTGAGGTCGGCGAATCGCTGCACATCATCGGGATGCACATGTTGGGCATGTTCGATCCGAAGAAGGATGTCCTTGCCATCGTCCCACGAACGCACGATGGCATAGGCATTCAAGACCATACGTACGGCGGCGTCACCGATCGCATGGATGGCAACACACCACCACCCGGCATCGATCGCAGCACGTATAGCTGTGGTGATCTGATCTACAGTCAATAAGGCGATGCCGGAGTTTGCAGGGTCGTCAGCGTATGGACTCAACATTGCCGCAGTACGAGAGCCCAACGCTCCATCGGCATACAACTTGATGCCGGCTGTGCGTTGGATCTCGCCACCGGCCGGAAGAAGGCCGGCATCTTGCCATTCGCCGTGCTGTGCACTCACGAAGGATTGTACGCGGATCGGCAACGCACCGGTTTCAGCCATTTCGCGCATCACCGGTACCACGTCGGGTGCTACATCCATGTCGTGCACCTCTGTGACACCGCGTGCGACACAGGCTGATGCCGCTGCCTGGATCCGCGATCTGATCTCATCCGGTGAGGGGGCGGGCAGTGCTTTCCAGATCGGGTCGCGTTCATCTTCAGCAAGAAAGCCGTTCGAACCGGAGATCCCGGCACGCCGAAGCGCTTCGGAATTCACCCACATCGAATGCCCGTCAACGCGCGACGCAACAACGGCAACGTCCGGGAACGCAACATCAAGGTCGGCTGCTGTTGGCATGCGTCCGTCGCTCCAGCGCTCCTGATTCCAGCCCATGGCATGGATCCACCCATGTTCCGGAATGGTCGCAGCGCCGAGGATCTCGAGACACTCTGCGATCGAAGAGGCTTCATGCAGGGAAGGCGTCGTCAGACGCGTCCCCAAGCCAAGGATGTGTGCATGATTGTCAACAAAGCCGGGAAGCACTACACAGCCAGGGAACTCATAGGTGCGCGTTTCCGTGCGGATCACCACACCGAGCGTGTTGGGAAGGATGGCGCGAATGCGTCCCCGTTCGAGATGCAACTCCATCAACGTCAGTTCCGCAGGCGGATCGTATCGATGCTGTCGAGATAGTCTTTCTTCTTCAGCAACTGCTCTTCCGACTCGACATTATTCGGATCCGGTAGGCAGCAGTCAACAGGGCAGACTGCCGCACATTGCGGTTCATCGTGAAATCCTTTGCACTCCGTGCATTTGTCGGGCACGATGAAATAAAATTCCGGCGAGAAGAACTCACCCTTGAAACCGCCGGGCGAGGTGCTGTCATGAAATGTCGTGCCGGCCAATTCCCATTGGGCACCGGCTTCATAGATAGCAGTGTTGGGACATTCCGGTTCGCACGCGCCGCAGTTGATGCAGTCTGAGGTAATGTAGATAGCCATGGTGATCCTGATTGAAGTGCCGCAAAATTACGGAACTTGGTGTTTTGGATGATGTGGAGAACCTTTTACGCCTGCATCGTGTTCCCTTGCAACTTTAGGCCCACAAAAACGTCCAACGCCCCTCATTTTCCAGAACCTGCATGTTCGATAGGCCAGTTGTGCATTTCCGTCCGTTCCGATCGCTAACGTTGTTAGTGGTCGTTGTGCTTTCATTCGCTCGTCTGGCTGCTGTCGAACCGAAGGATGGTTCCGTTAGTGGCTTTGTGCAAGATTCCGTCACCAAGGAGACCATCGTCGGTGCCACCGTCGTCGTCAAGGGTACAAAACTTGGCGGCTATACCAACAAGTCCGGCTTCTTCTCGATCTCGAACGTGCCACCCGGTGAACGAACCCTGGTCGTGACCGTGATCGGATACGATCGTCAAGAGGTCAACGTTGTTGTTCCGGCCACCGGTGGACTCCAAACGCGCATCAATCTGCGGCAGTCATCGGTCATGAAGGAAGAGGTCACCGTGCAGGCCGATCGTGAGAACGAACGCCGACAGATCAACGTGTCTAGGGTGAACATCCCGATGGAACAGATCGCCCAGATGCGGATCGGTGGGGAAGCCGACATCTTCCGGGCCCTGCAGATGTTGCCTGGTGTGTTGACCTCCTCGCAGGTCTCCAGTGGTCTCTACATCCGCGGCGGATCCCCGGATCAAAACCTCGTTCTTCTCGATGGGATGACGGTCTACAATCCCACCCACTTGTTCGGCTTCATTTCGGCGTTCAATACCGACGCCGTCAAAGATGTTGAGTTGTTGAAAGGGGGCTTTCCTGCCGAATATGGAGGCCGTTTGTCCGCAGTATTGAATGTCACGCAAAAAGACGGCAATCGCGACCATGTCGAAGGTCTCGTCGGCATCGGCTTGATCTCATCACGCTTGTCTGTACAAGGTCCGATCGGTAATGGCTCGTGGTTCCTTGGTGGCCGGCGCACATACTTGGACCTGCTCCTTGGATTGCTTCCTGAAGATCCTGAATCTCCCTTTCCGTCGTTCAATTTTTATGATGTGAATGCCAAGATCACCCAAGATCTTGGTGATAATGACAAGATCTCGTTGAGTGGTTTCCTTACTAGCGATAAGCTCTCCCTCGAGCAGCCGGGGCTGCTGTTCGAAGTGGGGATCGGAAACCGCGCTACTGCGGCACGGTGGAATCACATCTTCTCTAGCGATCTCTTCTTGACAACGACAGCTTCAGCGTCGACGTACTTGAATGGCTTCAAAGGGAACAACGCCGGTTTCCGGTTTCAGATCGACAACTCGATCACTGATTATTCCGTCAAGACCGGTCTAGAGTGGTATCTCAATGATCGCATCACGTTTAGGACGGGCTACGAATACACACTCTACAACTTCACGTATGACCAGAAGACCGGCTCCGAAGATGATGCTACCGGCGGCGAGGCGGCGTTCCGACTCGATATCTGGGACAACATTCACAGTGCGTTCGCATCAACGAACATCCTGCTGACGGATGATCTCTCAGTACAGGCCGGCATACGTGCCAACTACTGGTCGTTCAGTGAGACCTTCAATTGGGATCCCCGACTAGCGGCACGATACCAAGTAAACGACTGGATCGCTTTGAAGGCGTCATGGGGTATCTTCCACCAGTATCTGCGGTTGGCATCGGCACCGGACTTCTCCTTCTTTGATACGTGGCTTCCCACGGACCGCAGTGTTCCTGCCGGACGTGCACATCACTACATCGCTGCGATCGAGACGGAACCTTTTGCGGGATACAACTTCAATGTGGATGTGTATTACAAGCAGCTGTACAACATCAATGAGCTGCGCAATAATCAAACACGAGCCGAATCGGTATCCGACGTCTTTTTCATCGGTAATGGTGAGTCCTACGGCGTCGAGTTCTTCCTGCAAAAAAAGATGGGACAGCTCACCGGCTGGATCGGCTATGGACTGGGCTGGGTCTTTGCCCAATTCGACAGCGTGAACCGTGGTGCCCAGTTCCGACCGAAGTATGACCGTCGTCACGACCTCAAGATCAATGTACTGTACCGTCTCAATGAACGCTGGGACATTGGTGCGACCTTCATGTTCCAATCCGGTCAGTCCTACACAGGTGCTACGTCGACACTCGGCGGCAGTATGCCTGGATGGGAAGGTGGCATCATTATGGTCAACCCGTCACAGCGATGGGGTCTTCGACTGCCAAACTCGCATCAGCTGAACTTGAACATCAACTACAACACGACGTTGTTCGACCTGCCATTCCGCGTGTTTCTCGACATCTTCAACGTCTATTCCCGACGTGACATCTGGTTCCGATTCTATGACACGACCGGTCAGGTACCAACAGTTACCGACGTGCTCCTTCTGCCGATCCTGCCCACACTTTCGGTGGAGTTAAAATTCTAATGCATACACTTTTGACTCGCTACTCGCTACTCGCTGTTTTCGGACTCTTCGTATTTGGTTGTGCCGATCCGGTCCCGGATGACTACGTTGAAGAGATCGTGGTCCAGGGCTTCGTGATCGCCGAACAGCCCCTTAACAACGTTCGTGTGTTTCGGACGCTACCGATCAAGGACACCTTCACGTTTGCCAAGGCCATGATCAAGGATGCCATCGTGAATGTGACCGAGAATGGTGTACCGATCCCGATGGAGTTCGTCGACGATTCTCTCGGCGGGCACTATCGCGCTGTTGATACCTCCTATCGGGCAAAACACAATAGTGTCTACGATCTCCAAGTTGTGGCTCGTGGAAGGACGCTCACGGCTACTGCACAAACGCGTGGCCAGTTTGATTGGATCAGACCACCTGCTGACTCGCTCTACTATCCGGGTCGTGCCAATGAGACGCAGATCTATGACAGTCTTAACATTTCCTGGCAAGGTCAAGCAGGTACTGAACGGTACATTGTTGCCATGGAGTGTTTGGATACGTCCGGCTATGGGATCTATCTCGATCCGGCGACCTCCGACACGAACAGACGCTTACGTGATCCGGAAGATGAGTTCGACGACGGGACATTGATCGCGAATGAACGAACACGATTTGGCTTTACGATCGTGTCGAATTCACCGGTAGTCTGGTTTGCCTTCAAGTGGTTCGGTCGTCACCGACTACGCATCTATACGGGTGACGAGGCCTTTCAAGAATGGCATTCCATGGTTGGCTTTGGGCGCAGATCGAATTACGACTACCGCTTGGGCAACGTCGTTGGTGGGCTTGGTGTATGGGCAGGAGCATCGCAGATCTCATCGGACCTGTTCTTGTTCAAAGACCAACCGTGATCGGTTACAACGCGTAACGCTCGATCGTTGTACGCAACTGTTCACCGGCCACGGGTCCGGCCCATTCTGTGACGGCGTTGGCGCAAGACCACAACTGTTCCTTGGTTGCTCCCACGCGAAGGGCACCACGCACATGGGATGTTAGTTGGTTTTGTCTACCTAAAACGGCTAACACAGCTACGTTGCAGAGCTCTCGCATGGGCACCGAGAGTCCGTCACGGCTCAGCGTCTTGCCATAGCCCTCAACGATCATCCAATCACTTAGGTCTGGTGTGATCGTCGTGAGACGTTCCATCATTTTATCGTAGACACCTTCGTAGATCTGACCGCACAGTACCGCACCACGTTGACGGAAGAGGTTGAGATCATAGCCGTCCGCTGCTGCCGTCGATCGGTCAGTCAGGATCGTTCGAAGCTCCTCATCCAAGGTGGTCAAGGCATCCAACGCCACAGGGAATCCTGCAAAGAGATACGATTGCAGCAGCGCTTCGTACATCATGCGTGCGTCATCCACAGTGCGAACAAACAGTCGGATGGCGGTTCGAAGATGTTCTTGTTGATCAAGCACAGCCGCCACGCTAGCCATGATCAGTGCATCAAGTGCCGGCAACGGATCGGGTTCAACAGCATGCCCCAAATTCATGATCAAGGGGGCGAGGTGGCGTGCAAGATCTTCCACGGCACGACCACGATGACTCCGTGACTGTTTCTCCGTCGGCGACATCTCGGCATACGTGCGTGTTTCTCCATCCGGGATAAAGAGCGGGTCGTAACCGAAACCATTTGTGCCTCGTTCGTGGGTCTGGATCGCCCCCTGAGAAGAGCCAACTCCGAAGAGTGTACGAAGGGGATCGATATAGCAGAGTACGCAGCGGAACGATGCCGGTGAGCTCGGGACCTTACGCGTGTTGAAGATCGAGACGAGATGAGCTCGGTTGTCGGCATCAGTGGCTGAAGGACCGGCGAAGCGAGCTGAACGTACGCCGGGAGCGCCATCGAGGATGTCGACTTCAAGACCGCTGTCGTCGGCGAGTGTCGGAAGGCCGCAACGTTCGTACACGGCAGCGGCCTTGATGTAGGCATTCTCTTCAAAGGTGTGGCCGGTCTCTTCGATGTCGAGAGGACCGATCACGTCGGAACTGCAGACGAGGTCCACCTCAAGTCCGTGTGTTGCAAACAACGATCGAAGTTCTTCAACCTTGTGCTGGTTTGATGTTGCGAGGACGATCTTCATAGGGCTAAAGGTGCGTAAGAACTGAACGGATGGCGTCGACAATATCACGGGCATCGTCGGGTGTGACGGCGCCACACGTGCCAACGCGGAACATCCGTCCGGAAAAATGATCTTGACCGGAGGCAACAAGGATGCGATGCGCATCTTCCAACGCGCGGCGGATCTCCGTGCTACGATGGTGTTCTACCACGGTGACGGCATGTGAGGTGGCAGCGCCAAAGATCTTCAACCCTAGATCACGTAGGCCTGTTCGTACGATCTCGGCACTTGTCTGATGTCGATGCCATACATGTTCCAGACCTTCTCTGAGGATCCGTTGAAGTGCAACGTGCAGTGCGGATACGAGGGTCACCGGTGGGGTCCACGCGAAGAGACCTTCGCGTTGATGATCAAGTACCGTATGAAGGTCGAGAGTATAGGAACGACGTCCAGCTGCGAGAATATGATGCTCGGCACGTTCGGAGATGGAAACACAGGCCAGGCCTGGCGGACACATGAGACCTTTTTGAATGCCGCACACGGCAATGTCAACGGTCCAGGTCGCGACGTTGACCTCTTCGATGCCGATCGAGAGAACGGCATCCATGCCGACGACAATATCAGGTGCTACGGCACGAATCGCCGATGTGATGGATGCCGCATCAAGGACAACGCCAGTGGACGTCTCTGCGTGAACGAACCATACGCCGCTCCAATCATCGCGTGTGCCGAGATGTTCGGCGACCATTTCTGACGTGATGACCTCGCCCCACGCAACACGAAGCGGGTGGGGGATCAGGCCATAGATCTGCGCGATCTCGGTGAGTCGCTGTCCAAATCGTCCGTGTTCTAGGACGGCAACGTGATCGCCGGGACGATGCACCGAGACCATGGCGGCTTCGATACCCGTCATGCCGGAGCCGGCAAGGAGGACGACCGGGTCATCAGTGCGGAATACCGTTTGAAGATCTGTCCATACCGATCGCGACAACGCCAAAAATTCACTGGAGCGATGATGCAAGGGCTGCTGCACCAGGGCACGCAAGATCTCATCTGGAACGGTGACGGGACCCGGCGTAAAGAGACGCAGACTCATCGCTTGCGTCCTTCATAACACAGGATGGCGGCAGCCATAGCGGCGTTGAGCGACTCGGAACCACCGCTGCCGGGAATGGTCAGTTTGACGTTGCATTCCGCTTCGACTGCAACGGAGATACCGTGAGCTTCAGAGCCGATCACCAATGCGAACGAGGATTCCGTTGCCAAGTGTTCCGGCGAAGAGCCTCCACGTGCCACGGCAGCAAATCTCGGTCGGTCCTGTATTCCTGGCAGCCATTCCTCCAGCGCACGTTTGCGAAGCACGTTGATATGCACTGACGCACCGGCCGAAGATCGAACGGTCTTGGGATTGTACACGTCGGCACATCCCGTACCAAGGACAACGTCCGTAAATCCGAACCATGCCGCACATCGGATCATCGTGCCCACGTTCCCGGGATCGGACACGGCGTCCAACACCAGGACACGATCACCGATCGCTCGCTCTTCATGGAAGGGGGCTGCGCACAACACCGCTTGTGGTGCTGAGGCATCACTCATCAACTCCATGTCTTTGCCGCCCGAGGCGAACACCGGTATGTTGTTGTGCAGGCATCGTTCAACGAGGTCCTGGATCTCCAGTGATGCGTCGTCGCGTATGATGACGACGTTGGGACGAATGCGGGCACGCAAGATCTCGTCGAGGACATGTGGTCCCTCGGCAAGGTACTCCTGACGTTCTTCACGGTGCGAAGAACGGTGAAGGTCGCGAATGCTGTTTCGTAGATTGTGCGATATGCGTGGTAGCGTGTCGATCATTGAGAACAAAGGTATGAAGTCCGTCAAGGAACTATTAGCAGCAAAACGCGACGGCGCAGAATGGACGTCGGACGAGATCTCGTCGTTCATCACCGGCGTAGTGAACGGAACCGTTACATCGGCCCAAGCCGCCGCCTTTCTGATGGCGTCGTGCATTCGGGGTCTCACGGCGGCGGAAACGGCGGCGCTGACACGCGTCATGGCACTCAGCGGTGACGCCATCCCGCAACGTTGCGTACAACGTCCGATGATCGACAAACATTCCACGGGAGGTGTTGCCGACAGCGTCTCACTGCTCTTGACTCCCTTGGCGGCGGCGTGCGGCATTGCCGTCCCCATGATCTCGGGACGTGGACTTGGCCATACAGGTGGGACGGTCGACAAGCTGGAAAGCGTCATCGGCTTCAAGACCATGCTTCAGATCTCTGAACTCCGGGATCTTCTTGAGCACAGCAGCTTTTTCATGGCCGGTCAATCAGAGCGCATCGCGCCTGCAGATCGGGTTCTTTACGGTTTGCGGGACGTCACGGGGACGGTGGAGAATGCCGGCCTGATCACGGCGTCAATCCTCTCGAAAAAACTGGCGGAGGGGATCCAGGGTCTGGTCATGGACGTCAAGGTTGGTCGAGCCGCCTTCATGAAAAACCTCGCCGATGCGGAGACCCTCGCCGCATCGTTGAAGGCGGTTGGTGAAGAGGCGGGGCTTTGCATGAGCATTGTGTTTACGCGAATGGACCGCCCCCTTGGAAACGCGATCGGTAACTGGGTAGAGATCGCCGAGGCACGCCGATCCCTGGAAGACCGCAATGCCGCATCACCCGACCTCGTCGAGGTGACTGTCGAGCTGGTCGCGAGAATGTTGATGATCGGTGGTGTGGTATCCTCTGTGGAAGAGGCGAGAGAGGTGGTGCTCACTCATTGGGACGATGGTAGTGGCGTCCGTCTTTTTGATCACATGATCGCCCAACAAGGAGGAACGTGGGCACTGTCGGAAGAACGCCATGACCTTATGCCGAAGAAGGTCGTCGTGGCCGCGGGATCCGGCACCATCGTAGATATCGATGCCATGCGACTAACCACGGCCGTGATCCAGGCCGGAGGCGGCAGGTTGAAAGAATCCGATGTGATCGACCCTGATGCCGGGATCCTACTTCAGGTCCGGGCCGGCGATCTTGTTGACATGGGTGCGCCCATTGCCATCGTCTCCGCCACGTCCGTCGATGCACTCGAGGAACTTGCCAATGCCGTGTCCGACTCGATTAAAATCGAAACGGCCCCCGTTGTTCGGGAGCCGTCCATGATCATTCAGGTGTGGTAGGGGGCTGATCAGAGCGCCTTTTCGATCGCTGCCATGAACTGTGCCTTCGACATGCCGCCGACGATCTTCTGGACGATATCACCGTTGCGGTTGATCACGAAGGACGTGGGGATGGCCTGAATACCGCCATACGCTTCGGCGATCTTTAGGTTGTCAATGATATTCAAGTAGCTTACGTTCTTCTTCTCAACAAAATTCTTGACCATGGTGTACTTGTTCTCGTCTTGATCGACCGAGATACCGAAGACCATGACACCTTTAGATGCCATCTCATTGTGAATGGCGATCAGATCCGGGATCTCTTTACGGCAAGGGGCACACCAGGTTGCCCAGATGTTGACCAGAACGACCTTACCCTTTGTTACCTCTGAGAACGACTGCACTTTGCCGCTCACCTTCCAGGTGAAGTCGACCGCTTTACCCTGAGCCTTCTTGGTCACGGTCTCGACGAGGTACACACCGCCAATATCACCGGCGAGAAGGGATGTCGTTGTGCTGAGCAGGAGGGCGAGGGCGATCGATGCGAGGCGGATCATCTAGAGTTTCTCAAGCGTGAACAATGCGGATAGGTCTTGCGTGCGGAGGTCTGAGACGGCAGAGCACACAATGTTATTGCTCTCCCACACGAACATCGTACCGAATCCTTGTCGTTCTTCCCAGTGCCACCGGCTTTGTGCCAGATCCTGCGTTACCGTTTCACGCATGGACACCAGATTCCGTTCGATCGATGCTTCGTCTACCTCAAAGATATAGACCAAATGGTCACCGACGCCGTACACCAAGTGTGCGAATTTTAGACCGCCATGGTCGGAAACGACTCCACCCTTGAGCTCGGCTGAGATCTCCGGGAAGAAGACCTCATACTGCACTCCTTCTTTTCGGAAGAATTGCTGTAGCTCGGCGGCATCGGAGGTGGCTTTTACAAGCGTGATGTCTCCCTTGACGATCCGTGAGAAATTGGCGTACGAGGCCTCATAGAGATCTACGCGAGGCGACATCACGGCAAAGGGAGGAGGGGTCGACCGATCTGTCAGCAACATCGTCACAAGGGCGACAGCGGCGACGGCCGTGGGGATGGCGACCATTGGTCGGCGAAATGCCGCCACAAGCGTTTCCCAGAATGATGCTGGTTGTGCTTGTGATGCCGCAGAGACCTCGCGGGCCAACGCAAGCCGGATCGACCGTTCAACGTCGACCGGTACGCGCTCTCGCAGGCTCTCGTTTCGATCGCGCAGGAGCGATCTCACCCCGTGTTCGAGGGCAAGGCCACGCCGAAGGCGATCGTCTCCAGCGACTTCTTGTTCGAGCTCCTTGCGCTCCTGCGCATTCAGCTCCTGGTCCAGATAAGCGGTTAGCCGCTCCATGGATGGATCGTAGTTCTTCATTCGTTCGTCACCCTCCCGCCGTTAGGTGTTCCCGGTGCTGTCGGTGTCAGGCCTTCAACATCAAAACCACGCGCTTTCGCGTAGTCAGCCAATGTTGCGGCCAAGACCTTCCGTGCACGGTGCAGACGTGAACGGACCGTCCCGATCGGACAGTCAATGAACTCGGCGATCTCCTCGTAAGTGAATCCTTCAATATCACATAAGATGATCACGGTGCGGAATTCGTCAGGGAGGCGTTGAATGGCCTCTGAGACCTCATCGTCGAGGGCCTGGTCGAACATCTGTTGTTCCAGGGTCGACGTTTCGACCGTGCTATCCTTGATCGTGTCATAGAACTCCTCTACCGCATCGTACTCGACCGTGTCCGGCCCCTTGGAGGTCTTCCTGTACGTGTTGATGTAGGTGTTCTTGAGGATGCGGAACAGCCAGGCTTTGCAGTTAGTTCCCTGCTCGAAAGAATCAAAGAACCGGAAGGCCTTGAGGAAGGTCTCCTGGATCAGATCGGCCGCATCGTCCCGGTCACGGGTCATCCGTACGGCATAATTGTACAACGCCGACATGTGAGGAACGGCTTCTTCCTCGAACTTCTGCCGGCGTTGTTCAATGTCAAGACTCATGTTCAGGGGTTACCAGTTTCGAAGGGCATCGATCAACAGGCGCACGCCAACCCCGGTGTTACCTTTGGGGATATAGTGCGATGGTTTGGAGACCATCGCCGTACCGGCAATATCCAGGTGTACCCACGGATAGGTGACAAAGTTCTTCAGGAAGAGGCCTGCGGTGATGGTGCCGGCGCCGCGGCCGCCCGAATTCTTGATGTCGGCATAGTCACTGGCGATCAGTTCTTCATATTCCTCGTAAAGAGGTAACTCGCAGACACGTTCGTGGACTCGTTCGCCGGACACCTTAAGGCGATGCATGGTCTTCGTGTCCGTGCCCATCATGCCGGTCGTCACATTGCCGAGTGCGATCACGCAAGCACCGGTCAGCGTGGCCAGGTCGATCACGGCTTCTGGCTGATAGCGGTCAGCGTAGCACAGAGCGTCTGCGAGGATCAAACGTCCTTCAGCGTCCGTATTGTCGATCTCTGCCGTCTTGCCATTCATGAAAGTGAGGATGTCGCCCGGCACCAAGGCACTGCCGCTGGGCATATTCTCAGTTGAAGGTACCAAGGCGATGATGTTGCGTTTGAGACCAAGTTTTGCGGCGGCGACCATCGTTCCGATGACGGTAGCAGAGCCGTGCATGTCACCCTTCATGTCGGACATGCCGGCGGCGGGCTTGATGGAGATGCCACCGGTATCGAAGGTGATACCTTTGCCGACGAGGACGATCGGCTTTTGCGACTTCGGGCCGCCGTAGTATTCCATCACGATGAAGACCGGCGGACGAACGGAGCCTTGATTTACTCCTAACAGGCCGCCCATCTTGAGATCGGTGATCTCTTTCTTGTTCAAGACGGTCGTCTTGAATCCGTACTTCTTGCCGAGCTCAACGGCGCGTTTTCCGAGTGTTTCGGGATAGATCTCGTTGTTCGGGGCGTTGGCAAGGTTGCGGGCTTCGATCACGCCGAGAGCAATATCCTCGGCCATCTGAACGCCCTTCTTGGCGGTCTTGACCACGTCTGAGGTGCAGAACACGGTAAACGTGTCGGCGAGGGAGTTGCCGTTCTTCTTCGTGATGTACTTGTCGAAAGCATATTGGCTCAGGATCGCCCCTTCCGAAATGGCCATTGCCACTTCATCGGCCGAGAACTTCTTGAGCGCCGGCAGTTCAAAAGCGACATGTTTGCAGCCGTGAGCAGCAGCCCGCTTGGTGGCGCCGGCAGCGGCACGGCGAATGGTCTCGAGCTTGATCTCCTTGCTTTCACCAAGGCCGCAGAGAATGAAACGCTGTGTTGCCGCGGCATTCCCAACGTATCCGAGCGACGAGGTTAGCGCCTTGCCCGTGAAGTCACCTGATTCCAGAAGGGCATGAAGATGAGGAATGTCGGCTACGAGCTCCTTCTTCGCGGTGTTGAACGCTTTTTCGTCTTGAAGCATGAAGACCACGACGGCATCTGCCTTGACGGTGATGCGTTTACCGGTGATACACGAAACGGCCATGGGTGCTAAGTAGATAGTGGGACAATAAGCTACAAAAGTAGGCAAGTTCCGTCGGTCGATCAGCCCCGAGGCAGAAGAATCTCAAAGAGGCGGAACGTCACGTCCGGCCGACGGGAGCAGGGGACGCGTACATAGCCCCCTTTCAGCCAGAGTTGCATCTGGTCTGTGTAATGGGCATCGAGCGGTTGGCCGCTCACGCCTCCGGGAAGGACCGTGTACTGGACGGAGTCGGAAAGGTCAGAGATCACTCGACCCGAGGCCGTGATGGCCGCTTGATAGGGCTTGTGATAGGCCCACTCAGTATTGAAGATCGTCGTGGTATTGCCGCCGACCTCATAAGGACCGGCATTCATCACCGGACGCATCAAGGGGTGGTCGCCGAAGAAGTGTGGGAAGGTCACGGTATGCATGCTGCCGTACCTCCATTCATGGACGTTGTCCGTTCCAAATCGGTCACGAAGCTCTGCAACGGCCTCATGGAAACTCTTCACGAGCATCCAGGTGAGGTTTTCGCGTGGTTTTGTGCGAACATCATCGAACAGCGCATGTTGCGGTTCGGCCAGCAGTTCTTCGATCCTCTTCGTGGCGTTGCTACCAACAAAGGACCAGTCGTAGAACAGCTGCGTCCCCAATTCATCTTCGAAGGTATTCCACACCAGGCGCTGAAGCATCGCTGCATGAATGCTTGCAGCGGGGTCGATGGTTGTCATTTGTCCATCCCATTTCTTTAAGAGTGCCAACGCCGTACGCTCGAGTTCCGTGTAGCGTTTACGTGCCTTCTCAAGGTGTGGGATGATGTGCTGAGTGAATCGGACCGCGAACGGAGAGGTGACGTCTTGCTGCATCACCTGTGCATCCCGCACCGACATCTCTTGATAGATATTGAGGAGTTCGGTGATCCGCTCAATGCGCGACGTTGGCTCTTGAATCGTGGAGATAAACGGCGTGCCGGAGGCGATCTGACGATTGTTCGCACTAGCCACAGCTCCGCGGCCTTTCTTCACGACGGTGCCGAGGGCCTTGAGATGGATCAGTCCGGACCATCCGGCTGCAGGATCCCATGAGGGGCCGGGCAGAAGAGGATCGATACCGACACGGTGTGGGATCACGCCGGCGACTACCGAAGCTACGGTACCGTCTTTCTGGGCAATGTGGAAGTTCATTGCCGGAACATTCCACACACTAAGTGCATCGATGACCTGTTGGTGCGACTCAGCGATGTTGATGCGATACAACGCTCCAACTTCATTCGATGGATAGGAAGCTGTCCATCGAAACGTGAGGCACGTCGTTGATAAGAGTTTGCTTGCAGCTGTTCGAGGGATCCCAAAGACCCATCCCGGAGCACGAAGCGGATGGGCGTCAGAGATCACGCACGAGGTGTTCGTATACCGCAGATCGATCAACGAATCCGGCTCGTCCTTGATGCGGATCGTATCGCGACGGAATTTGAACTTCACGCGTTCGCCCTGAGCATTGAAGTAGTAGTTTGGGTTGCGCTGATCGACGCGTTCGACAACGTAGTCGACATCGTCGATCAAGGCATTGGTCACGCCCCACGCGATGTGATCATTACGTCCACTCAGCACAAAGGGGATCCCTGGTATGCTCAGACCAACAACATTGAGTCCCGGCGCCGTGAGGTGGATCTGATACCATTTGGCAGGCATCGAAACGCTGAGGTGCGGATCATTGGCAAGAATGGCGCCATCGTCGCCACGACCTACCGCCCAACAATTGCTACCGACCGAACTACCGCGCATTCCCAGTATGTCACGTACCTCGGTGAGTTGTGTGCTTATCCCTTGCAGGTGCGCCACCACCGACGCTGACGTTGCACTGTCCTTCATGTCTACCGGTGCGTACGGTGCAGCATCTTGATGTGTTGAATCGAGAATGTAAGGGGCATGTGGTCCACGCGGCACATAATCACGCATGGCCGCAACGCCACGCTGCATGGCGATCTGGGCATAGGCCAGGTCGTTGAAGAAGGCGCGACTCAATTCGAACGACATGACCCTGCCAACCACGAGACAATCCTCCGGCCTCCACAGATCGGGTCGATATCCCAAGGCGTCGAATTCGAAGGGCAGCTGTTCCAGATGTTCTGTGATGAACGCGTTGATGCCTTGTGCATACGCGCGTAACTGCGTCTTGGTCTCTTCGGGCAATCCGTCGAATTGTTTTTTGGAGATCGCATCGATCCCCAACGTCCGCATGAAGGCATCGGCACTTGCCGCGCGCCGACCTAAGATCTCTGACAAACGGCCTTGGCCAACGCGACGCCATACGTCGATCTGCCATAGGCGGTCTTGGGCATGGACGTATCCCTGAGCGAACAAAGCATCGCTAACGGACGTGGCAATGATGTGCGGAATGCCGAAACTATTGCGGTAGATGCGGGTCGTATCGCGGACGTCGGCCGCCGTGGTCGAATAGGGATCCGGATGGCTTCGCGTTGCTAATCCAACGGCGAAGTAGGCAAAACAGACCACCAAGACAAGAGCTGTGATCGCAATGCCGAGCGTGCCCTGCAACCACACACGGACGTTTAGAGCCATCCTTGTTCCCGATACCAAGTCACCGTTTCAAGAATGCCTTCTTCCAACGATACCTGCTGTCGGTATCCAAAATCACGGCGAGCTTTATCTGTCGTACAGATCCAATATGGTTGGATCATGTCGATCCCTTTTTGATAATCAAGGACCGGCGGCTTCTTCGCAAATCTTCCAAACGCTCCCGACGTACCAGCGATGGCGAGCACGAGAGGGTGGGGAAGACGGACAGTAAACAGTCGTTTACGTCCAACAACGGCAGCGGTGACGTCAGCGATCTGTGGCCATGTATACCATTCGTCGGAAGAGACGAAATACGTCTGGCCGACGGCAGTTTCAGCGAACGAGGCATCCACGATGCCACGTGCAAGGTCTCGAATGTGGACGAGACTGACCTTCTTGTTGTCGAAGCCGATCAATGGTGCGAGACCTTTTGCTACCGAAGCGAAGAAGGTGAGTGTGGCCTCATCACGAGGACCATAGACGGCTGGTGGACGGATGATCGTACACGGGATGTCGCCCATTGCGTCGTGGATCACCTCTTCGGCAAGTTTCTTCGTACGTCCATAGGCCGTGATCGGCCGGAGCGGTGATGATTCCGTGTTGGGTTCACCTTCACTCGACGCCGGCCCGGTGACGGCCATGCTGCTGATATGCACAAAACGCTGAAGGTTCGGTCGGTAGGATCTGACCGCATCGATCAGGTTCTGCGTAGCGACTTGGTTGCCGCGTCGAAAATCTTCTTCGCTACGTCCGGCGGTCTGTCCGGCCACGTGGATCACCACGTCTACACCATCTAACGCTTTCTTCAACGACCCCAGATCATATAACGATCCTTCGACCAGCTGAACGGGTTTTCCTTCCAGCCAACGGTGGTTGCTCGTTGCCCGTGCGATGTACGACACATCGATCCCGCGAGCAAGCAGAACGTCCACAACATGACTTCCAACGAAGCCCGTGGCTCCGGTTACCAAGACCTTCACGTGCAATTCTCCCTAAGCATAAGCACAAAGATACCGAAGCGAAGCCCGTGCTATCGAATCGACATGACGGCCGACGTATGACGATAACGTCCATGCTGCATGGAAACGAACATTACACCCGATGGATCCGGCAACCGCATTGTCACTACGTGTCGTCCGGGCGAGACACGCAGTTCGTTCATCGCCGATATTTCCCCACGGATGGTATGGATCGAAAGCATTACGGCATCATCGGTCAGGGTCGTGATCTCGACCACAACGGTCCCATCATGAACCTCCTTCACGATCATGGAAGGGGGCAGACCACGCGCAATGACCTGGGTCTCGACCGCGCATTCGACGCTCAGGATCAGCGACCCGTCATCACCATCGATCATGGCGCGAGCGCTGATAACTGTGTCAACGAAGATCGGCGTTGTCCGCGACGAGCCGAGGAAGGTTGGCCCAGATATCCTCAGCAGAGGAGTCGCGGCATTCTCGACGATCTCGGTTGCAGAGGTGACGTTGAGCGTTGCCACTCCCGGACGGTCCTCAATGATCGTGGCTTGAATACCTTGCGTTGGTGCGGTCGTAGACTCGGGTTTGAACACCGAGGCATCGTAACGAATGGTCGATGTGAATTGTGCCAGCCCCTTACCAAGAAGCGGAGTAGTGGACGTAAGAAAAACGGGGATCGAAGCTTGGGTGCCGAGGACCGTTGTCACGTTTTCGGGGACCGAAAGGGTCAAGCCGGTGAGGATCTCTACGGTGTCTGGTGCGGTACGCCCGGTGACCGAGGTCACGACCGTGTCACCGCATGGTCCTGGTACGCCGATGGACACGGAGATGACATCGGTGCGGTCAGGGCCGGCATAAGAGTATCGAATGCGGATCGTCGCCGTGTCGCCAGGTGCGAGCACTGCCGGCAGGGGCGGCACTTCACTGAGGATCGAGAACGGCGCTGCGACGCCGGTGACGGGTTCCACCGTGATCGGAGAACCACCGGTGTTGATGATCCGATGTTCATGGTCGGCCGTTTGCCCGTTCGTAATGACCGGTAGGGGCAGTCCGCTGGTCTCGTGCGCGAAGGCACCAAGTGTGGCCTCACCGCGAAGAATGACGGTGATGGTGTCGTCGCAGGGGCCAAAGGTGACCCGCAACGTGTCGACATTCAGACCGGGCTGGGTTGGCCGATAGGTGACGTTGACCTTGAGCGAGTCGACGATCGATACGCCGGGTCGAAGATCCGAACTGAACGGAGCGTTGACCGACACACTAGTGATCGGCGAGCGCAATCCAATGCCAGAGGTGGCATAGAGCGTGACCACAGTGGTCGAAGAATCCTCTCCGGAGCAGAGGTCTACCGTACCGGCATCGGCCACCGAGGGTGCAGCTGAGAAGGTAGGTTCCACGAATCTTCCGCTGTATCTGATCGGGATGCGGATGTCGCATGGTGAACCGATGAGCGTGTCAAGGATCGAGAATGGACCTGGTGTTGGCGGAGGTGTGACGGTGACGCGCACGGAAACAGACGCGCCGCCTGACACGGTGATGGGCGTGCCATCGATCTTGACGAATGGACTTGCGTTTCCGTCAAGTTGTGCCGCCACTGGCGATGTGTTGGCGATCGTGATCACCGTGTCGGCAAAGCCCACACAGGAAAGCACGCTGCCGACATTGACAAGCAACTCAGCGGCTTGCAGCGTTGGTAGGTATGAGGCACCTTGAAGTGTCGCACGAAGGGTATCACGGCAATCGGTGCTCGTAAACGGAAACGCCATTTCTTGTGAGACACCGCGGTTAAGGTCTGCGCCTAACGGTCGATACTGGACGCGGATGTCGAACGATTCACCTGGTTGCAGATCGCGTTGTAGAAAGGCAGTGAGCAGATAAAACGGCGGACTAAGCAGTGGTGCTCTCACCGTGATGACCGACGTCCCTTCATTCGTGATGCGGAACGCCGAGTCCGGCCGGATGTCAGAATTTGGACAAGCGGTGTAAACGCCAAAGTCAACGCCGGCACGGTCGAGTGACGCGAGTGCCACCGTTCGTTCGCCGCGTACTTGAAGGTTGACACTCACCGAACAGGGTAGAGCGGTAAAGCGAACTGTTCCCGTCGACACACCCGTTCCAGATGGAGAGTAGAGGATCCTCACGACCTGTGAAGCACCAGGCGCAAGTGTGAATCCAGGTGCAGGAGAGGAAAGGGCAAAGTTCGGCGGCATGGAGATCGACGAGATCGTGATCGGCTCCTTGCCATCGTTGAAAAGGGTGACCGTACCTGATGCTGACGTTTCGCAAGCACCAAGTTGCCCGAGGTCGAGCGTTGTTGGCTCAACGCGATACCGAACATCGTAGTACTGCACGGTAACGACTTGTGAAACACCTGGACAGCCCTGCGGGCTCGCAACACGCACGATGTAGTCGCCGGGAGCGGTCGCTCGTAGCGTGCGTCCTGTCTGGCCTGGGATTGGTGTGCCATTGAGTAGCCATTCGTAGGCCGATGACGACGTTTCTGCCGTGATCACGAGCGTGTCTCCGACACAGATCTTCTGTAGGCCAGCAGGCGACGTCTTCACTTCTGCTGCGGGAAGTCCGTTGATGATGACGAAGTCAGACTCTGCGAAACATCCACCCGGCGCAACGATCCGAACGTTGTAGGAGCCGGGCTGATTGACAACGACGCGCGCCGTGGTGGCACCCACAAGGATCGATCCATTGAGGAACCATTGGTAGGTGACGTTCGCGACAGGATCGGTCCAGATCGAAACGGTGTCGCCGGGACAGATCGCATTGCGTGCGGCGTAGACCTTCGGCGTTGATGGATTCGGTTTGAGAAGTTCGGCTGATTGGGCAAAGATGCGTTCATTGTACTGTCGTCCTCGCGCCGTCGTATCCAGTGTCGCCGCCAATGTGAGTTTGTCATCTGCAGCGAACCGATATCCATACACTCGATAGGTATAGTTGACACCGCAGTTCACGCCCGATGCATCCGTGTATGTAGTACCTTGCGCCGTGGTTTGGACGGCGATGATCGTAGCCGTACCGATCTTTTGCCCAACGGTATACAGATCACCATCGCTGATGCCATCAGCTGGGAATTGCGTGAAATTGAGCGTATCTCTCAAGATCAGATAACCCGTCGTGCCATCAGCCGTCCATTCATCGATCAACGGTGTCCACGAGATCACGTGTCGGTCCGAAACCTGCTGTTGAACCGTAATCGTTGGTGCAGATGTGGTCCACTCCGGTTCGCGGAGCTGTCGCCAGTACCAATGATTCTTTGCGATCAAACCCGCGCGAAGCTTGTTGTTATCCAATGCGTTCGGGAAACCAGGTGAGAAGTTCAAACCGATACCCACCGAGTCACTGCCGAGTCCCATTCCATAGGCAGCCAGGGAGCTGCCACTGACCCAGACGGCACGATTCGAACCGAGACTAGAGGTATCGTAGGCCACCTTTGGTGGTCCGGTCGCATCCCACGTCGTAGCAGGCGAGCGCGTGTGGGCAAGGCCGTGGCAATGCGTCGTATCCGGCTTGAGGATCTGCACGAAGTCACGATCCTGATTGATGTTCATACCGCTGGAGCCGGCGGCACCATCAACATTGACGATCCTGAAGTACCTCGTGTCGAACTGACTTAGTTCGAGGTAGCCATCAGCTTCTAACGAGTCCGTGTTACGTACTTCAGCAAGTGTTCCGTGGCGGATCACGATGATCGTTCCGGAGCGAACATGCGCCCACTTACTGATGTTCAAGAACTGCGGTCCGCTTTGACGTTGATCTGCCTCGCCACGATTATCGGTGACGATGTATCCGCGGAGATCCATGTTGTCTTTCACGACCAGGATCTCCGTCCACTCCGTCGCTTGCGAGACATCATTGAAATACTCGCTGATGACCACATCTTGAGCAGACATGTGTCCAACAACCAGGCCGAACACCACGAACAAGGAGAGGGTACGGATCATATTCATAGACACGAACATCGAAAAAAAAGGGGAGCATACCGAAGCATGCTCCCCCTGACTAGACAAGAGTTATCAACAGATCACTTGATCACAACAAGCGGTTGGACGTGCATCGCCTGACCGATCACCGTGTGAATCGAATACATACCTGTTGCAAGGGGCTGGGCATCGACCACAAATCGATGATCACCGGCACTCAGTTGCTGTCCGGCGACCGTTGCGACCACCGAGCCCGCTGCGTCGACGATCTGCACCGTTACGAATGCGTCAGCGTTCAGCGACACGGTGAAGGCCGATTGGTTCGAAGCCGGGTGCGGTGCTACACGCGTGACCGTTGCTACACCGGCGACGACGTCCTCATTTACGCTGCTCACCGGCTGGATGTTCACGGTCGTTGTATCCGACGTGACCAATCCGCACTCCGAGGTAACGGTCACCCAGTACTTGCCGGCATCGCCAGAAACGGTAGCGGCCTTCGTGAACGTCGAGGCAACTTCACCCGTAAGGGCAGCGCCATCCTTGAACCACTGGTACTGAAGCGTACCTGCGCCGTTTGCAACAACGGAGATCGTCAACGTTTGACCAGCTTGAACATCCACCGTAGGCGGCGGTTGTTGCGAGATCGAGGTCGGAGTCTTGTAGGCAACTGCGGCTTCGCGAGATTCTACCGAGCCGCAAGCGGTGCTGACGACAACCTTGTAGTTACCGCTGCGCTGCTGCGTCATGGATGCGATCGCGAACGAGTTCGTGTTGGCGCCCGGGATCGGCACGTTGTTGAAGAACCACTGATAATTGATCGTGCCTGTAGCGGCAGCAGAAACATTCAGCGTGACGGCTTCACCTTCGCAATAGTCACCACCTACAGGCGGAACCGTGATGGTCGGCGTTGTTGCGATACCAACTGTGGCCGTTGCTGAAGAAGACATGCCTGCATCAACGGCGAGGTGCACGCGTACTTCATAATCGCCGGCATCAGCCGGTGTGACGTTCGCGATCGTCAACGTTGCTGTGGTCGTGCCGCTGTAGCGAGCATCATCCGTCAACAAAGTACCATTGCGATACCAGCGAATGATCAGCTGCTCGCCGGCAGGATTCGAGTACACGTCGGCGGCAAGCGTTACGGTGCCACCGGTGCAAGCGTCGATCGTCGGGTCAACGAACTCAGCATAGACACCAGCCGGGAAAACGCGAACGACCCGTGATGTTGCGATGCCGCACACGCCGGTAACGACGCAGTAGTATTCATTGCTGTAGTCGTTCTGCGCGAAGTTTCTGATCTCGAGACGATTGCTTGTCGAACCGAAGTAGTGACCGTTGTCAGTGAGGACGGTCTGACCCTTATACCACTGATACGAGAGGACTTCATCCGGGAATTCCACGTTTACCTGTAGGGTTGCCGTTTTGCCAATTTCACCTGCAACCGCACGAGTTTGGTTGACGATCTGCGTCTGACGCGCAACGCGGATGTGCGCTTGATTCGTTGTCACGGTTCCGCAAGCGCCGTAACCGTCAACGACGCACCAGAAAATGCCCGACGTTTGATAGTGTGCGTCAGTAATGTGCAGGATCGGGCTGTTTGCGTTCGGGATGACCTGACCATTCTTATACCACGTGTAGGATTCCACGTTGCCAGATACGAGTGCGATCAACGTGTCGTCGTCGCCGAGGCATAGGTTCTTCGATTGAAGTTCACCAACGATCGCCAACGGCTCGACCACCGTAAAGCGACCTGAGACTGCGTTCTCATTTGGACGATCGACACCAGTGATGCGGATGCGGCAATTACCTTGGAAGCCGGCACCCTGCACGACCCATTCAAAGGCGCCATCGCTTGCGGGAACACTCGCGGCAGCTTCGCTATACGTTGCGCCGCCATCATACGAATATTCGATCCGAACGAAGTTCATGCCATCAGCACGGAAGTTGATCCTCGTTGGTACGCCGGCGCACAACGTATCTCCGGCCATCGGCGACGAAATGGTGATTGATGGTGTTTCCAAGTAGATCGGCGTAACCGATGATCCCGGACCGGATGGATAGCGTGACGGATCAAGAGGGTACGTACCAACATTGTTCCACACGCCGTCCGCGGACGTTGTGGCCGCGACAATGGCTGACGTGGCCGCGCTGCGTTGTTCGATGCGACGCACGCCGGTTGCCAAGGTGTTCGGGATCTGCGTCATCCATGAACCGCTGATGTTCTCAACATCAAAACGATAGCGGTTGGTAGCGAATCCGATGGAAGTATTGTACGATTGTACGATCGAGATCGCAAGTGGACGTCCGCTGCCTGCAGTGTTGTCATACAACAACACATAGTCCAATGGTTTGAGTTGACTGGAGATGTCTCCGATCAACGTCGAGCCGGTGTTATCGGTCGTATTGGTTTGTGCAATGGATGTGGTCGGAAGTTGGTAGTTGCGGATCAGGTTACCGAACTGATCGGCGAGAGCAACTTGCCAATAGATCGTGCGGCCTGTGAGGTAGGTTTCGGCATTGGTCGGTAGCAAGTTGATCCAGAGTGATTTCGTCGTCTCACTCGGGCCGGTTGAAAACACCGAGTGTTCACCAGGGGTGGTAATGCTCTTACCGCTGGAACCGGTGAACGACTTCGTGTTGTCATTCCAGTGTATGTTGAATCCGCCGCCAACCGTGGTTGGGACTGCCGCAGCAACGTTGCCTGCACCGGTCACATATCGGTACGAGGTATTTGGCTTGAGACCCGTAAAGGTCACGCGCGCATAAGCAGGCGTGATGAAGGAGGTTACACTGCAGGATGTTGTCGAACGCAGACCGCCATAAATGAATTGCGGGACGATGTTTGCTGTGAGTGACGGACTAGCATCAACCAGGATCGTCGGAAGGGTGATCGACGGTACGCCAGGAACGGTGATGCGAAGTGTCACATTTCCGGCAGTCGTCGGGATCACATTGTCGAAGGTCGCAACACCGCGGAACGGCGTTGCCGTGGTCGTTCCCGTCAGTGTGCCCGAGCCAGAGATCAGAGCCACGGTGATCGGCGAACCGTAGTTCACATCAACAGTGTTGTCCGCACGATACACGGTGACCGTGAACGGATTCATGGCCGAGCCAGCCCATGCGATCGTCTGGGTCATGCTCGTCAGAGCGTAGGCAGGAAGTCCACCGACCGTAAAGGTAGCACTTGTGCCCGGGTTAAGTACGTCACCAGCGGTGCGTGAAGCTGTGATCGAAACACCCGGCTCTGCCGTGTTGTAGGAAACGTTAGAGAAGGTGATCGCACTGGAACCGGCTGGGATCGTTCCGGTAAGAGTTCCGGAGAGTGCGCCGGTGCCGCCTGTGCGAGTAAGTGTTACCGTGGTTGCAGTGCTCACGTTCTTGACCGCACCAAGTGCGTCGGTCGAACGCACCATCACGGTGAAGGCATTGTTGATCGATGGCGAAGCAGGTGTGATCGACATAACACTGAGCTGCGTCGCCGTACCAACCGGCGAATCCGATCGAACGATGACGTCGTCAAGGAAGATGGCCGGACGATTGCCGGAGCCATCGCCGTCTTGGAAATACAACCAGCGCAGTTGCACCGTCGCTACGTTCTCTAACGACAACGGGGCATTCCAGGTATACGTCACGCGACCTGTGCCTGATGTAAGGCTACGATGTTCCACGCGGTCACCGTTCGCTCCGATAGCATCTGTCCATGCACCCGAAGTTCCCGTGCGGTATTGCAAGCGGAGAACGTACGGACGTGGCTGGATCGACAGTGTCTGTGCGACGAAGGAGACACGAATGTTCGCGCGTCCCGTCGCATTGAGCGCCAGCACGGCAGCTCCGGGGAAGTTGCAGTAACCCGTTTGGCCGGTGGCCGTTTGCTCGAAGCGAATACCATTCGTGCCTTGGCCGGTGATGCGGGCACCACCTGTCAAATTGTAGGCAAGAACCCAGTCAGCAACAGGTGCATCCGTGATCGAGCCCGCAAACGGCTCGAGGCGCTGCTCGAACATGTGCAGTGCCATCGACGATGGATACGTTCCGGCTGGTGAGGTATTCGGCCAGTCCGTAAATGAATAATCCCCACCGGCCAAGTTAAATGGCGTGGGATTGGTCTGGGCCGTGGTGCACACTGCACCGGTGACCAGCAGCAGCGCAAAGATGAGCGCGCTGTAGAACGTAGAACGATTCATGACCACTGTACCAAGCGGTTCAACAAAATATTGATCTGTAATCTAAACGTGCGAAACTATGGAACTTACGGGCTTCCGCAAGACGAAGAATACGTAATCTGCGCGCACTCGGGTCAATTGTTCATAAACTGGCCATAGTGTTGCTCAAGCCACGTATGTGCTTGATGCACAACGTCTTGGAGGCATCCCGACTGAAATGGCGACACAAGTTTGCCGGTTTCGACGATCTGAAGGAAGCTCTGACTGCCCCCTACATCACAGATCCGGAGATAGTCTTGGAAGGCGCGGGTGCGATCTTGTTCGGACCGAGCCCAGTATTGAAGAGCGCAGGTTTGCGCCAAAGCATAGTCGATGTAGTAGAAGGGTGATTCATAGATGTGGCGCTGGAACTGCCACGATCTGCCCTCAGTTGCTTCGGCAATACCTTCGGTGTTTCTCCAGGGCATGTACACAGATTCCATTTGCTTCCACATCGCATTGCGTTCTGCAGGGGTAGCGTTGGGATGTTCGTACACCCAGTGTTGGAAATGATCGACGGCGCAGCCGTAGGGAAGGAACAATAGCGCCCCTTGGAGATGATAGAATCGGAACTTCTCAGTCTGATCCCCAAAGAACTGGTCCATCCAAGGCCATGTGAGGAACTCCATGCCCATCGAATGGATCTCGCAGGCCTCGGCTGTTGGCCAGTGATATTCAAGGAGCTTGTGGTTACGGCTGCGATAGGCCTGGAAGGCATGACCAGCTTCATGGGTGAGCACTTCAACGTCGTGGGTGGTCTTGTTGAAGTTGGCAAAAATGAACGGTACGCCGTAGTCGGGGAAACTTGTACAGTAGCCGCCCGTGGCCTTGTTGTCGCGAGACTTGAGGTCCATAAGGTCACGATCGATCATGACGTCAAAGAACTCCTTGGTCTCGGGCGATAACTCACTGTACATGCGATGAGCAGCGTCGACGATGAAGTCGTGGTCGCCCGTGGCGATCGGATTGCCATCGGCGAACTGGAGTTTCTCGTCGTACACACGCAGTGTGTCAACACCAAGGCGACGCGCTTGGGCAGCTCTGAACTTGGTCACCAGCGGCACTACATGATCGATCACTTGCTGGCGAAAGGCCTGTACGTCGTCGGCGTTGTAGTCCACGCGTCCAAACTCAATGTACCGGTACTCGATATAGTTCTTGAAGCCCAAGGTGTGCGCCATCTTCGTGCGCAACTTGACCAACTCGTCGTAGATGGAGTCAAGATCCGAGGCATGTGCACCGAGGAACGCATACTGGGCCACAGCTGCTTGATGACGCTTCTCGCGGTCAAGGTCGATCGCGATCTTGCCGATGGTGGAGAGGTTGTAGGTCTGCCCATCGAGTTCGATCTTGGCTGATGCCGTGATCTCGTTGTAGCGGTTCGTGAGTTCCGACTGTTTGACCATCAGTTCTTTGATGGCCGGCGAGAAGACCTTGAGACTATTTTCTGTGATGCGAAAATAGAGCGAGCCGTAGTGGGCTTCGAGGTCGGGTCGCCAAGGTGAGGCAAGCACAAGACGCTCAAAATCGATCACCATCTCGACGTACGTCGGTGTGTTCTCATCGTAGAAGTGCTTCTCTGCCTTACGGTCCTCATTAGCGACATCTTGCGTGTAGCGTACTTCGGCAAGACTTTGCATCGTGCTGTAATGCTTGCGCATCTCATTGAATGCATCGATCACACGGATCGCCTCAGCACCCGATGCGGCGTCTCGGAGCTGTTGGGAATAGGCCAGCAACTCGGTGCGAATGGCATCAAGGTCCGGACGTTGATAGGGAAGTTGATCGAATTGGGTTGATGACATGATGGTCTCCAAATGTGTCATGTTAGGCATCTCCGCGTAGGCGCCTGATGCGCTCGCGGGATGCCGGTGCGAGGATACTGCGTGGATATTGCACAAGAAGGGCTGTCAATGAATCGATCGCGTCCTGTGTGCGCCCAAGACGCTCAAAGCAGTTGGCGATCAACAACAACGCTCTATCGCCGAAGATGGCTTCGGGAATGCGAGCGATCACGGGCTCCAACGTTTGGACGACGCGTTCGGTTTCACCCAGATCAAAACGACTTTGTGCTTCTTGTAAGAGACAGCGGTCTTTGACCTCCGCGTCGGTAGCCATTTTGGCTGCCTGTTCATAGAACTTGATGGCAGATGATGGGTCCCGTCGGATCTGAGCATACGTCCCTTTAAAGTACTCTGCCACGGCTGCTGAGTCGTCAATGGCCAAGGTCAATAATGCCAACCGATCGATGGCGTCGTTTGCCGCGATCGATTCCGGACGTTTCGTGATCTCCAGGTATCCGGTTCGGGCAGTTGCTTGATCTCCGTTGAATAAACGTAGGTCCGCTCGCCTCAACAGCGCCAAGTCGCGGACGTCAGGGTCGGGCAGACGTTCATTGGTCACCAATGTCATCAGGATATCATCGGCAGCATCGGCTCTGCCGACTGCAAGATAAAGGTCGGCCAACAGCAGAGAGCCGCGGGCTGCAGCCGTCGTGCCGTTCCAACGATTCGTCAGTCCCGTGAGCAGGTCCCGCGCCTGATCACGATCGTGCAGGATCTCATCACATAGTGTCGCCGCCCGAAGCATGGCATCAGCCGTCAGCGGATGTTCAGGATTGGCGCGAATGACCTCACGATACTGACCAATGATCGTACGTGCCTGCGCAGTGTCGATCCGCACTTGCGAAGAGATGCGCTGGTCCAACGTTCGTACCATACCGAAGCTTGCAACCAAAGCCACTTGCTTCTGACCGTTCTTGACGAGATCGTCATACGCCTCGATGGCGGTCTCGTAGGCACCTTCGCGTCGAGCCGCATCTGCAAATCTCAAGATCTCATTACCCCGCATCCGCTCTTCCTCATCGATCTTCCGCGTGATCTTGTACGCAGCCGCCCAATCACCGGTCGTACGATAGTACCACGACATCAGCCGGTCGCGTTGGGGAAGATCACCGGCATTCCGCAAGACAGCACGAACACGCGAATTCGTGGTGTCGAGCGCCATCAAGGCGCCGAGTCGAGCTTCGGTCGACGTAACGTCCGGTGTTGCGCGATGTTCATTGAGTGCTTCTTTCGTGGCATTCTCTAGGTCATTAGTGGCGGCAAACAACACTGAAAGCTCACGAGCATAGGCGAACGGTTCTTCGGAGATCGTGCGCGCAGTGGTATACGAAACGATCGCCTCGGCAAGCATACGGGCATCAAACTGCGCCTTTGCAATGGTCGCGTAGATCGACTCGGTCTTTCCTTCGCGTTCGATCGCAGATCCCCACCACACCATTGCATCTTCACGTTTGCCTAACTGCGCCGAGAGTTGAGCAGCAAGAAGATCTGTCCGTGTCGATGGAGCTCTTTTGGCTTCCTTGACGACGATGGGAAGAAGCGACTCCGGCTGTTTGAGGCCCGTCAGCGTTCGAACGATCCCTTGAAAAGCGGATGCATTTGCACCATCGGCATCATAGAGTTCGAGATAGATCCGAGCAGCATTGCGAAGGTCGCCGCCGCTTTCGTAGGTCTGAGCCATCCTTAAACGATCTGCTTGCCCCCTAAGATCTACAAAGGAGGTAAGCAGCATTAATGGAAGGAGCAGCCGAAGACAATGGGGCATTACTGTTCCCAATCGTCGGCAAGAAGCGGAAGAACGGAGCGTTGAAGTGGCGAGGATGGAACGGTCACCGTGCCATCGGAGAGAATGACCACGTCGATCTCCGTGCGGAGGCCCAGTGATTGGGCGAAGTACAGACCGGGTTCGATCGAGAAACTCGTCGAGGGTAGGATCCGGCGGGTATCGTGGGTCTCGAAATCATCCATGTTGACGCCAGGTCCGTGGATCTGAGTGGTGATGCTGTGGCCGGTGCGATGGATAAAGTGGGAACCAAGACCGGCTTCTTCGATCACCGTTCTGCAGGCACGGTCGACCTCGTAACCGTACACCGGCTGTCCGGACTCAAACCGTGTACGGACAAGGTCGATCGCTGCGTTGCGACCGCGCACGATCACGTCGAAGGTTCGTGCGACGTCAGATGGCACGTCAACACCGGTATATCCCACCCACGTCAGGTCAGCGAACACAGATCCAACGGCGCGACGTTTTGCCCATGCGTCGATCAGAACGACCATGTCCGCTGTGATCTCGCTGGTACGGGTCATTGATGGTGCGTAGTGAGGGCTCGCGGCATTGGGTCCAATGGCCACGATCGGTGGCGTATCCGTTTCCAGGTCGAGACGGGCGAACTCCGCAAGAATGACCTGTTGCACGTCGTATTCCGTCACTCGTTCATTGGCCAGAAGGCGCTCACGGATCGTCTTAAACCCAAGGAAGATCGCATCACGCACTTGACCGGCCGTCACCTCGGCACCGGCGATCTGATCGGTGCTCAAGGTCGCCGTGAATCGTTGCACGATATCACCCGAGCTGATCACCGTATGTCCGAGCGAACGAATGAATTCGATCGTGCCCGCATCGACCTTCGAGACCACCGGGATCGCATTCATCGGAGAATACTCCATGGCGATCGTTTTGTAGGGGGCGAGCGTTTCCTTGATCACATCTTCCCACTCTTGGCGTGAGGCATAGTGTTTCTCGATGGTGCGCACATGCGAAAGCGGGTCTTGTTCCATGCGGTGAACGATCTTCACGGCATGTCCCTGGGCAGGGATCACGACCATCCAGCGCCGTGTGCAATGTGCATCCGAAGGGATGTTGAGAATGGACCAGGCCAGGTCATTCGTGCCGCGGAAGTCGTACAGCACCCAAGCATCCGCGCCGTTGGTGCGAATGGCTTCTTGGATCGTGGTGATTTCGAGTCTCATGATCGTTCCGTGATGTTCACGTGGAGATGGTGTAAAAAACTACGTACGGCCACCGATGGCGGCATATTCTGTTCGAAGACCGATGAACGGTATTCTGATAGGCGATGAAGAATGGACGGATCCTTGAATATCACTTCGAACAAGCGGTGTTTAAGGAGCTCATCGAACCATGCAAGACGTTGCGCGACGCGTACACGAAGGATGTCAGCGTGTCGAGCGTTCACGAAGAAATCGTTGACGACACGAAGAAGGTCATCCAACCCGTCGTCGGTGACTGAGCTTGTTGAGACGACCGGTGTCTGCCATCCTGGTCTCGACGGTTGCATGAGTTGAAGTGCGGCTCGATGCTGAGCCAAGGCAATGTTGGTCTGATCCGGAGAGAGATCTGACTTGGTGATGACCACAACGTCGGCCACTTCCATGATACCGCGCTTGATGCCTTGCAGGTCGTCACCTGATGCTGGCATGACCAATAGAAGAAAGAGGTCGACCATGTCGGCTGCATCTGTTTCACTTTGTCCGACACCGACGGTCTCAACGATGACCGTGTCGTAGCCCGCCGCTTCACACAGTGTGATCACATCGCGTGTTGCGGAGGTGGTGCCGCCGTAGGAACGGCGCGATGGTGATGGGCGGATAAAGGCCTCTTCCCGGAGCGATAACTTCGGCATGCGGACCTTGTCACCTAAGATACTGCCTCCGGTTCGCCGACTTGACGGGTCAACAGCGAGGATGGCGACGCGATGTCCGTTGTCGATCAGCTTGAGACCAAGGCGCTCCAGCATCGTGCTCTTGCCAACCCCGGGTGCACCGGAAACGGCGATCCTTTGGCTCTGTGTGGAGGTCTTTCGTTCGGCAAGGATCGACAATAGCTCTGCTGCCGATTGCTCGTCGGATGCATGGGAACTCTCCACGAGTGAGATGGCCTGTGCCAGGGCACGACGATCTCCGGTGGTCAGTTCCTCGGCGAGGGAGGCGATGCTCATGGTCGAAGCGATCATCTTACTCCACGGTCACGCTTTTCGCGAGATTTCGAGGCATATCAACGTTACAACCACGTTCGACTGCGATGTAATACGCAAGCAGCTGCAACGGCACGGACGCCAGGATCGGCGTCAGTGGTGGAATGGTCTCCGGGATGCGGATCACATGGTCGGCAACACGAGAGATATGTTCATCATCTTCGCTCGCGATCGCGATCACTTTACCGCTTCTCGCGCGAACCTCTTCGATGTTCGAGATGACCTTCTCATAGATCTCATCTTTCGGTGCGATGAAGACCACGGGCATGTTCTGGTCGATCAATGCGATGGGGCCGTGCTTCATCTCAGCCGCAGGATACCCCTCTGCATGGATGTAGGAGATCTCCTTCAACTTCAATGCACCTTCAAGGGCAGCGGGGAAATTGTATCCACGTCCCAAATACAGGAAGTTGGACACATGGGCATACTGCTGGGCGATCTCTTTGATCTCTTCGGCGTTGTGCAGGATCGTGGAGATATGATCGGGGATGCGGGCAAGCTCCGTGGCGACCTGACGCCCACGTTCGGGCGACAGACCGCGCATCCGGGCAAGGAACAGGGCAAACTGCGTCATGACGCAGAGTTGCGATGTAAAGGCCTTTGTGGAGGCCACGCCGATCTCTGGGCCGGCATGGAGGTAGACACCGGCATCGGTCTCGCGGGCGATCGTAGATCCAACGACATTGACCATGCCAAGAACGGTAGCTCCTTGTGCTTTTGCTTCTCGGATGGCCGCCAGTGTATCGGCTGTCTCGCCGCTTTGCGAGATCGCGATCACGATGTCATCGGGATAGATGATCGGATTGCGGTACCGGAACTCGCTTGCGTATTCGACCTCGACGGGGATGCGGGCAAGGTTCTCGATCAGGTATTCGCCGACCAAGCCGGCGTGCCAGCTTGTCCCGCAGGCCGTGATAATGATGCGTTTGGCATCGCGAAGGCGGTCTACGACCTTGGACAAGCCCCCCAACCGAACATTGCCTTCGTCGATCAGGAGACGACCACGAAATCCATCGTGGAAGGTGATCGGCTGCTCGTAGATCTCCTTGAGCATGAAGTGCTCGAAGCCGCCCTTTTCGATCTGATCGAGTTCGAAGGCGATCTCCTCGACCACGTTATGCGTCTCTTCGTTGTTGATCGTCTTGGTTGTGTATCCGGACCGACGCACAATGGCCATCTCGTTCTCTTGTAGATAGACCACTTGTCGGGTATGGGCTATGATGGCCGCGGCGTCGGAAGCCACGACAAACTCATCCTGTCCTACACCGAGTATCAGTGGGCTGCCACGGCGCGCTGCGATCAGGAGGTCGGGATCATGATTGCTGACCACGACGATCCCGAAGGTTCCATCCACTTCTTGCAAGGCCGTCTGCACGGCGAGTTCAAGATCTCCGAGCGTCTCGTAGAGCATGCCGATGAAGACAGCCAGCACCTCAGAATCGGTCTCGCTTTGAAACGTATATCCGGCATTGAGAAGCTTCTTCTTGATGGTGAGGTAGTTCTCGATGATGCCGTTATGCACAAGAGCGATACTGCCCGACATGTCCGTGTGCGGGTGGGCATTCACGTCATTCGGGACGCCGTGTGTTGCCCAGCGCGTGTGGCCGACACCCAGCGTGCCATTCAGCTCAGAGAGGTCGACGTTCTTTTCAAGATCTGCCACCTTGCCGGCACGCTTGCCGATTCGCATGGTCTCGCCGTCAACGACCGTGATGCCCGCCGAATCATATCCGCGGTATTCAAGACGCTTCAATCCACTGATGATGATGGGCTGAGCTTGTTGTGGTCCGATATAGCCAACGATCCCGCACATGTAATCGGTTCTCCTTAAGTCATCAAAAATACCACTCAGCGGTAGAGTGGAGTACTCTGCTTCGGGATCACGAGGCCCTGTAATTGCGGTGCGGCGGCGGAGAATCGAAGAAAGAAGCCTTGATTGACGCCGATCGGTACCCAGTTGAGGCTGAGATTCCAGCAGTGAATGCGCTTGGTAATGTCGATGATCGGCGAATTGAATTGTCGTTCGATCACATCAAAACTTCCCACAGCCGAGACCTGTACGGTCTCCGTGAGCGAAATAGAGCCCCGATAGGAGAGTAGGAGCGTGTTGATCGTCGTGGCAGGGTTGGGTTGATTGAGCGTGTAATTGAGGTTGAGGGCAATGTCCCAAGGCATGATCACAGGTGACCATCCGGGAGTATGGTCAGCAAAAAGGTCCGTCTCCTCATCCCGTAAGTTCAGACGTCGACCAAAACGAGATTTGAGATCGTCGGTGACCGTGTCCTGTTGCGTCGTATCCTGCTCACTACTGCGTTCTGCGAACGAGACACCGGCTGATGAGAAGCGAGTGCCAAGCTGGATCGAAAGATTGGTCAGTCGGCCGAGTCCCGTACCCGCTTCGATCATGGTCGTGCCGATCGTTCTCCACTCCTCACGGCCTGTTGCTTCGTTTGGTACCAATGCCTGCTCGTATGGATTGAGCGTTCCGTTTAGGTTGAACTCGACCACTTCAAGAACAGGTGTACGCAGGTTGAAGGTGATCGGGGCGAGCCGCATAGAGTCGGCTGCCAGATTGTACGAGGTGTTGAAATTGAAGGTCAAGAGGTCGATCGGCTTCACGGGTACCGTGTCGTTCTCCGGCTGCATCGGTTTGACGCTGATCTTGTTGAGCACTCCCAATGTGATCGATGCTTGTTGTGCTTGAGAGGCTAACGACCCGGCACTGCCAAACCGACGGTAAGTAACGGTCTTTCCGGTGATGGGGCTGGTGTAACTACCGAAGAAGCCCAACGAGGTGTCGGACTGATCGGGGACAAATTGAATTCCGACCTGTGGCTGCAAGGTGTGACGAATGGCCTGGATCCCGGCGAAACGCGGATAGGCCATACCGTAGAGAAAGGTACTGGCGCTGACGCCAAAGCCGTATGTATACTCTCGGACGAAGCCTGGTTGACGGGTGGTGACGATCGTGGAGTCTGTTGGATCGACACTTTGGGTATAGCTCTGCATGTACCAGTTCTCTGAATAAGACACCGTGGGTTGGATCGTAAAGAAGCCAAACTTGGGTGTCACGGTCAGACTCGGGCGGTGCTCGATGACCGTATTCTCGGTGACCGCAAAGGCACTGGTATCATCCGGTCTCGTCGATGTGTATTGGTATCGGCCGGTAGCCCGGTAACTCAACGAAAGGTCTTTGATCCAATGGCTTCCGCTAAAGGCATTTCGCAACGGAAAGAACTGCGGAACAGCGAAGCTCACCGCCGGTACCTCAGTGATCGAACCATTGATCATGTTTTGGTCACGAACGTAGTTCACGTTCAACGTCATGTTGTTGTAGAACGTGCGTTGATAGGACGCTGTCGAACGGGCATTTTGTCGGACTCGGTCGATGGGATTCAACGAGGTATTCTGGAACAGTTTCGTGGTGGTGAACAACAGATTCATGGAGACCGACTCTTGCGGCCGAAGCTGTTGTTGATGCGCCAGCGTCAGTGAGAAGTTCATCGTATACGGGTCTTCGACGTTGAAGCGCGTATAGCCGAAGCGGATCTCGGCATTGCCACTCATGTGGTCACGCAATGCCCACCGTGAGCGGTTGTAGAGTGTGAAGCCACCTTTCGTGGTGAGATCTGAGGTGATCTCCGTGTCGAAGTAGTCGCTGACAGCGAAATAATAGCCAAGATTCTGCAGCACAACGCCGCGGTCGCTGGTGACGAGAGGGGAGGGCATGATGATGCCGGATCGCCGACCACTCTCTGCCGAAAAGAACAGTCCAATGGGTAGGGCAAAGACGGGAATGTCTTCAACGTACCAAATGATCGGGTCGAGGTAGATCTTGTCGTCAACAACCACCTTCATCTGAGGTGAATTGAAGTAGAAGTGAGGATGTGGAGCATCACAGGTCGTGAAGCAACCGTTCTCGACGTAGGCGACCTTGTCGTCGACACGCTTGATCCGAGATCCGTAATAAAAGCCCCCTTCAACGGATGTCTCGCCAAACTTCACCCGACCGCGTTTGGTGGTGAAGTTGTAGAGCATGGACTCGCCGGCGAATTCTTCGCCACCATCGGTAAAAATGGGGAAGCCCGTGATATTGCCAGTAGAGTCCGGTGCACCTTCGGCTGTCATGGTCGAGGCATTGAAGTCCATCTCGATGACCTCGGCCTGAATGCGTTGGTCGCGATATTTCACATCGGCCGTTCCGCGCAGGCGCAACGTCTTTCGTTTGAGACTAAAGTGAGCGGAGTCCTTCGCAGAGATCACGACGACGGAGTCGACGCCTGATGTATTGATCCGCGTTGTGTCCTGCCCCCTAACACTAAGAGCTGAACAACATGCGATCACGATCGCCATGATGCGTACGAGCATCAGCGGAACGTTCTCCGTTGAAACGCTGAGCTGACTGGTGGTGGGGTGATCGGCTTGACGGCGCGATTGACCGCAATGTCGGTGATGTCCACGGTGGCGGTCTCAGCCCTGTCCTTGGTCGCGATCAGAACCCTGAACGGTATGAAATGTCCATCGGTCTCACGAACGTCTTGGAACGCTACGTCAAGAAGCAGCGTACCTTCCATGTCTTTGCGCTGGTACTGACGCAAAGTGTTCGTGACGGTGTCGATCAGCACGTATTCGATCGACGTTGAATCGCGGTGGATGAACAGCACGGATCCATCGTCGCGTTTCGGGGCAACTCGTACGAATCGCTGAGCCGGCCCGGGCAATCGCCCGCGCATAAGCTTCATCAGATCCGCTGCCGGCAGGGGAAGGTGTGATGCAGCAATTAGTGACGGAGAACGCGGATCGCCGTCCCATACTTCTTGCTGCAAATAGTTGACCATCACGAAACTCGTGTCGGTGGCCATCATTTTTGCGGCCGTGATCCCAAATGGCCCACCCATCGTCAACAGATAGGTCTGCGACGAGTCCATGACCACCGAGAAGGGCATACCAGAGAAGGACTGTTTGCCCGTCGTTGTCAGCCGTCCGTCGATCTCGATGGTCCGAAATGTGGCCCCAATACAGAGAAGGGCGCTGTCGGGCACCTCGGATGTAGGGGCGACATTCAAGGCCGCCATAAGGATTAATCGAAGCAACATCGTATGTTACAAGGACATAAGAAGTACAAATATCCGCACGGAACCCTTTTCAACGATCACTTGTTGTCCGCGCCATGATCTACGTGACCCGCTCATCGACGTTCTCAGCGTCGCACCGATTGTTCAATCCCACGTTTTCGGACGAACAGAACGAGGCCGTCTTCGATAAGTGCAACAACTACTTCGGACACGGACATAACTACATTCTTGAGGTCACGGTAAAGGGGCTACCAGATCCCCACACCGGATACGTGATCGATTTGAAGGAGCTCAAGCGCATCCTGGACGATCGGATCATCGACAAGGTAGACCATAAACACCTGAATTTCGATGTTGACTTCCTCCGGGGTGTGATACCGACCGTCGAGAACCTCTGCGTGATGTTCTGGCGCGAGCTCGAGAACGCACTTCCGAGTGGAGAGTTGCACGCCATCAAGCTCTGGGAGTCGGAGCATAATGTGGCCGAATATTTCGGCGCACCGGTGTCGATCCCAACCTTCGACGCCGTTCATGAATATGCACAGATCAAGACCGTGTTATGAAGCTGATCGACCTCGAAGACGAAGAACTCAAGCATCACCTGCTCCAAGAGGGGCTGGTCTTCCCAACCAAGAACGCTCAAGGGCAGCAGCTGTTTGATGCGAATGGTTCGCTCATGCTTACCGATGAAGAGCGCCAAGCCATGGTCGATCAACTAGAAAAGAAGTTCGGCGAGATCTTCGATATCCTCCGTATTGACCGAAACGATCCCAACAGCACCGACACACCGTTTCGTCTCTCCCGCATGTGGGTGAACGAACTTCTCATCGGCCGCTACACACCGCCGCCGAAGATCACGGTCTTCCCGAACCGCAAAAAGGTCGATGAGCTCGTGATCAGCAAAGGCATCAAGGTGATGAGCATCTGCAGCCATCACTGGCAGCCCATCACCGGTACCTGCGCCATAGGCTACGTACCGCGAGAGAAGGTGATCGGCCTGTCCAAGTTCACGCGCATCGTTGAATGGTTCGGACGACGCGGACAGATCCAGGAAGAGCTCGGAGAACAGATCGCCGACTTCTTGGTGAAGCTCCTAGATCCGATCGCCCTTGGCGTTGTGATCTCTGCCAAGCACTACTGTATGATCGCTCGCGGTGTCGAAGCTCATGATTCGAGCGAGATGGTGACCTCGGTCATGCGGGGTGAACTTGCCACGAATCACGCATTGCGTGCAGAATTCCTGAAGCTCATCGCCTAATTTCGGGCGATGGATGAGCGAACATGGATCTCGACCACAACGATCGGTGTTGACGAAGCAGGCTGTGGCTGCCTCGCAGGACCGGTCGTCGCTGCCGCCGTTGTCTTAGATCCGACGAACCTTCCCGACGGCATCAACGATTCAAAGGTGCTCCGTCCGGAGCAGAGGGCCCTTCTCGAAACACAGATCAAATCATGTGCGCTGGCCTGGTCAGTGGCCTTCGTTGATAACCAGCGCATCGATGACGTCAACATCCTGCAAGCAACCTATGATGCCATGCATGCGGCGATCGATACGGTGGTGAGCACCTTGCTTCGAGAGCAACGAACGGCCGAACTGTTGTTGATCGACGGCAATCGTTTTCGTCCGCATCACCTTCCGCACCGATGTATCGTCGATGGCGATGCCCATAACATCGCGATCGGGGCCGCATCCATTCTCGCAAAGGTGGCCCGTGATCGGTGGATGATCGAAGAGGCCGACCGCCAGTATCCTCAATACGGGTTCGCTCAACATAAGGGATATGGCACGGTCAAACATCGAGAATCCATCCGTGTCCATGGTGCTTGCCCCTTACATCGGATCTCCTTTTTGTCATCGATCCTGACATCCGAATGAACGGTGTCTTGACCTTGACGTTTGGTGACTGGGTCGTGGTACTCTTGACCCTGGGAGCAACGATCATTGCCGGATTGCGTGCCGATGCGAAGGTCGACTACATTCTTGCGGGTCGTCGGCTGACCACGCCATTGTTTGCAGCGTCCTTGATCGCAACATGGTATGGTTCTGTGCTCGGAGCAGGGGAGTTCATTGCCCGTCACGGCATCGTCATGATCCTTTGTTTTGGAGTACCGTATTACCTCGTGGCGATACTGTATGCACTCTTTTTATCAAAGGCCATCCGTTCTTCCACAGCCGTCTCGATCTCCGATCAATTGCGGGCCACCTATGGCGACAATGCCGGATATGTGGCCGCCGTGTTGATGTTAGTGATCTCCATACCAGCCCCCTACATCTTGTCTTTGGGCTACGTGGTCTCGTCGATCACCGATCTGCCGTTGTGGTTTGGCGTGATCAGTGGGACGATCCTTGCACTCTTCGTGGTGGCGAAAGGCGGTCTTCAAAGCGACATCCGCGCGAACGTGATCCAGGTCATCGTCATGTACGTGGGGTTCCTTGCCTTGGCTGTGTGGAGCATCTATACGTTTGGTGCACCCTCACAGCTCTGGCCTACACTTCCAAATCGGTTGACGGAGCTCCCGGGGTCCATCGGGTGGTCCGGCATCGCCGTGTGGTTCCTCATCGCTTTTCAGACCTTCATCGATCCCAATTTTCATGTCCGGTCCGCTGCCGCGATGTCCGGTAACGTTGCTCGTCGCGGACTTTTATGGAGCGTTGCCGGATGGATCATCTTCGACTCCATCCAACTGATCGTCGGCCTCTACGCTGTGGCCTATGCCCCCAATGCCGATCCGGCTTACATCCTCCTGCATTCGGCGGAGCATGTACTACCCTCGATGTGGAAAGGCCTATTCCTCAGCGGCGTGATCGCCGCCATCATGTCAACCCTCGACGGCTATGCTCTTTCCAGTGCAACGATCATCGGACACGACCTGATCGATCGATCGAAAGGGGGCGGGCATCGACGCTCATCGCTCTATATCGGACTTCTTGTGACCGGCGCGGTCGGTGCACTGTTGGCGATCGCTCTTCCCAGCGTCGTCGACCTCATCTTCTATGCGGCATCGATCGCAGTGCCGGCGTTGTTGCTGCCGCTTCTTGTCTCACTGCGTCTGCATCGTCGGCACCAACGAACACACCCGTCTTCAGTCTTGGTGCTGTCATGGATGATCACTCCGGCCGTCATCGCGCTGCTGTCAACGGTCTTACGTGAGATGCGCGTGATCGATCTGGAGCCGATGTTGTTAGGTCTTATCGGCTCTGTCGTCTTCCTACCCCGTATTTTGTCGCGTCATGAACCTCACACACACATCTGACCGATTCTGGACGGCCTCCAATGTGGTCAGTATGTTCCGGGGCGTGTTGACCATTCCGGTGGCATATGCCATGGCCATCGACGCTCACTGGGTCGCCTTTGGACTGTGCTGGTTTGCAGCGTTCACGGATTGGTTGGACGGTTGGGTGGCGCGCCGCACGGGAACGGTCAGCGAATGGGGGAAGGTCATCGATCCCGTTGCCGACAAGATCTTGGTCGGTACGGTCGTGGTCATGCTGTTGGTCAAAGGCCTTCTTCCGCCTTGGTTCGTTGCCGCCGTGGTTGCCCGAGATATCGTCATTCTCATCGCTGCCGTGGTGAGCCGACGTTACACGCTGGTCATTCTGCCGTCCTTGATGAGCGGCAAGCTCGCTGTTAGCGCCATCGCCTTCACCGGTGTGGTCGCCATGGTCGATTGGCCACTATCGCGAGATATCGGTATTGCCGTGAGCTGTGTGCTCATCGTGGTATCTTTGTGGCAATACGGCAAGCGACTCCATGGGATTATTCGACAAGTTCAAAAAGAAACTCGCTGATGTTGGCGAGAAACTTTCATTCGACCGCCTCACCGAAGGCCTGGCGAAGACGCGCGACAGCTTTGTAGGAAAGCTGCGCAAGGTCCTCTTTGCCGGACGTAAGATCGATCAAGCACTGCTGGACGAGATCGAAGAGATCCTGATCACCGGTGATGTTGGTGTGACGACCACCGAGCGCATCATCAATCGGCTGAAAGAGCGTGTCAAACGTGACAAGATCGAAGATGCTGAACAGATCATTGATGTCTTGAAGGAAGAGATCGCCGACATGCTTGGCGAGTCGCCATCGGCATCGAACGACAAAGAGTTCGTGATCGATACTGCTGACCGTCCGCATGTGATCTTGGTCGTCGGCGTCAATGGCGTCGGAAAGACCACAACGATCGGTAAGCTCGCCCATAACTACCGCAAAGCAGGACGCTCGGTACTCATCGGAGCAGCCGATACCTTTCGCGCGGCAGCGAACGAACAGTTGGAGGTATGGGCACAGCGCGCCGGTGTCGACATCGTACAACAAGGACAGGGTGCTGATCCTGCAGCAGTCGCGTTCGACACGTTGAGTGCGGCAAAAGCCCGCGGCACGGATGTCGTCATCATCGACACGGCCGGACGTCTGCACAACAAGCAGGGCTTGATGAAGGAGCTCGAAAAGATCGGACGCGTGATGAAGAAGGTCAAGGAGAATAGTCCGAACGACATCTTCCTGGTCCTGGATGCGACGACAGGTCAGAACGCACTCCAGCAAGCCAAAGAGTTCACGAAGGTCGCGCCCATTACCGGCATCATCTTGACGAAACTGGACGGCACGGCCAAGGGCGGTGCGGTGTTGGCCATTGCCGACGCCCTTAGCTTCCCTGTTCGTTATATCGGTGTTGGTGAGAGGATCGACGACTTACAGGTCTTCGACCCCAATGCCTTTGTTGAAGCCATGTTCGAAGACCATGCTACGATGGTGAGTGATGAGTGAGGAGCGGTCGCGATGGC
Organism: uncultured Hyphomicrobiales bacterium; assembly: GCA_964467455.1. GTDB lineage: Bacteria > Bacteroidota > Ignavibacteria > Kapaibacteriales > Kapaibacteriaceae > OLB6. The sequence continues at coordinate 14,084 of CAYXQJ010000002.1, read as the reverse complement.
GTTGGCCACGATGGCTGTTCATTCTCGCCATCGTCACAGCCGTCACGATCATCACTATCCGCACGATCGACTTCCTCGGCGAAGCTCAAATGTCGCTTGGATTGAATCGGACACCGGGTGCCGGTATCGCGGGACAACTCGTCAATCAACAGCGATTCGATCCTCCGTCGGATTCACTCCTTCGCATCGGACAGGCCCACATCGTCTTGCGTGTTGCTGAGGCGATCGACTCTCTCTCCGAACAGAAGGCCCGTACGCCCGTGGTCGAATCGGCCGTGGCCGCCATCATGAACCAGCACATGATGTCGCGTTCCGCCTATTGGTGGGTGCGAAGCCAGGTCATCAGAACCCTTGAACGCACACCCCAGGATCATCGAGACTCCGCCAACGTTCTGTTGCTGAGAATGCTGCGTCCGCGTTTTCTCGCTGTTCGCCGCGTCTATCGTGACACGCTTGATGGTTTGTTAAGGCCGTGATCGTCTACGTCGCAGCCGTCGTCTATTGCGCCACGGCATCCTTGGGCATCGTCGCATGGATCAAGGGGCGACGTTTTGGCAGATGGCATCACATCTTCTACTTCGGCTGCGTCGTTTCGAATGTTGCTGCCGTTGTTGCTGACGGCATGGGAATCGTGCTTGCCCCCTTACTGATCTTGGCGTTGATGCCTTTCACACGAGGTGGTTCTGACGTTCATCGCAGACTTGGCTATGCCGGTCTGATCACCTGGGGGATCATTTTCTTTGTCCGCTGATGTCACGTTTTGCCATCGTCGTGGTACGATGGCAATACATGCGGCAAGCACCCTTCAACATCGTCCTGATCCTGGCCCTGATCGTAGCATCCGCTACGGCATCGGCACAGGTCCCACGTCTTCTTTCCATTCCGATCTACCTTGAAGAAGGCGGAATGCCGGTAAATGGACAACGGGCTCTCGATGTCCGTTGGTACGATGCCGCTGCTGGCGGCACCCTCTTACTGAGTGAACGTGTTGATGCCACGATCGAGATGGGCATTGCCACGTTGACCTTAGGTGCAACGGTCGTGATCGACGATTCGATCCTTCTGCGCGGACCGATCTGGCTTGGCATCAGCATCGACGGCGGTTCGGAATTGACGCCTCGAACCTTTCTCTCCAGCGTTCCCTATGCACTGGTAGCACAGCGTGCGCTCGTTGCCGAAGAACTTGCACCCGAGGTCACAGGCGTGGTGACATCCCTCAACGAACTCGGTGGAGCCATTCGTTTGATAGGGGGCATGGGTGTCGTTGTCCGTCGTGATGGTTCCAACCTCCAGATCGACGTATCAAGGATCCTAGAGAACGGCACCACGGATGCCGTTGCCGGTGAGCATCGCTATACGATCACACCGCTGACCATTCTGGAACCGAACATCTCGATCACTGCCGAGGTGGTTGCTGCAACGCACATCTCTGCACGCATTGTCGACGTCGACGTGGTCAACAACACCTTCACGATCGAGACATCGGCACCTCTCACCGAAACCGAACGATTACGATGGCAGCTCATACGCTGATCCCACTTTTCATTTCATCATCATTCGTGGAGGAACCATGAAAAACCTGATCCGTGTCTTGATCACGGTCATTCTCACTACCGGCAGTACGACGCTGCTTTGGTCCCAAAGTCAGACCACCGGGACACTGAATCTGCGAAACGCTCAGCCCGAGACGATCGGACTCAGCATTCCTGCCAGTGGCGTCACCGGTTATAAACTGTTGCTGCCGCCTACCGTCGGTACGCCCGGTCAGGCCATGACCATTACTGCTGTTGCGGGCGGTGCAGCCGAACTGGCGTGGACCGATGCGAGTAACTTCTGGCAGCTCACGGGCACGGCGATCACCACCGGAGGAACGGCCGTGGGGAATCAGTATCTCGGGACGAGCAATGCTCAAGACCTGGTGTTGGCCGCCAACGGAGACGAGGCGATCCGCATCATCGGTGTTGCTGGACCCAATCAGGGCTACATTGGTCTTGGGACGGCAACACCGCAAGCACATCTTGACGTCGCAGGCAACCTGTTGCTCTCGAATACCGGCAGTGCTTCCGAACTGCGGTTTGGTGAACCATCTGCATCGGGTTCTGACTACACCGCCTTTCGTGCTGCGGCGCAGACCGGCAACATCACCTATACCTTGCCTCCAAACGCACCGCCTGAAGATGGCATGGTGCTGACGTCAACGGCCGGTGGCGACATGTCGTGGCAGAAGCCGCTGTTCAAGACGCCCATGGGGATCTACACGCCTGACTTCATGGCGTTTCAACACGTGATCAACGTCGGTGTTGGTGCGCTAACGCCCGGAAGTATTCCGATGGTGACGATGCTTAACCCGCCGGGAACCACGATCGGCATCAGCGTCACAGCGCGAGATCCCATCGCCGGCACGATCACTGTTGAAACGTCCATTCCTCTCGGTGTTGCCGACCGTATCGCATGGGTGATCTTCAATCCATGAACTGCCAAGGTCTGATCATCATGGTCGCCATCGTTGTTGGCGCTGTTGCTTCTGCTGCCCAACAGCTGAGTACAACACGATTGGAACTGACCGGTCCGGCCTGGAACGGAGTAACGGGTGCGCTGATCGGCACCAAGGAGATCAATCCCCTCGTGATCGCCACAACAAGTCCGTCAGCGCAACCCATCCGTTTCTATGTCGGTACCGGCGGTGCCTTGCGTGCCATGGAGATCGGTCCGCTTGGTAGTCTCTGGTCGCGCGGTCCGTTCAGTCTCGGTTCTGCCACCACAGCCGCCCCTCTTGAGATGATGCGCATCAGCACCATCTCGGGGGGCGGCGGGACCGGGCTGACGATCGATCTGCAGGGGACCGTTGCGTCCACGGGACTACGCTTGTTGAACGTTGGACTGAGTGGCTCAGAGGATGCCGGCATTGTGGCCGGCAGTCAAGCCAACGGCATCGGCACAGCCATTCGGATCGGCGGGCCAGCGGGGTCTGCGCGGCCAACGTTCGCAACAGGGATCGACATCACAGGCGGCACCGGCCTGCGCTACAACGCATTGTCCTCCGGCGACGGAACGGCACTCCAGATCGGTGGTTCAACAGCGCCGCGACGCGGCATCGAGATCACCACGACCGGCGCAGGACACATCGGTCTGTTGTCCATGGCCAACAGTGCCGGCACGGCCGTCATGGGATCATCTCAGTCGGCCTCTTATCCGCCGCCAACGCCGATGCCCGGCGTCGGCGTGGTTGGGATAGCAGCGTCAAACTCCAATGCAAGTGCCGACTCGGTCACAGGGATGTTCGCGACGGCAATGCGCGGCGGACGCGGCGGCACGAAAACAACGACCATCGGTCTGCGCGCTCGCGCTGCAAGCATCGGAGAGGATCATTCCGGAACCTCCATCGGACTTCATGCCGAAGCAGAGTCCGTCAGTCCCGGGACACGCTCGGCGATCGCCGGAGCGTTTCGCGCACCGTCGGATCAACTGGCCATCGCGGTGACCGAAGGTGATGTCTTCCTCGGAAGCGAGACCACTGAGCGACCACGTTCATTGGAGAGATCAACGATGACGATCAACGGGAGGTCTACAACCCATCTGTACCATACGATGCAGAGCGGGTCGATACATGTGGTCAACGTGAAGGACGTGGTCGTTGCGGCAGGACAGGTCAACGACCTTGACGTTGGCTCCGTGCCGATCATCCGAATGCAGTGTAATGCCGGTGGGATCGAATTGACAGGACTGGCCGGCGCTGTGCGCGGTCGTGTGCTTACGATCGTGAACACTGCTTGCCCCCTTACGGTGTCAAATGAGTCGGCTCAAAGCCTTGAAGAACATCGCATCAGGACGGCAGGTCAGGCGGACCTGATGGTGCCGATCGATGGGGTGATCACGGTGTGGTACGATGAGGAGATCGAGCGATGGCGCGTGGTATCGTGTTCGTGGTGATGGTCTTCGCCATGATGGCGAGCCGAAGTGTCGGGGCATCAACAGAGGTGATCGCATCGCGCGTGCTCGGGCTTGACTCGTGTGCCGGACAGCTCACACTTGAGAACGCAACATCGTTCCGGATCGGTGATCGACTGTTCCTGCACCAGGCCTACGGGGCCGTGATCGACAGTATCGGGACGCCGACGTCAGTCGGTTGGGCTGGACGTTGGTGTTGGGCGACGATCCGAGATATTCGAGATGATGTTGTCTTCATTGATCGTTCAATGCCGGTCGCGCTTGATCCTGCCTACGGAGTGCAAGCGGTCAAGGTGATCGTGGGTGAATCGATCATGATCGATGCGATCAACGTCCCGGATCTCGTTGATGGTGTTGGCGGGATCGTGGTCATCGACGTCGATACACTTATGCTCCGAGGTGTCATCAATGCAAGCGGTGCGGGCTATCGCGGCGGGAGCGCAAGTTTGTCAGCGCTTGATACATCGTCGGTCCTCACCTATGCTCGTTCACGCAGCGGTGCTTCGGGTGAACAGGGTGGAACGTGTGTCGACCACCGATGTTCGGGACGTCTGCCGGCCTTGAGCGGAGGAGGCGGAGGCAATGCACGAAACGCCGGTGGTGGTGGAGGAGCCGGAGCAGGGACCGGTGGGCATGGCGGACGACAGACCTCGGAGTTTACGTCGCTGGATCTTGGCGGCATCGGAGGAAAGCCCACGACGCTATCCTTATCCGCAGGATCACTCTGGTTTGGCGGCGGCGGTGGTGGTGGACAGCAGAACGACTTTCTTGGCGGTGATGGTGGTGCGGGCGGTGGTATCGTCGTCGTGAAAGCAGCAGTGATTCATTCAGATGGCGGCGGCATCGACATCTCCGGAGCTAGCGGTGCAGATGCGATCGTTGATGGCGCAGGCGGCGGAGGTGGGGGAGGAACGGTCGTGATCGACGCCGACACGATCATCGGATCAATTGCGATCACGGCACGCGGCGGGCGAGGAGGTGATGCAATCGGTGAAGCACGTTGTTATGGACCTGGAGGTGGCGGCGGTGGTGGACATGTTGTGTTGAATCGTAGGAGCAACCTTGTTCTGTTCAACATTGCCGGTGGTGCAAGCGGGAGAACGTCTGCTACGGACGCACCGTGTTCGAACGACACGTCGTACGGAGCAACGTCGGGCAACGACGGCCACATCACTGTTGGTCACATCAACGATGGTCTCGATGGCGCACCGTGTGAGATGCCTGACGTCTTAGTGCGATCACTTGAGTCGAATGCCAGGGTCGGTGACGAAGCACAGATCATCATCGAGTTCGAACCGCTCGCCCCCTTACCATCGGCGGTGAATGTGTCGGCGCGTGTGCGAGTACGAGGGACGGTGGCCTTTCCGATCGGACCGTACTGGTGGGCGGGTCGGCGCTATACGTTGCGCATTGTTTCGGCGACGATCTCGGCTCAACGTTACGAGACCGAACAACGGACGCTGCGGTACCAATGTGTACTGGGCGACAGCAGTAGCGTGATCATCGGTCTGGATTCCGTGTGGGCGGACAACGACTCAACGTCCGTCGGCATTGATCGTGAAGGACGGTTGACCATCAATGGTATCTGCGATGCGGGAGGATCGGAACGGTTATTCGATCCCTTTGAGACCGCACCGACCATCTATGACGTATTCGATGTTCTTGGGCGTTGGATCGGCACCGAGACAACGGTCAGCGCTTGGTCTGGTTTCTCAGGACCAGTGCTGCACGTCCGCCGGTGGTCCAACGATCGCGGATCGGGCCCGTAGGATACCACGGTCCCATCGAGAAGTTCCCAAGCACAACGTCGAGATCACCATCTCGGTCGATATCGGCAACGTCGCTGACGAGCCATCGGCCGGTGATCGCTTGATCGACAGTATAGGAGGTCCGTTTGCCGCTGACGTCGGTATGAAGCTGTATGAGACCGGCATCGCCGTAGTCTAGCTGCGGGAAGAACGAGAAGGACAGCAGATCCATCGTACCATCAAGATCAAAATCGCGATACAACGCACCGTAGGCGCCATACATCGGCAAGAAGTCTGCCTGGGTATACGTTCCATTCTTGGAACCGTGGAAGAAGTACGTGCCGTGATACGGTTTGTACGGTGGCTCTTCGTAGTCACCCACATCGCCAGTGGTGACGATCAGATCCGGAAACTGATCGCCGTTGAGATCTGCCATCGTGAACGACGACGATCCATGCGACGGCGGAAATGTCAACAGCGACTGCGGTTCAAACTGCCCCTTGCCCTTGTTGATGAAGGCAAAGATCCCTTCTCGCGCTTGAGCCATGAGGACGATGATGTCTGGACGACGGTCGTTGTTGAGATCGGCGATCTCCGTTCGTATCGCGCCCGGTTGGTCGATCAACTCATGGTAGATCTTCTTTCCCGAAGCCGTGATCTCGTACCAGCCGATGCTACCCTTGATGTTGCCAAACTCACAGATCAAGTAGTCATTGCGCTTATCTGCGTTGAGATCGGCGATCGAGACGTGTACCGGCCTTCGCAATGGTGAGATCACATCTGTGACCACTGCCTTGCCGCCAACCCACTCGATGCGATTCAACGCACCGATGGCCGTATCGTGCGGAAGGAATTCGCCCATGTCGGTAACGTACCACGCCCCCTGAACTTCCTTCACACACGAAGCCGGACCGAACAGCGGGATCGAATCCACGACCCGGTGCTGGGCATCAAGTACCAACAGCCGCTTATTCAATCCATCTCCCAACAACAATCGTTGGTTCTTGACATCGAACGTGACAAGGGAGGTAAGGGGCGGGTTGATCCCAAGATCGATCGGTTCGGCGCGGAACAGCGGTGTCGGCCCCTTCACATCGGGTTGCTTGGGCACCTCGAACTGTTGCGGTGCGGCGTCGATATAATACTGGGCGATGGCAAACCACTCGTCTTCCGACATCGAAGGATGTGTTGGCAACATCTCTTGAATATCGTGCGGCAGCTTTTCCTTATTGGGATAAGGATCCATGCCGAGATAGGTGCGCATGATCGGAAAGACCTTGGCGATCCACGTTGGTTTGTCCAAGTCGGACGGCTGCGGCAATACATGGCAGGTCTGACAATACTGTTCCGCCAATACCTTGCCATCGTTCTGTGGCGTCGGCGTCAGGCCAACAATACTGCCGGCGATCGTCAGTCCGACGATCACACCGACCACTATGCGCAACGGACTATGCAAGGCCGCACCGCGCGAAGATGGCATCGACGTTCTTCAACATCTTTCCATCATCGAAGATCGCGTCAAGCTCTTCGGCTGACATCAATGACATGATCTCCGCATCAGTCCCAAGCGTCTGACGCAAAGGCGTTTTTGTCTCCCATGTCGTCATGGCATTGCGCTGCACCATCTTGTAAGAATCCTCGCGCGTCACACCTTTTCGCACCAGCGCCAAGAGTACTGATTGAGAGAAGGGGAGTCCGTGCGTGAGCTCAAGGTTCTTCTTCATGGTCTCAGGATAGACCAACAGGTTGTCGATCATCCCGGTCGCCAGATGCAGCATGTAGTCAAGTGTGATCGTCGAATCCGGACAGATCACGCGCTCCACACTGGAGTGCGAGATGTCGCGCTCGTGCCACAAGGCATTGTTCTCGATGGCTGCCATGGCATTGCCGCGGAGAAGCCGAGCAAGACCACAGAGACGTTCACTGAGGATCGGATTGCGCTTGTGCGGCATGGCGCTTGAGCCTTTTTGTCCTTTGGAGAAGAACTCTTCGGCTTCACGCACTTCGGTACGTTGAAGGTGGCGGACCTCTGTAGCGATCTTCTCGAGAAACGCACCGATGATTGCGAGCGTGGTCAAGAACTCGGCATGACGATCTCGCTGGATCACTTGGGTGGAGACCGGTGCTGGACGAAGGCCCAGTTTTTCGCAGACGTATTCCTCGACGGCAGGGGAGAGGTGTTCGAAGGTACCAACGGCACCGGAGATCTGGCCAACGGCGATCACATCGATGGCCCGTTGGAGACGTTCGATGCTCCGCTTGCACTCTTCGTACCACAAGGCCAACTTCAAACCAAATGTCGTCGGCTCCGCGTGTATGCCGTGCGTACGTCCGATGCAGACCGTGTACTTGAATTCCTGCGCTCGACGTGCGAGGATGTCGCGAAAGACCACAAGGTCCTTCATCAACAACTCACCGGCTTGCTTGAGTTGGACGCCGAGGCACGTATCCAGGACGTCGCTGGACGTCATACCGAGGTGGATGAAACGCGATGCCGGTCCTACGTATTCGGCCACGTTCGTGGTGAAGGCGATCACATCGTGTTTGGTGATCTCTTCGATCTCCAGGATCCGCTTCACGTCGAAGCGCGCTTTGGCGCGGATCTCATCGACCGCATCCTGTGGGATCTCTCCGAGTTTGGCTTGTGCTTCGCAGGCGAGGATCTCGATCTCCAGCCAGATGGCAAAACGGTTCTCATCGGACCAGATCGCCCCCATGTCAGGGCGGGTATAACGTTCGATCATCGTAGTGCAGTGCAGTTGAGTAAACCACAAAGTTACCAAGATGTTCGTGACGGGTTCCTGTCATTCGTTCGGAACTTGGATCCGATCTTCTTGGTTTATTGCGCTGCAAAACCTGCACACACTTTGAAGGATACCCCATATGAACCGTTTGAATACACTGTTTGCGGTACTTGCCGCCATTCTTCTAGGTCTTACTGCCCCGTCATGCTCGCAAAAGCAAGACGTGCCCAAGGAGGCCGCTCCGGCAGAAGCCAAGGCCTTGACCGCCGCTGAAGAACAAGAACTGAAAGACCAAGCATCGGCCTTGTTCGGCGCATTGCCGGCGTCGATGCCGGGTGCAGAGAACGACACTCCTGAGCTTATCGCCTTGGGAGAAAAACTCTACATGGACACGAGACTCTCTGTCAACGACAAGCAGTCCTGTAACTCCTGCCACATGGTCGATCAGAACCGATCAGGAGTCGACAACTTACCTGTGTCGCCCGGAGCAAAGGGTGGTGATGGTGATCGAAATTCTCCAACCGTCCTCAACGCCGGATTCCAGTTCGTGCAGTTTTGGGACGGTCGTGCTGAAGACTTGGTGGCACAAGCAAAGGGCCCGATCCTAAATCCAGGCGAAATGGCCATGCCGAGCGAGAAGGCCGTTGAACAAAAGATCGGTGCCATTCCTGAATATGCTGAGGCCTTCAAGGCCGTCTTCCCGAAGGGTAAAAAGCCGGTGTCCTACCACAACATCGCCACGGCCATCGCCGCCTTTGAGCGTACACTTCGCAGTCCATCGCGCTTCGACGACTACATCGCCGGAAATGCAACGGCACTGACGAATGCTGAGAAGCGTGGAATGAAGACGTTCATCGAATCGGGATGTATCACATGCCACATGGGCACCACGTTCGGCGGAACCATGTATCAGAAGCTTGGACTTGTTAATCCGTATGAGTCCAAGGATGCCGGCAGATATGAGGTGACGAAGGATCCGGCCGACAGTCTGATGTTCAAAGTTCCGATGCTGCGTAATGTGGCTCTGACCGCCCCCTACTTCCATGACGGTTCGGTAAAGACCCTCGATGAAGCCGTGTCGTTGATGGGATGGCATCAGCTCGGGAAGAAACTCACCAAGGACGAGATCACGAGCATTGTGACCTTCTTGAACGCACTCTCGGATCCGAAGCGCGTTGCTGTGAAGTCATGATCGTCCGACGAATTCCTGACGATACAACGGCTCTGCCGTGAGCGGGTCAGCAAAGACCACGGTATCGTGACGGATCTCGCGGACTGCACGAAGGGCAACAAACCGTGAGGAGAGTCGCGTCAACCCGGAGATAGGGGAGTCGGACACCAACGACGCTCCCGGACCACAGACCATGTCAGCGCCGATCGATGACCTAACGTCGTTGATCGGCGCTAGTGTTATGTCTCCAAGCCGTTGCATCAGTGCAGCGTCGTGCTGAACGCGATATGCCGCCGTATAAACCAGGTCACGATGCGACGGGATCACGATATGAACGGTCTCACGATCGGCTGCCACTGCTACTTCCTTCGCGGCTTCAGCCATGGCATGCATGGTGTCCACCACCACAAGGCGGGGTGCGTTGGTATAACACAGCCCCTTTGCAAGCGAGACACCAATGCGGGTACCCGTGAATGAGCCAGGCCCACCGCTGACGGCAACCACGTCGACGTCCGAGATCGACATTTCCGCCGACGTCAACGCCGTCTCCACCAATACTGCCAACTGCGCATCATGCACATGTTCCCGGTACAGCTCATGGATCGCCATCAGTTGGAAGGGGGCTTGTGGTTCCGTCGACACGATGCAGGCACCGCAGGTCTGACCGGTTGTCTCGATGGCCAAGATCTTCATGCTCCTGCCTCCTCTGTGGTGATCGCTTCGGCACATTGCCTGACGATGCCGATCGCATCATCGCGGCGGGAGAGTTGGATCTCGATGATCAGTCGTTTGCCATGCTGGACGAATCGGGCATTCGGCATCGAGGTGATCAACGGCAACAGACGTGGGAATGCTTGTTCGAAATACGTCTTATCCGCATCCGGCGGTAGTTCCAAGATCATTGTGTGATCACGTAGGGCGACACGCACGAAGCCCGTTGGCAGGGCGGCGATGCGCATGCGTACGGCATACCAAAGATGTTCGGCTTCGGGAGGTAATGCACCAAAGCGATCGCGCAGTTCTGCGAAGACGGCGTCGATCTCGTGTTCATCGTGGGCGTTGTACAGACGCTTGTAGGCATCGTAACGGTCGGTGTCCGCTGAGATCCATGTCGATGGCAGCAAAGCGTCTACGTCGAGTTCGATGGCGACATCTTCGTTGACAAAGGATTGACGGCGCATCTTCTTATCGCCGAAGAGCTCTGCGAATTCATCGGCGCGCAGCTCTTCGACCGCTTCATCGAGGATCTTTTGATACAACTCAAATCCCATGTCCATAATGAAGCCGGACTGCTCGCCCCCTAACAAATTGCCGGCACCACGGATCTCAAGATCTCGCATGGCGAGTTGAAAGCCACTGCCGAGATCGGTGAACTCTTCAAGTGCCTGCAGACGTCGCAGGGCGATGCGCGAGAGGGTGTGGACGGGAGGGATGACGAGATAACAGTAGGCCTGGATGTTGGAACGGCCGACGCGCCCTCGGAGTTGGTAGAGTTCGGCAAGTCCGAAGTTGTCGGCATTGTTGATGATCATCGTGTTGGCATTCGGGATGTCGAGGCCGGACTCGATGATCTTCGTGGCGATCAACACGTCGGTCTTCCGTTCCAAGAATCCTTCCATCACATCTTCGAGTTCTTCGGTCGGCATCTGTCCGTGAGCCATGCCAACACGAAGGGTCGGGACAAGCATCTTCACACGCATCTGAAGCTTGTCCATGTCGTGGATCTTGTCGGTGACGATGAAGACCTGTCCACCGCGGGACATCTCTCTGTCGATCGCTTCACGCAGCGTCTCGTCATCCCACTCCATGATCTCGGTCTTGATCGGTAGTCGATTCCTCGGCGGCGTTTCGATGACGCTGAGGTCGCGAGCTCCCATCAAGGAGAAGTTGAGCGTTCGCGGGATGGGTGTTGCCGTCAACGTCAGTGTATCGATGGTCACCCGGAGTTGACGAAGTTTTTCTTTCGCTCCGACGCCGAAGCGATGTTCTTCGTCGATGATCAACAATCCGAGATTCTTAAAGATGACATCCTTGCTGAGCAATCGATGGGTACCGATCACGATATCGACCTTGCCGGCGACGAGGCGCTCGAGGACGTCCTTCTGTTCCGCTTTGGAACGGAACCGTGAGAGGACCTCGATCGTCACGGGATAGCGGTGAAGGCGGTCTTTGAAGGTCACAAAGTGCTGTTGGGCAAGGATCGTCGTCGGCACCAGCACCGCCACCTGTTTACCGGATTGGGCGGCTTTGAACGCGGCACGGATGGCCACTTCGGTCTTACCGAAGCCGACGTCGCCGCAGACGAGGCGATCCATCGGTGACGGCTGCTCCATGTCCACTTTTACTTCTGCCGTTGCTCTCGCCTGGTCCGGTGTGTCTTCATATTGGAACGATGCCTCGAACTCCTTTTGCCATACGCTGTCGGCAGGAAAGGCAAAGCCCGGTTGCGACTTCCGTTGAGCATAGAGTATGATCAGGTCACGGGCAATGTCCTTGATGCGCTTCTTGGCGCGCGATTTCTTGCGCTCCCATTCGGCTGAGCCGAGCTTGGACAGCTTCGGTACGGCACCTTCTTCGGCGGCGAACTTGGAAAGCTTATGGACATAGTTCAGATGAACGTAAAGAACGTCGCCGGCGGCGAATAACAGACGTACGCAGTCGACGGCACTGCCGTTGATCTCGATCGTTTTGAGGCCGTCAAACTGTCCAATGCCTTTGTCTTCATGGACAACATAGTCGCCGCGTTGCAGCTGGTGCAATTCGCGGAGCGTGAATCCCGACTCGGATCGACGTGTGCGACGTTGTGCGCGCTGACGTCCAAAGACTTGGTGTTCGGAGAACACGGCCAGGCAGAGGTCCTCCCATACGAAGCCGTCCGAAAGAGCGGTAGCATGCCACTGAATAGCGTCGGCTGTGCTTTGGTACGTAAGCGCTCGATCGGGATGTTCTTCCTCGAGTTGTTCGGCAACATTCTCGCACAGCTCCCGAATGCGCTTGGCATTGTGTTGTCCGTCGGCTCCGACGTGGACCTCGATGTTCCGCTTCTGCATTGCCGACGCCGTCTTCAGCAACTGCTCGATCGAGCCGCCGAAGGCCGGTTGCGCCGTCGTCTTGACTTCTACGTTCGAAGAACCGATCGGATTGAGCATGATCCGCGTCCAGGCGGCCAAGGGTTCCAGTTCAATACCCTCCGGTCCGTCAATGACGATGATCGTGTCCTTCGGCAGGTGGTCGGTCAACGTCGTGGTCAGCGAGACATCATCGTCGTGGTAGACGCGCGCGAAGAACTCCACTTCTTCATGCTCACGGATCGAGCGTTGAGACAACGGCTCGAATTCTCGGATCGAATCGATGGTGTCGCCCCAGAACTCGATGCGGAGAGGATTGTCCCAGCCACCGGGGTAAATATCGAGGATCCCGCCGCGGACAGCCATCTCACCGGGTTTGCTGACATAGTCGGTGCGTTCGTAGCCGTTGACGGCCAGCGAGGTCACAAGGTCTTCATAGGGGACGTGCTCGCCCCTTTTCATGCTGCGTTGAACAGCATCGAGATCGGCACGGGCGGGGAGGCGGACGTTGAGGGCAGTGGAGGAGACCACGATGATGGAACGGCTATTCTGATGCAATTGCATCAAGGCATCGACCTCGTCGTGGCGGAGTGCTCCGGCATCTGAGAGGGAACGGTGGCGCGACGTGCTGTGGATCGTGCGGACATGGTCAGACCCCATCAGCGTGCCGATATCATGGGCCTGGTCATCAGCCAGCCGATCATCGGCGGTAATGACGACCATGGGAGCATCGGCGAGATTCCACACAGCAGCGATCACGGCAGAACGTGCCGATCCATGCAGCGTCTTGATCGAGGCCATACCATGTTGTGTGGCCAGGGCTGCAAGTTGCTGGATCGGATGGGAACGGGAAAGGACGTCGAGGATCTCGGAAGCGTCGGAGCGGACTTTCTGCATCTACAAAAGTACGGAGTGTTATTTTCGCTGTCCCCCCATGAACACATCCCTTTATCGCATCAAATATCTGCTCGGTAGCATGGTGGCCGTTTTTTCCCTGGTCTACCTGCTCTTTGGCATCGTCGGCTGGTACGACGGCACGGTCGGTTTTACCGATCTGCTCACGTGCTTTGTGCTGGCGTCACTGCATTTGGGCGGCGGTTCGTGGCTGCTGTTGAGCAGCCTTCGCGACTACCGTCGCGAGAAGAAGCGAGTTGACAGCGTCATTCGCCACCTCATTGTATCGAACTCCGGTCGGGTGATCGTTGCCGAGTTAGCCCGCTATGCCGAGATCTCGGAAGAAGATGCGCGTGAATATCTGGAGCGTCGTGCCCAACACGACGTGGCCCTGGTGATGCAAAACACCTCCGGCGTCGACGTCTTCATCTTCGGTCAGCAGTTCTGGAACAACTGACCGACTAACCGACTAACCGACTAACCGACTAACCGACTAACCGACTAACCGACT
>CAYXQJ010000001.1:0-340343 GCA_964467455.1 uncultured Hyphomicrobiales bacterium | reverse complement strand
GCTGCGACACGTCTTGCGTGGTGTTGACGACGCGCACAAGGGCCGGATCCGGCGTAGGGAACGTTAACACACCGTCCGAACATGCGGAGATGCCGAGCACAAGCAGAAGTGAGAACAGGGTAGTACGTAGCATTAGAAATTATAGCGAAGGCCGAGTTGCATGCGCCAACGCGAGAAGAAATTGTCAGTAATGTAGATGCCGGACTGACCATTGGTCGTCGGCTCGGAATAGGTCATCCGCAATCGTCCTTGGTCGTCGAAGGGCGAACCGTTCACCGTACCAAGGCCAAAGAGATTGTAGCTCTGGAAGTTGACGAATCGCACCAAGCCCCATTCAGAATTAAAGAGGTTGAGGATGTTTTGAATGTCCCACGTGAACTCGATCGTGTGGTCGCTGAACGCCGGAAGCTTTTGTGTAAAACGAACGTCGAGCTGGTTGCGCCATGGTTCACGCAGTTCATTACGCGGGAGGATCGAGCCTTGATATTGCTTCAAGATCGGATTGGCATCGATCAGCGCCATCAACTGCTCCCACACTTGTTCCGGTGTGCGAAGGTCTGTACCGGTCGGTGGTACGATGACGACCTTGGTGTTGTAGTCTTCACGACGTGGGATGTAGAGAAGGTCGTTCCCGCCGGCAGCATTGTCGCCGTTGTAATCCTGAATGTAGGAGACAGAGTACGGACGTCCGGACTGACCCGAATAGAAGACGCCGATCGTGGTGGCAACATCCTTTGCCCACGTGATGCGATAGCTGGCATTGAGGACGAAACGGTGCAGCTGGTCGAAGTTGGATCTGCCGACCGTGACGTTGTTCGGGTCGATAGCATCGTTGAACTGCCACTGTGATGATGCCGTAGCCGACACGCTGGAGTTGAGGTCTTGCGTCCGTCCATACGTGTACGCGAACATCGATGACAGACCGGGCACGATGTCGTTGTTGGCATCAAGCTCGATCTGTGCCGAGATCGAATACTGATGTCCCGCCGTTCGACTTTTCATCAACAAGACCTGAGTGAACTCCGGCGCTACCATCGAGTCCGGTTCGGTACCTGAATAGAGCGGTCGTCCATCTACAGGGCTTACGCCAACAACCACCTGGTCATCGATCGTCCACGATCGCTGTGATCGATTCAGGTTGATGTTAGCATAGTCTACTTGGTTGAGGAACGCACCATACATCCCTTCCAACGTCAGACTCAATCCCTTCATTAATCGGATGTCCGTAGCCAGCGTGCTCCGCCACACCTGCGGCATGCGGAAACCCTCGTCGGTGATGTTGATCGCAGCCGTATTGATCGGCTCTCCAGGATATCCCGGTGTTGTCGGGTTAGGGGGCGGAACACGCAGGTCCCATTTGACGGGTTGGCCCGTTGCCGGATCGATGATCAGTGTTTGTGAGTTGTTGACGCCTAGCTGGGCGCGGAAGAGGTCGACGCCGGTGTTGGAGTATTGGTTGGACAACCAGACTGCGGCAACACGACCCGTGAAGATACCCGTACCGCCGCGGATCTGAAGCGTACGGTCGCCCGAGATGTCGTAATTGAATCCGATACGGGGCGACCACAGCAGCGTGGCCTGAGGCACTTCGCTTGTGCTACGTCCCGGGAAGCGTTCGGCAAAGGTGGGATTGTAATACGGCTCAGTTAGGAAGATCGGAACGTCTACGCGCAAGCCGCCTGTGAGACGGAGCTGAGGCGTCGCCTGCCATTCGTCCATCGCATAGAAGCCAACCTGCAGCATCGACCATGCGGCGCGGGGCTGCGGTGTTCCCGTGACGTCGAGATTCGCATAGCTAACGTTGTAGATGTTCGCCGTACTGTCGGCATAGGCCTCAACACTCGGGAATTGCAACGAGCTGTAGTAGTCGGCGATGAAAAGGTTGTTGAAGTACGAATATTCGTTATGCGTACCGAACGTCAGCGTGTGGTCTTCGGCGAAGACCGTGAAATCATCGGTCAACGATATGAGAGTTTGATCCAAGGCGTTGGCTTGAGAATTGCGCTCAGGACCTAGGACGACATTCTGACCGGAACCGACTTGGATACGCACTTCCGGGAATGGCTCAGTATCCAGCACACGGTCGTCGTTGGTCTTCGTGTAGGACAAGCGCATTTCATTGGCCATCCCTTCGCCGAGGATCGCATTCCACTGTAGGACGGTCTGATTGTTGATGCTCGTGAAGGTGTTATTACGGCTGCTCAGACTGAAGGTCTGTGCCGAACGCGTCAGGTTGCGGTCTTGGATGCCATAGGTGAAGTTGTGGCGTAACTGGATCTTGTTCTGTTCATCAATGTTCCAGTCCAGGCGTGCGATCGCATTGAACGTGTTGTTGCGCGCGTTGAAGGGATCATACGTTCCTGCATCATATCCGTATTGCGACTGACTGATCTCGATGATCTGATCTAGCACCTCCGTTGGGACCGGGAAGTTGTTCAAGGCATTCGGGTCGTTGACAGAGACTTCGATCGGCGTCGAACGGAGGCGTCCTTCCATCGTCACATGGAAGAGGAGTTTGTTCTTCACGATCGGACCGCCGACGCGTCCGCCGAATTGATAATCGTGGAACGTGTCAAACGGACGTTGATAGACGTCAGGGCTGTTACCGACGAGTTCTTGATTACGGCCGTAGAAGAACACTGAACCATGATACTCGTTCGTGCCGCCGCGCGTGATCGCATTGACCAAGCCGCCGGTGAAGCCATTCTGACGTACGTCGTACGGCGAGACGTTCACGCTAAGACGTTCGATAGCGTCAAGCGATACGAAGTTGGAGTTGGCTTGGGATCCCGCCGTACCGGCTTGACCAAGAGCAAAGAGGTCATTCGAGACAGCACCGTCGATCTGGAAGTTGTTGAACCGCGAGTTCACGCCCATGATGCTTACACCTTGCAGTCCGTCGCTGCCAGCCGTTTCGGTTTGCGACGTGTAGGGGTTCATTCTCGCCATATCGGAGATACTGCGGTTGATCGTCGGCGCGGCGGTGATCGTTTGTTCGCTGATCATCGACGATGAACCGGTCTTCGATGGATCAAAGATCTTGTCCGTCTCTGCCGTAACGGTCACAGCTTCCTTCCTCGCCGCTGACGTCTCAAGCGTCATGTTCACGGTGAACGTCTCACCGGCCTCCACACGAATGTTCGGACGATCTTGCGTTTCGTAGCCGACGAATGAAACGGTGACGGTGTAGGTGCCAGGACGAACGCCGCGAACGGTGTATCGTCCGCCGTCACGAGTGACGCCACCATAGATCGCACCGGTGCTTGCACTCTTGAGTTTAACGGTCGCCCCCTTCAGTGGGCGTGGTGGTTGATCTTTTGCGGCGTCGGCCTCACGACCAGAGATCGTTCCGCTGACAGAACCGGTGGTGACGCCTTGCGACCATGCCGTGGACCACGATGTCCACAACAGGAGGATGACGGCGAGGGCTCGAAAACTCATGGGCACAAAACTAAGCCATATATTCGTTGCGTTATGGCCGCTCAGACCTCCGCCCTTCACCTTGCATCCCTGCTTGACCTCGGTACGCGGGTCATGGAGTCGGACCCCGTGGACATCCTGAACGTGGCGGTGCTGAGCATCATGGGCCGCCTAAAGATCGTTCGAGCCGCAGTGTTGTACCCGGAAGGCGGCCGATTTGTGGCTGACCGCCGCCTTTGCAAGGGTATGGCGCCGTTTTCCACAGACCGGTTCGACGTCCAGGGCATTATGGAGGCCTCAGCGTTGCCAGCGGCAACATTAGCCGAACATGGTATCGACATGGTCGTGCCGCTGACCTCGCAGGATCAGCTGATCGCCTTGTTATGTCTTGGCAAACCTGTTGTGGATGTCGGTGACCCGGACACTACCACGGCCTATCTGGAACTCGCCAGAACGCTCGTCGGCACCGCCGTGCAGAACGCCCACATGGTCGGTACACTTCGAGAAGCCAAGAAGGAGCTTGAGGCCCGCAACCTGATGGTGACGACGCTCTATGAGTCGGCGCGAGACTTCACGGGCGCGAAGAACTTCAAAGAATTGCTCCGTATCCTGTCGTATCGCTTGATGGGTCAGCTGATGGTCTCGACCTTCGGCATCTTCGTCAAGAAAGAGAACGAACCTGAACCCATCATGTATGCTAACCGTCAGGAGGCAGGCGAGATCAGCAAGGTATGGCCTGATGTGCTTGCGATCGAAGAACCGACGATCGTTGCCGACCTGCCGGAGAACGACCCACGTCGAGCCGTGCTCGAATCGGTGGGCATTGCCATGGTCACGCCCATGTCGATCCACGGCATCAAGAAGGGGGCACTGGCTACCCGTGGCAAGTTGAATGCTCGCCCCTTTACACAAGATGAGTTGGGCTTCCTGGAAGCGATCGCGAACACGGTCATGACGGCCATCGAGAATGAACGTCTTGTGCAAGAGGATGCCGAGCGTGAGCGGGAGCTCGAGATCGCGGCGGAGATCCAACGCAAACTTTTACCGGAACATTTTCCTCGGTTGGAACGGATCGATCTGTCGGCATTGTCGCAATCGAGCAAACAGATCGGCGGCGATTATTTTGATGTGATCGAGATCGATGAACACCGACTCTTGTTCGCGATCGCTGATGTAGCCGGTAAAGGTGTGCCGGCGGCATTGTTGATGGCAAATGTCCAGGCCGCTTTGAACGTGCTTGCGTGGTCGGATCTTCCGTTGACGGAGTTGGTGACGCGTATCAATCGTTTGGTCTGCATGAACACGGAGCCCGAAGTGTTCGTGACGATGTTCGTGGGTGTGATCGACACACGTACGATGGGACTGGAGTATGTGAATGCCGGGCATAATCCACCGTTCATCCTGCGTGGTGATGAGGTGATCCTGCTAACGACCGGAGGTGTACTGACAGGAGTGATCTCTGACCCGCCTCCATACCAAGCCGGTGTCGGGACGCTTCAGACAGGTGACGTCATCGTCCTCTATACGGATGGGGTGACCGAGGCCCGGTTTGATGACATCGAGTTCGGCGTCGGCGGCCTTGTTGATGTCGTACGCGCAAGCCGCGAGCAGGCCGCGTCTGAAATGGTGGATGCGATCGAAGCGGCAGTGTTGAAATTCGCGGGCAAGACGGCAGAACAAGTCGATGACGATACGTCGTTGCTTGTGATCAAGATCAAGTGATCAGTGGCGTTCTTTCGCCCAGCCAAAGACCTCGATATACTGTTCCGCTGTGCGTTCGATCGAATGATCCTGCGTCATCCCATTGCGGCGAATGTGCTGCCAGTGTGGATCGCGACGGTATAGACGGAGAGCGGTATCGATCGCTCGAGAGAGGTCATCAGCGTGATAGCGGTTGAATCGCACGCCGTTGCCGGTGAACGTGATCGGGTCGTAGTCCTGCACGGTATCGTTCAAGCCGCCGACAGCGCGCACGATCGGAACCGTACCATAGGCCAGGGCGAACATCTGCGTAAGGCCGCAGGGTTCGAACTTTGAGGGCATGAGATAATAATCTGAGCCGGCTTGGATCTTGTGGGAGAAGGGCTCGTTGTAGCCGACGCCGACGAAGACGCGGTCGGGGTAGCGTGCGGAGAGTCCGCGGAAAAATTCTTCAAACCGACGCTCACCGCTTCCGAGCATGATGAAGCGCATGCGTCCTTCGGCGATGAAGGATTCGAGGACTTCCGTAACGATGGTCAGGCCTTTCTGCTCGGTCAAGCGTGTGACCATGCCGACGAGAGGAATGGGTTCACGTGATTGTTCCAACGTAAGGCCAACTTCGAGAAGCAGACCACGTTTGCAGGCCTCTTTCTTTGCGATGGTCTCAGCAACGTAACTGACGGGGATCTGCGGATCGATCGAAGGGTCCCAGATCGTGTTGTCGATGCCGTTGAGGACGCCGATGAGGTCGCCGCCGCGAGCCTGAAGTGCGCTCTGTAAACCCATGCCCTCGGGTGTCCATCGGATCTCTTGTGCATACGTTGGTGACACCGTTGTGACCTTGTCAGCGAACATGATGCCGGCCTTCATTGCGTTGAAGACCCCGTCCTGCTCATACCATGACCCTTGATAGAAGTCAGCAGCATTGAATCCACAGAACTCCATCGCACGCTGCGGATCGTACATGCCCTGATAGGCCATGTTGTGGATGGTGAAGACGCTGCCGGTGTGGGCAAAGAACGGATCGTGGCGATAGCGTACCGCCAAAATGGGCATGGTAGGGGCGGTGTGATAGTCGTGGGCGTGGACAACGTCCGGACGAAAGTCCAATGCCTTAGCCAACTCGAATGCTGCACAACTCAAAAATATGAACCGCCGATCGTTGTCTTCAAAGCCGTCGTGGTAGCCGTAGATACCCGGACGATCGTAGTACTCACTTGACCGGATGAAGTAGACCGTGACATTAGAGTCGGGCAGGGTAGCCGTATAGACCGTGGCATATTCATTCCACGTACCAAACGGAACGGTCAGCTTAAGATCTGACTTGGTGATCCCGAATCGCTCCATGTCGATCGTACCGTAGAGCGGCAGGATCGGCACCACGTCATGTCCTGCTGCACTCCATGCACGTGGGAGGGCGCCGGTCATATCGGCCAGACCCCCAACCTTTGCGTAGGGGGCCATTTCAGCAGCGACTTGTAGGATCTTCATAACGGTCGGCAAATATAGGTGGTCTGATCGCGGAAGAAGGTCTGAGCTCGTGCTGCGATATCCACATCTGTGAATAACCCATACATCGCTGCACCACTTCCGCTCATCGACGCATAGATCGCCCCTTGGTCAAGCAGCGACCGTTTGATCGTTGATAACAAAGGATGTTCCGTGAATATCGATCGCTCGAAGTCGTTGATGAAGTGATCACGCAGAATCGATTGATCTTCAACGGCTTGCAGAATGTACTTGTCAAGACCGACTGATTGTCGACGTTGAGTTATCCCCAATGTGGAATACGCGTGGACAGTCGAGATGTGGATATCCGGAAGCACGAGCAAGATCGTCCACGGCAACACGACATCAATGGGCGTGATGTGCTCGCCCCTTCCCGTGACGTAGGCAATGTTTCCGTTCATGAAGAAGGGGACGTCGCTACCAAGAGATGCAGCGAGATCCGTGATGTGGCCATGATCTCCCCACATGGTGCGGAGTCCCTGCAAGACGGTCGCGGCATTACTTGACCCGCCGCCGAGTCCGGCACCGGTGGGTATCCTCTTCGTCACGGTTATCTTTGCTCCTTCGTGCTCTCGCCCAACAAGGGCTCGGTACCGATCGGCGGCTCGATAAACAAGATTGTCGGTAATGGAGCTGGTGACAGGGGGCGAGCATTCCACATCCAGGGTCGAAGATGGCGCGATCGTGATGTTGTCGCACAGGTCTACGGCAACGAAGATCGATTCTAGGTCGTGATAGCCATCGTCGCGGCGTCCGAGGACGTTCAATCCGAGGTTGATCTTGGCAGGGGAGCGAAGGTTCATTCTACAAAGGTATATGTCAGTCGAACACGATAACGGACAACAGATCTCCTATGCCAGCGAACTGGCGCGAAAAGGGATCCACCTGGCATCGCTCGGGATCCCGACGATCTATCTGCACATCCCGCATCAAACCGGGATCGTGCTTCTGATGGCTATGACGGCGGTCTCCTTGGCCATCGACATTCTGCGCCACTATCACGAACCCTCACGTCGGCTGCTCATGGTGGCCTTCGGCAAGCTGCTTCGGGACCATGAAGTACAGACGGGCAACCTGCGCCTGACCGGGGCGACGTGGGTGTTGATCGCCGCTACGGCTACCCTTGGCGTATTCCCGACGATCGTTGGGGTGACGGCCTTTACCATCCTCATCGTCTCCGACACGTTCGCAGCCCTCATCGGCCGTCGCTTCGGCGTCCGCCGATTCTTGGATAAAAGTGTCGTCGGCACCTCGACCTTCATTCTCACGGCGATCGGCGTTGTTGTTGTGTACGATCTCATCTACACGTTACCGCTGACGTACCTCATTGCCGGCAGCATCGGTTCGGTGATAGGGGGCGTTGTGGAGGCCGGAAGTGTGACGTTGAAAATGGACGATAACATCTCCATTCCGTTCAGCATTGCCATCACCATGATGCTATGCGATTGGCTCTTCCGGTCGGTCGACCTTGTTTCCTTCATCTATCTGTTGCCGTAACGATGAACCCTGCAACACGCTGGTTTGTGATCGTCATCGTGGCCCTCGGCTTGGGTCTCGGAGGATACTACATCTACACGATCGTCGCGAATCCCTTCTACACGGTCACGGATTCCTTCGTCGACACCAACGGACCCGAGCAGGTATCGGTCTCCTTCGTCGAGGTCCACGAATACGACACCGTCAAGATCAAAAAAGCAGCGGAGCTGATCACGCGTGATCTTCACGAGCAGGGGAAGGTCGATCCTGCGAGATCACGTACGTTCCTGTACCACTTCTTCATCCCCGGCGACACGGCAGCGCTTACTGACGCTATGGTCGACGAGCTTGCCTATACGCATCCCTCCATCGCCGATGCTCAACAGCAGTTGATCTCCGTGCCGGGTGGATGGGTGATCCGTGCCACGTTCGATGCCGGAGGCAACGAACCCAAGACGCTTACCACGCAGCAAGCGATGTTCTACATGCCGCGTGCAGGCATCCGTGCCAAAGATCTTCGGTAGCGTCAACCCTAACGAAACTGATAGTCTTTCCACTCCGCGAACAGATGTTTGACGCTGTTGCGCTGATACTTTCCTGTGCTGGTCACCGGTAGCTGCTCCGTGAACAAGACCACCTTGGGCGTCTTGTGATAGGGTAGGTGTTCGCGACAGAATGCCAAGATCTCTTCTGCCGTTGCACCGTCGGTTGGGATCACCAACGCGCCGACCTCTTCGCCGTACATGTTGTTCTCGAAACCCACACAGATGCCGGCTTTCACGCCCGGAGCACGATTGATCACTTCATCGATCTCCAACGGTGCAAGATTCACACCGCCGCGAATGATAAGCTCTTTGAGGCGACCAGTGATGAAGTAATATGCCTGCCCCTTTTCATCGTTGATATAGAACCCTTCATCACCGGAGCGGAACCAACCGAACTCAAACGCCGAAGCGTTGGCTGATGGGTTAGCGTAATACTCCTTCATGATGTTGGGTCCGCGGGCGACGATCTCTCCACGTTCTCCTTCGGCAACGGGCTGACCAGTTGCATCGTGAATGGCCATTTCATTACACGGCAGGGCAACACCGATCGATGGAAATCCAAAGTCGTGCATCCAATGTCGGTGTTCTTCCCACGAAAGATCGCGCGGAAGGAAGCACGTGTAACACGTCGTCTCACTCAGGCCATAGCCATGGACGATCGGGATCTGATACTTCGATTCAAATCGTTCCGCCAACTCACAGGTGAGGGGGCCGGCACCACAAATGATATGTCGGAATCCGGACTCACGAACACCTGTGGCATCTGCGCCGGCTTCGAGAAGGAAGGCAAGGAGTGTAGGGACGACGCTGACGACTTTGACTCGTTCTTCACGGATGGAAGAGAAGAAACTGTAGGGAGAGAACTTGCGGTGAAGGACAACACTCGAGCCGGCAAGAAAGGGAGCGACGTGGGTGACGATAGTGCCGTTGACGTGATGAACCGGCAGTACGCACATCATGCGGCTGTCTTCATCGATCCCATGCCAACGGGCGATGTCGAGACCGTCGGCGAATAGGTTCTGCTGGATGAGTACAACACCTTTGGGGTTACCCGTCGTGCCGCTGGTATAGACGATCAGACAATCGTCCCACAACATGTCATCCGTGGGTTCCGGATATGCATGTGGCTCACACGCGCGAAGGTGTGCATAGAACGTTGGGTCGGCTGTGTCGGTGTCGACATGGATCACCGTAGGCGCAGACGCACCATCTGACGGCACGAGTGCAGTAATGCGATCAACATACTCCGAACGT
This sequence comes from uncultured Hyphomicrobiales bacterium, assembly GCA_964467455.1. Lineage (GTDB taxonomy): Bacteria > Bacteroidota > Ignavibacteria > Kapaibacteriales > Kapaibacteriaceae > OLB6. The sequence goes on along the minus strand of CAYXQJ010000001.1, from coordinate 330,438 downwards.
GTAAGGACGACCTTGGCCTGTGAATTTGAGATGATGTAGGCCAATCTGTTGTCATCTTCTGTCATGTTCAACGGAACGGCACAGGCACCGAGAAGCCAGCAGGCGAAGTAGGCAAGGATCGTATCGGGATGGTTATGGCCGGCGATGGCAACGCGGTCGCCGCGATGCACACCGTTATCCACAAGGTAGGTGGATAACCTGCGTGCGGTGTCGATGAAGACAGAATAAGACCAGTTCGCCCGATGCCCCTTATCCGCATAGTAGATAAGCCAGGGCTTCTCGAGATAGGCAGCATCATGATGCTGCATCACAGCACCCCACGACAGAAACGGTGTGGAAAACGCTGACGCTGGAGCGTTATGTGCGGAACGAGCCGGGTTGGACCTGGGGTCGAGGTTCATGGAATTTTTTAGCACGCGATTTGCTGATGACAACAGTGCGAAGCTACTACTCGGAGGGAAATGATGCGCGACCGATTCCTGCATGCCACCACAGAAGATTCGATCGAACCGGCGACGTTCACTGGTCCCGGCCTCTATTTAGTTCTCGTGATTACCAGCTCGGGACCAGTGACAATGCCGGTGATTTGCCTTGAGTAGATTATACAGTAGGTTGTGATATGAGTACTCACCGCTTCCGTCGCCGATGTGTTGTATTCGGCTTGTTGTTCGCCGCCATTCTTTCGTGTAGCGCGCAAGGGCAGGGGACTGCCCCCATCGTTGAAGGCACGCACTACGTGATCAGTTTCATGAAGGTGATGGCGAGTCCTACCGAGAAGCCGTTGTCGGCGCCGCAAATGTTGTTGATCTCTTCTCGAGATTCGTGCAAGGTGCATGTGCGATCAGGTGCAACCAGTGCTGTCAAGTTAGATCAGATAGTTGACGTGGTGCCGGATGTGATCACACGCGTGTCAGTTCCAACTCCGGCGTTCATGGCAGGAGAGCATGGAGTAGTGGATGGCAGCGTCATCATCGTGTCATCTTCATCATTGATCTCTGTTTCGACCATGATGCAATGGAATGGCAACGGTGAGCTTGTTCGCCATCTCCCTGTGGCGAGTTGGGGAGCGGAGTATCGAACTTTCAATCTTTATCAAGATCGGTACGGCGGTACAAATTCCTACAAGTATAGAACGGCGCAAGCCGTCATCGTTTCGGCATACGATAGCACGATCATCGCGGTAAACAGTCCATTCGCACTTCAAGCAAACGGGCCCGCTATTGATTCCGTTGGTCTACGGACCTATCGGATTCGACTCGATGCGAATGAACGGATGTTGTTGTTGTGGCGTATTGACTCGGCACTGAACAAAGATTGGCGTTCGGACCCTTCGGGTACGTTGATCACCTCCAACAAACCGATAGCGGTGCTGAGTGGCCACACGAAAGGTGCCATCATGCGATACCCGGATGCTCTGCCGCCAACAGGATTGTTCGCATCCGAGGCACACTTTGTCCGCAATTGCATTCAAGACGCAATGTATCCCGTCTCGACAGCTGGAACGGAGTTTGTGACGGTTCCGGTCCGGTATTCGATCCGAAAAACTGGTGACGGTGCGCCTGAATACGGAGTTGACGACGATCGCGGTGATGTGATTCGGTTCATTGGGACCGAAGACAATACGGTCCTTTCTGTGAGACGCCAAGACGGAGATGGATTCATTCAGTTCGCCACTCTCGATAAAGGTGAGGTCCGCACGGTAGAAGTTGTTGAGCGAGCTTCACTCTGGAAAGCATCGAAGCCGACGTTGTGTATGCAATACGGAAAATCTTGGGCCGATTTCATTCCAAACGGTAAAGATGATGAGGTAAACAAGGAACAGGGGCATCCGACCGTTGAAGCAGGAATGCCAACGATGCAGGCAGTGCCACCTGTGGATCGATGGATCACACACGGATCCTTCTTTTCTCCTGAAGACACCGACAATTTCATAAGTGTCGTCTGTCAGACAGCGCATACTGGAGACATCGACCTTGACGGGAAGTCGTTGCTGGGCGGCTACCGTGATACATTCCGCGAGGTACCAGGGACGATCTATTCGTATGTCAGTATCCCCCTCATTGGAGGCAACCATACGATACGATCGCGGAATGAAGGATCGAAGTTCATGGCGTGGTCCTACGGTTCCTTGGATGGTTTGCAGCAAGGACGGGCTTATGGTGCGCCGGTTGGTATCGATCTCACGCAACCCTGCGGAGATACTCTAGCGTTGACGGACGATCCGCAGAAATCCGATCCCACGTGTGGAGTGTACACGGTGGATGTATCGGTTCGTTCCGGAGGGCAGAACTGCAGCAAGATTCACTCGATCATTCTCGTTCGATCCAGCAACATGATGTTTGACGCCTATCCTGTGGTCGGCTTAGATACATCTACTTTTACGCTCCGGTGTATTGATCCGACCATCCCCGGTTCAGCGACCGTTCGTGTGATGTCGACATCGGGAACATATCGTGACACAACCTATGCATACACGACCGCATCCTTCACGGTAACGCCGAAGAAGATCGAAATCGGTGCTGTTCGTCTCGGAGAACAGCGTTGCACAACCTTTACGATTCGGAACACTTCAGCCACAGATACACTGTCGTTGTCACAGATCGATGTTATCTACCTGCCGAGCATCTTTACGATGATGCCTACGCAAGGGAAGATCGGTCCCGGAGACTCCCTAGAGGTGATGTTATGCGTACGACCGACAACACCAACGCTTGAGGTTGATACGGTGAGATTGCACACATCGTGTTATCGCGCGCCGATCCTGGAGTGTAAGGTCTTTGGAGATACGTCGGCCATCACCGTAACGGATATCGATTGGAAGGTCGATCCAGAAGATCGTTGGCACGTTCGCGGGTTCGACATCATCAATCATTCGAGTACTCCCCTCATCGTCAATGATCTTCAATGGAAGGTCGACCAAGGTAGTGCCCCACATTTTCGATATGAGACACAATTGCTCCCATTGCCCTTCGCGATCAACGCTGGAGCACGATGGACGATAGAGGTTGCATTCAATCCTTTGGGCAAGAGATCGCTCGACCTATCTGCTCAGATCGTGGTCTCATCAACAGCATCGTCGGGTGACAGTATCTGCGTGATGACCGCCAAGTCCGACGCTGTCTCCTCCGTGTTCGAAGCCGGTGAGAGATCCATCGCTGTCTATCCGCAGCCGCTTCTGCTTTCAAGTCATGGTGCCCTTCGTGTAGACCTCGAACGAGAAGTCGCTATGATCACGATCACGGACCACCTCGGAACGGTGATCGAGAGGTTCGTTCCGAAGATGCCGATTCAGATACCGTCCGCAGTGTTCCCGGCCTCCGGACTCTACGTCGTCGCATTAGAGACCACCTTGGGCTCCGTCCACATCCCTGTACTGTGCATCGAATAGCTGCCGTAACTTCGCAGCATGATCGACCTCCGCAGTGATACCCTAACCGTTCCCGATGAGGGAATGCGCCATGCCATGGCGTCGGCCCGTGTTGGCGACGATGTCTACAGTGAAGACCCGACCGTCAACGAACTTCAAGATCGCGTTGCCGCGATGTTTGGGAAGGAAGCGTCTCTCTTCGTACCCAGCGGTACCCAGGGCAATCAGATCTGCATCGCCCTTCATGCTTCGACCGGTGAAGAGGTCATCGCCGAGCAAGGGGCCCACATCTTCCATTACGAGAACGCCGCCACAAGCGTCATCGCTCGCGCTCAGATCCACGGACTTCACAGTGATGATGGATCAATGGTCTTGGAAGATATCCTGACGGCTATTCGACCCAAGGCCTACTATTATCCTCGTACGGCGTTGATCGCCGTCGAGAATTCGCACAACCGTCACGGCGGTACCGTACGTTCGATGTCTTACCTGCGACAGCTTCGGGCTGTGGCAACGCATGCCGAGTTGCCGCTCCATTGCGACGGTGCGCGCATCTGGAATGCCATGGCAGCCACGGAATCGAACCCGACAGAACACGGCGCCTTGTTTGACACGATCAGCGTCTGCCTCAGCAAAGGACTCGGAGCGCCCATCGGCTCACTCATCCTCGGCACCCGAGAACAGATCGAACGGGCCCGTCGGTGGAGAAAGATGTTAGGGGGCGGTACCAGACAAGTAGGGATCTTGGCCGCTGCCGGACTCTATGCCTTGGATCATGTCCTGCCCCTTATCCCTAAGGATCATGTGCGAGCACGACGGTTTGCCGAGGCATTGGCCGCCGTTGAGGGTGTGGAACTGAACCTGGAACGCGTTCAGACCAATATCGTGGCCTTTCGGGTGCCGGGTGTCACCGACGCAGCCATGGTAGATGCCTGTGCAGAGAGGGGAGTCCGCATCGCCCCGATCAAGCCCGGAACGCTACGGGCCGTGTGGTATCACCAGATCACCGATGCGGATACGGAAACGGCGATCGAGGCCGTTCGCGATGCCATCGTAACTTTGCGTCATGGCAACCTCAGATAAAGACGAAGCGACCATCTCTCATGGTCCGACCGAGATCGAAGGACACGGTACCTTCAATCATCGATTGCATTCACGCGTGCGTTCGTACGATGTTGATCGACAAGGCATCGTGCACAACGCGATCTATCTGTATTGGCTCGAAGCAGCACGCATCGAATACTTCCGTGATATCGGCGTGCCGATCGATCGTCGGTCGTTTGTGACAAAACATCGATTCGTCGTTGCCAAGACGGAGATCGAGTATAAGATGGCGGCTCAGTTCGATGACGCTTACACGGTCTTCACACGCGTGTCATGGGTGAAGAACTCGTCGTTCGGTTTTGAACACGTCATCTGCCACGAGAACGGCACCATCCTCGCCATCGCGAAAGGTGTGCTAGTGCATTTGAATCCGGCAACACATCAGCCGGAGCGTATCCCGGATTCCTATCGGACCTTGATCAAGGAGTTCGAAGGGGCGAATACGGTGTTTGAGTAGGCCTAGTACTCAAGCGTGATCAAGGCTCTGTAGGTCGCGAAGGCCGGTTTTACCGGGTCTGCGAGGACGATCTGCATCGAACCTTTGACCAAGTTCTCTTCGGGCAATGTTTGATAGGCGACACGGATCTGGCGGCCGGTATTGTCGGCCATCCAGTGGAAGTCAACAGGGTTGCCGTACAGATCGAAGTACTCCCCGGAGATCCACGAGTTGTTGTTCATACACGACCTAAAGATCCCGTCAGCGAGTTGTCCGGTCGTGGCAAAACAGATCGTGCGGGGGAAGGGTGTGTTCTGCGGTGTGGCGCGGATCGTATCCGGTAGATCGAACTGCAACTGTGGAATGGTGATCGTCCACGGCGTGGTCCCACGCTCGATCCACACAGAATTCAGCAGCGCTGTGTCGGACACGATGGCTTCATAAGCACTATCGCCAAAGTAGTAGTAGAACGATAGCCGTGTTGGATGCACTGCGCCATCCATGTACGTCTTTGTGCGTTCAATGTCGAGATCGGTCGGTGAAGTACACGATGCCATGACGATCGTGGTCACGATCGCCACCAACCATGGCGCCCACTTAGCGGATCGAACCAATGTCGAAGCTGATGCCATACGACATACCCCACTTTGTGGACGTGAACCACTGACTTTGGTATTGATACATCAACGCAGAACCATCAAGGCCGACGGTCAAACGGATCGGACCGAAGGGCTGATAGGCAAGACCGACCGTGGCGCGTCCAACGGGACCTTGTGAGAAGGCCATACCGACGGTAGCATCCACGAACGGTGACAGGCCGGGCAGGAATCGGAACTCCATCGGCGTGATCTGATAAGTTGCGCCCATCCAGAACAAGAGCGGCGTCTGAGAGATCTCCACCTCGCGCCCGTCTTCAATGCCCGTGAAGGTCTGCTTCCACGACTCGGTACCCATTTCCAGACCGAGACGCTGTCCTTTACCGACCGGGATCAAGAAGGCGAAGGCAGAGTTTGGAAGCACCGCATCGCGTACCGATGACGGCATGGGCTCGTTCGGATCCAAGCCGCTGGCCAACGAGCGTACTCGGAAGGTCACCTCCGATGCACGAACCGGTGGCGAGAATGGTGATGCCGGACGAATGTCCATCGATGATGACGAGGTTGGCTCGATGATAGAACGCGGCGTCATGGACGTTGCCACGGCGTCAAGCTCTGTGTTTTCATCGGCCACACTGAGTTCTGTCGGCGCGACCGTCGGGGTGCTCGTCGATGCGAGAACATCTTGTTGCGGAACGGCACGTTCCCGAACAGGAACGACCTTCACGGCATAGACGGTATCGACTCGCACCGGCACGTTCGCACCGGTCTGCACCGTTTGCTGCATTGGAGCACTTCTGGTATTCACAACGATCGGTTGTTCGGTTGTTCCAAATACTCCCCATGCCATCAAGAAACCGGCCACACCGCCCCCTACCGTAAACAGGGTGTGTGAGAGCCAGGGTGTGCTACCGGCCGATGTCGCAGCCGTTGCTGCTCCCATGGTAGCGGCAGCACCGGCGCCGGCTGTGAGACCGAGTGTCGCAAGCAGTCCGGACTCAGCAGCAGCAGGAGGGGAGAGGAGGTCTTGGTGGACAGCATCACGGATGGCAAGTGCGTCCTTCATCTCACCACGGAGGTCCGGATTGGCTGCCAATTCATCGAACAACGACTGTTCGTTGACGTTGTCCAGCTCACCATCCATAAAGGCGTGCAGCGCCTCATCTGGTGTCAATGGTGTCATATCATGTTCCGACATTCTTAGGCCTTGTTCTTTAGATCTTCGAGATAGGGGGCGAGGATCTCCCGCAGTCGTTTCTTGGCGCGGAAGATCCGCACCTTCACGACGTCGAGGGACTGTCCGATGACTTCGGCGATCTCGTTATAGGAGAGGCCATTGTATTCGCGGAGCACAAAGGCCTCACGATAGTCATCCGGAAGCAGCTCCAGGGAGGCCTGGATCAACTGCAAGAGTTCCTTCTGTTCATACGGCATGTCGCGGGAGGTGAGGTGGAAATCCTCGACCGGCACGAACTGCCGATGTGAACGCGCACGGTGCGACAAGCACAGGTTCCGGGCGATCGTCATCAAGTAGGCGGGTACGTTCTCTACAGGCCGGGCTTGCCGCCCGGAATCGTAGAGTTTTACGAAGGTCTCCTGAAGGAGGTCCTCCGCTACATGGTTGTCGGCGGTGATCTTCCGACAATACGTGTAGATCCGCTGCGAATACCGTCGGTACAGGCGGGTCAATGCCGCCTGTGCGACCGGTTCGTCGCCGGCAAGTGCCCGAAACAGCTCAAGATCGGGCGTATCGTCTACGTCCGCCTTACGTCGCTGTTCCATGGTAGATGCCGCCACGGTGGTCCTTGTGTGCGTTCGGATGCATTGACTCGCAGCGGTGGATGGTGTTACAGGACCGTAAATTAGTGTTATGCAAGCACATCACCGCCGTCTGGCCTCCTTGGTCATGCCCCGCGTCGACGCCATTCATTGGTCAGATCTCGCCTACCGAGAGAAGGTCTACGGCTGGATCGACCGCGGGATCGGAGGCCTGGGCGTCTTTAAAGGGACCCTTGAGCAGACGGCTGAAATGATCGCCGACGTCCAAGATCGGGCCGGGCGGAAACTCCTCATTGCAGCCGACTTCGAACACGGCCTGTCGATGCGCCTGACCGAAGGGGGCATTGCTTTTCCGCGGGCCATGGCGCTCGGTAAGACCCTCCCCGGCATCACCGAACACGTGGCAACGTGTATCGCCGAAGAAGCCCGCGCCATCGGTGTCCACTGGAACTGGGCGCCGGTAGCCGACATCAACTCCAACCCCAATAATCCTATCGTGAACGTGCGGGGCTTCGGTGAGGACGCCGAGACCGTGTCCACCCACGCCCTCGCCTACGTGAAGGGGACGCAGTCGCAGAACGTGCTAGCGTGCGTCAAACACGCACCCGGACATGGCGACACGGCTGTCGACAGCCACCTTGCACTCCCGACGATCGACGTCGAACGTCACCTCGCAGAATCCCGAGAATTCCTCCCGTTCAAGCGTTGTATCGAAGGGGGCGTGCGGTCCGTCATGATGGGGCATATCATCGTTCCGTTTCTCGATCCGTCGCGACCGGCCTCACTCTCACCCGAAGTAGTGACCGGCCTCGTGCGCGGCACGTGGCAGTTTGACGGGCTGATTACCACCGATGCGCTCGATATGGGGGCGATCACGTCGACGTATACCGCTGCCGATGCTGCCGTATTGGCCGTGTTGGCCGGGAACGACGTCGTCCTTCTTCCGCAAGATGTCGATGCAGCGATCGAAGGACTCATCGCGGCCTATGATGAAGGACGGATCAGTGAAGAACGACTCTCCGCCAGCGAACGGAGATGGCGCGATGCCAAGGCCTTCGCCGGAGTTGGGAGACGGCATGAGGTCACACAGGTCGACCAAAGCACCCACGCCATGATCGCCTTACAGGCCGCCAATGGAGCCATTCGTTTGGTTGGCGATGAACAACTTCTGCCTATCACCGAGCATAAGCAGGTCGCGGCTTTTGCCGTGATCGACGAGCATGAAGCCGATGCTGCTACAGCATGGTTCCATTATCTGGCACAAGCCACGGAATTGAACATCGATATGGGTTATATCGATGGTACGATCAGCGAACGAGACCTAGCTGGTTTGAAAGAGGGGATCGTTGATGCTGACGTCATCATCTTCACCTTCTTTGGTTCCGCTGTTTCCCATCGTGGTAAGCTGCCCGGATTGGAACGGATCCCCGAGATCATGGATGCATTGTGTGAGGGGAGGCCGCGTATCGTGATCTCGTGCGGAAGTCCGTACGGATTTGACACTATTTCGGCGAATCTTACGATGTATGCCTACTCGGACACGACGCCTAGTCTTGCGGCGACCGTTCTACGCTTGATCGGCAGGGCTCCGGCGGCATAAACGTGCTTCCGAAGAATTATCGTAGTTTCGTCGAAAATCGTGAAAACACTTCTCGTCACCGGCGGCGCCGGCTTCATTGGTTCTAACCTTGTTCGCATGATCCTGCGCGATCGCGCGGAGAATGTCGTCGTCCTTGATGCACTCACGTATGCCGGCAATCTTGAAAACCTTGAAGATCAGCTTGACGACCCGCGCTGCACGTTCATTCACGGTGATATCACCGACGCAGAGGCCGTAGAGGCCGTTTTCTCAGGTCTCAACATCGATGCCGTTTTGCATTTGGCTGCTGAAAGCCACGTAGATCGTTCGATCGATTCGGCAGAGCCCTTCGTCCGCACCAATGTGCAGGGGACGCTCACGCTATTGGAAGCTGCACGCCGTCATGCGGTCGCGCGATTCGTCCATGTCTCCACCGATGAGGTCTATGGGACGCTAGCTCCCGCCGATCCTCCCTTTACGGAACACACTCCCCTTGACCCGACATCACCCTATGCTGCGTCAAAAGCAGCGAGTGATCTGTTAGTTGGTGCATTCCACAAAACGTATGGCATGAATGCCGTGATCACACGTTGCTCCAACAACTACGGTCCGTACCAGTTTCCCGAAAAGTTCGTTCCACTCATGGTGCTGAATGCCATGGAAGGAAGATCGCTGCCGATCTATGGTGATGGTCAACAGGTCCGCGATTGGCTGCATGTGGATGATCATTGTCGGGGCCTGCTACTCGCACTGGATAAGGGTCGTGCAGGACATGCCTACAACTTCGGCGGACACGGAGAACGAGCGAACATCGACGTTGCCCGCACGATTCTCGCCGCGGTTGGTGCAGAGGAAACGTTGTTGCAGCATGTCACCGACAGACTCGCGCATGATCGTCGGTATGCCATCGACGCTACGAAGGCCGAACAGGAATTGGGATGGAAGCCGTCGGTCGTGTTTGAAGACGGACTGCAGCAGACCATTGCGTGGTATCAGGAACATCGCTCCTGGGCCGATCATGTGCGCAATGGAGAATACCGCTTGTATTACGAACGACATTACAAATCGACGCTGTGAACACGAAAGGATCAAACATGGCTTTGCGCCGTAGAGGACGTCCTCGGATGAAGGTCTCGAAACACGAATCGGTCTTGATGAAACGCATCCTTGACGGATCGTGCACCGTCGGCGTGGTCGGCCTTGGCTACGTAGGTCTGCCCCTTGCCTTGGAGTTTGCCAAGAAAGGCATCCGTACCATCGGCGTGGATGTGACCGTCGAAAAGGTGAAGATGCTCAATGCCGGCAAGAACTACATCCAAGACCTCAAGAATGATGAGATCCGTGATGTGGTGAAGAAGACCAAGACGTTGACAGCAACGACCGACTTCAAGGAACTCAAGAAGTGTGATGTGATCTACATCTGCGTGCCGACGCCCTTCACGCCGAATAAAGACCCGGACATCTCCCACGTGCTCGATGCATCGAGGGGTGTAGCCGGGGCGATGCGCGCCGGACAGTTGATCATTCTCAAGAGCACAACATTCCCAGGTACGACGGAGAAATACGTCAAGCCCATCCTGGACGAGACGGGACTCTCTTGCGGTAAGGACTATTTCCTTGCGTTCTCACCCGAACGTATCGATCCGGGCAATACCAAGTGGACCACACACAATACACCGGTTGTGGTAGGGGGCATGGACAGCGCAAGTACAGATCTTGCCATCGCCATCAATAAGCGTATCATCGACGAGGTCGTACCGGTGAGCTCGCCATCGGTTGCGGAGATGGAGAAGCTGCTGGAGAACATCTTCCGCAGCGTCAACATTGCCTTGGTCAATGAGCTTGCTCAGTTGTGCGACCGCATCGGCGTCAACATCTGGGAAGTGGTCGACGCAGCAGCGACAAAACCGTTTGGTTTCATGCCGTTCTATCCCGGTCCGGGCATTGGCGGACACTGCATCTTGATCGATCCCTATTATCTCTCGTGGATGGCCCGCGAAAAAGACTTCGTGACCAACTTCATCACACTCGCGGCAGAGGTGAATGAGTCGATGCCGTTCTATGTGCGGCGGATGATCGAGCGTGAGATCGCGAAACAACCCGTGACGTTGAAGGATGCAAAGGTCTTGTTGCTAGGCATGGCCTTCAAGCGCGACGTCGATGACCTGCGTCATTCGCCAGCGCTGAAGGTGGCCGAATTGTTGATCGAAGACGGTGTTGAAAATGTGTCGTATTTCGATCCGTACATCCCAAAGGTCATGGTGCACGACCGTGAACTACGTTCTCGCAAGAACCTTACGGAGTCGTATCTGCAGCGTCAGGACGTGGTGGTGATCACGACCGACCATACCAGTTTCGACGTGGACTTCATCGTGCGCAATGCAAAGGTGGTGATCGACACTCGTAACGCAACGAAGAACATCACGGCGCGCAAGAATATCGTCCTCCTTGGAGCGGGCGAATGATCAAGGTCTTTTCCGTCGTCGGTGCACGACCGAACTTTATGAAGGTCGCGCCGATCCATCGGGCCTTTCAAGCGGTCGCCGATCGCTTCGAGCATCACATCGTCCACACCGGTCAACATTATGATGCAGCGATGTCCGATGCCTTCTTCCAAGATCTGGCCATGCCACATCCAACGTGGTTCCTCGGTGTTGGCAGTGGATCGCATGCAGAGCAGACAGCGCGCGTGATGACGGGATTCGATGAAGTGTGCGCGGAAGGCAAGCCCGATTATGTGATCGTGGTGGGCGATGTGAACAGTACCATCGCCTGCGCCCTTACGAGCGTCAAACGTGGCATCCGTACGGCACATGTGGAATCTGGGCTGCGGTCGTTCGACCGGCACATGCCGGAAGAGATCAACCGACTCGCAACGGATGCGATCGTCGACGATCTGTTCGTGACCGAACCATCAGGTGTTGCCAATCTTCTGCACGAAGGCGTCGATGTTTCACGAATCCATCATGTTGGAAACACCATGATCGACTCGTTGCACTATGCCTTACCGATGGCAGAGCGTTCGTCGATCTTGACGAACCTGAGTCTTGAACCGAAGCATTACGTCTTGGTGACGCTTCATCGGCCCAGCAATGTTGATGATCTGGACCGACTCGCCATGTTGATGCAGGTCCTCAAAGAGGTAGCGTCCCGCCAGCGTGTCGTCTTCCCGGTCCACCCGCGGACTCGTAAACATCTTGCGACCTGGAACATTGCAACGCCGCCCAATGTGACGTTGATCGACCCGGTCGGCTACATCGATTTTCTTGCCTTGATGCGTTCGGCATCGTTGGTCCTGACGGACTCTGGCGGTATCCAAGAGGAGACCACGGCCCTTGGTGTACCGTGTGTGACGGCCCGGACGACCACCGAACGACCGATCACGGTCGATCTAGGCACGAATGTCCTCGTCGACCCCGAACCGGCCCCGATCCTTGACGCTGTTCACAGCATTTTGGCGGGAGGGGGCAAACCCGGCACCGTACCGGAACTCTGGGACGGCCGGGCCTCCGAACGGATCGTCGATGTCCTCGTGCGGCACTATTCCTAATTTTGCAGCGTCCCCATTGCCCTTTGTGCCATTAACAGGACCCAGGATGCATCGCATCGGCCTCGGCCTGCTTGCTCTTCTCGTGCCCATCATCGGTTTTGCTCAGAATTCAGGGTCGATGATCGACCTTGAGAAACTGTCGGCACGCACCAATACCAGTCTCACGCAACTGCTCACGGCAGAACAGGTTCCGACCGATGATGTGGTCGACCCAGCGGTCTATGTGATAGGTCCCGGCGACGTGATCTCCATCCAGACCACCGGAGTGGACTTTACGGAGAAGTTGTCGATCGTCTCTCCGGAGAACACGCTTCTGCTTGAGCGTTTCGGTCTGGTCGACGTCAGCAACATGACGCTCAAAGATCTGCGCGATTCCTTGCAATCGGGCATGAAACGTCGCGCCCCCGGTATCGACGTGTTTGTTTCGCTCCGCAGGCCGCGCCTGGTCTACGTCAGTCTCAAGGGCAACGTTCCATTCCCGGGCACCTATGCTGTGCCGGCATCAATGCGCGTTTCGACCCTGCTTGTGGTAACGCGGCAGCCATGGTTGTTGCGTCGTGATGCCGCCGTCAACGAGCAGATCCGCTCGACCGGTGTTACCGGCACGTCGTCGATCGCCGACCAACTGACGCGCTCCGGTGGCCCGTCGCTGAGCGCCTATGCCATGCGCAACATCGTGGTGCGCCATCGCAACGGCGTCTCCCTCGTTGATCTTCCCAAGTCTAAACTGCCCGATGGTAGTCAATATGATCCGCACCTCCGTGAAGGAGATGTGATCACTGTGCCGTTTGATGCAGAGCAACAGTCATCGATCTCCATTGCCGGTGCCGTGGCCACACCGTCCACGCTTGTGTACAAGGAAGGGGACCGTGCATCCGTGCTGCTCGCCGCCGCCGGCGGTGCACTGGCCGATGCCGACCTCTCCCGCGTCTACCTGATCCAGTCAGGGGGCGAGGGGAAAACTCAACTCTCCGTTGATAGATCCTTCAAGATCACCGGCGATGATCCACCCCTTCAGCCGGGAAGCAGCATCATTGTCGAGCGTACAGTGGTCACCGGCGACGTTGCCAAGCAAGGCGTCGTTGAGGTCTACGGCGAGGTCAAACAACCGGGATCGGTCGTCATCAAGCCTGGTGTGACGCGACTATCCGATGTGATCGAAAATGCCGGCGGCGTCAAAGAAGGAGCATCGTTGGCGCTGAGCTACATCGTACGTCCGGACCGGACCCCATGGTCGCAACGCGAAGCCATCGGTGAAGCAGAACGCCGTTTCATGTATTCTGACTTGAAGTTGGAGGACACGCTACGGTATAAGTTGGATCAATCATACCGCTTGCCGTATGTGTCCTGTGATATGGCGCAGGCACTAAGTGATCGATCCTCTTCACAAAACGTCACGTTGCAAAGTGGCGATGTGATCGTGATCGAACGTACGCCGGATCGCATCTTCGTCTATGGTCAGGTAGAACGTCCGGGCTATGTCAAATTCGTACCGAATCAAACACTCGAGTGGTACGTGGAACAAGCCGGTGGATTTGCCACCGGGGCAAAGAAAGGCCGCTCGCGCATCATCAAGGGCAAGACGAAGGTGTGGATCGATCCCGATTCCGACACCTTTGTAGAACCGGGTGACGAGATCTATGTACCACGTCCACCGGATATCCCTGCCGGCGTCGAATTGCAGACCTGGGCCGTCGTTGCCGGTATCGTTTCCTCGCTTGCCGCCATCACTGCAACGGTGCTGGCGATCGTAAGCAGGTAATCGAGCACGACATGTCGATGCTTGACACCGGTGTCATCCTGGCCGTGATCGCCTTCGTGGGGATCATTTACCCCCATGCGATCTATCCGCTCGTGCTGCGTATCGTGCATCGCTTCAACAGCGACCCGATCAAAAGGGGTGATGCAGCATTGGTCACCGTTGACGTGGTGATCGCCGCCTACAATGAAGAAAAACGCATTGAACGCTGCTTAGAGAGTATCCTGCAGCAGGATCATCCGGCGGAGCGCATCACGATCTGGGTCGGTGATGATGGATCGAGTGATGGCACGTTAGCAGTCTGCAAAGCCGTTGCCGACCGCAGTCCAACAGTTCGCATCAAGACGATCGCGATGCCTCGTTCAGGCAAAAACGGCGTCATCACTGAGCTTGTCAGACACTGCACTGCATCGGTCGTGGTCTTCACCGATGCCGATTGTATCTGGGCGCTGGATGCATTACGGATACTGCTCGCCCCCTTCCACGATGATCGTGTCGGTGCTGTGGTCGGCAAGAACGATCGCGGTCTGTTAAAGCATGCTGCAGATCCCGCTGAGCGCGGTGAAGCACTGTATCGATCGATGGAGGACGGCGTCAATGTCTTGGAAAGCGAAGTGGCCTCGACGGTGGCCTCCAACGGTGCATTGTATGCAGTGCGCCGTGAGTTGCTTCATCCACTACCGGATCATCGTGTCGCTGATGACTGGATGAACCTTCTGGTGGTCGCTCAACAACGTCGACGTATCATCTTTGAACCACAGGCCCGTGTGGTGGAAGAACGCGTCAATTCGTTACGCGCCGAAAGTCGTCGAACGATCCGCACCGTATCAAGTGGTATTGCTGCCTTCCTGCACGCTTCGTCGTTGATGTTGCCGTCGGCCGGCTGGATCGGCTTCTTCTTGATATCGCACCGCATTCTACGGTGGGCATCACCGCTCTTTGTGTTATTGATGATCCCTGCAACGGCGTTGACCGTGTCGGATCCGATGATCTTCGGCATCCTCTTCTACGGACAAGCGCTGCTGTATGCACTGGCGCTGATCGGGAAGTCCGCAGCGCGGTATGGACAACATGTACCGCTGGCAAGTACGTGCCTCTTCTTCGTGGCGATGAACATCAGTTTCTTGCTCGGGATCACACGGGTCTTGTCGGGACGTTCGCTTGATACGTGGACGCCGACGGAGTCAGCAGCATGAGCGATCAACGCTACGGACTGGCATCAAAGGTTCTCAAAGGCAGTGCTGTGCTCTTCATGTCGCAAGGTGCGACCATGTTGTTGTACTTCTTGGCACAGCGTGTGATCCTCTCGACGTTGACGAAGGAGGAGAATGGTGTACTCTTTGGTGAGCGACGGTTCGTAGATCTGATCTTGATCTTGTTGGTCGACTTCGGCATGAACGGAGTCGCCATGCGACGGATGGTGATGAATCCCGATCGTGCCTCAGCAGTGTTGTCATCAACCGTCGCCATTCGCTTCATCTTGTGGATCCCAGCCACAGCCATCAGTCTTATCTATGCACAAACATTCGGTTATTCGCTGATCGACGTCGGCGTATGGTGTTTCTTCCTGTTGATCTCCTCCCGCAGTGGACTCATCCGATACACCTACGAGTTGCCGTTTCGCTCCAAGGTCCGATTCGGATGGGTAGCCGCATTGTCGATCCTGGATGCCGTACTGTTCCTTGTGCTCATTTGGTTCTGGCGTCACGACCTCACGCCCACTTCGGTTATCAATGCCTTTGCGATCTCCACGATCCCGGGATTTGTCTTGATGCTGCTGTATGATAGGGGGCGGACCATCAACCTCAATTTTGTGGAAGCGTCAGAGATCAAGACGCTGTTGAAAGAATCGTTGCCGGTGATCCTGGCCTTGGTCTTCGTGCACATCCACGACAAGGTCGACGCGATGTTTCTGCAGTGGTTCACGGATGCACGCGAGGTGGGCATCTTTGGCGCGGCCTACGTATCGTTGGCACCGCTGACGAGTACCGTGCCCTTGGCAGCATCAATGGCCATCATCCCCGTGATCGCTAAACTCGCCAAGGAAGATTGGGCAGAGTGTCAGCGCTATGCAATGACCGGTCTGCGGTTCTTGGTGTTGATCGCCGTGATGGCCTGCACGCTGCTTAGTGTGCTGACGCCGTACGTCATCGAATTGGTCAGCAAAGGTGTCTATGCCGACAACCAGCTCCATTTCTTTCTCTTTCTCTGGATGCCGCTACCGATCTTCATTCTCGTCTATGTGCAGGAATTGACCGTGGCGCTGGGCCGACAAAAAGCGAACATTCCCATCGCCGGTACGTTGGCGTTGGTGACCGTGGTCGGCGGACTTATCGCGATCCCTCAGTGGCATGCATTGGGTGCGGTCTGGGTCAAACTTGCTTCCGTGGTGTTAGGGGCTGTTGTAGCCGTTGGACTTTTCCGCAGGATCCTTGGATCGGTCTTAACTTTGCCATTCGTGGGATCGATCGCGATCGTCAGCATGGTGGGGGTGGGGGCCGCTATTGTGCTGCCGCCACTCTTCGGGACGGTTCCGGCAGCGTTGGCAGCGGGTATGGTCACGTTCGCCTGTGCCGTTCTCGTTGGTCTGATCCGCAGATCCGATCTCAACTTGGTCCGAAGGATCTTGGCAACACGAGCATGAACGAGGATGCATAGTCGCGTCGACCATACAACGATGGAAACGGTGAGACCTCCCTCGAGGTTTCTCCGCCCGCGGGCTATGCAAATGGTCTCCGACCTCATTGCGTTCACCGTTGGCTTCGTGGTCTATCAGTGGCTGCGGTCTGTCTTGCTTCCAAACGACACCCGTGATTTTTCGATCAGCGATCACCTCTTGGCCGGGGGCATCGTGACGGTCTTTTGGATGTTGATGTTTTGGTTCGGCGGACTCTACAAAGACTACTACGTTCGGTCGCCCTTTGAAGAGTTCTTTACGGTGATCCGGTACACGTTCATCGGCTCGGCGCTGTTCTTTTTGCTGATCTATTTTTCGAGCGGTCAGGCCTATCAACAGAACCCCCGCTTCGTCTTTGCGCTCTATTGGGTGCTCGTCTGTGGCTTCGCACTCATCGGCCGGTTCTCCGCCCGATCACTGCAACGCTCCATGCGTGAACGTGGCATGATCAAGATCCCGGCTGTCCTTGTTGGCACAGCAGATCGATTGACCGAGTTGATCTCCGATCTGCATCGTGAAAAAGCATGGGGATATGCCGTTGCTGGCATCGTGCTTGTGCGGCGTGATGACGAGGCAGCGACGTCCCGACTAACTGCGCCGGTGCTGGGAAGTGTCGACACCCTGCCCGAGATCCTCGACGCAGTTCGGCCTTCTGAGGTCTTGATCACCATGGAGCACTCAGATCATACCGAGTTGTTGAAGATCGTTGCTCAGGGGGCAGACTCCGGCGCTCGTGTACGGATCGTACCAGACATGTACGAGATCGTCTCAGGGCAAGCACGGACGCTTCAGATCTACGGAGCTCCGCTGATCGACGTCAATCCGGAGCTGATGCAGCCGTGGGAGGAGTTCGCCAAGCGAGCGTTGGACATCTTCGTCAGTGTTGTCGTACTCGCTGTTGGGCTTCCTGTCTGGCTGCTGATCGCCGCCATCGTCAAGATGACCTCTGCCGGCCCCATCTTCTTCAAACAGCCCCGTGTAGGACGCCATGGACAGGTGTTCAACATGGTGAAGTTCCGATCCATGGTCACCGATACCGGCCGCGGGCCAACATGGACCGACAAGAACGACCCAAGAGTGACGCCGATCGGCCGATTTATTCGCAAGACACATCTCGACGAGATTCCGCAACTTTGGAACGTTCTCGTAGGAGAGATGAGTTTGGTAGGACCTCGGCCGGAACAGCCGTACTACGTGGACAAATTCACTGCAATGTTGCCGTATTATCGTCGGCGCCATAAGGTGCGTCCCGGTATCACGGGCTGGTGGCAGGTCAAAGCAAAGTCGAATCCAGAGTCGTTGCAGGAGATCGAGACTCGTCTCCGATACGATTTCTTTTACATTGAGAACATATCATTCAAGTTGGACGTGGAGATCCTCGTCCGCACCATCTTTGTCATGTTGCAAGGGCACGGACGCGCGTGAAAAGTATCGTCTGCATACCAACCTATAACGAGATCGAGAATATCGGCCGCATCATGGACGCGATCTTCGACGTGCGTCCGGACATTCACATCCTGGTGATCGATGACGGTTCGCCGGACGGGACCTCGGCCTTCGTACGTCAGCGGCAAGCCGAAGATGCCCGCATTCATCTCATCGAACGCGAGGGCAAGCTCGGTCTTGGTACGGCCTATTGTCGGGGATTCGCTTATGCCCTCGACGAGGGATTTGAGGCTATCTATCAGATGGACGCCGACTTCTCGCACGATCCCAAGGATCTGCTCCGCTTCCGTGATGCTATCGCTGATCATGACCTTGTCATCGGCTCACGATACATTTCCGGCGTGAACGTGATCAACTGGCCGATGAGTCGACTGCTCTTGAGTTGGTTCGCCAATCTGTACACGCGGATCATCACCGGGATGCCGATCGCCGATGCGACCGGCGGATTCAAGTGTTTTCGTGCCGACGTCTTGCGCAAGATCGATCTGAAGAAGATCCGATCGAACGGCTATGCCTTTCAGATCGAAATGAACTATAAGGCATGGCGCACCGGTGCGCGGATCATCGAGCTCCCGATCATCTTCATGGATCGTGTGCAGGGACAGTCCAAGATGAGTAAGAACATCGTCTATGAGGCCGCCTTCCTCGTGTGGAAACTCAAACTCGGAACGATCTTCTCCTTTGGGAAGCGGTAGGCGTGAGTCATGCCATCACGGACATTCCCGCACGTCAGCCCGACGTTTCGGTGCTGATCGTCAATTACAACGTCAAAGATTATCTCTTGCAGTGCCTGCGCTCCGTCCTCGCTTCGGAAGGAGACGTGACCTATGAGATCGTCGTTGTCGACAATGCCTCGTCTGATGGCTCCGTTGCTGAACTTGCGCCGCAGTTCTCGTCGGTACGATGGTTGCCCCTTCACGAAAATGTCGGATTCGGACGCGGCAACAATGCAGGACTTGAGGTGTGTAGCGGACGGCATGTGTTATTCCTCAATCCGGATACCATCATCGGGCAGGATACGCTTTCGACGATGGTGCGATATCTCGATCAACATCCCGATGTCGGGCTTGCCGGATGCAAGGTGCTCAATGCCGACGGCACGTTCCAAGTAGCATGCCGTAGGGGACTACCGACACCGTGGGCATCCTTCTGCAAGCTGTTCGGGTTGCAGGCTCTGTTCCCAAACTCACCTTTGTTCGCACAATACAACCTCACCTATCGTTCGGTAGATGCGTCGTATGATGTTGATGCCTTGATCGGCGCCTTCATGATCGGTCCTCTTGCCTTGGTTCGCGCGATCGGTGGGTTCGACCCGGCATTCTTTATGTACGGCGAAGATCTCGATCTATGTTATCGGATCCAGCAGCAGGGGAAATCGGTCCGGTACGTGCACGAGACCAGTATCATCCACTTCAAGGGCGAAAGCACCAAGCGCAGTTCGATGAATGAGGTACGGGTCTTCTACCAGGCAATGGAGATCTTCGCCAGAAAACACTTCGGACGTAGCCGGCTGTTCTTGTTTTTCATGCGGATGGGCATCAGCCTCCGCGCGGGTCTAGAGCGTGTCTTGCGGCACCGCCGCGAGCTCTTGATCATGGTCGTTGATGTGCTGTGTGTGCTCGGATCCCTCTTGGCTGCGACGGCAGTCCGATTCGACGGCCCGTTCGGTTTTCCGGACTATGCCTATCCGATCGTCCTCATCGTCGTGCCCCTGATCGTTGTCCTGTCACTCATTGGCGTAGGTGAATACGTTGAATACCGACCTACCGTTCGGCGTTCCATCACGGGCCTCCTGGTGTCGTTTTTTGTACTGTCGTCGCTGACCTATTTCTTCAAAGAGTATGCCTTCTCTCGCGGCGTCGTCCTGATGACGATCGGTTTTAGTTCCGTCCTTCTCTCAGTTGTTAGGGGGCTGGCAGCGTTTTATGATCACACCAAGGGGATCAACAAGACCCGCAAGATCCTGGTGGTGGGGCTTACAGAGAGCGCTGAGAGGATCATCGCTCAACTTCGGACGGCGGAGCGGCGTAATACCGAGATCGTAGGCTTGGTGAGCGTTGGCCCATACCGCGATAATGAGCTTGCCCGCGTACCGATCCTTGGGTCGGTCGATTTTCTCGAGAAGATCGTTGCCTCTACAGAAGCAGAAGAGGTCATCATAGCCGATGCCACACTCACTCAGGCCGATGCGATGCATCTGATGATGGACGTGGCAAAACATGGAGTCCGCTTCCATTTGGCATCGGAATATGACGACATCGTCACCGCTCGGATCATCAATGACGTGGCCGGCGTCGAACCTACGGTCTCGATACCCCGGCTTTACCGATTCCGAAACCGGGTGGTCAAACGTGCCATTGATATTGCGATCGCACTGATAGTTGTCCCAGTACTCACGATATCCGTAGTTTTGCCAAAGACTTCGGTCAGGGCCATCTTGGGTAAATGGGTAGATGTCCTGACAGGGAAGCGAAGTCTAGTGGGAACCTTTCCGGACGTGGGTATGACCGGGCTAGCACATATCAGCCATCCAGAAGCGCTTTCGCCGCATGCGGTGTCGCAGCTGAATGCGTATTACGTCGAGCATTACTCGTTAGCGCTTGACCTCGAGATCATCCTCAAACATTTCATGAGGTCCATCCGTGGCTAATTCTGTTGTTCTTGATTTTGAGAAGCCGATCGTTGAGCTGGAGAAGAAGATCCTTGAAATGAGGGCGCTCTCTGATACGCTCGACATCCAACCGCAGATCGAAGAGTTAGAACGCCAAGTTGAAAAGCTGCGCGTCGAGGTCTATCGCGATCTAACACGTTGGCAGCGTGTCCAGATCGCTCGTCATCCGGATCGGCCATACACCTTGGATTATGCAACGCACTGTTTTGAGTCATTTACGGAACTACACGGCGATCGTGCATTCCGCGATGATCCGGCGATCGTAGGGGGCACGGCCATGTTGAATGGTCAGCCGGTGATGGTCATTGGCCATCAAAAGGGACGCGATACCAAGACCAATCTGTACCGCAACTTCGGCATGCCGAATCCCGAGGGATATCGGAAGGCCTTTCGTCTTTTGCAACTGGCCGAGAAGTTCTCCCTTCCGGTGGTCTGCTTCCTTGATACCCCCGGGGCATTCCCCGGACTTGAGGCAGAAGAACGCGGCCAAGCGGAGGCGATCGCGAAGAACCTGCTTCTGATGTCGCATCTCAAAACGCCGATCGTGATCACGATCATCGGTGAGGGGGCATCAGGCGGCGCTCTTGGTATCGGCATCGGAGACCGCATCTTGATGTTCGAGAACGCATGGTATTCAGTTATCGCACCGGAGTCTTGTTCGTCGATCCTCTGGCGCTCATGGGACTATAAAGAACAAGCTGCTGAAGCACTGCGCCTGACTGCCGAAGACCTGATCAAGGTTGGTGTGATCGACCGAATCGTTCCGGAGCCTGTCGGTGGTGCCCATCAGGATCCGACGACGATGTTTGACACGATTCGTGGTACATTGTCAGAAGAGATCGCCGAACTTCAAAAACTTCCACTCATTGAGTTGGTGGCTAAACGTCGTGAAAAATTCTATTCTATGGGAGTCTGGACCGAATGAACCAACCTGATCGTCGTCCACGCTCCCCGCAGCAGGGACGGCCCTACCGACAGGGCGGCAAGCCCTTTCAGCATCGTAAGAAGTTCCAAAGAGGTCACCGACCAACCGGACCTAAGAAGGTGCCAACAACAACGCTGTTGAAGGCCGTCGTTTCCTTCCAATGGGCCTGTAGAAGTAGATCGCTCGAAGCGATCCAGCAAGGTCGTGTGATCCTCAACGACAAGGTCTGTGACCAGCCGAATATGATCGTGCGGCTCGACCAAGACGTCATCAGCGTCGATGGCCAAGTGCTCCAGCGCAAAACGATCAAGCCCATCACCCTGATCTTTCACAAGCCCAAGGGGTTGTGCGGAAGTCGTGAGGCGGGTATCAAGGAGTCGCTGTACAGCTACTTGATCAACAAGCGGACGTGGTATGCCCCGGCAGGGGTACTTCCGAAGACCGCTTCAGGCATCGTTATCGTCAGTAACGACAAACGTCATCGTGATCCGGACACGTCGCCGGTCTATCAGCTTACGCAAGACCTTTGGATCAAGGTACACAAACACGTGACGGACAAAGACCTCGCTACGATCCGACAGGAGATCGCCGAGATCCTTGATCTTCCGGTAGAAGAGGTCGAGGTTCGCGAAGGTTTACGCACGAGCCGCGCCAGTTGGATCGCTGTTGAGCACACGTGGATCAATCTTCCAGAGATGTCCATCATCCTCAAGCCACTCGGATACGAAGTGCTGTCGTGGGAGCGTCGCCGACTAGGCCCGTTCACAGTTGACAACATCCATCCCGGTGCTTGGCATCAGTTGCCCGACCATCATGTGGTGGCCTTGGAGGAGATGGCATTCTCGGGGGTAGACGACACCACGAGTCTCGACGAGATATGGGAGACGATCTTCAATCGCCTTCAGCAAGCCGCCAACGAGTAACGCGCCACGCGCTAGGCGCTTGCGAACTGCAGCCGGTACAGCTTGGCATAGATCCCATCCTGTGCCAGCAGGCTTTGGTGCGTGCCGGCTTCGGCGACTTCTCCGTGATGCATGACGACGATCTGATCGGCACGCTGTATCGTTGATAGGCGGTGTGCGATCACGATACTGGTTCGCCCCTTAAGAAGCGTAGAGATGGAACGTTCAATGATCTGTTCCGTCTCCGTATCGATGTTCGCCGTGGCCTCATCCAAGATCAGGATCTCTGGATCCGTCACTAGTGCCCGACAAAAACTGATCAGTTGCTTTTGACCCGCACTGAGCACAGCGCCGCGTTCACGAACATTGGTGTGATATCCCTGCGGCAACTTCATGATGAAATCATGTGCCCCTAATGCGCGGGCAGCGGCGATGACCTGTTCATCCGTGATATCATCCCGGTCGAGTCTGATGTTCTCCATCACGCTTCGAGAGAACAAGAACACGTCCTGCAGCACAACGGCGGTCTTTGCCCGAAGCGTGTCTTGATCGATCGAGCGGATACTCGTGCCATCGATCTGAATGTCGCCCTCTTGAAACTCGTAGAAGCGGCTCAACAGATTGATCATCGAGCTTTTGCCGGCGCCGGTCGCACCAACCAGTGCGACGGTGTGGCCTTTCGGAACATCGAAGCTTACGCCTTTCAATACCGGCGAGGTGCCGTCATAGCTAAAGCGGACGTTGCGGAAACTGATGCCGTGTTCCAGGCGCTGAAAGGGGCGGGCATTAGGTGTATCACCAACGCGCATGTCGGTGTCCAACAGGGCGAAGATCCGTTCTGAGGCGACGGCGCTGGATTGAAGGGTGTTGTACTTCTCGGTAAGGTCGCGAACCGGACGAAAGAACATTTCCGTGAACTGGGCGAAGGCGACCAGAATACCGACGGTCATTTCGCCGCCGAGGATCGTCTTCGCTGAATACCAGACGATGATCGATAATGCCACAGCGCTAAGAAATTCGACAACCGGGAAGAACGTGGCATAATACACGATCGACTGGTCTTGCAATTCGCGATGCTCTTTATTGATCGCTGCGAATTGGGCATTCATCCGACGCTCTTGTCGGAATAACTGAACGATGCCGATGCCGGTGATGAACTCGTTCATGAAGGAGTTCATGAGCGCGACCTGGCGACGGATTTTGTTGTAGACCGTTCGCACCTTAGCGCGAAAGATGAACGAGGCGATCAGCAAGAACGGGAGGATGACGATCGTGAGTAGCGTGAGCGTGACCGACGTCTGCCACATGAAATACAGGATCCAGACGATGACCATGACGTCGGAGATCATCATTACCACGCCCGAGGAGAAGAGTTCGTTCAGGACCTCGACGTCGCTTGTGACACGGGTCACGATGCGCCCAACCGGAGTGGTGTCGTAGAAACGTAGCGCGAGCGATTGTACGTGACGATAGAGCGTATTGCGGATATCGAGCAGGACACGTTGTCCGACCCACGACATGACCATCGAGAGTGTGTACTGCAACGCCCCCTGAAGTAGTAGGGCACCGATGATGATGCCGGTAAAGAGGAATAGACCCTCCATGTCGCCCTTGACCATGTGGTCATCAATGGCGATGCGAGTAAGGTAGGGACGAAGGGGGCCCAGGGCCGACGCGGTCAGGGTAAGGAAGACGGCGCTGAACAAGTGCAGGCGGTATGGCTTGAGAAAGGCCAGCAGCCGACGCATCAATCGATAGTCGATCTTTTTGCGTGGTTCGGCAGGTTGATCCTGTGTCATAACACAAAGATAGGGAATGGGATAGGGGGCGTTGTATTTTTACCACTTATGATCAGTATTACGCCGTTTGGAGCTGCCGGTGAAGTGACCGGTTCGGCCTATTTAGTCGAGACAGACGAGTCGACGATCCTCGTTGATTTTGGAATGTTTCAAGGCGATAAGGATGACGACGCGCGGAATATCGTTCCGGGTCGTGTCCACCGAGCCAATATCGATGCGGTGATCCTTACGCATGGTCACCTTGATCACTGCGGTCGGTTGCCGGTCCTGGTGCGAGAGGGCTATCGTGGTCCGATCTATGCAACAGCGGCGACGCGCGATCTTGCGTCGATCATTCTCTACGATTCCGCGCATATTCAAGAGGCTGACTACGAACGACGGATCAAACGAGCGAAGGCCAAGAACCATAAGGTCAACCGCGTAGATCAACCGTTGTATGACTCACAGGATGTGGATGATACGATGAAGTTGTTCGTCGATGTCACCTATCACGCAGAGTTTTCGGCTGCACCTGGGATCGCTGCCTATTACTACGACGCCGGGCATATGCTGGGGTCGGCATCGGTCGAGCTTCGGATCAAGGACGGCGACGCCGTACGTACGGTCTTGTTCTCAGGAGACCTGGGTCCGCCGGATCTGCCATTCCTCAAAGACCCGGAGCCGCCGGGACATGCTGAGGTCGTTGTGCTTGAATCGACGTATGGCGATCGTGATCACCGATCGATGGATGCAACGCTCGAAGAATTCGAAGCTATCCTACAAGAAGCCATCTTGGCAAAGGGCAAGATCTTCATCCCGGCCTTCGCCATCGGCAGAGCACAGAACATGATGTTCCATATTGCTGAGTTGATCCGTACCGGCAAGATCCCTCCGATCCATGTCTACCTTGATAGCCCGATGGCGATCGAGGCCACAGCGGCCTACTCCAAGCACCGTGCTTTGTTCGATGCCGAAGCAACGCAGCTGGTCGAGTCAGGACAGATGCGGCATGAGATGAACGAGTATTTGCACCTCTCACAGACATCAGAAGACAGCAAGGCACTCAATGAACTGCACGGACCGTTCATCGTGATCGCCGGAGCAGGGATGTGTAATGCCGGACGGATCGTCCATCACTTGCGCAACAACGTGAGCGACCCCAATGCTCACGTGATCATCGTTGGCTATCAAGCGCATGGGTCTCTTGGTCGAAGGCTTGTTGATGGTGTGAAATACGTGACCATCATGGGCGAGTCGAAGTATGTCGCAGCTCAGATCCACACCCTCGGCGGATTCTCTGCTCATGCCGGACAAACCGATCTTGTGAATTGGTTCCGAATGGTGGGCATGCACCGACCCAAGGTATTCCTTACGCATGGTGAAGACTCTGCAAGGACGGTCTTGAAGAGCGTGCTGGACGAGCAATACGAAACAGACGCCTACCTACCCGTCTACGGCGAAACCTTGACAATCTGACCACCAACCACCAACCACCAACCACCAACCACATGCGGATCGAGCACGACTTTCTTGGAGAGCGGGAACTTTCAGATGAGGCGTATTACGGTGTACAAACCCTGCGAGCCGTTGAGAACTTCCCGATCACGGGTATTCTTATCGGCCATATGCGGAGCTTCATTGCTGCGTTTGGCTTTGTCAAACAAGCTGCGGCGTGTGCGAATCGAGACCTAGGTGTGTTGGATCAAGAGATCGCTGAAGCCATCATCAAAGCCTGCGACCATGTGATCGCAGGAGAGCTCGATGACCAGTTCATCGTCGACGTCATTCAAGGCGGCGCCGGTACGTCGACCAACATGAACGCCAACGAGGTGATCGCCAACAAAGCCCTTGAGATCCTTGGATATGAAAAGGGGCGTTATGACATTGTCCATCCAAACAATCACGTCAATGCATCTCAGAGCACCAACGATGCATACCCAACGGCGTTTCGGCTTTCTGTGTGGTATGAGATCCAGTTCTTGGCGAAAGCTCTTGAGCGCTTGAGTGAGTCTTTCCGAGAGAAGGGCATTGAGTTTAAAGATGTTCTCAAAATGGGCCGTACGCAGCTACAAGATGCGGTACCAATGACGCTTGGTCTGGAGTTCGAAGCGTTCGCCGTGAATATCCTGGAAGATGCAAAGCGCCTCCTGGACGCACGCGAGATGGTTGCGGAAGTCAATCTTGGTGCCACCGCGATCGGTACGAGTATCAATGCACCGAAAGGGTATCCCGAGTTGGCCGTAAAATACCTCCGCGAGCTCACGGGTGTGCAGGTATATCTGGCAGATCATTTGATCGAGGCGACGTGGGATCAAGGTGCGTACGTTGAGATCAGTGGTATTCTCAAGCGCATTGCGGTCAAGCTGTCGAAGATCTGTAATGACCTGCGTCTGCTCTCTTCAGGTCCGCGGTGCGGCATCAACGAGATCAATTTGCCACCGATGCAGCCAGGTTCATCCATTATGCCTGGCAAGGTCAATCCGGTGATCCCGGAAGTTGTGAACCAAGTATGCTTCCGAGTGATCGGTAATGACGTGACGATATCTTTTGCCGCGGAAGCGGGTCAGCTTCAGCTCAACGTCATGGAGCCGATCATCGCCTTTTGTCTGTTCCAGTCGATGTCGATGCTGACCAACGGTTGTGAGACACTTCGTATTCGCTGTATCGACGGCATCACCGCCAACGTTGACCATGCTAGGGATATGGTGCTCAACTCCGTTGGGATCGTGACCGCGTTGAATCCTATGTTGGGCTATGAAGTCTCAGCGTCGATCGCCAAAGAGGCCTTTGAGACCGGTGGCTCCGTGGTGGAGATCGTCCGTAGACGTGGCCTGTTGACCGAAGAAATGATCGCACGCATCTTCAGCGTTGAGAATCTTATGAATCCGCAATTCATCACGAATGAAGGACCGACATCATGATCGGCCGATTGAACACGTTTTTACTGTTGGCGGCTTCTGTGGCACTCACATCCTGCGCGGAGCAGCAGAAACAGGCTCCGCCCCCTCCGGTCGTCACCGTGATGTCTGTTGGACAGCAAACGGTACCCGTTTACAGCGAATGGATCGGCCAGACACGAGGGAGTGTCAATGTCGAGATCCGAGCTCGCGTCGAGGGCTTCCTCGAACGCGTGTCGTACACGGAGGGGACGTTCGTTCGTGCAGGTCAGGTGTTGTATCAGATCGATCCGTCAAAGTATCAGGCAGCCCTTTCGCAGTCACAAGGCCTGCTTGCCCAGTCGGAAGCAAACCTTGGTCGAGCCACGCAAGATGTGGTTCGCTACAAGCCCCTTGTTCAAGAGAATGCGATCTCACGTGAAGAGTATGAGACAGCGGTCTCGATCCAGAAGGCCAATGAGGCGACGGTCTCGGCACAACGTGGAACAGTACAGAAAGCACGATTGGATCTGAGCTATTGTACGGTGACATCTCCGATCGACGGTCTCGCTGGCAAAACGGAAGTGCAGATCGGCAATCTTGTCGGTCGCGGTGACAATACACTCTTGACCACCGTTTCGAAGATCGACCCGATCCGCGTACGATTCAGTCTGTCGGAGCAGGAGTTGCTTCGATATCGGCGTCAGATGCAACAAACCGGTGCATCAGCGGCCGATCTTGATCTTAGTCTGATCCTTGCTGATGGATCGGTGCATCCACATAGGGGGCGACTGGTTCTTGCAGACAATGCCATTGATGCCTCGACGGGAACGTTGTTGTTGGAAGCCGAATTTCCCAACCCGGATAACTTCATCCGTCCGGGACAGTTCGCTCGTGTACGAGCTGCGGTACAGCGCAAGGATGATGCGTTGTTGGTCCCGCAACGCGCGATCACGGAGCTCCAAGGTCAAGCTCGCGTGGCTGTTGTCAACGAAAAGAACGTTGTGCGTTTTCGCAATGTTCATCTCGGTCCGCGCGTCGGCAATGCCTACGTTGTTGAGGTCGGTCTGAAGAAAGGCGAGCGCATCGTTGTTGATGGTCTACAGAAAGTGCGCGAAGGCATACCGGTGCAGCCGAAGCCGTCGACGTTGTCGTTGGATAGTCTCGTCAACAAGCAGTAAGGAGTCGCCGTGTTTAGTGCCTTCTTTATCCGGCGGCCGATCTTCGCCATCGTGATCTCGTTGGTGATCCTGATCGTTGGCTCCGTCTCGATCTCACGACTTCCCATCGAGCAGTTTCCTGCCTTGGCTCCACCAACGATTCGGGTCTCTGGTAACTACCAAGGCGCCGGAGCTGAGGTCGTGGAACAATCCGTCGCGACTCCGCTTGAGCAAAAGATCAACGGCGTCGACAACATGCTTTCCATGTTGTCAAAGAACACCAGTGATGGTGCCTTGGCATTGGATGTGAACTTTGAAGTTGGCATGGACCTCGACTTTGCCAACATGCTCACGCAAAACCGCGTGCAGCAGGCACAGTCGCGCCTTCCACAAGAAGTGATCCAATCCGGTCTTACCGTCAGCAAGATCAATCCATCGATCTTAATGGTGGTGTCGGTCTATTCGGAGAGTGGTCAATACGACGACATCTTCCTGAACAACTTCGCAATGATCAACGTCCGAGACCAGATCTTACGGGTCAAGGGCGTATCGACGGTCGACCTCATCGGTGCAGAATATTCGATGCGGGTCTGGTTCAAGCCCGACATTCTCGCCAAGATGGGGATGACGCCGACCGATGTGGTCAATGCGATCAAGGAACAGAACATTCAAGCTCCGACCGGTAAGATCGGAGACGCACCAACGGGTCCGGATCAGGAGTTCACGTTCACCGTGCGTGCCCCCGGACGATTGCAAACGCCGGAAGAGTTCGAGAACGTGATCGTTCGAGAGACGGATGATGGACGCATCGTTCGCGTTGGTGACGTTGCACGCGTCGAACTCGGAAACGAGTTCTACAAGTCGCGTGGTCGTTGGAACGGCAAGCCCGCTGCAGCCTTGGTCGTTTACCTCCTTCCGGGCGCAAATCAGTTAGAGTCTGCCGAAGGCATCTACTCGACCCTTGAAGAGATCCAGAAGAACTTTCCTGAAGACATCAAGGTCGTCGTCGGTTACGACACGACACCTGCCGTCGAAGCATCCATCGAAGAGATTCTGCACACGCTTGTAGAGGCGATCATTCTAGTGCTTCTGGTGGTCTTCATCTTCTTGCAAAACTGGCGGGCAACGCTGATCCCTCTGCTAACGATCCCGGTCTCGCTGATCGGTACGTTCGCCATCTTCCCATTGCTTGGATTCTCGATCAATACACTTTCGTTGTTCGGTTTGGTATTGGCTATCGGCATCGTCGTTGACGATGCCATCGTGGTGGTTGAAGCCGTCATGCATCACATCGAACATGGAATGTCGCCTAAAGAGGCGACCATGCAGGCCATGAAGGAAGTTGGCGGTCCGGTGATCGCCATCGCACTCATCTTCGCTGCCGTCTTCATTCCGGTAGGATTCTTAGGGGGCATTACAGGTCGTATGTACCTGCAGTTCGCCATTACCGTTGCTGTGTCAACATTGTTCTCGGCGTTCTCAGCACTGACCCTGTCTCCAGCCTTGAGTGCTGTGTTGCTGAAGTCTCCGGATCCGAACAAGCCCAGTCCGCTCGCCCCCTTCTATCGAATGTTCAATAAGGTCTTTGGCAAAGCGACGGATGGGTACCTGAGCATTACGCGGATCGTGGTGCGCCGGAGTATCCTGGCCGTGGTGGCTGTGGGTGGCTTTTCGCTGCTCACTGTGCTGACGGTCGGCAAGCTGCCTACGGGTTTCGTACCTCCGGAAGATCAGGGCATCATCATGTTGAACGTCGCATTGCCCAATGCTGCTTCGCAGGTGCGGACCGATGAGGTGGTGCGTAAGGTCGAAGAGATCCTCTCAAAGCAGGAAGGTGTAGATCAATACAACGCCGTGATCGGCATCTCCTTCTTGTCGAATGCCTACACGTCCAACGTTGCATCGTTCTTCGTGCGATTGAAGCCGTGGGCAGAACGAGGCGAACTCACCGATGCGGTGATCTCACGTCAACTGAACATGAAGGTCGCTCAGATCCCCGAAGCGGTGATCTTTGCCTTCTCGATCCCGCCGATCCCTGGCTTTGGTAATGCGTCCGGTGTGAAGTTCTACTTGCAGGACCGCGCGGGAACGCTGTCGGTGCAGGAGATGCAGGCACAGACGATGCAGTTTATGGCGGCCTGTGCACAGCGGCCGGAGTTGACGAAGATGTTCACGCAATTCGATGCGTCGGTGCCGCAGCTTCAGGTGGAACTGGATCGTGAGAAGGCCCGAAAGCTGGGTGTTCCGATCAATGATGTGTTCACAACGCTGCAGACGATCCTTGGCGGTGCCTACGTGAACGACTTCAACCGTTTTGGACGATTGTATCGGGTCTACCTGCAGTCGGAGAGTTCGTACCGACGCAAGCCGGAAGATATCGGCTCGTTCTATGTTCGGAGTAAGACAACGAATGAGATGATCCCGCTGTCGACCTTGGTGACGGTCAAGGAAGTCACTGGTTCCGAGATCACATATCGCTACAATCTCTACCGCGCCGTTGAGATGAACTCACAGGTTGGTGAGGGATATTCATCCGGTGAGGCCATGAAGGCCATTGATGAAGTGGCAGAACAGGTCTTGCCGGCCGGCATGGGTATCGAATACGCCGGTCTCTCTTACGAAGAACGAAGAGCACCCAATCCGATGCCAACGTTTATGATGGCCATTGTCTTTGTGTTCTTGTTGCTTGCGGCTCAATACAACTCGTGGAAGTTACCATGGTCGGTACTGCTCGGTACGCCGGTGGCTGCCTTTGGTGCATTCGGCGGTATGTACATTATGGGTATGGAGAACAACATCTTCGTGCAGATCGGTCTGATCCTTCTGATCGGTCTTGCGGCGAAGAATGCCATCTTGATCGTTGAGTTCGCCAAGTCGCGAACAGAAGAAGGGGCGAGTGTGCAGGAGGCCGCGTTGGATTCAGCTCGTCTGCGATTCCGTCCGATCCTGATGACGGCCTTCGCCTTCATTCTCGGCGTCGTGCCGTTGATGATCGCCTCAGGGTCGGGTTCGGGTTCTCGTCGATCACTTGGCACGGCCGTGTTCTATGGCATGTTGGTGGCCACGATCGCCGGTGTGATCCTAGCGCCTGGATTGTTCGCGTTGATCGAAGGATTCACGCTAGGGAGGAGACCAAAGGGTGAGCCGAAGGGAGAACCAGACGGTGAACCGAAGGGAGAAACGCTGTGAGAAACCACGTGAGAATATTGTCGGTTGGTGCTACCGTTGCATTGCTGTTGATGGTAGGTTGCGCCGTCGGACCTGACTATCAGCGGCCAACTGTGAGTGCCCCTTCCGCATGGCGCGACCAAGAGTTAACGGATTCAACGATCGCGAACCTGCCATATTTCAAGGTCTACCAAGATCCCGTCTTACAGGATCACATTGCTACGGCTCTTCAAAGCAATCTTGACCTTGTAGCTGCAGAAGCGCGTATCAAGGCGGCGACGGCACAGGTGACCTTTACGAAGGCCGATCTGTATCCGAACGTGAATGTTGGCGCCGATGCCGGTGCGTTCACACTATCGAAGAATCGTATGCCGGGATTCTCACCTGAGCTCTTGGACGGTGTCCGCGGTTCGTTTGGTCTGTCGGCCATCTTGAATTGGGAGCTCGACATCTTCGGACGTATCCGCAGAGCAACCGAGGCCCAGCGTGCATACCTGGCTGCAACGGAAGCGGGACGTCGTGCTGCGACGGTGACGATCGTGGGCGCTGTTGCAGAGACCTATATCACGCTGCGACAGCTGGACCGTCTCAAAGAGATCATCGACTCCAACATTGCAACGCGTCGTGAATACACACGCCTGGCAAAAACCTTGTTCCAAGGCGGCAAGACCTCAGAGCTTGACTATCGGCAAGCAGAATCTGAGTTACGTCGCGTCGAAGCACAAGAACCGCAGGTCCGTATTCAGATCGCTCAAGCGGAAAACGCGATGAATGTGTTGTTGAATCGGACGATGGGCACGCCGGTGCGAAGAGGGAATACGCTTGATCAACAGTCAGTACCGCCGGAAGTGCCAAGCGGTATACCGTCGCAACTGCTCGAGCGCCGTCCCGACGTTGTGATGTCGGAACAAGAGCTCATCGCAGCTAATGCCGAAGTTGGTGTTGCCACTGCTCAGTTGTTCCCTCGTGTCGCTATTGCCGGCGATGTTGGCGTATCGAGTATCAATGC
This sequence comes from uncultured Hyphomicrobiales bacterium, assembly GCA_964467455.1. Classification (GTDB taxonomy): domain Bacteria; phylum Bacteroidota; class Ignavibacteria; order Kapaibacteriales; family Kapaibacteriaceae; genus OLB6. Next base: position 297,656 of record CAYXQJ010000001.1, on the reverse strand, counting down.
CGACAATCTATTCGATGCCAATTCCTTCGTGTGGCAAGCCATGGGTAACCTCACACAGCCGGTCTTCAACGCGGGTAAGAACTTGGCACGTGTCGACGCGGCCGATGCCCGAACGATGGAAATGGTCGCGGCCTATCAAAACACCGTCATCAACGCCTTCCGCGATGTTAACGATGCCCTCGTAGCTGTCAACAACAGTCGTGCGATCGTGCGTGCCCAGATCGCCTCTGTCGAAGCCACTCGCGAGGTCGTTCGACTCTCCGAACTCCGTTATCGCTACGGCGCTACCCCGTACCTCCAGGTCCTCGATGCTCAACGTTCACTGCTCTCAGCTCAAGAAGCCGAGACCGCAGCCATTGCCGACCAGTATCGAGCGCTGATCTTCCTGTATCGAGCGTTAGGGGGCGGGTGGGTCGTGCAGTAGCAGGGAACTGGGAACTGGGAACTGGGAACTGGGGCTAGTTTTTGAAGGCGTCTTCGCGAGAGAGCGAAAACACTTGGGTCTTGGAGACTGATACGGATGTGGTGCCGTCTTCTGATCGCGAGTGAGCGGTGAGCCGGATCTCCATCCAGACGGAGAGTTGTCCGCGTCTCAGGGGAAACTTACCGCCGGTCACTTTGAAATCGACGGCATACGAGCCATCCTCCATGAGACGCGCCGGCGATGCCGTGATCAGCTTGTAGGTTGCTCCGGTCTGATAGTCCTTGATCACCGCACTTGCGACGACGACCGTATCAATGACAACGCTGACGTGTTGCCCATTCGTTGAAGCAGGGGGTGCGACCCGCATCCCACTGAGTGTAAAAACACCTGATACAGCGTCTCTGATCTGGCCGATCGTGCAGTGTTCAAGATCGATCGTCGGCGCAGCCAGTTCGAGGGAGACAAGGAGGCAAAGTAAAGCGATCATGATACCCTCCAGCAGGATAGTGTCGGTCAAAATAGCAAACGGCTGCTGCTAAAAAGCAACAGCCGTCAAACGATCTACTTCAGGTCGCACGAAGTGCTGTGATCTCGCTGGGACTCGAACCCAGGGCCCTTTGATTAAAAGTCAAATGCTCTACCAGCTGAGCTACGAGATCAGGGAAGCCACAAAGATACGGAAGTCGCTGGGAACTGGGAACTAACTCAGCGCTCTGCGAACGACGCTTTCTGCCAGGAAGTCTTTGACCACGCTGGCGATCCCGTTCGGGTCCAGCTGGAGGTCTGCCCAAAGCTGTTGCTGGGTGCCATGGTCGACGTAGATGTCCTCGATGCCGTGGATGCGCAGGTCTACGCTTAGAGCGTGATGCTGGGCAAGGTGCTCTGCAACGGCGCTGCCAAAGCCGCCTTGGATCTGACCGTCCTCGACCGTAACGATGCGACCGATGCGTGACGCTACGTCGTTGATCATGGCCTCGTCGAGTGGCTTCACAAAGCGTGCGTTGACGACCTCTGCCGAAATGCCTTCTTTCGCCAAAGCATCGGCCGCTTTCAAAGCATGGTCGACCATGTTGCCGATGGCAAGGATGGCGACATCTGTGCCGATACGCAAGGTCTCGCTCTTGCCGATCTCGATCGGACTCATCGGGCGGATCGGCACGCCTATGCTGGCTCCGCGAGGATAGCGCAATGCGATCGGACCTGCCTTGTACGAGTTGATGGCGGTGTATAACATGTCTCGGAGCTCTTGCTCATCCTTGGGAGCCATGACGACCATCCCTTGAACGATTCGCAGGTAGCCGAGGTCGAGAACGCCGTGGTGCGTGGGACCATCGGCACCGACAACGCCGGAGCGGTCGAGCGCAAAGACGACATGTAGATGCTGTAGTGCGACGTCGTGTGCGATCTGATCGAAGCCACGTTGTAAAAAGCTGCTGTAGATGGCAACGACCGGGATCACGCCCTGTGTGGCAAGTCCGGCGGCAAAGGTCACGCCATGTGCCTCGGCAATGCCGACGTCATAGACGCGGTTCGGGAATTGCTTTTGTACAATGTCGAGTCCCGTACCATCGGGCATGGCGGCCGTGATGCCGACGACCTTGGGGTTGGTCGACATGATCTCGACCATCGCATCACCGAAGACGTTCTGATAATTCGGCGGTGGGGGAGTGGTCGGTGGTGCCGATGCAACGGCCTTGCCGGTGATCTTGTCAACCTTGCCGATGGCGTGCAGAAACTGTTTGTCGCGCTCTGCCGGACCGTAGCCTTTGCCCTTTTGCGTGATGGTGTGCAGCAACACCGGTCCCTTGATCTCGCGGATACCGCGAAGCATTTTGACGAGTTGCTCAACGTTGTGTCCGTTCACCGGACCGAAGTAGCGGAAACCGAGTGCTTCGAACAACATGCCCGGTGTGAGCACGGCCTTGACGCCGCCTTCCAAACGATGGACGGTCTTGCGAATGCGGTCGCCAAGATCATCCAGTCCGGTCGTCATGTTATATACGCGGTTACGAAGTTTCTGTGCTTGCGGTGTTGCGAAGATCTCGCTGAAGTAGTTCGAGAGTGCCCAGACGTTAGGTGCGATCGACATGTTATTGTCGTTCAGCACCACAAGGATGTCGCTCTTCAACACGCCGCAGTTATTCATGGCTTCGTAGGCCATGCCGCCCGTCATCGCGCCGTCGCCAATGACGGCAACGACCTTATAGTCTTCCTTGAGTTGATCGCGAGCCGCTGCCATGCCCAGTGCTGCAGAGATCGACGTTGTTGCATGTCCTGCGCCGAAGTCGTCGTAGTGACTCTCCGTGCGTTTCAAGAACCCGCTCAAGCCGTCCTTTTGACGGATGGTATGCAACTGCCCCTTTCGACCTGTCAGGATCTTGTGCGGATAGGCCTGATGACCCGTATCGAATACGATCTTGTCGTGTGGTGTGTTGTACACGTAATGAAGGGCCGTGGTGAGCTCAACGGTGCCAAGGCCGGCGCCGAAGTGACCACCAACCTTGGTGATCGTGTCGATAAGGAATTCACGCACCTCATCGGCGACCTCGCGGACGTGCTCTTCGGGCACTTTGCGAAGGTCTTCCGGGCTGTCGATCTGATCGAGGAACTTATACATCTGTCGCTGGTTATCGTTTCGGTGTGTCAACGATCACTTGTACGGTCCGCGACAACTGGCGGCCGATCGGTGAGTTGTTGTTGAAGATCTCGGTGGACTCGCCAACGCCGAGCACGGTATACTTGGCATCCTTTGCGCGAGATTGCAAGAACGTCTGCACGGTGGTCGAGCGTTCCCGAGACAACTTTTTGTTGTAGTCGTCGCTGCCGATGCGGTCCGTATATCCAATGATGCTCACGGTGCTGTTGGCTTTGATCGACGGCAAGACCGATTGCTCAAGGATCCGCTGATTGTCCGGCGTCAAGGTTGCCTTATCAAACTCAAACAAGATCAACGAATACTTATCGATCGTCCGGTCCGGTAAATTTTCCGTCTTCTTACGCACACTGCTCAAGTAGTCCACCGGAACCGATCCGGTCACGTTGACCTCTTGACCATCCGTTGTGGTCGCTGCGAATTCGTAGTCAACCGGCACTTGTGCCGTGGAGAGTTCGTTGGGTTTGATCGACCATGTCACACGATCCGGCGCACCACTTCCATTTAGGGTTCGTAGGGGGCGACCGGCCTGCGTCATCGTCAGAGTCCAATTCTTCACCGTGTCGGCATTCTCTACCACAGGATGGAAGTTGACAACGTCCGGTGTTGCCACGCGTTGGTTCTCTGCCGTGATGGTCACCGGCGTAAGGATATCCGGCGTGTTGCTAGTGAACTCGATGCGTCGGTTCTCGATAATGCCGTCAGGATCGTTCGGTGCCGAAGGAACAGCAGGCGTCGGCGTTGTCCGGAGGGCAATACGTTCCGGTGCGATGCCGAAGGTGTTGACCAGATAGTCCTTTGCCCACAAGGCGCGTCGGTTGCCAAGTTCCGGAATACCCGTCTCAGCTTTACCGTCGGTCGTTCCGGTAATGGTAAGCGTCGCCTGCGGCATCTTCTGCATACGGGTGCCGATGATGTTCAACAGGTTGCGGTTCACTTCGATGGCGTCCAACGGGAGGTTCTCAGGGATGAAGCCGCCCTTTTCTTTATCGATCTCGGTGTTCTGATGGTCCAGTGCCGGAAGTGTACCCTTTTCAGGATAGAACACATAGGGGACGAGTGGGAACATCTCGGTATAGGCGACATCTTCGACGTTGATCGATGAGACCTCGACCTCGCGGCCATCGCGTCCGTTCGTCGTGATCCGGTCCATGCGTGCCGACGCCTTCGTGCGATCCGGCTCCGGTACCTTCTCATCAGAGCCAATGCCGAACGTAAGGTTCACGCCGAACCGCAGCTGGCCGATCTTCCACGGTGATGACACATCTGACGAAGAGACTTGGGTAAGGGGCAGGCGATACGAGATCTCGGGCTGCAGCCAGATCTTTTCCGACAACTGAAGCGTGTATCCGGCACCAAGCATCAGGGCTGCGCGAAGACTGGTCTCGACGACTTCGGTCGGTCCGGTGGTGACCTCTTGAGCGCGATAATCGTCGTTGACGTACAGATCTGTAAGCTGTTCGCGCGATGACGACAGATTGAATCCGAACTCCAAGCCCCCTAACAGATAGATGGGCGTTTCACCGAAGAGGTTGTAGATCTCCACACCCGGCGCCAACTCGAGATAGACAAGGTCGGCGGTGAGGTTGTGGGTGAGACTCGAGTCCGTGCTGATCGTTTGCTCAGCCGTTGCCGAAGAGTTCAACCAGTTGACACCCAGGCGTCCGGTGAAGTGGAACATGTCATTGATCGGAAGACCAACAATGAGTCCGCCGACGAACGACAGGTTGGTTGAGCCATCGTCATACCGGAGTGTGTCGTTGGCATAACGACTCAGCAGCGGATTGGTATCGATCGGCGTCTGCCAAACTTGGACCTCGGAGCCGGAAAAGTTCAGAGCCGCAGCTCCGTAGAGACCGAGACGCTGGGTCGGTGTTAACGACTGCGCAGAAGCCAGACCGCATATCATAAGACCGGCGAGGGCGCCGGCAAAAACATTCTTCATCTGTTGGGAACGATCATGGTGGTTGGAAGTCACAAAGTTACGGGTTTCGTGAACCCTAACCGACGTGGAATCGTAGTTTCGCGATCTCACTTTTGAACGATGATCGATGCGCACTTCTTTTGCTGTCCTTACCTACCTTGTATTGCTGATCTCGCCGACCCTTTCTTCAGCGTCCGATGACGACGACAAGGAAGGTCTGGTGTTCGGATTCCTGTTCGGCCCGGCCGTTCCCTCCGAGAACATTGCCAACGTCTATGACATCGTGGAGGATGATCTCGGCGATGCCTATGACTATGCCTCATCATTGGGATATACGGTAGGGGGCAAAGCACGCATCGGATTGTCGAATTCCTTCAGCATCAGCGGCGGCATTTCCTTTGTGCAGTTCCCAGCCCAAGATCTCACGTTGAAGGATTCAGCGACGGGATTTACGTATACGATGGAGAGCACAACGAACATCATTCCAGTGCAGGCCGGACTCACCTGGCTGCCGATCCGTTCCATCATCGTTCCGTATGTGGGTGGACATGTGATGTACACGTATCGTAATACAGCGATCACGAACGGCAACATTTTGCAGGACGTCTTCGATCCGGGTCAGGAGATCGACCCAACGGTCAGTAGCTTCGGTGCTTCGGTCAGCGCCGGTATGGAGATCAACTTGGGTATCCGACCTTTCATTGATCTGACCTATATGTGGTCAAACCTCACGGGCCGTCAAGAAGGAGAAGACGTCAAGACGTTCTTGACGATCACGATCGGCTTGATCCTATAGACCGTTTGAACCAGAAGTAGAAGGGCAACGCGGTCAAAATGATGAAGACGCCGTAGACGGAGTTGAGGATCGGGTCTTCGCCGCGGGCATGTCCATCGACGTAATTCTGATAGTCGCTCACCAAGGAGAAGATCAGAAATACAGCGGCAAAGCTGATGAAGACGAAGGGCACAACGGGATAGCCCCAGACTTTGTAGGGGCGATGTGCATCGGGCATTCGTTTTCGCAACACAAAGACGCCGTAGGCGGCAAGACCGTAGAAGGCCCAGCTCACGAAGATCAACATTTCGGTGAGCATATCGAATGTGCCGGAGAAGACCAACAGGCACGTCCACACACATTGCCAGAACAAGGCCCGAGCGGGTGTATGGAATCTTGGGTGGACACCACTCAGCCCCCTAAAGAAAAAGCCATCCTTGGCCATGGCAAAGAAGACCCGAGCACTTTGCAAGATGGTGCCGTTGGATGTGCCCATGGTAGAGATCATCACGGCTACGGCGACGAAGGTGAGACCCCACGGACCAACGGCAAGACGAGCGACGTCTGCAGCAACGGAACTGGATGCGGCGAGGGCATCAATGTCGAGAATGTAAAGGTAGGCAAGGTTGATCGTGATGTAGATCGCCAAGATCGACAGTGAGCCCAGCATCAAGGCACGGGGAATGGTCTTCTGCGGTTCATGCGTCTCACCGGCTACGGCCGTGACGGAATTCCATCCGTCGTACGCCCAAAGTGCCTTGTTCATTGTCAGAACGATGGCAAGGAACAACGCCATTCCTGTTGGTGCGATCGACATTGATGGCGTGGTGAAATGAGAGACGGAGCCGGAGCCAAGGAAAAACGCTGCGCCGACGAGGACGACGATGGCGAGGATCTTGGATACAGTGAGAAGGTTCTGGATACGCCCGCCTTCTTTCACACCCAACATGTTGATAACGGTGAGTCCGATCACGACGAGTGCCGTCATGATCTTGATGCCGATCTCCTGGAGGGGATAGATCACGCCGAAGGGTAGAGGGATGGCGACCGAGCGCCATGTGGCTTCAGGGAGGTTCCACAAGGGGACAAGCGAATCGAGGTAGTAGGAGAACACATAGGTGATCGAGGCGATCGATCCGGTCTGGATCACGAAGAAGAGCGACCAGCCGTAGACGAAGGCCATGAAGTCACCGTAGATCACGCGGAAGTATTCGTACTGTCCGCCGGTAGCTGGAATGATCGAGGCGATCTCGGCGATCGTCAATGCTCCGAAGAGGGTAACGAGGCCGGCGCCTACCCATACGGCCAGCAGGAGCTCAGGTGAGCCGACCAGTGCGGCCATGGAGGCCGGGTTCTTGAAGATGCCAGAACCCACAACGCTTCCGATGACCAGCATCGTCGTGGTAAAGAGACCAAGGGCCTTCGTGAGGCCTTCCGGACGAGGTGTTAATGACATGCCTCGAATTTACGTTCATCCAATGGCAAAGACTCCGTACTTTTCCGTACATGGGGACAGCGCTGGTCATTGGTGTCATGATCGGTTACATCCTGGCGATCCCGCCGGGACCGATCGGTATGGCTGCGATCCGCACCGGCATTAGGTCGGGATGGATCGCTGCCGTCAAGCTTGCCATCGGTGCCGGCCTGTTCGACGTGATCTACTGCGCCCTGGCCATGCTGGCCACGAGTGCGATCGTGGACATTCTGCGAGATCTTGAAAACACCACTCCGCTGGCCACGGTGATCTTTCAACTTCTCATCGTTGCCGTGATGATCGGATTCGGGATCATGCAGATGCGTGAACGTCCGATCAAGCCCAACGACCATCATGAGAACGGGGCCGAGAGACCACGCAACATGATCGAGTGGTTCAAAAGCCATGGCCCGTTCTTCGTCGGCGTTGGTTTTGCCGTGGCAAACCTCGCCAACCCGACGTTCGTCCCGTCGCTCGCAGCGATGACGACCTTCATTCAGAAACTTGATTGGTTCCAGAGTACCTTGGGCAATAATCTCGCATTCGCCTTGGGCTTTGGAGTAGGTAACACGTTGTGGTTGTTTACACTGGCTCGGTTGGTGATCGCGAACCGCAGTCGGATGACGCCGACGTTCATTCAGCGGATACAACAAGTAACCGGAGTGACCCTGATCGGGTTTGGAACGTTCTATGGCTTGCGGGTGATCCTTGTGACGAAGTGGGCCGAGATTCTACGATTTGTACTAGCAGCATAAAGCATGATCCGATCGTTTCGCGTTGTTGACCTCCTCGCGATGATCCTCCTCTCCATGCCTGCGATGGCTCAGACCACGTCGCTGGGGATCAAGGGGGGCTATCTCTACCTGTGGAATACCTCCACGATTCCCGTGATCGCCGGCAGCACGGACTGTGGCACGTTCTCGGACGGGACGTCAAATGGATATCTGGGTGGGCTAACCATCGAACATGGCATCTTGGGCGATATGCTCGAACTCTCAGGTAGTGTGATTTATGCGATGCGTCCCGCTACGCTTGTCACAACATCGCAAGACAACTTCGAAGTCCTCGATCCGAACACGAACACCTATGTGAACCTCGTACGCGAGCACGTCTTCAATGCCGATCTTGGATACGTCAGTGTTGAAGTTGGGCTTCGGTCGCGTCCTATTGCCTCACTACCGATCTACGTGCGCGTCGTTGCTGATGCCGGTAATCCGCTGGTCAGCGCTTCGTACACGCAGACAGAAGAGATCATCGAACCGAGTGGCGTACTCTTTCCGGATGGAACGCAACAGCGTACCACTGGGTCGGGCGACTTTCCCGGCATGGGCACTTCGTATGGAGTGTCAGGCGGTATTGGCGCAGCATTCGCGGTATCAAAACGTGTGGAGATCTGTCCCGAAATCAGCTATCGCTATGGATTGAACTCGCTGACGAATCAAGCAGAGTGGAAGCAGTCATGGGCAGCCGCTACGTTGCAAGTACGTTATCGTTTCTTTGATGACGAGCCCGCACCTGCACCACCGCCACCACCACCACCACCGCCTCCGCCAGTTGTCGAGTCGGCACCGGTCGTTGAACCTCCGCCGGTCATGATCGCGTCGATCTCTTCACAACCACTGGAGATCCGCGAGACCATCGTCACACAGACGTTTCCGTTGTTACCGTATGTGTTCTTTGATTCATCTTCGGCGACATTGCCGCCGAAGTACACGTCGAACACAACACCGAACGCGTTCAATGAACAAACCCTGCCGAAGCAGACGTTGCCGATCTACTATGCGATGTTGGATGTGATCGGCAAGCGAATGACTTCGTCGACGTCGAAGCTGACCATTACCGGCACGACCGATGGCATTGAACGCAAGACGCCGGCGGAACGTCGGACGCTGGCCGAGCAGCGTGCACGCACGATCGCCTCGCAGCTACAAACACGATGGGGGATCAAGGCCGACCGCTTTGAGATCCGCACGGTAGATCGTCCGGTTTTGGCCAGTAACGAAATGTATGCCGAGGGAGTTGAGGAGAACCGTCGTGTTGAATTGTCATCGACAGATGCATCACTCTTAGCGCCAGTTGTCCACTCCCGCTTCAATGAATACGTGCCCGTGCAACCAGTCCATGATATTGCCGTGACCGTCCGCCATCCGGAGGTCGCTGCTCGATGGTCGCTTGATGTTGCCCATCAAGGGCGTACAGTTGGCGAACGAACGGGAGCAGCTTCGCCCCCTTCATCCATCACCTTCAAACTGGATCAGGAGATGACCGACCGTCTTGGTCCGGTGGTTGGTGCTGTTGATACACTGCGCGCACGTATGGTGATCGATCAGCAAGGTGGTGCGCCGGCCGAGGCAACAACATCCTTCCCGTTGAAGAAGACGGTCAGTAACTACGAAGTGAGTAGGTTGTCCCTGATCGTGTTCGATTATGACCGCTCGGAGATCTCGTCAACCAATCAAGAGATGATGAAGAGTGTGATCGCTTCATCTGTCCGCGAAGGTAGTACTGCAACCATCGTTGGGTCGACAGACCGTTTGGGTGAAATGCAGCATAACTTGGAACTGTCAACGGACCGAGCAAAGGCCGTTGATAACTTTGCGCGACGCATCGCGCCTGCTTTGAATGTGAAAGAGGTCAAAGGTGTAGGACCGAACATTCTTCCGTACGACAATACACTTCCGGAAGGGCGGTACTACTGCCGGACCGTTTCTCTGACCATTACGACACCGCTGAGGTAGTCATGAATCGTAGAGCCGTTTTCCAGAATTTCCTTCAGCTTGGTTCGCGTGGGATCTCTCCACCTCGAACCCTTGCCATCGTCACAACCGATATGACGGAACATACCGATCCGCTGACGTTGGCTGACGTCTATCATCTCCTGAGGCGCATGGGATTTGGTCCGACATTGGCTCAGGCACAGAGCATGGTAGGGAAAACGCCTGCGCAAGTTGTTGACGAGTTACTGGGCGCAAGTGACGAAGCAGACCCACCGTCACCCGGTTCCTGGATCGATGGATGGACGGAAGATCCGGAAGGTGCAGACCTTCAGACCCGCAATGCAATCTATGCGACGTGGCGAAACAACATGGCCGCGTTGGCCAATTGGTGGATCGCCTTGATGACCACGGATGCAAAGGCGATCGAGAAGACCACGCTGTTTTGGAGCGGGCATTGGACGACAGAGTTCTCCTTCGACAACACGAACTCAGTTCCGCAGGCACTGTACCGGCAATACCTCACACTGCGTCGTGACCGCCTTGGCGACTTGCGTTCCGTCGCACTGGACATCACGCTCGATTCGGCAATGCTGAATTATTTAGGGGGCACGTACAACACCAATGGGAAGCCAAACGAGAACTATGCTCGTGAGCTCATGGAGTTGTACTTGACGGGTATCGGTTGGTATACTGAAGGCGACGTCAAAGAGGCCGCTCGAGTGCTGACGGGCTGGAGGACGCAGAAATACTCTGATTCTCCTGCGCCGAATGGAAAGTATGAAGCATGGTTTGATGCCGTGGCGCATGACACCGGAGCGAAGCAGGTCTTGGGACAGACGATCCCGGCACGTACGGCAGATAATAACACGGCCTATCAGGTCAAGACGGAAGAGGTCCTGCGGTTGATCGAGATCATCTGCGACGTCCGTAAAGAAGCGGTGTCGCGCTTCATCGCGGAAAAGGTCTATCGGTACTTTGTCTACAGCTCCCCGGGCGAGATCGATCCATTGATCATCGAGCCATTGGCTCAGACGTTCCGCGATGCCGATTTCGAGACCGGAGCACTGTTCAAAGCATTGTTCACCAGTAAGCATTTCTTCTCGGCGGAAATGCGTGGTGCCCAGATCAAAACACCGATCGAATATGTGGCTGGTTTGCAGCGACAGCTTGGCATCGCTGACAGCAATCCGCAGGCATGGGTCACGGCAATGGATCAACCGGTCATGGACCCACCGACCGTTGCCGGCTGGCCAGGTTATCGGACATGGATCAGTACGAACACCTATCCGCAACGACGAGACTTTGCCAAGAAGCTCATCGAGAAGATGTCCGATACGCAGGCCAATGCCTTGATCTCGAGCTTCGAAGACTACACCGACGCGAACAAACTTGTTGCAAACGTGGTGTCGTACTTGCTGCCTGTGGAGGTCAGTGCTGAACGACAGCAGTTCTATCTTGATGCGCTGATGCAAGGTGCGCCGGCCTATGACTGGCCATCGATCCTCAATACTCCTTCCGCCGCAGCGGCACGGTTTCGTAATCTGCTGATCACGATCTCGCGTGCACCGGACTTCCAACTCTGCTAATTCCACAGGTACGAACATGAAACGACGGACATTCATTGCTACTACCGCCGCCGCCGCTGCCGGAACACAGTTCTTGGGTGGAGTCCCGCTACGTGCCTTCACTCCATATGAACTGATGAACACGCTGCAGGAGGATGATGATCGCATCTTGATCGTGATCCAACTTTTTGGTGGTAACGACGGACTGAACACGATCATTCCGGTCGACGATCCGGAGTATTACAACATCCGACCAACGATCGGCGTCCCGAAGGACAAGGCTGTCAATGTGCTACAACGCGTGTACATGCATCCTGCACTTGACCCGGCCGGCATCTACAACCTCCGCCGTATGTTCGAGGACGGAAGACTTGCGATCGTACAAGGTATCGGATATGAAAATCCCAACCTGTCACACTTCCGATCGACAGATATCTGGCTGAGCGGCTTCAACTCGTCGGATCCTGATAAACGACTTATCGATGGATGGCTCGGTCGGTATTGGTCCAACAAGATCCAGGGTTTCCCCGAGACCTTGCCGGATCACCCGACGGCCGTGCAGATCGGTGGCACTCTGAGTATGCTCTTGCAGAGTCCGAAAGGGGATATCGGTATCGCCCTCACAGACCCGCAGAAGTTCTTCGAACTTGGCCAAGGTCTTTCACCCGACATGAATCCTATGCCCGAAGACACGCGCTATGGGAAAGAGTTCAACTTCGTTCGATTGGTCGCTGAGCAATCCGACCGCTATTCGTCAGTGGTCAAGGACGCTTACGACAAAGGCAAGAACACCGTCAACTACCCGAACAACGGCTTCGTCAAGCAGATGCAACTTGTGAGCCGCCTGATCTCGGGCGGACTTCGCTCGAAGATCTTCATGGTCTACCTTGGCGGATTCGATACGCACGTCCAACAACAGCGCGACGATATGACGGGTCTTCACCCGTACCTACTCGAATCATTGAGCACCGGCATCGGTCTGTTCATGCAGGATGCTCTCGCCCAAGGCTTCGCCGATAAGGTCGTAGGCATGACGGTGTCGGAATTCGGTCGACGCCCCTACGAGAACGGTAGCCGCGGCACCGACCACGGTGCATCGTCTGTGCAGTTCGTCTGGGGTAACAAGGTTCGCTCCGGAGTCTATGGTAACCCGCCGGACTTGCAGAACCTCAACAGCAACGGCGACGTCAACTATCAGTGGGATTTTCGCCGCGTCTATGCCGACATCATGGAAACATGGTTCGGTGGTACTCCTGAAGACACGGAAGCTGTCTTGGAAGATCGTGTCTTACCCCTTGGTGTGATCCAGCGTCCAACCAGTGTTCAAGATGCCTACGATGGTCGTGTGCCCATCAACGTGCGCGCCTATCCGAATCCAACATCGCACGGTGCCACCATCGAATGGCAGCAGTCGTCGCCGGGACATGTCACGATCGAGCTGTATAGCACCGATGGTCGTTACCTCGAGACCGTCCATCGTGGAACGGTGCAGCCGGGCCCTGTTGCTGTTCCCGTGACGCCCAGCACGTCAGGGGCATTCCTCTGCAATGTCATCGTTAACGGAGTCTCGTCGACTGTGCCGTTACGCGTCATGCGGTAAGGAATCGCTATTTTCATAGCGTGGGAACACGAAGGGACTTCATCAAACTCGTCATGTTGGGGTCGGGGGCAACTTATGCCTTCGGCCTCTCAGGTTGTCGTCGGCCGGGCGAACTTCGCCTGCTAACGGCACCGAGACGCAGTCATGCCACGCCACAGTTCCAAGTTGCCCATGCCTATTTGCGTGATGGTGGGTCACTGCCTGCCCCTTCCAAAAACGAGCGCTGTGATGTGGTGATCGTTGGGGCGGGACTTTCCGGGCTTACGGCAGCTGTAGAGCTTGAACGTCAAGGACGCCGCGTGATCATGGTCGAGAGTGAAGCTCGAGTTGGAGGTGCCGGGGTGCAAGCCGATCTGGCTGGCGGACGCATACCTCTTGGCAACGTCTACTTTGTTGAGCGTACGCCGGAGTTGGAGACGCTGATCAAGATTTCCGGCATCGAACCTGTCCCATGTCCCGATGACGGATATGATCTTGGAAGGGGCGAGGTGGTCCGTGATCTCTGGAGTGATGAGACACTGGATCGCGTGATCACTGCCGGCGCTGAACGTGATGGTATGAAGCGCTTTCGGGATCAGTTGGTGTCCATGGGTGACGATGTTCCGCCATATCCGCTGGAATCGACGTTGCCGCAACAGCTTTCGCATCTGGATATCAGCGCTGAAGAATGGGTGAAGGAATTCAAGTCGCAGACCCTGCTCACAGTGTTGAATTCGTATTCGCGTTCGTCGATGGGGGCATTGCTGCTGCGAACCAATGTCTACTGTCTGCTGAATTTTTACTCGGGAGAACTCGGTCCAACATTCGACGCTCAGCGATCTACGTTTGCCGGTGGTCCGGGAGCGCTCACCCGCGCCGTTGGCGATCGATTGAAGTGCCAACGCCTGGAACATCTTGCAGCGCGCGTCACACAAGATGAAACGTCGGCGTATGTTGATTGTGTCGATCGCGACGGCAACGTGGTCCGATATCGCGCTGACCACGTCATCATGGCAGCTCCAAAGTTCCAGATGCCATATCTGATCCCTGATCTTCCAACGCAGCAGGCGGTGGCGTGTAAGTCTCTGCGTTATGCACCCTACATGACGTTGCATATCGTATCGGATCTACCGCTGGTGGAGACAGATGTGTACGATACGTGGAATCTGACCAGTGAATTTGAAACTGATGTTGTGAATCCGGGCAGTGTGCCGGGAATGAACCTTGACAAACATGTTGCATCGCTGTTCGTGCCCATGGATGAGTTTGCACGCGGTCAACTACAAAATCCGGAGCTATTCGCTCGTCGCTCAGGTGACATAGTGGATCGCTTTCTATCTACGAGGACCCCTGACCAACAGGCCTCGGTTCGTGAGGTGTACTGTTGGGGATGGGGACATGGTGTGATCATCCCAACGCCGGGTTCACATTCCGGTATTGCACAGGCGGCGTCAGCCGCGTTTGGACGCATCTTGTTTGCGAACACCGACTGCGACGCAGCGCCGGCGATCGAGAACGCCTGCTATCACGGATTTCGAGCGGCCATCACACTTCCAAGTTCATGATGTGTGCGGCAGATGCCGATGGTCTACCGGCAGTAGCAAAATAGAAACGGCGACCCATCAAGATGGATCGCCGCTGTAATTCTGTGCGGAAGAGGGGACTTGAACCCCTACGCCCTTACGAGCGCCACCCCCTCAAGATGGTGCGTCTGCCAATTTCGCCACTTCCGCAGAGCACAAATATACGATTCGTTGGGAAATGGGGAATAGGGAATGGGGAATAGGGAATGGGGAATTCGGACTTGAATCGCTGAAAAGTTGAAGGGACTCCGTAATTTTCGCGAACACCTCTTTGTAAAGGAATCGTAGCATGGCCAAGATCAAGGTCGACAATCCGGTAGTTGAACTCGATGGTGACGAGATGACACGCATCATTTGGCGTTTCATCAAGGACAAGCTCATCCTACCGTATCTCGATGTCGAGATCAAATATTTCGATCTAGGTATCGAGCATCGTGATGCTACGAACGACCAGGTGACGATCGATGCTGCCGAGGCGATCAAACAGTACAACGTCGGCATCAAGTGTGCTACGATCACGCCGGATGAAGCACGAGTGCAAGAGTTCAGCCTCAAGCAGATGTGGAAGTCGCCAAATGGCACGATCCGTAATATTCTCGACGGCACGGTGTTCCGTGAGCCGATCGTTTGCACCAACGTCCCGCGGTTAGTTCCGAATTGGACAGCACCGATATGCATCGGACGTCACGCCTTCGGTGATCAATATCGTGCCACGGACTTCCTCACCAAAGGCAAGGGCAAACTCACGATCACGTTCACACCGGAGGATGGCTCTGCTCCGCAGAATTTTGAAGTGTACAACTTCAAGGGTGACGGTGTAGCATTGGCGATGTACAACACGGATGAATCGATCCGAGGATTTGCTCGCGCCTGCTTCAATCAAGCCGTGATGAAGAAGTGGCCGCTCTATCTGAGCACCAAGAACACGATCTTGAAGAAATACGATGGCCGCTTCAAAGACATCTTTGAAGAGGTCTACGTCAATGAGTTCAAGTCAACCATGGACGGACTCGGCATCACCTATGAACATCGTCTGATCGATGACATGGTAGCAAGCGCGTTGAAGTGGAACGGCAATTTTGTGTGGGCCTGCAAGAACTATGATGGCGACGTGCAATCCGACACCGTTGCCCAGGGGTTCGGCTCACTTGGCTTGATGACTTCCACGCTTGTTACGCCCGATGGAACAACAATGGAAGCTGAAGCCGCTCACGGCACCGTTACTCGCCACTACCGCGATCATCAGCAGGGCAAGCCAACGTCAACTAATCCCATCGCCTCCATCTTCGCGTGGACGCGTGGTCTGGAGTTCCGTGGTAAGCTTGATGGCAACCAAGAGCTCATCAACTTCTGCCAGACACTTGAGCGTGTCTGTGTTGATACGGTGGAGAGTGGTAAGATGACGAAGGACCTCGCCGTCTGCATTCACGGCAACAAGGTCCAGCATGGTGCACACTACCTCTATACAGAGGAGTTTCTCGACGCTCTCGATACAGAACTCCGGGCTCGGTTGAGCGCGTGATCAGCGCTTGACGACGATCTTTCCTACGGCTGACGAGCCTGCCGTTGGACTAGACGTATGCACGATATAGACACCCGGGGGAACATTGTTCCCTCTGGTGTCTTTTCCATTCCACGAGGTCTGCTTGCCCCTTGCCTGGAATGCGTTGACTTGGATGCCACCAACGGTCATGATCCGGATCTCAGCATCTTCTGCAAGCCCGTCGATCACAAGATCACCGTCGCTTTCAATGCTATACGGTTGCGGACGGAAACTGAGGTCGAAGTTCTCACTCGGCTGGATCGATGATGTTTGGACATAACTGCAGCCCATGCTTGTACCGAAGTAGGCAATGCCGGTGCGATCATCAACGACCACAGAACGCACGTTGTCGTCAAGTAGGGGGCTGTTGTTCTTGTCAATGATCGACAGCACGGACGTACCATCTTCATTCAGGACATAGACGCCGGTGGTCGTGGCGATCCATTTGTAGTTCAGCGCATCAACGAAGATGTCGTTCACGACGAGGGCGGAGAGCGCCGTGATCCGCCGCACGAAGGGTATCGTTGTGTTGGTGACGCCGCCCGGACCGGAGATCACGGCAACACCCTTTGCCGTGCCGATCCAAAGTGCGCCGGTCTTGTCGATGCGCAAGGCCGAGACCACGTTGTCCGGCAACTGCGAATTCGACGTACGGATCACATTGCAGATGTCATCGGACCGATCACTGGTGTTCTTGTCATTATAAGCCACGAGGCCGGCTCCACCTGTGCTTCCTGCCCATTTCGTTCCGGAACCATCCACGGCGATCGCACGATACAGGTTGTTGCGTGCATCCACACAGTTGGAGTATCCCGTGGTAGCGTCATCGGGTGCGATCTTCACAAACAGGGTGGAGGCCGACTGTTCGTTGATCATCCAAATGCTGCCGTTTCGATCGTAGACCGCATCGGAGGCCAAGACGAAGTTCTCTGCGTTCGGAATACCTTGGAATGCAGAATTCGTTGACGTGTAGTTCTGCAGGACGATGGTGCCATTCTCAAGTGAAGAACGATAGGCACCGGAACCCCAGGTGCCAATCATCACTTCACCGTCACGAAGCGTGGAAACGCGATAACAAGCGTTCGACTTCAACGTGGGCGATGAGAAGGCGTTTGCCGTATACCATGTTCCCTCGGAGAGAACGGCGACACCCTGCCCTGTGCGAGGAGGGTCTACGTCGGTTGCGACCCACAACGCCCCCTTCGAGTCAATTGTTAGTCGAGCAAACTGATTGGAAAGGGGCGAGTTGATCTTGACATCGACCAGGGCTGGCCCATCGGTGAATTGGATTCCACGATCGAGCACAAATCCAACAATGCTTGCCGCTCCGTTGCGGATGAATGAAGAATGTCCGAGTAGGACGTTGGCCCAAGGAAGGCCCATTTTCGTGCCGTCGGCATAGACGCCGTCTTCCGTCGAGGCATAGACCACGCCGTTGGTAGAGGAGAGTCCGCGTACCGGAAACGGCAGTGTTGACAAAGCGGAAAACGCAGTGCCATTCCATGATGATAACTGTGCACCACTAGCGGCGACAAGGGTGTTGCCATTAGACGTGACGTAGCTGATGGAGGGAGAAGGCAGGCCGTCATTGGTGCCATAGATACGCCACACCGACGGAAGGCGTAGTGTAGAAACTCCAAGTGGTGCGACACATAGTCCGGAGTCTGTTGCAACCCAGATCGAATCGTTGACAATTGCGATGCTGTTCGCGCGGGAATTCTCTTGCAGGGTTCCAATGCGATCGATCGTCTCGATGAACAGTCGGTTGGTCAGATCGAACGTCACAAAGCCAAAATCGGTGGCGATGTAGAGGATGCCTTGATGTTCTACGAGGTCGCGAATTCCGCGTTTGGGATATTGGGTGGATCGGATGATGTCGGTGACACTCGTCCATGACGAGCCGTCATTGAAGAAGTCCAACGAGCCATCTTCTGCACCAACGATCACGTCGTTTCGTGAGCGATCGCAAAGGATGGTAGTTGTCGATAGATTCTGAAGGGCACCGACATTTCGGTACTCGCGGATGTCGCCGGAAGAGGCATACGAATACACGCCACCGCTGGTAGCTATCCAGATCGTTCCCTGCGCATCAATGTCGGCGTCACGGGTCGTGACAAGCGAAGACAATGAGTTCCAAGAGGAAAGCTGAATGCTCTGAGCCCACACAGCTGTGGTGCCGAAGATCAAAGCCAAGGCGAGGGCGATTCGGATCATACGATCATGCCGTAAGTGATTGGACGAGGTGTGAACGACCCAATCCGTGTTTTCATGTGAGTTCATCGAGAACGTTAAGCGTTTCCAGTGCAGTCAAGGCCGCTTCGCGTCCCTTATGGCCATGTTGTCCGCCGGCGCGTGCCCAGGCCTGATCGAGGTCTTCAGTGGTGAGGACGCCAAAAATGCACGGCGTACCAGTCCGGATCGCCAGGTCTTGAAGACCATAGGCGACCGGGCCGGCCACGTAGTCAAAATGTGCCGTCTCTCCTCGAACCACAACGCCGAGGGTGATAATGGCGTCGAATCGCTTCGTCTCGATCATACGCGAAGCGATCACGGGGATCTCATAGGTGCCGGGACACCGGGCGATCGTGAGATTGCTGTCCAGCACCCCACACTGATGCAGGGTCTGTACCGCCCCCTCCAAAAGAGTCGTTACGATATCGTCGTGCCACTGTGCGGCGACGATGCCGATGCGATACGGTGCACCATCTGGCAGGATGAGGGGAGTTGAGGGATCTTCAGCACGTGTCGCCATGAGTTATCGTCCGTGGATCTGTCGTTGAAGTGAACGGATATGGAACGCGTCGAACAGCTCTGCGGTGACGCCGAAGGTACCCA
Source organism: uncultured Hyphomicrobiales bacterium (assembly GCA_964467455.1). Classification (GTDB taxonomy): domain Bacteria; phylum Bacteroidota; class Ignavibacteria; order Kapaibacteriales; family Kapaibacteriaceae; genus OLB6. The sequence continues at coordinate 278,584 of CAYXQJ010000001.1, read as the reverse complement.
TGTTGTTCTCGTCATAATCGCGGGTGCCGTGGAAGTCGCTGCCGCCGGTGATCACCAGTCGGTGCTGGATCGCTAAGGTTCGATAATACTCTTTCGTGACGTTCCAGTGCGATGGGTGGAAGACCTCGATACCGTCGATCCCCGACGACACCAGTGCGATAAAGAGACGTGGGTCCGTGAACGTACGCCCCGGATGTGCTACGGCGGAGATCCCACCAGCGCGACGGATCAGGTCAGTGGCCTCTCGCACACTGAACAATGATCTCGACACGTAGGCAGGTTTGCTTGAATCGAGATAGTGGTCAAAGGCCTTTTGGATCGACGTCACAAATCCACGCTTGACGAGAATGGCAGCGATGTGCGGCCGGCCAATGGGGGCTCCCTTGGCGTGATCTTCCACCTCGGTGAATGAGATCGGTATGCTGAGAGAACGGAGTTTGTCGCAGATCTCGCGGGCGCGTCGGTCGCGGTCTTCACGAAACGCTGCCTCGTACGACTGAAGTTCAACATTGTGCGGATCAAGGTAGTACCCCAGCAAATGGATATCACGTCCATGTTCATAACATGAGATCTCGATGCCGGGGATCACACGCACGTTCTCGCCGATACCTTCATTCTCCAGTCGACGATGTGCCTCCATCGTATCATGATCCGTGATCGCAATGACCTGAAGACCTTTCGATGCGGCCTTTGCCAGCAGCTCTTGAGGTTGCAAGATCCCGTCGGAGCAGGTCGTGTGTGAATGAAGGTCTGCGTAGATCACGGCTGGTGTCATGCCATCTCCTCACGCAGGAACCATGCCTTGACGATCAGACCATCCCGGACCTCGTAGGTCGCAACGGCATGCACGTCTCGGTCTGCTACCAGTCCGGTCACCCGCTCTTCATCGATCACGAAGGGCGGACAGACGATGCGGTCGATCAGCGCGCAGTGGAGGAGGGGGTGTTCGGCGAACATCTTCCCATATCGGTCGATCAGTTGAGCACGAGAGGTACAGAACGGCATGCCCGAGGACAGGTCGTAGAGATGGATGTCTTCGTGATAGACATCTGCAAAGGCCGCGATATCACGAGCGTTGTAGGCATCCAACTGGGCTTGTGCACAGTCGGCCGGTGTACGTTGGAGTGGATCGATCACGTGCAAAGATACCCGTCAATTCTTTGCTGGCTCCGCGAACATTCGGGAAAGCATCGTTTGGAGGACGATAAGTGCCTCCGTATTGGATGACTTGATCGTCGCTTCTGCACGTCGCAGCTCAAAGAGTGCCCGTTCAATGAATCGCGGCCCAAGGCGGGAGAGAAGGTCTAGATGTTCTGACACGGCAAAGGGTGGTAGCCCTGCCTGTCGTGCGATCTCACCACGATCGGTCAATGCGGCAACATCAATCAATCGATAGAGGGTCATGAAGTAGCGCGTCAGCATCGTAAGGATCAGCATCTCTTGGCGGTCCGTTTCCATCATCTTATGGAGGATGGTGACCGAGCTAGGCAGGTCGCGTTGTCCGATGGCTTTCTGCAGTTCAAAGATGTTGTACACGCGTCCGGCACCAACAACATCCAAAACGTCCTGCTCATTGACGTCCGTCCGGTCACCGAGAAAGGTCGTGAGCTTGTCGATCTCCATCGATAGTTCACGCAGCGATGTCCCGCTTCGGGCAACCATGAACTCTGCAACCGTTTGCGTCAGTTTTAGCCCGTGTTCTGTTGCCCGCTTCGTGACCCATGCAACAAGTTGAGCGTCCTTCATGCGCGGGAATTCCACCCATGGTGCCTTGGCAAGTGCTGTACCGATCGCCCCCTTCATGCCCTTGATCTTACGTTCCGCCGAGGTCTTGTTCCGTTGCATAGCGGAGCTGATGCCGTCGGCAGACGGGATGTTGGCGGTGAGGATCAAGACCGTTGACGTCATCGGCTCTGCGAGGTATTCACCAAAGCGGTCTTTGCCCTTTTTATCCTTGGCAGCGGAGACCTTGTCGAAGCGACGCACCCAGATCACGCGACGTTCAGACATCATGGGAAACGATCGTGCGAGCGATAACACGGCGTCCATCGTCATCCCGTCGCCGTCGATGATCTCGGTATTCATGCCCGTCGCATCAGACTCTGCAGCACGCGTGTAAAGGGCATGGGCAGTTTCTTCCACCAACAGGTCCTCTGCTCCAAAGAGCAACAGAACGGGCGGGAAGGTGCCGGACTTCAGTATCTGATCGATCATCGCTGTGACGTCTTTGGATCGAAGGCATCGCGCAAACCGTCACCGAATAGATTCAGTGCGATCACGGCAATGGCCATGGCAATGCTTGGGAATAACGACATGCCCCAGTTCGTTCCGAGGGCGATGTATCCGTAGCCGTCCTTGATCATCTGTCCCCATGAAGGGGTAGGGGGCTGAACACCTAACCCAATGAACGACAGCGAGGCCTCAGCAATGATGGCCGTTGCGAAACCCGCCGTCGCCAAGACAATGATCGGACCTGCGGCGTTGGGGAGCATATGACGGAAGATCGTTCTCAACGACCCATATCCTAGGGAGCGTGTGGCTTCGATGTATTCTTGCTCGCGGATCGAGAAGAACTGTCCGCGAACGATCCGTGCGATGTCGACCCATGACGAGATGCCGATGGCAACGAAGGTCTGCCAGTAGCCTTTGCCGAGGATCACGCTGAAGGCAACGACCAGGAGCAGGGTGGGGAATGACCACACGACGTTGACGAGCCACATGATGACGTCGTCGACCCAACCACGGAAATAGCCGGCCAAGGCACCGAGAAAAATGCCGATCACAAGGGCGATCGATTCGGAGATCAGACCTACGGTGAGTGATACCCGCATGCCGTAGACGAGACGTGTGAACATGTCACGGCCGAATCGGTCGGTGCCGAGCAGAAACAGGGGTTCGGTCGACCACTCTGTGGAATCGGCCCCCTTCAATCGTGCGAGGGGAAGCTGATACGGTTCACCTGCAGGGTCGATATAATAGACACTGTCGCCGCGAACGGAAAACGAACGCACTGCAACGATCGATGGACGATCAGGATCAGAAGGATTTTGTTTGATCAGCACCTTGCCGCGAAATCCGGCCGGCTTGACGGCATACTCAAGGATCTGTGTGGTGGGTTCGAACGGAGTGATCAACGGCGCGGCCACGGCCATGATGATCATGATCGACAACGTGATCAATCCGACCATCGCGCCCGGATTCTTGCGCAGCCGACGCCATGCCATCTTACTAGGTGTATCTACACTCATGCTTCTATGACCTTTCACCCTTGCACCCTGATCTTCGGATCTAACACCGCATACAGCGCATCGGCCACCATGTTCGTGATCACAAAGATCACGGCCGTCAGCAGTACCGTTCCCTGGATCATCGGATAATCGAGCTTTTCGATCGCGTTGAACGCCGCCAATCCAATACCCGGCCAGTTGAAGATGAACTCGATAAAGTATGTACCGGCAAGCAACCCTGCGAACCATGCGCTGACGGTGGTGACCACCGGGTTGAGAGCATTGCGCAAGGCATGTTTGAGGAAGACCACGGGATAGGAAAGACCCTTCGCACGGGCGGTCCGGACGTAGTCTTGTCCCAACACATCCAACATACTACTACGTGTCACTCGTGCAATAATGGAAAGGGGGCGAATGGCCAACGTTACCATTGGCAAGACGAGATACTCCCACCCACGGTCGATGTAGCCACTGTTGGGGAACCACTCTAACACAACACCGAAGATCAGCACGAAGATGAGGCCGACAACGAATGCCGGAAGGGAGATGCCGAACAACGACGACGTCATCGTCAGTGAGTCGATCCACGAGTTCGCCTTCCACGAAGCAAGAACACCTAACAAGATGCCGACGACCGTGGCGATGGCAATGGATGAGAAGGCCAAGATGGCGGTTGCCGGCAGACGTTCCATGATCGTTTCCATCACGGGACGGTTCGTGGCGATCGATCGACCGAGGTCGCCTTGTACGAGGTTGCCCATATATACAGCGATCTGAACGGGCATGGGTTTGTCGAGGCCGAGTTGTTCTCGCAATGCTTCCACTGATGCTGAGTCGGCACGTTGACCTAATAACACGCGAGCGGGATCACCCGGAGGGCGGATGAAAAATGTGATGACCACAACGCCAACGAGCACCAGCACAGTATAGGCAAGTTTCCGCGGCGAGAAGATGGCCAAGATCAACGGTGCCAACCGTGACGAAGAACTCATGTCAAGGCCTCGAGAGTAACGAGTACGGGGTCGTCGATCGGCATTCCCAGGAATTGCCGCGACAGCGTGGAGAATGACGGTGTATGGTCCGTGACGTACAGGTCCATGCGCGGGATGTCGGCCGATCTTTCTTGTGGTGCATGCAAGACGTTCATAGCATCAAGCGCCGTCACCTCACCGCAGTCGATGAGTTGGACGCCCGGCATCAGCGCCTGCAGCACTGGTGCTAAGAGCGGATAGTGTGTGCAGCCCAGGACAACTGTATCACACTGTTGTGCGATCAGTGGGCGCAAATATTCTTCGGCGATAGCACGGGTCGCCGCCGTATCCAGCCATCCTTCTTCGACGAGCGGTACGAACAGTGGACAGGCACGACTATGGACGTGAAGGGTGGTCTGAGTTTCGAAGGTCCGGATCGCACGGGCGTAGGCATCAGAGGCGACGGTCGCTCGTGTGCCGATCACACCGATATGTCCGTTTTGTGTGGTCGAGGCTGCGATCCGTGCTGCCGGCTCGATCACACCGAGCACCGGCACATTCGTCATGGACCGTACGACATCAAGTGCGAGTGCAGAGACGGTGTTGCAGGCGACCACGATCATCTTGACGTCGTGTCGGAGCAGGAATGCCGCACATTGGCGGGCATAGGTTCTGACGGTCTCTGTGGATCTGTTACCGTAGGGGACCCGCGCCGTATCGCCGAGGTAGACGAATCGTTCATGCGGCATCAGGCGTGCCAGATGTTTGAGGACCGTAAGGCCGCCGATGCCGGAGTCGAAGACGCCGATCGGACGTTGATCGCTTTGCATGGACGTGAAATTACGACCGCCCGACGGTTCTCCGTAGATTTCGCTCCGTGAGGCTCACATTAAGAACTCGTTTGGCACTGCTCTACGGCGGTGTCGTGGCGTTGACGGCCACGGCCTTCGCGGTTGTGGCCTATTTCACCGTCTCCAATGAGTTATACCAAAATCTCGACCGTTCTCTCGCACGCGCCGCGTCCTCACTCTTGGTCGTGATCAAGAATCAGCAGCAAGAGGCGCAACGACCATTGATGCGCGTCAAGCGTAGCCGACGTTCGGAGGAGGCATCGAAGAACATCTTCGCCTTCCTTGAACGAAGTTCCATGCGCGACTTTGTTGGCCCGATACCTGTGCCGGACTCCATCCTGGGAGAACGTGAAGATCCCGTCTGGACGGCGGTGTATGAACATGTGCTGCTGAATTCGTCAACCTTCGTGCTTCAGGTCAGTGTACCATCGGGTGACGTGGTGTGGCGCTCCGACAATCTCCTTGAAGACAGTCTTCCTCGCTTTGAGTACTTCAAAGAGCGCGGAGTTCGGGTGATCGACGACCGCATCTACACGGACTACACGGTCCGTGGTACTCGATATCGTCTCGTGATCACCAAGGCCGACATGGCCGAGGTCGCTGCGGCCTATCCGGCCGAAGAGGTCGATGCCACGCTGCGCGGACTTTTCGCGTTGATGTTGTGGGCGATCCCCGTCGTGATCGTTCTCTCGGTATTGGCCGGCTGGTTCCTCGCCAAACGGGCCTTGAGTCCGGTGGACCTGATCACGCGTTCTGCTCGACGGATCACAGCAGAGCGACTCGCCGATCGGTTGCCGGTCTTGCAGACCAACGACGAGATCGCGCGCCTCACCGATACGTTGAATGAGATGATCGCACGTTTGGAGCGTTCCTTTGAACAAGTGCGGCAGTTCACGTCCGATGCTTCTCACGAACTCAAAACGCCCCTTGCCATCTTGATGGGGGAGTTGGAGATCGCGCTGCGTCGGCCCATCGCTGATGATGAGATCCGTCGCACACTTGAAAGTTGTCTTGAAGAGGTCGATCGACTAAACAATGTCGTTCAAGGCCTGCTGGAGCTATCAAGAGCCGAGTCCGGTCAGGTGCAGATCGAAATGCGACCGGTGGATCTGTCGGCATTGCTCAAGGACATCTGTGAGGATATCGAGATCCTCGCTGAACCGAAGCAGATCTCGGTCACCACGTCGATCGCCTCCTATATGATGGTCAATGGTGACAAGACACGTCTACATCAGGCGCTGTTGAACGTGATCGAGAATGCGGTCAAGTACACGCCGCGCGGTGGACGCGTAAAGGTCACGTTGACGTCGGACCCGCGTCGGGCCCTCATCCGCGTCGAAGATACCGGGCAGGGAATACCGGCTGAACAGTTGCCAAAGATCTATGATCGCTTCTTCCGCGTCGATAAAGCGCGGTCTCAAGACGTGCAAGGAACAGGTCTGGGCTTGTCGATCGTGCGATGGATCGTGGAGAGCCATGGCGGCTCCATCATGGCCTCTTCGGAAGTTGGCGTAGGCACAACCTTCGTCATTGCTCTCCCGCTTGCGTAATTTCGCAGCACTCATGAGTCAGACAACCGAACCCTCGTTCCAGCCATTTCCAGATGACTTCAGTTATCCGCGTCTGGAAGAAGACATCCTAGCGTATTGGGAACGCAACCGCGTCTTCGAAACATCTATCGAAGTGCGAGCAGGAGCACCATCGTTTTCCTTCTTCGAAGGTCCGCCGACCGTAAATGGTCGTCCTGGTATCCACCACGTCATGGCGCGCACCATCAAGGACGCCATGTGCCGCTACAAGACCATGCGCGGATTCCAGGTTCGCCGTCAAGGCGGATGGGACACGCACGGACTTCCGGTGGAGATCGCCGCAGAAAAGGAACTCGGCATCACCGACAAGGCGCAGATCGAGACCATCGGCATCGACACGTTCAATCGTACCTGCCGTTCGATCGTTGACCGCAACATCGAGATGGAAGAAGGGTGGCGTACGCTTACCCGACGGATGGGCTATTGGCTTGATCTCGACTCGGCCTACATCACCTGCAGCAATGACTATGTTGAATCCGTCTGGTGGGCACTCTCTCAGTTCTTTGAGAAGGGGCTCATCTACAAAGGGTTCAAGGTTGTCCCGCAATCACCTACGTTAGGGACGCCCCTTTCCAGCCATGAACTGTCACAGAACTACAAAGACGTCAAAGACCCCAACGTCTATCTCAAGCTCAAGATCACGTCGTCACCGATCAAGGGATTGGAGGGGGCGAGCATCATGGTGTGGACCACAACACCATGGACGTTGTTCGCGAATGTGGCTCTTGCTGTTGGTCCGGACGTGGTGTATGTGCATGTGCGAAATACGCGCGTGATCAAGGAGGCCACGGAGGTCGAAGAGCTCGTATTGGCCGAGTCGAGAGTGGAGATCTTGGACGGTGAGGTCGAGGTGTTGGGTCGCTACAGCGGACGCGACATCCTTGGCTCAAAGTATGAGCAGATCTTCACCGACGTTGAACTTGACGCCACCACACATCCCAATGTGCTGTCGGTCTTGGCAGGGGACTTCGTCACCACGGACGACGGTACGGGCGTGGTGCATCTTGCTCCAGCATTTGGTCAGGACGACTTCGAGATGTCGAAGACCAATGCACTGCCGATGCCGCAGCCTGTTACACCCAATGGTCGGTTTACTGACCAGATCAAAGACTTTGCGGGTCGGCCGGTAAAGACGTTCACGTACACGGATCATACCGAAGAGGGTGCCGATCGCGACATCGTGATCGCATTGAAGAAGGCCGGGAAGATCTATAAGGCATCATTCGACTACCTGCATAGTTATCCACATTGCTGGCGTACGGACAATCCCGTCATCTACTATGCACGGGATTCGTGGTTCATCGCATCACCGCGATACCGTGATGAGTTGGTCTCGAATAACAAACTCATCAACTGGCATCCGCCGGAGATCGGCGAAGGACGTTTTGGTAATTGGTTGGAAGAGGTCAAGGACTGGTCATTATCACGTGACCGATACTGGGGTACGCCGCTCCCGATCTGGGTCAGCGAAGACGGTGAGGACATGTTTGCCGTTGGATCGATCGATGAGTTGTTGCAGGGATCGTACGAGCGTGAGGATGGTAGACGCGTTCCGGCAGAAGAAGTTCGCGGCGAGGTCGACCTGCACCGTCCGTTCGTGGATAAGATCGTTTTCGAACGCAACGGCAAGGTCTATCGCCGGACGAAGGAAGTGGTCGACGTTTGGTTCGACTCGGGCAGTATGCCGTTTGCACAGCTCCATTATCCTTTCGAGAACAAGGATCTGTTTGATCAAACCTTCCCGGCTGATTTCATTGCCGAAGGCATCGATCAAACGCGGGGATGGTTCTACACTCTGCATAACATCGGAACGGCGCTCTTCAACAAACCGGCCTATCAGCACGTGATCGTCAACGACCTGATCCTTGACAAGAACGGTCAGAAAATGTCGAAGTCGAAGGGCAACACGGTAGACCCCTTCGAGTTGTTTGACAAGTACGGTGCCGACGCCATCCGATGGTACCTGATGTCGTCTTCACCGGCCTGGAAACCCAAGCTGTTCAATGAAGAGGACATCTCGCGGACGGTCTTGGCTGACCTGTTCCGTTCCCTGACAAACACGTATGAGTTCTTTGCCTTGTATGCTAATGTGGACGGCTACGTAGCCTCATCGCAGCGTACCTCTGTGGCCGACCGTCCGGAGATCGATCGTTGGGTGATCTCGCGATTGAACACCATCCTTAGCGGCTATGTGTCGTCGATGGATGACTACGATCTGACCAAGGCCTGCCGCATCATTCAGGACTTTGTCATCGAGGATGTTTCGAACTGGTACGTTCGCCGCAACCGTCGACGTTTTTGGAAAGGCGACTTCGACGATGACAAGCGCGCAGCGTATGACACGTTGTTCGAAGTGCTATCGACCGTTGCGCATATGATCGCACCGGTCGCCCCCTTCCTTGCTGAAAATCTGTTCATCAGATTACGTTTGGATTTTGAACAAAACAGTGTGCATTGTTGTATATTGCAAACGGCAGATGTGACCTTGATCGATAACGATCTCGAACATCGCATGAAGCAAGCACAGACGATCGTCACGCTTGCACGTTCTTTGAGGGAAAAAGCGCGGATTAAAACTCGACAACCGCTGCGCCGAATCTTGTTACCTGTTGACGGTCCGGCAATGCGACGTGAAGTACAAGCAGTCGAAGATGTGATCTTGGAAGAGATCAATGTCAAGACCATCGAGTATGTTTCCGACGACACGAACATCGTCCGTCGAAGTGCCAAGCCGAACTTCAAAGTCATCGGCAAGAAATACGGAGATCAAACGAAACTTGTCGCCGAAGCGATCCGCTCCCTAAATAATGAACATGTTCGTAAATTGGAACAGTCTTCGGTGTTGGCAGTAAGTGTTGGAGACACCACGGTACAGATCGACTTCGAAGACGTTGAGATCGTAAGTGAGGATATTGAAGGTTGGCTGGTGGCGAGTGACGATGGGGTAACCGTTGCACTTGACACGGAGATCGATGAAGGGTTGGAACGGGAAGGTCTGGCGCGCGAATTCGTGAGCCGGATCCAAAAACTGCGTAAGGATGCGGACTATCTCGTGACGGATCGCATAACGTTGGAATACAGCACCGACGATAGCACCTCCGAGGCACTGCAAACCATGCGCTCGTACATTGTAATGGAAACGCTGGCGGTCACGCTCGAGCGGGGGGAACGACTCGAAGGGGTCGATCTCGAGATCAACGGGCGTCACGTCAACGTGCGCGTTAATCGCGTGTAAAAGAAGTGATGCGTCCAAATAGGACGCACGCGTTTTCATTCATTATCTACAGTTGGAGGTGCGTTCTATGGCAGCAGCCAAGAAAGCAGCGAAGAAGCCGGCAGCCAAAAAGGCAACGGCGAAGAAGGCGACCAAGAAGGCCGCCAAGAAGGCCGCCAAGAAGCCGGTAGCCAAGAAGGCAACGGCTAAGAAGGCGACCAAGAAGGCCGCGAAGAAGGTAGCCAAGAAGGCCGCCAAGAAGCCGGCAGCCAAGAAGGCCACAGCCAAGAAAGCGACCAAGAAGGCCGCCAAGAAGGCTACGGCAAAAAAAAAAGCCAAGTAAGGCAACGTCCTAACTCGGCTTCGAGCTCGGATACTTCGCATACGGCTTCGAACGCAGCGGCTACCTCCAGCAGGGTATCAACTGCAGCGTCAAAAAAGAGTGTGGCAACAAGCCCAATAGCATCGGCAACTACAGCAAAAAGTAAGGAAGTGACGAAAAAGCCCGCGAAGTCATCCGGCTCAGCACAATCTGCTGCTCCGGTAGTGAAAGCTGCCGGAGCAGCTTCTTTGTCGCCCGGTACCAAACCGAAGGCGCCCACCCTCCCGATCCCTCCCAAGAAGGGTCTCCGCTACTCCGATAAGGATCTGTCGACCTTTCGCACCGTTATTGAACGTGCCAAGGAAGAGGCGATGGACGAACTGCGCATGCTGCGCGAGCGTCTGGAAGACCTTACCAGTGCTGAGTCTGCTGACGAAAGTGCCATCTATTCGATGCACATGGCAGAACAGGGTTCAGAGGCGATGGAGAAGGAGAAGACCTACGCTCAGATCCAGCGCATCCAGGATTATATCCGGAAGCTGGAAGAGGCGATCCAGCGCATCGACGAGAAGACCTACGGTATCTGCCGTATGTGTGGCATTCTGATCGCCAAGGAGCGTCTTCTTGCCGTTCCGATCACGACGTTGTCGGCATCCTATAAGATCCACCAACGTTGCCCGGAAGATGGTGTAGACCGTATCGTGGCTAAGAGCCTTGACGCACTTCGTTGATCGGTATCGCTATCACCTGCTTGCCGCCATCCTGATCGTTGTTGATCAGATCACCAAGATCGCGGTAAAGGGGTTCGATCTCTTCGGCATTCGTCATGAAGGGATGTACCTCGGTGAAAGCTTTCCATTACTCGGCGAGCTGGTACGTATCACATACGTCGAAAACCCCGGCATGGCGTTCGGTATCTCCTGGGGAGATGCCAAGATCATTCTTACCTTGATCACCATCGCCATTTCCATTACGTTGGCCGTCTACCTTGACAAGATCCGGACCGCCCATTGGGGTGCACGGTTGGCCATCGGCTTGTTATTCGCCGGTGCCGTAGGAAACTTGATCGATCGGGCATTCTATGGTGTACTCTACAATGAAGGCCCCTTGTTCTATGGCCTTGTTGTAGATTTCATCCAAGTAGATATCCCCGATGTGAGTTGGTTCGGCCGGCAATACACACATTGGCCGGTCTTCAATGTCGCTGATTCGTGCGTCAGCATCGGCATCGTGCTTATGCTGATCTTCAGCGGCAAGATGTCGGCTCCTCCGGCGGCCGACCATGAGTGAGTTCCAACCGGACGAACACCACCCCGAGAAGATCGAACACGTCTATGAGTTCGACATCTCGGCACGTCAAAAAGCAGAACGCCTCGACGCCTTTATCACACACTCCATTGAGCACGCCACTCGATCCCGGGTCCAAAAGGCCATCGAACGTGGCGCCGTTCTTGTGAATGGGGCGAGCAGTAAAGCTAACTATCGCATTAAGCCCGGCGACAAGATCCGCGTGACGGTCGTTAAGAATCCTCCGCTGCAGCTGATCCCGCAAGACATCGCCGTTCCTGTTATCTACGAAGACGAGCATCTCATTGTCTTCAACAAACCCGCGGGCATGCCCGTCCACCCGGGCTTCGGCAACCGCACCGGCACCTTGGTCAATGCAATGCTTTGGCATGCTGGATTGAGGGAGCCGATCGATGTGTTGAAGAAAAGAGAGAGTTGGGAAGAGGAAGAGAATGATGCGAATGAAGAGAATAACCGAATAACCGAACAACCGAGTGATGAGTCGGCAGAAGGAAATGGGACAGAGTCCGGATCGGATGGCGACGATGAAGAAGTTGTTGGTCTGGACGAGCTGAGTGCGTCGAGCGAAGCGGATTTCTTCACGTCATCGGCGATCCGACCCGGCATCGTCCACCGGTTAGACAAAGACACCTCGGGCTTGATCGTGATCGGCAAGACGTATCAAGCCACACTGCGGATGTCGCAGCAGTTCGCCGCACGAACGGTTCAGCGCGAATATGTCGCCCTGGTCTGGGGCGTCATCAAAGACGACTTCCGTGTGATCGAAGGTGATATCGGCCGTAGCACACGCGACCGTCGACTCATGTCCGTCGTGCAGCGCGGCGGTAAATACGCCGCGACTGAAGTGACCGTGCTCGCCCGTTACGATTGTGCTTCGCTCATTCGCTGTAAGCTGCGCACGGGCCGCACACATCAGATCCGTGTCCACCTCTCACACATCAAACATCCACTCGTCGGTGATACCGACTATGGTGGCGGCGAAGCATCGCTAACGGCCATTCACCATATGTTCCGAAAAGAAGCTGCAGCTGCCCTACAAGCCATCCATCGTCAGGCCTTGCACGCTCGCACATTGGGCTTCATCCACCCCTTCACCCGCGAAGAGCTCATGTTCTCCAGCGAGATCCCGGATGATCTCAATGCGGCAGTAGCAGCGGTTTCGCGCGGCGACAACTCGCACAGCGACATCTAGCACAGCGACATCTGGCACAGCGACATCTAGCACAGCGACATATGGCACGGCGACATCTAGCACAGCGACATCTAGCACAGCGACATATGGCACAGCGACATCTAGCACAGCGACATCTCTAATGGCGAAGTAAGAGTCGGAGTGAGTGTAGGTTCTTACTGTCGCGGATCTCGATGTCGCAGACTTCGACGTCGCTTTGCTAGACGTCCCAGACTTCGACGTCCCGGACCTAGCGCGGAATAGCCACACCCATGCGCCCCTTGATGAAGGCGATACGCTTCTGCGTGTAGGGTGATGGTTTGTCGGCGTGGAAGCGGCGGGGGTTGGGGACCACGGCGGCCAAGCGGGCCGCTTCATCCCGCGTGAGATCCTTGGCTCGTTTGCCAAAGTAGTGCTGTGCTGCGGCCTCGATGCCGTAGAAGCCGTCGCCCCATTCAATGATGTTGACGTAGACCTCAAGGATGCGCTTCTTTCCCCAGACGAATTCGATGACGTAGGTGATGCCGACCTCAAACGCCTTGCGGACCATGTTTCGGAAGGGGAGCAGGAAGGCATTACGCGCACACTGCATGGTGATCGTCGATGCGCCCAGCGGCGGCCGACCCCGCTTGATCCGACCCGGGTTGGCGCGTTTGGCATTCTCGACCGCACGCCAATCCACGCCCTCGTGACGCATGAATCCGCCGTCTTCGCCGCCGATCACGCCGCGAAAGACCCACGGCGAGACCTCGTCGTAACTGACCCATTGTTGCTCCATCGCGATACGATGGCCGGTAAATGGGGCCTCGATGAGACGCTTGAGCATCAACGGTGTCGTCGACATCGGAAGGTACTTCAATACCACCACGGAAACGATGAAGACCGCCGTTGAGATCAAGAAGATCTTGAATGGCCAAACGATCAGAATTCGAAAGAGTCTTGACATATCGTCTAACGAACGTTAAGTTTGTCGTCGAAAAACTTTACAAATGTAATACAATGCCAACATTGAAGGACCTTGACCGTGCGATCTGTGCTCTCCTCCAGGAGAATGCCAGACTCAGTCTCAGCGAGATCGCTGAACAGGTCGGTTCTTCGGTCCCGACCGTCAGTGACCACGTCAAGCGTCTCGAAGCCGATGGCGTGATCAAGGGCTATACAACACAGGTCGATCCCAATGCCGCCGGTCTCGACGTTGCCGCTTTCATCTTCGTCAACATCGATTCCAGTGCGCAATATGATGCCTTTCGGCGTCAATGCCGCTCTCGAAAGGAGATCCTTGAATGTCATGCCATCACCGGCACGGCATCGCACCTGATCAAGGTACGCGTTGCCAACACCGCCGCCCTCGAAGGTCTTCTTTCGGCTATCCAACAATGGAAGGGGGTCTCGGGTACCTTCACCAATGTTGTCCTCAGCACACATAAAGAGTCAATGGTCCTCCCACTCAACAATGATCGGTGATCTTCATGCAACATCAATTTGACGTCGTCTCTGCTGCACGCAACTGGCGTTTTGACGGACTCAACACGCCAACGCCGGCCGACGTGATCTCGGAGGTCTTCGCCTCCGATGTCCTCACGATGGAAGAGCTGCGTCAGCGCCTCTCCAAACCGGCCTGGAAGAGTCTGCAGGCAACCATGGAACGTGGTGCCGCGATCGATCCGGCTATCGCCGACACGGTCGCCCTTGCCATGAAGACGTGGGCCATGGAGAAGGGGGCGACCCATTACACACACTGGTTCCAGCCGCTCACCGGTCTGACGGCAGAAAAACATGAATCCTTCGTTACGCCCACCAGCGATGGTTCTGCGATCTCGCAGTTCTCGGGCAAAGAACTGATCCAAGGTGAGCCGGATGCATCATCCTTTCCGTCGGGTGGACTTCGCGCGACGTTCGAAGCCCGCGGCTACACAGCGTGGGATCCGACGTCACCGGCCTTCATCATTCGTCACCCGAACGGAGCGACACTTTGTGTACCGACCGCATTCGCTTCATGGACCGGTGAAGCGCTTGACCTGAAAACACCACTGCTGCGTTCGATGGAAGCAGTGAACAAAGCCGCAATGCGTGCGTTGGCGTTGTTCAATGAGAAAGAAGCAACAAAGGTCGTCTCCACTGTTGGCGCCGAACAAGAGTACTTTCTTGTTGACGAAGAGTTCGCCTACCGTCGCCCGGATCTGATCATGACGGGCCGCACGCTCTTTGGTGCCCGGCCTCCGCGAGGACAAGAACTTGAAGACCACTACTTTGGTTCGATCCCAAGCCGGATATTGACGTACATGACCGACGTCGAGCATCAATTGTACGCCTTGGGTATTCCGGTCAAAACGCGGCATAACGAGGTCGCTCCCGGACAGTATGAACTTGCTCCGATCTTTGAACACTCCAACATCGCTGCTGACCACCAACAGCTGGTGATGCAAGTGCTGCGCAACACGGCTCGTCGGTACGGACTTGTTTGCCTGATGCACGAAAAGCCCTTCAGCGGCATCAACGGTTCCGGCAAACA
This sequence comes from uncultured Hyphomicrobiales bacterium, assembly GCA_964467455.1. GTDB lineage: Bacteria > Bacteroidota > Ignavibacteria > Kapaibacteriales > Kapaibacteriaceae > OLB6. The sequence goes on along the minus strand of CAYXQJ010000001.1, from coordinate 263,419 downwards.
CGTCAATTGGTCGATCGCGACGGATACGGGCGTCAACCTACTTGAGCCGGGTGACACGCCACACGACAACATGCACTTCTTGTTCTTCTGTGCTGCGGTGATCCGTGCCGTAGATCTCTACCAAGACCTGCTGCGTGTGTGTGTTGCCTCTGCTTCGAACGACCATCGACTTGGTGCCAATGAAGCGCCCCCTGCCATCTTATCGATCTTTTTGGGCGATGAATTGTCAGGTGTGTTCGAGCGTATCGTCAAGGGCGGAGCAAACTCTTCTAAGAAGGGTGGACTGCTTGGCCTTGGGACGCCGGTGTTGCCGCCGCTGCCTCAGCATACAGGAGATCGTAATCGTACGTCGCCGTTCGCATTCACGGGCAACAAGTTCGAGTTTCGCGCCGTTGGTTCGTCACAATCGGTATCCTTCCCGATCACGGTGTTGAATACGATCGTTGCCGAATCGATCGATGCCATGTCGGCAAAGATCGAAGCGAAAATGAAGAAGCGCCAGTCCTTCGAAACGGCACTGAAGGATGTACTGAAAGAAACGTACAAGACGCACGAGCGCATCATCTTCAACGGTGACGGCTATTCTGATGCTTGGCAGAAGGAAGCGAAGAAGCGTGGACTGCTCAACCTGCGCACGTCGATCGATGCCTTCGAGCATTTGCTTGATAAGAAGAACATCGCGCTGTTCTCGTCATACAAGGTGCTTTCACAGCGAGAACTAGAAGCGCGTGAAGACATCATGTTCGATCAGTACTTTAAGACCGTGAACATCGAAGGTGAGACCACGGAGTGGATGGCGCAAACGCAGATCCTGCCGAGTGCTCTCAAGTACCTTGCACACGTACAAGGTGTTGCCGGTGTCTCCAAAGCGGCACAACGTACGGCTGACGATCTTGCTGCCAAGATCGACGCTCTAGGCGACGCATTGGACGTCTTGCACCAACAGAACACGGAACTCGGCGGTGATACCGTGCACAGCAAAGCCAAACACATGCTGCACAACGTGATCCCGGCCATGAATGCCGTGAGGTCTGCCGTCGACGATCTTGAGCGTGTGTGCTCGTATGAGACCTGGCCGCTGCCGGGTTATCGCGAGATGCTGTTCATTAAGTAAGTACCAACGAGTCGACCGTTCGCGTCGACGTCGACAATGATACATGGCCGACAGGGGGCTTGGGGTTCCAGCTCTCTGCCGGTCATGTCGTATCTGCGACGAACCACTCCGCCCCCTTCCGTCAGGGTGATCATTCGACCGGGCAACCAGCAACCGGTGAAGGTGAGGGTTCCCGGACGATAGGTAGGGAGTGCATTGACACTGGCACCGAGAATGACACTGCTTGGAGTGAGGGTTGACGTGAGCGAGGGCTGCAGGATCCCGGCTACATTCAGGTAGATCGTCGTGTCACGTTCGAAAGGAACGAATTCAAGATAGAACGTGATGACGCGTTCATTTCCTGCGATCACGTCAGAGGTGATCTTTGCACCTGTGACGGAGTTGAATAACACCGTGCGCCTATCGAACGAAATGTTGAACAGCAAACTGCCGGAACGCTGTTGCGCATCGTTGATGGAGATGTGGACGGGGTGATCGATGGGTGAGGCGATATTGACGGTCGCATCCGGGATGACGATCGATAGGGGAACGGCCGATGTGTCTTCGATGGCGAGTCCGGTGATGCGAATGTGCAGCGTGTCAGGACATGTGAGGTTCAGCACAACAACGGTGATCGTATCGTCAAGGACGCCGGCTTGTTGTGGAGTCCAACGTACAGGCACAAAGACGGGAGTGTTGGCCGGTACAACACTTGGTAAGGGTTGTATAAGAGTGAGGTCAGGATGGTCCTCCGTGATGGACTGGATGGTCATGGTAGTGTTGGATGCGTAGTCGATACGCGACGAGTCGATGGCCATCGTGCCAACGCGGATGGTTGGCAGGATGATCGGCGTTGCACTGCCGATGTAGAGACGATCGCCGGTGGTGACGTCGACCTCTGTTGTGTCGGTGCATCCGTTGATCGTCCAGCCCGCAACGCGATATCGTCCGGGAGTGGTGACCGTGATCGATGCCGTACGTGCACCCGTGTTCCATTCCCAGAGCACAACGTCGTTCGCAGATGATGTTGCAGTGAGTTGAAGGGGAGCGTTGTCACAAATGGTGCTGCCGCCATTGACGGTGATGGTGGGGTTCGGATATTCGATCACGGTGAGAGTATCGCTTGAACCGGAACATCCAGATGAGTCGGTGACAGCTACCCAGTACGGTCCGCCGGTCGTGACGGTGATCGACGGTGTCGACGCGCCGGTGTTCCAGAGATACGAGGCAAACCCTGTTGTTGCGCTCAAGACGATGGTGTCGCCGGTGCAGAGTGAACTCCGATCATACAAGATCTCCGGACGGAGTCGGGCGCCGACGTTGACGGCCATCGAGATGGTCGTGTCGCACGTACCTCCATCAGGACGCGGAACTTGCACCAACACGGTGATCACGCCGGATCGTTGCCATGTTACCGACACTGCTGACGAAGATTGTCCAACGTTGATCGTGCCACCGTTGATGCTCCACAAGTACGTCGCACCGCCGATGATGGATGTGCTGTACGTGATCGGCGCTGCTCTGCATGCAGCATTTGGTCCAGCTAGATCGAGACGTGGTCGATCGATCACGATGATGCGCACGGCATCACTTGTCCCAACACAGTCGTTCGAATCGACAACGGTCAACGAATACGTTCCTTCCGTTGTGACCGTAATGAAGGAAGTGGTATCTCCGGTCGACCATAGATAACGCTTATAGATGGCCGGTGCCTCGAGTCGCGCTTCATCACCGTTACAGAGGTATTCGATCGGGTTGCCGATGCGTACACGTGGTGAGAATCCGGGTAGCAGATCGATGGTGCCGAAGTCCGGCGTACCATCGGCTTTGATCACATCAACGCGATACGTACCGGCAGACGCCACGGTGATGGACGGTGTGGTTGCACCAGTGCTCCAACGATATGATCGCATCCCTGCCGGTGCGGTCAGTGTAGCCGTCGTGCCTTCACACAAGACCTTCGGTCCGGTGATCGTGACCTCAGCTAGAGCGAACACGGCGCTCGTCAACAGTAGGATGCCGATCGATATGGCCCTTGCTGTCAACACGCCGTGCACATCCTACTTCTTGGCTTTCTTGGCTGCAGTCTTCTTGGCAGCTTTCTTCGCTACCTTTTTGACAGCCTTCTTTGCTGCCGTCTCTGTTTCACCCTTTCGCCCTTTCGCCTTTTCACCCTTTGCCGGCTTTTCCGGCGCCTGCGCTGCTGCCAACTCCAGACATTGCTCCAGTGTCAGCGTTGCTGCATCCGTTCCTTTGGGAATACGGATGTTGGCCTTGCCGTATTGGATGAACGGACCCCACCGCCCCTTGAGAACCTTGATATCAGGATTCTCCGGGAACTCTTTGATGGTGCGCTCGGCAATGGCGATGCGTTTTGCCACGATCAATTCTTCAGCACGAGCAGCGGTAATGGTCAGTGGGTCTTCTTCCTTGGGCACAGAGGCAAACGTACCGTCATGGTCGATGTAGGGACCAAACCGTCCGACCTTCACCACCATCGGTTTGCCCTCGAAGTCGCCCACGACGCGCGGGAACTTGAACAGCTCCATCGCTTCGTCAAGGGTGATGGTCTCGATCGAGAACTTGCCGGGAAGACCTTTTTGTTTCTTGTCTTCATCTTCGGCATCGCCGATCTGGGCGATGGGTCCGTAGCGGGCAAGACGGACGTAGACGTTTTTGCCGGACTTGGGGTCAACACCAAGAAGGCGTTCACCGCTCTGACGTTCGGCGGTCTCAGCTGTACGTTTCAGGTCTTCTTGGAACGGCCCGTAGAACGACGCGATCATCGTATTCCACTTCAATCGTCCTTCAGCGATCTCATCGAACTGCTTTTCCACGGTAGCCGTGAAATTGTAGTCCATGATCTCATCGAAGTGTTTGATCAAGAAGTCTGTGACCACGCTGCCGATGTCGGTAGGGAACAACTTCGATCGTTCCGCGCCCGTGATCTCCGTGCTTACCACACGGTCGATCACATCTTGCTTCATCGTCAGCGCCCGCACTTGACGTTCACGACCATCACGGTCTTCTTTGACGACATATCCGCGTGCCTGGATCGTTGAGATCGTTGGTGCATAGGTCGACGGACGGCCGATGCCCAACTCTTCCAGTTTCTTCACCAACGACGCTTCCGTAAATCGTGCCGGCGGACGTTGATATCGCTCTTGGGCAAGCATCTTGTCAAGGGGCAAGTGTTGACCGATCTTCAACGGCGGAAGCATCTTCGCATCTTCTGTATCCGTCTCCTCATCGGTCGATTCCATATAGACCTTGAGGAAACCATCAAAGACCAAGACCTCGCCGGTGGCAGTGAGGACTTCCGACGTTGTGGAGATCCCGATCGTAGCTACGGTCTTCTCAAGCTTGGCCTCAGCCATTTGTGATGCGATCGTACGCTTGTAGATCAGCTCATAGAGTCGTTGATGGGCATCGGAATCGCCGGCTGTCCTGCGGGCGAAATCTGTCGGACGGATCGCTTCGTGTGCTTCCTGAGCGCTGGAGACCTTTGTAGTGTACTGTTTAGGATTCGAATAGTTGGCACCAAACGCAGATGTGATCTGATCCTTGGCCGCACCGATCGCCAACTCAGAAAGGTTCACCGAGTCGGTACGCATGTAGGTGATGTGGCCCGCCTCATAGAGGTCTTGTGCCAACTTCATCGTGCGCGACAACGAATACCCCAGTTTTCTCGACGCCTCTTGTTGCAACGTCGATGTGGTGAAGGGGGCTGATGGTGACTTCTTACCCGGTTTTGTTTCAAGATCGTTGACGGTAAAGGTCGCCCCCTTACACTTCTCTAGGAAGGCACGGGCTTGTTCTTCGGTGTCGAATCGTTGCGGCAGCTCTGCGGTGACGGTCTTGCCGTCGACAGTGAATTCTGCCGTGATCTTGAATTGGCTAGTTGCCGTGAAGGCCTGGATCTCACGTTCGCGTTCAACCACGAGGCGGACAGCAACGCTCTGCACACGTCCGGCCGAGAGGTTACGTTGGATCTTGCGCCACAGAACAGGGGAGAGGCCGTACCCCACGAGGCGGTCGAGAACGCGGCGGGCCTGCTGAGCGTCGACCAGCGCCATGTCGATCCCGCGAGGGTTCTTGATGGCGTTAACGATCGCCGGTTTGGTGATCTCGTGGAAGACGATGCGGCGGGTCTTGCGTTCGTCCAGGTCGAGGGCTTCCGCAAGGTGCCAGGCAATGGCCTCACCTTCGCGGTCTTCGTCAGATGCCAGCCATACGGTGTCAGCGGCCTTCGCTTGTTTCTTGAGCTCGGCGACGATCTTCTTTTTGTCGTCGTTGACCTCGTAGACGGGAACGAAGCCATGCTCGATATCGATGGCCTTGTCATTCCCCGGAAGGTCCCGGATGTGCCCCATACAGGAGGTGACGGTAAAGTCATCTCCCAGGTATTTCTGAATGGTCTTCGCCTTTGACGGCGATTCAACAATGACAAGATTCTTCATTCTCTAGGTTTCGGTTCTTCAGGTATTCGGTTTTTCGGTTATTCGGTTATTCGGTTATTCGGTTATTCTGTCCTATTGTGCGGACAGGTCGTCGGATCGTGACATACGGCATTGATCTGCAGCGAATGGGAGATCGGCCGGAAGCCCAGGGTCGAACATACTGCATCTCGGATCTTATCGATGTCTTCGTTCCGGAATTCTACGATCCGGCCACATTCAGAGCAGATCAGGTGGTCGTGGTGAGGCATTCGGGAAGACAGCTCATAATGAGCGCTTTCGCCTTGGAAGCGGTGTTTGGTCAAAATGCCGCACTGCGTCAAGAGTTCGAGGGTTGAATAGATCGTGGCCCGCGAGACCCGGTCGCCGGACGTATTCATGAACATATACAGTTCGTCGGCCGAAAAATGGTCGTCCCATTCGGAGATCCGATCCAGTACCCTGGAGCGTTCCTGCGTGTTTCGGTACTTCTTTTTCCGGAGATAATCGGCGAAGTGCTGTTTTAAGGATTCAACATCATTTGAAGAAGGCATAGGGGGCAAATATAGTCTTCGTAATTTTGCCGTTCGATTTTTCGCCACCCTACCCAAGGCCAAGGCCCATGCGCAAATGGCGCGTCGAGGACTCTCTCGAACTCTATAATGTCCCCGGTTGGGGCATCAACTACTTTGGAATCAACGACAAAGGTCATGTCGTTGTCCATCCTCGCAAACATGGCGGACCGGAGGTCGACGTCAAGGAGCTTATCGACGAGGTCCTGCTTCGGGATGTGTCGATGCCCGTGCTTTTGAGGTTTCCCGACATTCTCGACGACCGTATCGAAAAGATCGCCGGTTGCTTCGACAAGGCGGGTGAAGAATATGGCTACACCGGAAAATACTACAGCGTGTATCCGATCAAGGTGAACCAGCAACGTCCGGTAGTGGAAGAGTTGGTACGCCACGGCAAACGGTTCAACATCGGACTTGAGGCGGGTTCTAAACCCGAACTTCATGCCGTTTTGGCCATTATGGATAATCCGAATGCCTTGATCATTTGCAACGGGTACAAGGACGAAGAGTTCATCGAGCTGGCCCTCCTTGCGCAGAAGATGGGCAAGCGGATCTACCTTGTGGTGGAAAAACTTGTCGAGCTACGGCTGATCAATACTGTGTCGAAGCGCATAGGTGTTCGTCCGAACATCGGTATCCGTATTAAACTTTCATCATCCGGCAGCGGCAAATGGGAAGAGTCCGGAGGTGACCACTCGAAGTTCGGTTTGAATGCTTCCGAGCTTTTGGAAGCTGTCGAATATGCCACACAAGAGCAGATGTTGGATTGTATTCGCCTGATCCACTTCCATCTCGGGTCGCAGATCACGAATATCCGCAAGATCAAGGCCGGTCTTCGAGAAGTCTCGCAGTTCTACGTACAGCTCATGAAAATGAGCTGTAACATTGATTTCGTGGACATCGGCGGCGGCCTTGGTGTAGATTACGATGGGTCGAGAACATCGCTCACATCGAGCATCAACTATTCCATTCAGGAATATGCCAACGATGCCGTGGCGGCCATCGTTGATGCCGCCAATAAGCATGAGCTTCCACATCCGCATATCATCACCGAGTCCGGACGTGCACTAACGGCCCATCACTCCGTCTTGGTCTTCAACGTCCTGGAGACAACGTCGGTCCCGCAATGGTCCTCAGAAGATACGTTGGACGAGCAGGAACACGAACTCGTCACCGAGCTGTTCGAGATCTATGATTCGCTCAACAGCCGGACGATGCTTGAAGCTTGGCACGATGCACAGCAGATTCGTGAAGAAGCGCTTGATCGATTCTCACTTGGGTTGATCGACCTGAAGACGCGGGCAAAAGTTGAGAAACTCTATTGGTCTGTGGCACGCGAGGTCAACGACATGGCCTCTGAAATGAAGAATGTGCCCGAAGAGCTCCGACAACTGCCAAAGCTCCTTGCTGACAAGTATTTCTGCAACTTCTCGCTGTTCCAGTCTCTGCCGGACTCCTGGGCCATCGATCAGCTGTTCCCGATCATGCCTGTGCACCGGTTGGAACAAAAGCCGACCCGCCTTGCAACACTGCAAGACATCACATGTGATTCAGATGGCAAGATCGACCACTTCATTGGCGTACGTGATTTCCGTCAATCGTTGCCGGTCCATCCGTTCAAAGATGGTGAAGAGTATTACCTCGCCGTCTTCCTCGTTGGTGCATATCAAGAGATCCTCGGTGACTTGCACAACCTCTTCGGTGACACTAATGCTGTGCACGTCGTCTGTACCAAGGATGGATATGAGATCGAGCAGATCATCGACGGTGAGTCTGTAGCAGATGTGCTGGACTATGTACAATTCGATGCGAAGAAACTCGTTCGCACGATCGAAACATGGGTAAACAGCTCCGTCAAAGAGAAGCGGATCTCCGCACAAGAGGGCAAAGAATTCCTCGCCATCTACCGTTCCGGTCTGTACGGTTACACGTACCTCGAGGAGTGATGCGCAGCATCCTTCTGATGGTACTGGTGTGTTCGGCGTCGTGGGCTTCCGCCCAGGACTTTCCGTCCGTATTCCGTGACGATTTCGACACGCCGGCCAATGGCTGGCCTAGCGGTCGGTTTCAAACGGCTGCGGCCGAGGTGTCTTCCGGGGTCTACCGCGTACAACGTACCTCCCCGCGCGGTTCCGGCTATCTCAATGGTCCGAAGTTCTGGATCGAGTTTGAAAAGAACTTCGATCTCGAGTTTCGTGGTCGTTGGATAGGGGGCATGCAGAACAATGGATTTGGTGTCTGTTGGGGCGGCTCGGATGAATCTAATGCGTCGGCCATTAACATCTCTCCCGACGGCAAGTTCCGGGTCTACCAATTCGATCGTGGTCAATTCAACGATATCATCGAGTGGCAGCCATCTGATGCCCTACGCAAGGGCACGGAATGGAACACGGTCACGCTCAAAAAACGCGGATCTGCACTGAACATCTTTTTCAACGGGACCATGGTCACGTCGATCGAAATGCCTGTCGTTGTTGGACGCGACATCGCACTCTCGGTCAACGGTGCGATCACGGTCGAGTATGACTACATTGATCTTCGCCAAGAACAGTCACCGATCAAGGTGGCTGCAGACCACCCGGTTGGGGTGACGCGGGAACATCTTGGACCAAACGTCAACTGCAGCGGCGGAGATCTCTCGCCGGTGATCACGGCTGACGGACAGCGCCTCTACATTGGACGCTATCCGTTTGAAGGAAACATTGGAGCACCGGAACGTGAAGACATCTACGTCTCAGATCTGCAGAAAAATGGTTCGTGGGGTCCGATGCAGAATGTTGGTCGCCCCCTCAATAACGAGGGCTCCAACTTCTTGATCTCGATCACACCCGACGGCAACACTGTGCTGCTGGGCAACTTGTACCGACGCGACGGATCTCCGGGCGGTGCGGGTGTTTCGATCGCTTATCGTTTGGCAGAAGGATGGACCATACCATCACCGGTCTACATCGCACAGTATTACAACCGCAGCCGCTTCTCGGAAATGTGTCTTGATCCCAGTGGTCGCGTACTGGTGATGGCTATTCATCGAGATGATACCCGGGGCGAAAAGGACCTGTATGTTTCCTTCAAACGCAGCGACGGATCCTTCACCGAACCTCGAAACATGGGTGAGATCAATACGTGGGGTGGCGAGATGTCGCCGTTCGTCGCCGCCGACGGTAAGACGATGTATTTTGCTACGAATGGCCGCAAGGGCTACGGCGGTACCGACATCTGGATGACGCGGCGTTTGGATGACTCGTGGTTGAATTGGTCGGAGCCGGAGAACCTTGGTCCAGCCGTAAATACCGATGGCTGGGATGCCTATTTCACGGTGCCGGCTCGTGGTGACTATGCCTATATGTCGGCGACCAATGATAAAGACGGCAGTGCGGACATCTATCGTATCAAACTATCCAAAGGTGTTCAGCCACAACCTGTCTTCTTGGTCAGGGGGCGTGTGTTAGATGCTAAGACCAAACAACCTCTGGCTGCAACAGTCGAGTATGAATCGCTGACGTCGAACAAACCCGTAGGAGAGGCGCGCAGTGCACCGGCCGATGGCTCGTATGCTATCGCTCTTCCTTCCGGTGATCTGTATGGTTTTCGCGCAGAGGCCGAAGGGTATTATCCGATCAGCGATCAGTTGGATGCCCGAAAGCTTGACACGTACACTGAGATCCAGCGCGATCTTTACCTAGTGCCGATCCGTAAAGACGAGACGATCGTCCTTAACAACTTGTTCTTTGATTCGGGACAGTCCGTCCTCCGTCCCGAGTCCATTCCTGAGCTGGATCGTCTTGCGACCTTCCTGATCAAACGGCCGCAGATGATCATTGAGATCGTTGGGCATACCGACAATGTTGGTAATGATGCAGCCAACTTGAAGCTGTCACAAGAACGCGTCAATGCTGTTCGGGACTATCTCGGAACACATGGTGTTGATGTGGGACGCATGAAGGCCATTGGCAAGGGAGAGAAAGCACCGAAGGCCAGTAATGCTACAGAAGCCGGACGTCAGACCAATCGACGTGTCGAGTTCAAGATCCTGTCGATATAGACGGTTTGACCATGATCACTTCTTCGCGCTCCAACACAACAGCGCCAACATTTGCCCCCTTGGGTTTGCGCACGTACTTCCGCTGCGTGTAGACGACGGGCGTCCACGAGGCATTCCGAGATCCCGAATAATATGCCGCAATGGCCGCGGCCTGCTCTAGGATGGCCTTCGGCGGTTTCGATGAGCCGGGACCGCGCAAGACGCAGTGAGATCCGCTCGTGCCACGGGCGTGAAACCACCAGTCATTCTGCTTGGCGAACTTCATCGTGAGCTGGTCGTTGTTGGCCGCATTCTTGCCAACGTAGAGGGTGTGTTCTTCGTCCAGCACGAAGACACGATACGGTGAGGTCTCTGCCGAAGGTTGTTGTGGCGACATGGCCTGTGGTGATAATCGTTGAAGTACTTCGAGGTCATCGGTGTTCATGGCCTGTGCAAGGACGGAACGCAATTCGTTCAACCGCGATTCTGTCTTTGGGATGCGCCTTCGTCGTTCTACCGCGGCGACCTCGGATCGTTTCGCTTTCGCATAATAGTCCTGCGCATTCTCCAGGATCGATCGTTTGGGATCAAGTTTGACATCGATCGATTCGCCGGTCCAAGTATTCAGCTGGATCTGCTCAAGGTCTCGTCGTCGGAGATCGGGCGTCGACATCAGCAGATCGGCGATCATCCGTCGTTCTGCGGCACGGTCGGCTTGTGCTTCTTCACTACGCATGGCCTCCAGTGCTTTCTCAAGCTTCTTGATCTCGCGCTCCGTTTTGACGCGGATCTCTTTTCGGATCTTATCACGACGCTGTTGTTTGTACCGCTCAACAGCCACCCGGTGGATCAGACCAAGGACATCTTCAGATCGATCAACAACGCGCATCCCTGATAGTGGCAGCATTGAGAAGCGCATATCACCACCGTCCTCCAAAACGTAGGCCGTTCGACTCTCCCGATAGGCCGTCACAATGTCGTCATAGTTCGCTCTGTCCCGTTCGAGCAATGGACCCAGCGATAAGGGGCGAGCATCCACCACAAACGGTGTCGATTCGACCGAAGCTCTGTCGTGCAGCGCATCACGGACGATGCCGTTGTGTTCAAGGAGTATGTTGCCCTTGCCCCCTGAAAAGAACTCGAGGTGGAGATTACCGCTGGTGAACATCACGGTGATGATGCGATCACCATCGATCTTCATAACGCCGTGACAGTGTTCGCCGACGATGGCAGGAAAGATGTCGACAGTGTTCTTGCGCGCGCGTGCGGTGGCGTGATCGATGCGCACGTAGCCAGTGTCGCCGTCGACCGATGCGCGGACCACGAGTGATGTTGATGCATCTTCGAAACGGAGATGTGCAACGGCGCGTTCTTGCATCCAGGCTTCGACGAGCGTCGTGCACGTGAGCCGTTCATTGAGACAGCGAGCAACGTGTTCGAGCGTAAGTGAGTGGCGGATCACTTCTTGCGCTTTGACTTCTTGGTGGAGGTTGATGCTGCGGGCACCGACGGAGCGGTGATGACCTTTGTCCAGATCGAAGGAAGTGATGGCAGCGTCCGATCGATCGCCAGACGTTGTTCGGCGGTTGCGCCTTGATAATAGCGGAGCACGGCTTGTTGCGAAGCCGACGTCGTGTCGCAGCTGCGAAGGAGGAGCGACGTTGCCAACATCACTTCGTACGACCGATTGGTATTCCATCGACGCTCGATCTGCTCGAATGGGCGCTGACGTCCACGCGAGAATCCTTCAGCCGTGGTGTAGCGGACAAAGGCATGTGGGTCGACAAGGATCGTTCGGGCAGTGTCGAGGGCCTGGTCGTTGCCAAGCACACCCAGTGCATATCCGGCGCGAGCACGGACGTAGGGGTGTGGATCGGCCAGCATCGTGATCAATGTTGGCTGCGCCAGAGAGTCGGCGATCTGCCCTAGCGTAAGTGCTGCAAGCCGGCGGATCTTCCACGATGAATCTGCTGCCATCTCGATCAAGTAGGGAAGTGTCGCCGTGGCTTTGACCTTGCCGGCTACCGTTGCGGCAAGGTTTCGTTCTGTTGCGTTACCGAAACGTAGTTCATCGATCAGCATACTGTCGATCTTGCTACTGTCCCGCTCTCGCATCTTTGGCAGGATGGTCTCCAAGGCAAGTCGCTCCCGTGGCATATCCGTATCAAAATAGATCGCCAGTGAGGGAAGGATCGACGGCCCCATCTCAGCAAGTTTCTTTCGGGCCGGTTCGACGTTATTTTGATACTTCAATGGTGCTGCGGAGGCCTGAATGAAGAGACTATCGACGTCTTCGCAAAGTGGCAGTTCCGCATAGGTCACCGGACGCTGCGCAGGAGTTGAATCTTTGACGATGGAGGCATCAAGGAACACTCCATAGGTCGACTTCAAGCCAATAGTGTCGTTCTTCAAAGGACTGCCGTACATATCACTGCCGCCGCCGTCAACGAAGACCCCAACGTTGCCCATCCATCGACGAAAGTCAGAATATCCCATCGTATTCGATGCATTGCGAGCGATGTACGAATCATCGCCGGCGCGATCGACAAAGACGGACACAGCGTTAGCATTGCCGCCGCCTAGGGAGAGACTTTCAACGGTGTAGACGTCTGCACCGTGTTCATCAACGAGCGCTCCGAGCGCTACATCGTGGCCGCAACCTTGCGAGACTCCGTGTGAGGCGTAGACATCGTCGCCATGTTGATCTACGAGCAGTCCTGTCGCAAAATGCACGCCCGAACCTTGAGCATATTGATACGCTTGATAGCGGTCTTCACCATCTGCATCAAGAAGTGCCCCGAGTCCGAACCAATACGCCGTTCCTTGTCCGTAGATATCGGTGGAGTAGAGATCGTTTCCAGATCTGTCAGCCAGGATGCCGATGCCGCCGGAAGCGATCGGACGATGACCAAGGGCAGCGCCTTGTGTAAAGGTGACGTAATGACTTTCGTAGCGAAGGACGTCGACGTACGGGCTTGCGGCGAGGTATTGGTCATTACCTGCCTTGTCGAAGAGCAATCCGAGACCTCGCGTGCCGCCAAAGCCCTGAGCTTGGGCGTGAGAGCGGTATGTATCGTGACCGGCCTCATCGATCAGGAGACCGATGCCGAAGATGCCTGCCCCCTGACAATTTTGTCCGGAGAGATAAGAGTCATTGCCGGAAACGTCATGGACGATGCCAACGCCGAAGAGGCCACATCCGAGGGAGAAGTCACCCGTGCGGTAGACGTCGTCACCGGCATGATCGATCACCAGTCCGGTCCCGCAGATGCCGGTGCCGATCCCATAGCCGTTCGACGCATAGAGATCATTGCCGTCGAGGTCGAGGATCACGGCATACGGTTTGGAGATCGCGGTACGTTTAGAACCGTCGGTGATGTGATAGACATCATCTCCACCGATATCGATGATCAGCGTGAACTGTCCGGTGTACGTGTCGTTGCCCGGTCCGCCGATCGCGATCCTGCCGATGGAAGTGGTGATGATGCGGGTGGTGATCGTGTCGGTGAGGACGCTGCGGGACGCCACGGCGTCGGCAACGATCTGAAGACAATGTAGGTATAATGACGCCCCTTGTACATACACTTCGGAGAGGGTTTCGGGTTCGGCTTGCGCAAAGAACGCTTCGATACGCTTTCGAGATGCTCGAGACGAAAGCACGCTTTGGAACAGATCTACCTGTTCATCCTCTTCGGCATTCATCCAAATAGAGTCACATTGCTCAGGCAGGATTCCGGAGTTGCTCCATCGTTTGCGAACATCCTTTGTGGCTTCGATCGCATCGACGATGGCTTCGACCGTTCGCAAGACAAGAACGGAGCCGACCATGTCAGTCTGTGCGGTGAGATCTACACCCAGACTCTGTTTCAATTGCTCCGGAGTACGGCGTAGTCCATAGGAGATCTCGCGCCACGTACCAAGTCGAAGTTGCCGGATGCCCTGCTGTAGGATGGATGCTGCAGCCGTGCTTGTCCACTGGTCCGGTGCGTATCGGCTGGCGCTCTCGAAGGCCGAGAACGGTTCAGAAAAAAGAGAATCATGAAAGGGGAGTCGATGTGCATCGGCCGAGACCATGTCAGGGGGCATTGCACAATCTGATCGCTGCATTCCCAACGCACGCAAACCGGAATCCAGCAGTCGATGACTCTCGCCGGATGGTCCGATCCCGACGGCAAGGAGGAGTGTAAGTTGGAAGAGCATGGTCAATATTTGATCATGGAGCGAAGTTCGGCAGCATACGGCGACTTGAGATCATCAAGTTGCTTGAGGACGTTGTCGAGCTCAACGGATTCACCAAGTCGGATATAGCACTTGCCCAGAGGATACAGAATGTCGGCATTGCCCGGGAACTTCGCCAAGGCGTTGAGAAGAACCTCTTTTCCTTCGGCGTATTTGTCGGCGGCCACATAGGTATGGCCTAACGAGGCATACATTTCCGGTTCCTTGGGTGCGAGACCGATCGACTGTTTATGTGCTTTGACGGCATCGTTGAACGAACCACTGCGACGATAGAGGATGGCGATGGAGTTGTAGCAGAGTGCTGCTCTGTTTGGCAGCAAGATCGATGCTCGCTGGAATGCATTGATCGCTTCTTCTGTGAAACCCTCGTCGGCGTAGGCAATGGCGATGTTGAACCATGCCTGTCCAAAGTTCGACCGAAGAGCGATCGCCTTCTTGTACGCGCGAATGGCGGCTGTTCGATCTCCTGCGGCAGTGGCGAGGAATCCGAGATTGTACTGAAGATCGGCATCGTCCGGGTAGCGTTGGACCATCGGTTCGAGCACCTTTCGGGCTTCATCGAAACGCGCTACCTTCTGATAGGCAATGGCAAGGGCCGTTGCTGTGAGCCGATCATTCGCATCTAATGCAAAAGCTGTCCTCAAGACCACGATCGCAGAATCTGTTCTGTTGGAACCGACGAGCGATTCTGCAAGAAGACGTGAGGTCGCAATATCATTAGGTTCCGCCTCATGCATCCGACCGAAGAGATCTGCTGCTTCGTAGTAACGCTCGAGCTTTAGATAACAACTTGCCAGTTGTTTGACGATCTCGGTGTTATCCGGTCGACGAAACATCGTCTCTTCGAGAGGTGAGATGGCTTCTTCGCAGCGTTGTGCGCGGACGTAGGCCATACCAAGAGCATAGGTGACGCGTACGGAATCGGGAAAGCGCTGAGAACACGTAGTCAAGACGTTGATCGCCGAATCTTGCAGGTCCATTCGCTGCAATGCTTCAGACCAGATCAACCATCCCTGGAGTAGACGTGGGTCAGCTTTGGTGGCCTCACCGGCAGAACGTGCGGCATTCTTGGGATCATTCATCTGCAAGTAGGCCAATGATCGCATGACCCTAGCCGGAGCATTCGATGGATCTTTGTCGACCACGCGTTGTGTGCTTGTGATCACACCTTGCCAGTCCTTTCGGGCCATGGCTTGTTGCGACTCTTGCATCCACGACGGCCGCTCTTGAGCATGAACGTGAACGATGCCGACAATTGCAACAAGGATGATGCGGAGAACGAGGACGATCATAAGCTGCAAGCTACAAAGACGCGGCAACGTAGGTGATCAAGACGTCATTCTGCAACGATTCAACCGTATGAAGTTTCCAGACCTCCATGTCGAATCTCCCCGCAACGCCACGTCCGGCGCCGATCAACGATGGTGAGTAGTGCACCCGCAGTTCATTGACCCAGCCGCCCTTGAGCATGGCCGATGCCAACTTCGGTCCTGGCTCGACGAGGATCGAAGAAATGCCGAGCGTTCCCAGATCGTCCAGTACCACTGCGATATCGAGTGTCCCTGCGCGATCCACCTCGGCAGTCCTGACCTCGATACCCCTCATGCGAAGTGCATCCGTGTGTTCGGAGACCGCCGCATCCGGTGCAGAATAGACGATCGTCCGCTGCTGAGCGGAGGTCTTGACGATCGTGGAATCGAGTGATAACGATCCGGTCCGGTCGAGCACGACTCGTATGGGATCCCGCCCTTCGACCTCCCGGACATTCAATGTTGGGTCGTCAACGGCGACCGTTCGTGCCGAGACCATCACGGCATCGAACTCGCTCCGTAGCTGATGCACCACACGTCGCGACCGTTCGCCGGTAAGTGGCGTCCGAGCGGAAGGTTCCGGCGCGATCATGCCGTCGATCGTTGAGGCGATCTTCATCACCACGTACGGTGTCCGACGCGTGATGTAGTGTGTGAACGTGCGGTTCATCCAGGCACAAGCGTCGCGTTCGACGTCAACCCGGACGTTGATGCCATGTTCTTGTAATCGGCGGACCCCACGGCCCCCTACAAGAGGATTGGGATCGATCATCCCGACGACCACGTTCTTGATCCCCGCGGCGATGATGGCATCGGCACATGGCGGTGTCTTACCATGATGTGAGCACGGTTCGAGCGTCACATACAACACTGCATCAGGGGTTAGGGGGCGGGTGAGATTGCTCAGAGCGTGCGCTTCGGCATGTGGGCCGCCATAGTGTTGATGCCATCCTTCGGCAATGATGCCGTCTGGATCAACGATCACACAGCCAACGCGGGGATTGGGACTGACGCTACCCGTACCGCGTTCGGCAAGACGCAGCGCATGCTGCATCCAGAGATGCTCCGTCATCTGGGCGGCCACGGCACGTCGATCGAAGTGCGGTAGGGATTTGGACGTGCAGGGATAATGACCTCGGCCTTATACGTACCCTCGGGAACGCGGTTGCCTTGCATGTCCCGACCGAGCCAAGGCATGGTGTATCGTTGCATCTGACCGGTGATCTGTGGCTCAACGGAAGACATCAACGACAAAAAGGCCTGGCCGGCATCACTCCGCCAGACCACGGATCCCTTTGCATCGGAGATGATCACCCGGAGATTTTCGGATGATGGTAGGTGTTCACCGGTAGGTACGAACATCCGGCGGGCGATGGCCCCGATCTCGATGAGGGTGTCAGACACGGCTTGAACGAACGGTGTGAGGTCCATCGGGTCTGCCGCTTCGTACTTCAGGTGCTGTCGGTAGATCAAGTGTTCTTCAGCTGTGAGGACGCCGACATCGACGACACATTCCGTTGAACGACGCGCTGATCGGGTGTCCCATGAAGCCGATCCCACCATGTGGACGGTCTGATTGACGCCGGGAGCACCGGCATTTGAGGTGCTGAAGACGATCACGTCGTTAAGCTCATTCTCATTCGGTCCGATCGCAGCTTCAACGTGGCGGATCACGCGGCCGTCTGTTCGAAGTACGGGTGTGCCGACGAAACTCAAGCGGACGGTCGAGTCTTGCAGCTTTACGGCCTTGATCTCAAAGATCGGTTGGTCGACGCGGATCGCCTTGCCTTTGTTCCTGCCCTTGTTGAGGAACGTACTGTGCTCTGTTGACGTGCACGCAGCAACAAAAAGACTCATGATGACGAAAGCTGTGATGCGCAGGATCATAAGGCAAAGATAGCGGTGGATAACATGTTGTGCAGTACGGGTGCAGCCCGCTTGCCGGCGTCAACAACTTCGGCGTGGTCCAGCGTTGGTGTTCGCACATCCGACAAACGGTTGGTCACCACCGAAAGTGTGCATACGCGCATGCCAAATGCCGCCGCGGCCTTTGCTTCTCTCGCTGTCGACATTCCGATCACGTCGGCATGGAACCGACGCGCCATCCGGATCTCTGCGCGCGTCTCATAGGATGGCCCCAGCACCTGCACGTAGGTCCCTTCTTCAAATCGTATCGATCGCATCGTAGCCGTCGACCGGATCAGTTCTCTCCATTGGCGGTCGATCACATCGCTTTGTCGACTAGGGGGCATGTGGATCCCAAGATCACCTTGAAACGTTAGGTCGATCACTTCTGAGACCAACATCACGTCGCCAATAGCGAGCCGTGGCGACAGTCCGCCGACGGCATTCGTGAAGATCATATGGTGCACACCGCGTCGTCGGGCTTCGTATATCGGTGCAAGAACGGCATCGGTTCCAACCCCTTCGTAGAGGTGCGAGCGTCCCTCAAAGACCAGCACGTGTTTGCCTTCCACGTCCACTTCATGAAGCGTACCCCCATGCCCCTTGACCGAAGGGATCGGCATCCCGGGGATCTCGGCATAGGGGAGTGACCACCGTCTCGGGAACGCACATACGGCGTCGGCAAGTCCGCTTCCGATGATGATGGCTGCGACCGGTGGTTTTGTGACCATACGCAAAGGTAGGTGGTCGAACCTGTTAGTTTTGTGCATGATCAGAAGTATGACCGGATACGGCAAGGCAGAGGCGACCGTTGACGGGACCTCGACAACGATCGAGGTGCGTTCGGTGAACGGCCGCTATTTGGAGCTCTCCTGCCGGCTCCCCAAAGAATGGGCAGAGCATGAGTCTGCGATGCGCGACGCGATACGTCAAGCCGTAAGTCGTGGCAGTGTGAATGTGTTTGTCCGCAGAGAAGACGCTTCCGGAGCCGGGTCTCTCCACATCGACACAGAGCTGGCATCCGAATACGTTACGCAGCTGCGAACCCTTCGAGATGCTCTCGGACTAAGCGGTGAGGTGTCGATCGATAACATTGCGTCCTTTGCGCCGATCTTTCAAGGTGAGCCCGAAAAGGCCGAGAATGAGAACGTATGGCCGGAATTGTCGGCTGTGCTGGACCAAGCGCTTGAGGCGTTGAATGTGATGCGCGGCCGCGAAGGCACGGAAATGGGTAAGGATCTCGAATCCCGACTAGCGGCGATCGCCACCGGTTTGGAGGACGTCGAACGTAGAAGCCAGGAGCGCATCCCTGCCGAGCGAGAACGTTTGCGTGAGCGCGTCCGTCAGGTGATCGAAGACGAGAACATCGACGAACAACGGCTGGCTTTAGAGATCACACTGTTGGCAGACAAGTTAGATGTATCGGAAGAGTGTGTTCGCTTGCGTGCCCATATCAAACACTTTCGTGACGATATGAAGTCTGGTGGAGCCGTCGGCAGAAAACTGAACTTCCAACTGCAAGAGATGAATCGTGAGGTCAACACCATCGGATCGAAGACGAATGATGCTGATATCGCGCGGGTCGTGGTTGGGATGAAAGAAGAGCTTGAACGAATGCGTGAACAGGTGCAGAACATCGAATGAAGAAGCACCTTATCGTCCTTAGTGCGCCAAGCGGAGCGGGCAAGACCACCGTTGCGCGGCACCTCCTGTCCACTTTCCCATTCTTGGGCTTTAGCGTCTCGGCTACGACGAGGAACAAGCGTCCGGCCGAAGTACACGGACGTGATTATTTCTTTCTCAGCCGCGAGGAGTTCAAGAATCGCATTGCGGCAGACGATCTGATCGAATACGAAGAGATCTTTGGCAACTATTATGGTACGCTGAAAAGTGTCGTTCAAGAAGCCCTCAACCGCGGGGAATTCTTGATCTTCGACGTGGACGTCAAAGGTGCGCTATCCCTTCGCAAGGCGTTTCCGGATGATACCTTGCTGTTGTTCGTGTCTCCTCCAGACCTGGAGACGTTGGCCGTGCGTCTGCGCAACCGGCATACGGAGACGGAGGAACAGATCAGTCTACGTTTATCCCGAGCAGAGATGGAATTGGGGCATCGGGACCAGTTCGATCATGTGCTGGTCAACGACGATCTGCACAAGACCTTGGAGAAGGCCGTAGAGATCGTGAGTGCCAACACGATCGGAGCCCCGCATCAAGAGCGGATGTTCGGCGGCGACGCAAACCCCTGACGGCTGTAGCCGTTCTTCGTATTTTTGCCGACTATGGCAAAGAAAGTGACACTTCCAGGTGGCCTTAGCGCCGCCGACGTAGTTCGAGATTATCGTATCGCTGTTGAAAGCCGCCAAGCATCATTGCTTGGACGACGCGAAGTCCTCACCGGTAAAGCTAAGTTCGGCATCTTCGGTGATGGCAAAGAGGTAGCCCAGTTGGCGATGGCACGTGCCTTTAGGCCCGGCGATTGGCGTAGCGGATACTACCGCGATCAGACCTTCATGTTTGCCATCGGTGAATCCGACGTGCAGAAGTTCTTCGCTCAGTTGTATGCCCATACGAGCGTGCAGGCAGAGCCGGCATCAGCAGGTCGTTCGATGAACGGACACTTCGGTACCCGTTTCTTGGATGATAACGGCAACTGGCTTTCCCAGACGGACCGTTTCAATGTTTCGGCCGACGTGTCGCCAACGGGCTCGCAGATGCCGCGCCTGGTTGGTCTGGCCTATGCGTCGGTGATCTATCGAAACATACCGGAACTCCATCAGTTCGCTGAGTTCTCCAACCAAGGCAGTGAAGTAGCGTTTGGGACGATCGGCAATGCTTCCTCTGCGGAAGGTATGTTCTGGGAGTCGGTCAATGCGATCGGCGTCCTCAAAGCGCCGGCGATCGTCGCGATCTGGGATGACGGTTATGGGATCAGCGTCCCGAACGCGTTCCAGCACACGAAGGGCGACGTTGGCCAGCTCCTCGCCGGTTTTCAACGAGCGCCGGGTACTACCGACGGTTATGACATCCAGCGTGTCGCGGCTTGGGACTACCCGGCTCTTCTAGAGGCCTTTGCGAAGGCCTCCGAGGTTGCCCGTAATGAGCACGTCCCGCAGATCATCCACGTGATCGACGTCACGCAGCCCCAAGGACACAGCACGTCCGGATCACACGAGCGTTATAAGTCGCCAGAGCGTCTGGAGTGGGAGAAGGAATTCGATTGCATTTCCCGGATGCGGACGTGGATGATCGAAAAGGGGATCGCGACGGCGAAGGAGCTCGACTCGATCGAGACCACGGCCACTGAGCAAGTGCAGTCGTGGAAGACCGCAGCATGGGAGGCCTATGCCACACCGATCAAACAAGAGGTGGCCCAGGCCGTTGCGATGATCAACGCATTAGCTGATGCTCTGCATGGTGATGTTAAGGAACGCGTAGCTGCGGCTTCTGCTGAATTGGCCGGTATTCGCGAGCCATTCCGACGTGACATCATGGCGGCGATCCACAAGTCGTTGGTGGCAACCTTCGGTTCAACGCTTGGTCAGCGAGAACAGCTGATCCGTTGGCGCGATGATTATAACGCCACGATCGCCCCTTACTATGATTCACATTTGTTCAGTGAGTCAGCACAGGCAGTTGGGAAGATCGCGCCTGTCGTTCCGATCTACGGAGAAGGTGCCAAGAACGTCAACGGCAGCGAAGTGATGAACGCATGCTTTGATGCCAATCTTGCACGTGATCCGCGCATCGTGGCGTTTGGTGAGGATGTCGGTCAACTTGGCGACGTCAATCAAGGATTTGCTGGCCTGCAGGCCAAGCACGGTGTGCTTCGGGTGTCCGATACCGGTATCCGCGAGTGTACGATCTTAGGCCAAGCGATTGGCATGGCCATGCGTGGACTACGTCCGATCGCCGAGATCCAATACCTTGACTATCTCCTGTATGCGCTTCAACTCATGAGCGACGACCTTGCCACAGTGCAATGGCGTACTCGTGGCGGACAAAAAGCGCCAGTCATCATTCGTACGCGTGGACATCGTCTCGAGGGTGTGTGGCACTCTGGATCGCCAATGGCCGGCATCATCAACCTTGTTCGCGGCATTCATGTATGTGTGCCTAGAAATATGACCCAAGCGGCAGGGATGTATAACACCTTGCTGAGGGCAGACGAACCTGCGTTGATCGTAGAAGTCTTGAACGGTTATCGACTCAAAGAGGTCATGCCCGACAATCCGGGAGAATTCACCGTTCCTCTCGGTGTTCCTGAGATCTTGAGGGAGGGGGCAGACCTTACGCTCTTGACGTACGGCGCAAGCTGCCGTGTGGCAATGGAAGCGGCAAAGTCGTTGGAAGAGGTTGGAATCTCGGTCGAGGTCATCGATGCGCAGACACTCTTGCCGTTCGACCTGTCAGGACGAGTTGGTGAGTCCTTGCGTAAGACCAACAGACTTATGGTCCTTGACGAAGATGTGCCAGGGGGAGCTTCGGCGTATCTGCTTCGCCAAGTTCTTGAGGTTCAAGACGGTTACCGTTGGCTTGACTCCCGTCCTTTGACCATTACGGCAACCGAACACCGTCCGGCTTATGGCACGGATGGCAATTTCTGGTCGAAGCCGGAGCCAGAGCACGTCTTTGAGGCTGTGTATAACTTGATGCACGAGGTTGATCCTACCCGTTGGCCGTAACGCAGACTTTTGCATATTTGCGTATTCGGTATCCGAAATCTGAAATAGATCGGAGCGGGTATGATCCTGTCAAAATCTTGCATTTACGCTATTCAGGCAGCAATTCACGTCGCTGCTGAAGGTGGGGATGCGTATGTGCCGATCAATAAGATCGCAGATCGGCTTGAGATCAGTTTTCACTTTCTCACGAAGGTGCTCCAGCAGTTCACGTCTGCTGGGATCTTGATCTCGTATCGCGGTCCCAAGGGTGGGGTCGCACTAGCGCAGCCGGCAAAACAGATCACACTCTTTGAGTTGATCGCCGCCATCGATGGTACCGACATCTTCACGGAATGTATGTTAGGTCTGCCGGGGTGCGGTCACGCTGAACCATGTCCGGCACACGACCACTGGGTAGAGGTCCGACAACGGTTCACCGGTATCGCCCGCAGTGTGACGCTGGCGGACCTCGCCTCGAAGGCAGGGGAGTTGAATGTTCGGCTCTCGAAAGCATCACCTGCTGCGGCATTCGGTACAATTGTTAGCGCTAACGCCTGATCAAGATGCCGAACGCAACCTCAACATCGGTTGTGTGTGCCCATTGCGGAGATCCCTGCGCTGACACTTCCATTTCGCTTCAAGAGAAGTACTTCTGTTGCGCCGGGTGTCAGAGCGTCTACGAGATCCTGCAGACCCACGGCCTTTGCGACTACTACGCGATGGATGAGCGCGCCGGCATTCCCATGCGAAGCAGTCGCTTCGACGATTCCTACTATGCGGCCCTCGATGAACCACGGGTGCTTGCCCGTTTTACTGAGCATGCTGGTGAGCATACCGTCCTGATCCGCTTCGAAGTACCCGGTATGCACTGTGCCAGTTGCGTGTGGTTGCTTGACCAACTGCACCGTTTTGATGTTGGGATCTTGCGATCGGATGTTGACTTCCTCCGCAAGACCGTTCGGGTTGAGATCGATACGGAAAAGACCAAGGCCTCGTCTGTCGCGCGTTTACTCTCTTCGCTCGGCTACGAGCCGCTGATCCACACAGAAGGCAATGAGGTCGATCTCGACCATCAACGACGTTCGGTTCTTCGCGGTCTGTACATGCGCATTGGTGTTGCCGGCTTTGCCGCCGGCAACGTGATGATGATCAGTATCTCGCGCTATCTCGCCGGATATGGTGGATTGACCGCAACATTGGAGACGCTGTTCTCGATCCTCAGCATCGCTCTGAGTCTCCCGGTGCTACTATACTCTGCATCGCCGTGGTATCGCAGTGCGATCGGTGCGTTACGTCATCGCCGGATCAATCTCGACGTTCCCGTTGCGATCGGCATCTCGGTGTTGTTCGTTCGTAGCGTGGTGGACATCATTTCCGGTGCAGGCGAGGGATTTTTGGATTCGTTCGCAGGCCTCGTGTTGTTCTTACTGGTTGGTCGCCTCTTCCAGCAGAAGGCGTTTGATGCGGTCTCTTTCGATCGAACCTACCGATCGTTCTTTCCACTCTCGGTGCGAGTAGAGCGCAAGGGGATCATTGAGGTCGTACCCATCGACAATGTAAAGATCGGCGACGTAATGCTCGTGCGTAATGGCGAGATCGTCCCCTGTGACAGTGTCCTGCTCAGCCCCCTTGCATATTTTGACTATGCGTTCGTGACGGGTGAATCGTTGCCCGTTGAGAATACCGAGGGACAGATCATTCATGCCGGCGGCAAGGTTGTTGGTGCTGCCGCAACATTGACAGCCACACGCGATGTGTCGCAATCCTACCTTGCTTCGTTATGGGAACGTGCAGGGGGCAAGCGTCCACGTCGCAGTTACCTGGAGTTATCGGATCGCTTCGGTGCACGTTTTACCTACGGAGCACTTGCGATCGCTGCGGCCGGGTTCTTGATGTGGCTTCCGGACCTGCCGATGGCGATCAACGTGCTGACGGCGGTGTTGATCATTGCCTGTCCGTGTGCCTTGACGATCGCAGCACCGGTCACGTTAGGTACGGCCATGGCACGACTTGGGATCCGTGGTATCTACGTCAAGGAGCCCGGGACGCTCTTGGAGTTGACGAATCCGTCGGTGATCGCCTTTGATAAGACGGGAACGCTGACGGAGCCTGAACATCGGCTTGTGGTCGACTCGGCAATGACATCGCATCGAGCTTGGCCGTTGGTGCAGGCACTTGCTGCACATAGCACCCATCCGATCAGCCGGTCGATCGCGTCAATGGATCGTACGGCCAATGTTACTGACGTGGTAGAGGTCACCGGCAAGGGTGTCACCGGTGTTGTCAACGGCGAACAGATCACCATTGGTTCAGCGGACCTATTCATCGAGCAGGGGCTGATGTCTGTTGAGACTCGGTCGGCCTCGGCAGCGGCCTATGTAGCTGTAGACGGAGAACTCTTGGGAGCTGTAACGGTCGAGCCGCGACTTCGCACCGGTGTTGAATCGCTGATCTCTACTCTGCGTCGGATCGCATCGGTGCGGTTGATCACGGGTGACAACGACCGCGACCGGCCGTTGTTCGGCCGCCTCTTTCGTAGTGATGAGATGTCGTTTGGCCAGGGTCCAGAGGATAAGGTGTCGACCATCGAACGTTCACGCTCCGGGCGGGTGATCATGGTTGGTGACGGGCTCAATGATGCTGCCGCCATGGCCACAGCTGATGCCTCGATCGCCATTACGGACGGTACTTCAACGTTGGTGCCGGCGTGTGATGTGGTCATGACTGCCGGCGAGCTAAAAAATCTTCCACTGCTGCTCAAGTATGCGCGAAACATGACTTTAGTCATAAAAGCGAACCTGATTTTTACCGTGTTTTACAACGTTTTGGGACTGTCCCTTGCACTGGCCGGGGTGTTAACGCCGGTGATCACGGCGGTGCTGATGCCTGTTAGCTCGCTGATCGTGATCGGAATGAGTGTTGGGGGAGCCCGTTGGTTCGCAAGGAGGAGTGTATGGGGGTAATGCCACTATTGGTGATCTGCAGCATCGGCGTCGCCGGGGGGTTCTTGTTGGCTTTTTTGTGGGCGACCCGCAACGGACAATACGACGACATGAAAACACCATCGGTAAAGATGTTATTCGAAGATTCGAATAACCGAATAACCGAATAACCGAACAATTGAATCGAGCACACTAGCACACTAGCATACTAGCATACTAGCACACTAACACACTAACTACCGGGTTGGGAGTATGGAATCAACTCTACATTCGAACGCGTCAGGTGGCAAGGTTGAGACCGTTGCCTATGACAACAACATCGTTCGACTATTTGCGATGGCAGCCATGGTCTGGGGGATCGTTGGCTTCCTCGTAGGCATCTTGGTGGCCATCAAGTTGTATTGGCCTGAGTTCCTTGGCGGACTCGATTTTCTATCCTACGGTCGTTTACGTCCGTTGCACACCAATGCTGTGATCTTTGCCTTTGCCGGCAATGCGATCTTCCTTGGTGTGTATTATTCACTCCAGCGACTGTGTAAGACGCGGATGTATAGCGATCTGCTCAGCAAGATCCACTTCTGGGGCTGGCAGACGATCATTGTGAGTGCGGCTCTGACGTTGCCACTTGGTATCACAACCAGCAAAGAATATGCTGAGCTTGAGTGGCCGATCGACATCGCGATCGCCGTTGTGTGGGTGATCTTTGGCTGGAATATGCTTGGCACGATCGCTCGCCGTAAAGAAAAGCACATGTACGTAGCGATCTGGTTCTACATCGCAACATTCCTAACGGTCGCTCTCCTGCACGTCGTGAACAGCTTCGAGCTGCCGGTATCGTTGCTCAAGAGCTATTCCATGTATGCCGGTGTACAAGACGCCTTGGTGCAGTGGTGGTATGGTCACAATGCTGTGGCCTTCTTCCTCACGACTCCGTTCCTCGGCATCATGTACTACTTTATTCCGAAGGCGGCTGATCGTCCGGTGTTCTCGTATCGACTGTCGATCGTCCACTTCTGGGCTCTGATCTTCCTGTACATCTGGGCCGGCCCCCACCACTTGCTCTATACGGCTCTGCCGAACTGGGCACAGTCCCTCGGTGTGGTCTTCTCCTTCATGCTCATCGCTCCGTCATGGGGCGGCATGGTCAACGGTCTACTCACGCTTCGCGGCGCTTGGGACAAGGTTCGCACCGACCCTGTGTTGAAGTTCTTGGTTGTTGGTATTACGGCCTACGGTATGTCTACGTTCGAAGGTCCGATGATGTCGCTGAAGAACATCAACGCGATCACGCACTACACGGACTACATCATTGCGCACGTCCACTTGGGTGCCCTGTTGTGGAACGGCGGTCTGGCCTTTGCCATGCTGTACTACATCTTCCCGCGTATCTATCGCACCAAGCTGTATTCGGTCTCACTTGCAAACTGGCACTTCTGGTTGATGACGCTTGGCGTTCTCATCTACGTCATCCCGATGTACTGGGGCGGCATCACGCAATCCCTGATGTGGAAGCAGTTCCTGCCGGACGGAACGTTGCAGTATCCGAACTTCCTTGAGACGGTGACGCAGCTTATTCCGATGTACATCATGCGTTCTATCGGCGGCACCTTATATCTCGTTGGTGCCTGCGTAGGTGTGTACAACATCTACAAGACGGCCAAGAGTGGTTCACTGCTGGCGAACGAAGAAGTACAAGTTGTCAACCGCATGGCCGAGCACAAGGCCGCAGCTGCGCACAAAGAAGGCTGGCACCGTATCCTAGAAGGCCGACCGCTTCGTTTTTCGATCTGGGTCTTCGTTGCCGTACTCATCGGTGGTGTTGTCGAGTTCGTTCCAACGGCCCTCGTAAAGTCGAACGTGCCTACGATCAGCAGTGTCACGCCATACACGCCCCTTGAATTGGAAGGACGAGATATCTACGTCCGTGAAGGGTGCTATACCTGTCACTCGCAGATGGTGCGTCCATTCAGATCTGAGACCGAGCGCTACGGACAATATTCGCACGTGGGTGAGTTCGTCTATGATCACCCGTTCCAATGGGGATCGAAGCGCACAGGTCCGGACCTTCACCGCGTTGGCGGTAAATATCCGGATGCCTGGCACTGGAAGCACATGATGGAACCGCGTTCGACATCGCCGAACTCGATCATGCCATCGTATCCGTGGATGTATGACAGTGATCTCGACGTTTCGCATACCGAAGGAAAGATCCTGACGATGCAGAAGCTCGGAGTCCCGTATCCGGAAGGATATGCTACGCAGGCAGTAAGTGACCTAAAGAAGCAAGCCGCAGAGATCGCTGAGAGTCTCAAGGGCTCTGGCATCGAAGGTGTGGACGCGAATAAGGAGATCATCGCCATGATCGCCTATCTGCAGCGCTTGGGTACGGATATCAAAAAAGAGCCGGTCGCATCGGCAGAAGGGAAGTGATCGATGTATAAGAACGTTCTCGCAAGCATTCCCGGCATCGAGTACTATCCGATCGTTGCACTCGCTCTGTTCTTCTCCTTCTTTATCGGACTTACGATCTGGTATTTCAGGGCTGACCGACAGCTACTGAATGTCCAAGCAAATCAGCCGTTCGATGAGGGTGTACCGACCACCGATCTTCTAACAACGCATACAATGACACGGAGCTGACCATGGCAGATAAAGACAAACTCCTCGATCACGAAGCGGATGGTATTCAGGAGTACGACAACAATCTTCCGCGTTGGTGGTTGTATGGTTTCTACTTTACGATCATCATGAGTGCCATCTATATGTTCTACTATCACGTCTATGGTGGTAGTGATTGGAACATCTTGTGGTACGGTCCCAAGACCCCGGAACTGGAATATGCCGCGGAAGTGGAAGAAGCAAAGGCGATGATGGCAAGTGCCCCGAAGGGACCGGAGGTCAAGATCGCACTTCTGACAGATGCCTCATCGTTGGCGAAAGGCAAAGAGATCTTCAATAGCACCAACAGTCTGTGTATGACCTGCCATCGCGAAGACCTTGGTGGCCAGGTCGGACCCAACCTGACCGATGACTATTGGATCCACGGCTGCTCGATCGAAGAGATCGTTGCCAACATCAAATCGGGCTTCCCGGAAAAGGGCATGCTACCGTATGGCTCGACGAATAAACTCAGTGATCAGGAGCTATTGCAGGTCGCATCCTATATCATCTCGATGAAGGGTTCGAATCCTCCGGATCCGAAACCCATCGAAGAAGGGCGCGACGTCGTCTGTCCACCGGCAGAAACGGCACCACCGGCTCAGTGACCAATGTCATAGACCATTCAGACCCACTTGTCTAAGTTCGCTTATGCAAGTGGGTCGTTCTTCATCCGATGGGATCACCACACCATGTCTGTCATCGATCTAGACCTTGTTGACGATCACGAACGTTTTCGGGCAGAACTCGCAAGTATCCGACCCGACGGGAAACGTCGCTGGATCTATGCCCGCAAACCGAACGGACGGTTCACAAAGTATCGGACCATCCTCAGTTGGTTCCTGCTCGCGTTCTTATTCATCGCACCCCACGTCAAGGTAGGGGGCAAGCAGTTCCTCCTCCTCAACATCATCGAACGCGAGTTCGTGTTCTTCGGTGTTCCGTTCTGGCCGAACGATTTCTACCTGGTTGCGTTGATGTTTCTCACCACGGTGGTGACCATCGTTGTGTTTACAGCAACGCTTGGTCGACTGTGGTGCGGCTGGTTGTGTCCGCAGACCATTTTTATGGAGATGGTCTTCCGAAAGATCGAATGGTGGATCGAAGGTGGACCCAAGGAACAGGCCCAGCGCCATGCCGGACCGTGGAACTGGGACCGCACGTGGCGGGCATCACTCAAGGTCGGGATCTTCTTTGCGATCTCCTTCGCCATAGCGAACACATTCCTATCGTATATCCTGTCGAGTGATGTTCTTGTCCGCTACATCGTTGATGGTCCGGCAGCACATATCGAACTCTTCGCCGGACTCATCGTGTTCACGTTTGTGTTCTTCATGGTCTTCTATCGATTCCGTGAACAGGCATGTCTGATCGCATGTCCTTACGGACGCTATATGTCGGCCTTGGTGGATGAGAACACCGTTGCGATCACGTATGATTTCAAGCGTGGTGAAGCTGAAAGCGGACGATCAAAGTGGACGAGACATGACACTGAGGTCAAGAAGTCCGTAGCGAATTCGACGGAAGCATTCAAGCGACCCGACGGTCATGGCGATTGTGTTGATTGTTATCAATGTGTCACCGTCTGTCCAACGGGTATTGATATCCGCAACGGCATTCAATTGGAATGTGTGAATTGTACGGCCTGTATCGACGCCTGTGACGAGGTCATGGACAAGGTCGGGCTTCCCAAAGGATTGGTGCGGTATAGCAGTCTGAAGGCCGTTGAAGAAGGGGAGAGCAAGATCTTTACCCGTCGCATCAAGGCCTATCTCGTGATCTGGTCGGTTCTCATGGCAGCCGTCATCACCTTGTTTGCCCTTCGTAGTGATCTCGATGTTGTTGTCCTGCGTCAGGAGGGAACAACATGGGTCAAAATGCCCGATGGGATCGGTAATTTCTACCGATTGCAGATCATCAATAAGACCAGCGATCCACTGCCGTATACGTTGAGAGTCGTCAACCCTACGGGTGCTGTCCTGAAGCCGCTGGGCTTAGATTTTACTGTCGATCCTCAGCAGATCCTGAAGGGACGCTTCATGCTGATCTTGCCGGAAGGGACAAAGACGACACCGGATACGAAGATCGTCGTCAATATCGAGTCGAACGGTCAGGTCGTCAAGACCGTCACAACATCATTCGTAGGACCATGAGTACCATGAAATTGCATTGGGGTTGGCGCATCGGTATCGTCTACACGACCTTTGCTCTTGCAACACTTGGCTTCGTCGGATTTGCATTGACTCAAGAAGTCGATCTTGTACGGACGGACTATTACGAGCACAGTCTCGTGCACGATGCCACCATGGCGGCACGCCACAATGCTGCTCAACTTGGCAGTGGAGCGTCGATCGCTGCTGAACAAGGTTCGATCATCGTGCATGTCCCGACTGCGGATCTGGCGTCGTTGAAAGGAAACGTGACGCTGTATCGTGCCACAACGACGCATCGAGATCAACAGATCGAACTTGCGCCTGATGAACAAGGTCGCATGGTGATACCAACATCCGGACTCGAACAAGGCAAGTGGACGGTCACAATGCAGTGGTCGGTTGGTGATAAGAAGTATGAACTTGTTGAATCCGTCGAGATCAAGTAACGATGGAACTCCATCTCTTTAGTGGATTCTTGATCGGACTTGCCGGCAGCATGCATTGCGCCGGTATGTGCGGGCCGATCGCCTTGGCGTTACCCTCCTCTGAGCACACTACACGATCGCACTATCTGTTCGGCCGTTTGGCATATCAGTTTGGCCGTATCATGACGTATGCAGTGTTAGGGGCCATTGTTGGTCTCGGAACCGGTGCTGTGGCTCTCGCCGGCTATGAGCGGATCATCTCTATTGTCGCCGGGTCAATGATGGTCATCGCAGCGACCATGCAATTGTTGTGGCACCGTTCTATCGTCTCAAACGGACCGATCTTGCGCCTGACCGCACCGGTGCGGTCCACCCTGGGACAGTTGTTGAAGCGCCGTTCCATTGGCGCGATGTTCGGCCTGGGCGCCGTTAATGGACTGTTGCCATGCGGACTCGTTCTGGCGGCGATCTTCGGTTCTGCTGCCACCACCTCACCGGTCGATGGGGCCATCTTCATGAGCTTCTTCGGACTGGGTACGCTGCCCGTTATGTCCGTTCTTTCGATGGGAGGGGGCTGGTTGACTTCCAAATTGAAAGGTAGATACCGTCTTGCGATGCCGTTGATCGCCCTGATGCTTGGAAGTGTCATTGTGCTGCGCGGTATGGGGTTGGGCATCCCGCTGATCTCTCCGAAGCCGCCGGTTGAGGAGCATCACGCTGAGTGCTGTAGTCACAATTAAGATTCGGACAAAAACGTCTTATATTTGTCTAAACATCACCATTCATTCGGAGTTCAACATGTTCCGCTCGATCGCTGGGGTCCTCGTCCTAGCCGTGCTTTTTGGTGCCACAGCCGTGGGCACCGCTCAAGATGCCGCAAAGGGCAAGAAGATCTACACCGAATACTGCAAGACGTGTCACCAGGAGACTGGCAAGGGCATGCCGAAGATCTATCCGCCGCTTGAAAAGAGCGACTACATCAAAGCGCAGTCTGTTGAGACACTGATCCGCGAGGTCGTGTTCGGCAAGAGTGGCAAGGTCAAGGTCAACGGTCAAGAGTATAACGGTGTGATGGCGCCGCTGCCGAAGAAGTATACGGATCAAGACATCGCCGATGTGATGACCTATGTGTTCACCAACTTTGGCAACTCCAAAGGCAAGGTCACCGTCGCACAAGTCACGGCTGCCAAGAAAAAAGGTAAAGTGAAGTAAGGCTCACAAAGCTTTCGGTATTTTTCGAGGTCCTGCGGTTCACCGCAGGGCCTTTTTTTATCGGCTTGGTAGGGGAATGACACTACGATCCTTGATCTTCTCAACGTTACGGCTGCTAAAAGGCGGACGAGGACGCCCCCTTGTGTCTGGTAGCCCAATGCGGATCCTTGTGTTTCAACATGAGCGGATCGGCGACTATGTGGTGACAACACCAATGTATCGATGGCTCCATGAGCGCGGTGATGTTACGATCGATGTGATCGCTTCCGATCTCAACGCGGAATTGGTCCACCAGGACCCGAACATCGCAGAACACATCGTCCTGCCATGGAAACGTCCAACAATGTCCGACCTGATCAGCTGTATCCGCTTCATTCGACGAACTCGCTACGATCTGATCCTGGCAACGACCTTCACTTCTCGGACGCGAAATGCTGTGCTCAGTGTTTGTGCAACGGGTCGGCCGTGGTGCGCAACCTTCGCCGATGAGAAGCGGGCTGCAGACTACGGGGCGTTCTTCGATACGGTAGCGATACGGCGTCGATTTCAAGAGCATGTAGCCGTGCCGATCCTGCGTACTGCCATGCTTGCATGCGGAGATCGTTCGGAGCCTGCGCCCCGCCCGTACGTCCAGGCACGGGGAACACCAGCCCCCTCCATTGTGATCAATACCCAAACCAGGGATCCGGCTCGCAACTGGACCATGGAAAACGCTGAGTGGCTCCGAATGGAACTATCAACGCGATTTCCGGAGTTGACGGTCGAGCTCGGACGACAGGTTGGATCGTTGCAGGACCTGGTCGATCTGTATGCGAATGCCCGGTTGGTGATCAGTGCAGATTCAGCGCCCGTTCACATTGCGGCGGCAGCCAACGTGCCGGTTGTGGCTCTGTTCAATGCGCGTCCCAATTCCACTGAATGGTATCCGCTTGGCACCGATCGGTACCGCGTTCTCGTCCCGGAGACGGACGGACGGACCTCCGACATCCGGAAAGAGGCAGTCCTCGATGCAGCCGTCGACCTACTCCGTGTGAATAATTCTGACGGTCCAAGTGCTTGATAAAACGTATTTTGCACGATAATTCTTAACAGCTGGTCGGTCACCAATGCCCCGCGTACAATTCCGAATCTCTTACACGATCCCTGACGGCAAACGCGCCGAGTATCTTGGGTTAGTTGAAAAGCTCAAGGCACATTTTGCCCAAGGCGAAGCTGCGTATACCGTGTACGAAGAGCAAGGTCAACACAATCGTTTCCAAGAAGTGTTTGTGTATCCGTCTCAAGAGGCCTATGATGCCTCGGACGATCCCGAGTCGACCAAACCGGTCGCCGATATCATCGATGCTGTCTACGCCCTTGCCAAGGACGTGCAGTATTCGGTGAGCACAGAGATCGCCTGATCAGTCTACGAACATGCCTACCATCGGCTACGATCTTACCGGAGCGTTTCAGCCGGCCGGGATATCTGTGTATGCCCGCGAATTGGTACGCCACATCGCGAAGATCGAAGGCCACCCAGATCTCGCCTTCCTTGTCCACGACACACAGATAGACCAAGTCCATCAATGGATGCACGGTGCCTTACGGTACGAAGTCTACGGCGTCCTTCCCAGTGAGCGAAGATTCGGCCACATCGGCCGTCGATTGGCACGCCATCTCGTCCACCGCGAATGGAAAAAACTCGCCAACAAGTTCGACCTGGTCCACTTTCATGAAGGGGGCAGAGCATTGCCCCCGGTACGACCGTATGTCGTCACCGTCCATGATCTCTTCCCGCTCGATCCGTTGATCCCGTGTCCGCCCGCCCTGCGGTCATCCTTCAAACGCAAGGTGCTCAAGACGATGCTCTATGGTGAGCGCATCTTGGTTCCTTCAGACTTTGTGGGACGTGAGATCACCACCCAGTTTCCCGAGTACGCCTCCAAGATCCGCGTGACACATTTGGCTGCGTCGAATGCCTTCGTGCCGTCTACCTTGCCACATCCTCTTGGTGGCCGACCCTACGTTGTCTGGATCGGCAGAAACGACGAACGGAAGAACCTCGTCCGCATCCTGCATGCGTGGCGACAGATGCCCATGGACGTTCGCAAAGCGTCAACGTTCGTAATGATCTGCAAGTGGGATCCCACCGGATGGGCATCAAAGGATCCCGAGATCAGAGCACTGTTCGAGGCAGGTGAGATCCGAGTCGTTGCGGCCAACAGTCAAGAGGAACACAACCAACTGCTGACACATGCGGCAGGATTGATCTTTCCCAGCATTGCTGAAGGATTCGGCCTGCCGGTGATCGAAGCGATGAAATGTGGATGTCCGGTGCTGACATCGTCGACCTCGTCGTTACCGGAGGTAGCCGGAGATGCTGCCCTCGTTGTTGACCCGTATGATGTTGAAGCGATCTCGCGCGGCACCGCAGCTCTACTCACCGATGCTGCACGTCGTGATGACCTGCGAACAAAAGGATTTGCGCAAGCAGATCTGTTCTCATGGCAGAACACAGCGCAGCGCACGCTCGACGTCTATCGCGAGGTGCTGGCGTGAGCTATCATCGGAATCCGTACGACCGGCCGATCAAGAAACTGGAGTTGGCGATCAGGCGCGTGTTCAACCGGACGTTCTTGGTGGACCGCATTCCGGCCACCATCAATTCGGTCACGGACGCGTTGAATGTCGATCCACATGCGAAGATCCTGTTCCTTCGGCAGGATCGCATTGGCGACGTTCTCATCACGGCTCCGATCGTGAAGGCCGTTCGAGAACGATATCCTGAGGCGACGATCGATGTGGTGTTGAGTCGGAACAATAGTTCTGTGGCGGCAACACTCGCCCCCTATATCAACGAGATCCATACGTATCAAAAGACCGTCGGCAGCCTGTATAAGGTCGTCCGGGCAATACGTCGACGCCGGTACGATGTCGTGGTCGATATGCTCGACAATACGTCATCGACCTCCAGCATCTTAGTCTCAGGTGCCAAGGCACGGTATGCCGTTGGCATCGACAAAGAGAACAGAGGCGTGTATACGCATGTAGTGCCGTTGTTGAGTAAGAAAACGACCCACATCTCGGACCGCGTATCGCAGCTGTTGCTGGCGTTTGGGATCGAGCCGTCGAGCGTGGACATGCGGCCTGTCTATCCCGTGTCGAAACATGACGCACACCTAGCGAAGAGTCACGTCTTCGGTTCGGAGCCGCCGTCAAACCCGGTTGGTGTTGTGTTCTCCGGTAGCTCGGTCCTGCGGACGTTCCCGGCAGACAAACTTATTGACGTCTTGCGTCAGGTCTCAGAGCGGTATCCGGCAGTATCCTTCTACATCTTCGGTGCACCACATCATCAGGCCGAGGTCAAGAGGATCGCTCAACATGCCGGCGCACATGCCGTACCAACGACCGGCTCGTTTCATGCATATGCCTGTGCACTCCACGAAATGAAGGCCTTGATCTCTCCGGACACGTCGGCTGTGCATTTGGCTGCGGCGTGGAATATGCCGACCTGCGTGTTATTCAATCAACCAGACCCGGATCAGCACCCTTGGTATCCGTATCACACATATTGTGAGGCAGTGATCAATCCGGGCGAGGACCTCAACGACATAGAAGTAGGGGAGTTCGTCAGCGCCATTGAACGGCTGTTCGCATATTGCAGCTTCCCCAAAGGATGAACATGGAATTTCGTAAACGAACCGCTACGTGCGGAGAATTAAGACCGGAACGTGCCGGCGAGAATGTCGTGATCAATGGATGGGTGAATGCCCGTCGTGATTACGGCGGCATCATCTTCTTGGATATCCGTGATCGATACGGCATCACGCAGATCGTGGTCGACTCATCGGATACACCGGAACTCGCAACTCAGATCAAGGATGTTCGCAGTGAATGGGTGCTGTGGTGCGCAGGCCGTGTGCGCATGCGTGAGAACCCGAATCCGAAGATCCCAACCGGCTTGATCGAGATCATTGCCTCGGAGATCGGTGTGATCAACCGTTCCGAAGTGCCACCATTCGAGATCGTCGACGAACTGCTGACCAACGAAGAATTACGATTGCAGTATCGCTATCTCGACCTTCGTCGTGGCGCACTGCAGAAGAACTTCCTCGTACGCAGTCAGCTCTCCCACATCATGCACTCGTACTTCGCTGACGAGCAGTTCGTTGAAGTGGAGACGCCGATCTTGACGAAGTCGACACCCGAGGGCGCGCGTGACTTCCTTGTTCCAAGTCGCATGAACAAGGGGCAGTTCTATGCACTGCCGCAGTCGCCGCAGCTCTTCAAACAGCTCCTGATGGTCAGTGGCTTTGACCGCTATGTACAGCTTGCAAAAGTGTTTCGTGATGAAGATCTCCGTGCCGACAGACAGCCGGAGTTCACACAGATCGATGTCGAGATGTCCTTTGTGACACAGGACGATGTGATCGACACAGCGGAGCGCTTCGTCAAGCGAACCTGGAACGAGATCCTCGGACATGAAGTTGCCTTGCCGCTTCAGCGGATGACCTATCACGATGCGATCGAGCGGTATGGCTCCGACAAGCCCGACATACGCTACGGCCTCGAACTCGTGAACGTCTCTTCGCTTGCCGCATCATGCGGATTCAGTGTGTTCTCGCAGGCGGTGGCGAACGGCGGCGTGGTCAAGGTCCTCAATGCCAAGGGCTGTGCCGAATTCTCCCGCAAGCAGACCGATGAGCTTGCCGAGCATGCTAAGAAATATGGTGCTCAGGGCTTGCCTTTCCTGAAGCTCCAGAATGGCGAGATCACCGGTTCGTTCGCAAAGACGTTGACCGACGAAGAGAAATCGGCATTTGTCCAGGCAGCCCAAGCATCTGACGGCGACCTCTTGCTCTTCAGTGTCGGTGAATGGGAGCGTGCATCCATCATCCTCGGTGCGGTCCGCACTGAGATCGCACGTCGCACGGGCATCCTCGACTCCATCAAGAACACGTTCTCCTTCCACTGGGTCACAGAATTCCCGCTTCTGGAATATGATGAGGAAGGGGGCAGGTGGGTCGCCCGCCATCATCCATTCACGAGTCCGATGCCGGAAGACGTTGCATTGTTGTCGACCGATCCTTCGAAAGCTCGTGCCCTGGCCTATGACCTTGTCATCAACGGCTACGAAGCTGCTGGCGGTTCGATCCGTATCCACCGTGGCGACGTTCAGGAGACGATGTTCGACCTGATCGGCATGTCGAAGGAAGAAGCCGATGCTAAGTTTGGCTTCCTCCTGCACGCGCTACGCTACGGAGCACCGCCACACGGCGGCATTGCCTTCGGTTTCGACCGTCTGGTGATGTTGTTGGCAGGGACAGATAATATTCGGGACGTGATCGCGTTCCCGAAGACAACGTCCGGACTCTCCTTGATGGATGGTTGTCCGTCAGAGGTCGACGACGCACAGTTAGCAGAGTTGGGCATCAGATTGAGAACGCAATGATCCATCGTCGATCATTTATACGATCACTATTGGCAACAGCAGCTCTATCGGCTGTGCCCCTTCGGTTGAACGCCCGATACATCACGATGTCGCATGAAGCTGTCATCGTTGAAGCAAGGAAGCAGGGTTGGACCCAATTGCCGATCGGTGCCCTGATGGGGAAGATCGGCGAGATGTTCATTAGCACGCCGTACGTTGGTGGAACACTCGAAGGGCCGGGTCCTGAGGTTTGTCGCGTGTTCTATGATAAACTCGATTGCGTGACCTACTTTGAGCTTGTTCTTGCACTGGCTCGAACGATCAAGGCGAGTTGCTGGGATGAGTCCGATGTTGTCCGTGAGATCACCAGGACGCGATATCGAAACGGTGTTCTGGATGGCTATCTTTCTCGACTACACTATACGTCAGACTGGATCTCCGATAACGTCAGCAAAGGTGTTGTGGAGAATGTCACAACGAATGATGAAGACGCGGAGCCCTTCGAGAATACGGTGAACTTCATGTCCTCGAACGTAAAGTACTATCGACAACTGCGCGAAGATCCAGAACTCGTCTCGTCAATGAAACAGATCGAGCAACAGATCAATCAGCAAAAGCGCTGGTTCGTTCCGAAGGATTCCATCAGAAATTTTGAGCCCAGATTACAGACTGGCGATATCGTGGCGGTCGCAACTCTAAAACCGGGTCTGGATTATGCACACACTGGGTTGATCAGGGTTGACGATCTTGGACAACGCCGGTTTATGCACGCATCAACTACAGTAATGCGTGTCGAGCTTGGAGATACGATCTCGAACTATGTGAATTCCGTTAAGACACATACTGGGATCACTGTTGTGCGGCCGCTTGAGCCGGACTTCGGCTGTGCTGTAGAGATCAAAAACGCACGGTGATCTTCGGCTGCAATTCCACGACCAGCGCTCCTGGTGGAAATTGCGACATCACTTTCTGGATCTCCTGCATATCGCCGTCTTTCAGCGACTCAAACGACTCCATCAGCGCTGGATTCTCTTCCCAAGCATCCAAGAGTTTATCAAAATCGACTTCGATCATCGTGATCGTGCCATTGTTGAAAGTTGTCGCGTCGCATTGTGAGATCGTGCCGTTAACAGCGATGCGCATTCTCATCCGAAGTCCGCGCATGAAACCCGACATCATGTCGAGTGATTGGCGAAGCTCTTCCGGTGACTGAGGAGCGGATGTATCCGGGGCAGGGTTGGAATTATCGCGCCCCATCGGGTTGTTGATGATCAACGTACCTTTTTTGTCATAGGCGAAGGTGATCGCCAGGTCTTCATCGTCATCGACGCTGCTGCCACCGGCTTCACTGTCTAGTCCCGGCGAAGCAAGTTTTTCAGCACCACGTTTCTTATCGAGGGAGATCTTCGTAACGTCCTTTACGTCAAACAGGGCAGCGTATCCTTTGTAACCACCCATCGTTAGAGTGTCAACCTTCTTCACCGTAACGCCCAGACCGATCTTTTCAGCGTCAGCGCTAATAGTCGAGTCGTTCCACAACTGTTTGCTTTGACTCTCTGAACTCTCAACACCGTCGATCGCGCCGAACGATTCCATCATTTGCACCAGTCGTGGTGAGAACAGTACCGTGTCGGCGATCGTACCGGACCCATCTCGGTTTACCGTCAACATTGAGTAGGATCGCAGGCAACCCGTCGTGGTCAGTGCCAGGCAAAGAAGTGTGCAAAGATGGAGCATGGTTCGTGACATAATGAACTCCGAAATGCTAACCGATGATTGTAGGGATGGAGGAACGAACGGACGTCAAGATCGAATTTACGACGTTGTCGATGGTGTACGATCCCTCAGTAGCCACTTCTTCAAGTGTCACGCTCGTTTCCCGCAAATGCGCTCTAAGCAGTTCGCGCTGCGTATCCGGGGCGACCACAAGATCGGCGATCTGTTCGTGTCCATGGTCGATCAGGATCGATCCATGTTGCAGAACAACGCCCTCGATCACCCGTTGTGCCGAGCCGACCAGTTTCTTGCCGTTGGCTAAGATCTCCGTACGTGCACTTGATGTGAAGCACACTTGGCCCATAGGTGTTGACGCCGCATAATGTTGACGCAGGTCTGTTGGCTTGCCTTCGAACGACAGTGTGTCGCCGGCGAACGGTCGTAATGCCGTGAACAGGGCTTCGTGGACGGCAGAGTAGATACGTTGTGCTTGCCCCTTCACAGCGATCGAATAGGTGATCTCGTTGGCGTGAAGAACGGCGCGACCGCCGGTAGGGCGGTGAACGATATCGATGCCGCGGCGGCGTGCCTCATGTTGGTCGATCGCGTCAATAGACTGATGTTTTCCGAGCGAGACAGCCCATGGACTCCACAGATAGGTACGAAACGCTATGTCGAGTTGTCCACTTCGGACCTCTTCGAGCAATGTAAGGTCGCGGGCCATGTTGATCTGGCCAGTGGCAGAACCTTCATGCTCGACGTAGATCATTGGGGTATGATGCGGAACCACTTGAGTTTGCCAACTCGCACAACGGGGCGTTCTGAAGCGTCGATCATCGCGTCGGGG
This sequence comes from uncultured Hyphomicrobiales bacterium, assembly GCA_964467455.1. GTDB lineage: Bacteria > Bacteroidota > Ignavibacteria > Kapaibacteriales > Kapaibacteriaceae > OLB6. The sequence continues at coordinate 223,819 of CAYXQJ010000001.1, read as the reverse complement.
TCCTTCACCTGTTCGCCGTTGATCTTAACGCCCCCTTGCGTGATCAACCGTCGGGCTTCACTTTTCGAAGCTAATCCGGCAGCGACCGGCAACAGATCGACGAGTTTCATGGCACCTGAGGCGTCCGTCATGATCCAGTCCGGGATCTCGTCGGGCTCATCCCTTTTAACAAAGACGCGTTCGAATTCAGCAAAGGCATCATTGGCGGCGTCTTGGCCGTGATATCTCGCAACTATACGCTTGGCTACATCGACCTTTGCATTGCGCGGATGTATGGTGCCGTTGCTCAACCCTTCGCCAACAAGCTTCACTTCATCAGGTGTAGCATAGCAGGCGTACTGCAGGTATCGTGCGATCATCGTGTCCGGGATCGACATCGTCTTGCCGAACATATCCTTGGCACTGTCCGTGACGGCGATGTAGTTGTCGAGCGACTTGCTCATCTTCTCAACGCCATCAGTGCCTTCCAGGATCGGCATCGTCAGAATGCACTGCGGTTCGTGGCCATAGGCACGCATCACTTCACGGCCGACCAGCAAGTTGAACTTCTGATCGGTACCGCCAAGCTCAATGTCCGACTCGATCGCCACCGAATCGTAGGCCTGCGAAAGGGGATAGAGGAATTCGTGGACACTGATCGGTTCACCCGAGCGATAGCGCTTCGTGAAGTCGTCTCGTTCTAACAGCTGTGCCACAGTGTACTTTGCGGCGAGCTGGATCACTTCCTTGAAAGACAGCTCATCCAACCATTCCGAATTATACCGGATCTCCGTTCGATCGCGATCAAGGATCACTGAGGCCTGATCGACGTACGTTTTGCCATTCTCTCGGGTCTCTTCCAACGTCAGAGCCGGTCGAGTCTTCGACTTACCCGTCGGATCGCCGATCATGGCCGTGAAGTCGCCGATGATCAGCACGACCTTATGACCGAGGTCTTGAAACTGTCGGAGCTTGTTGAGAACGACGGCATGGCCGATGTGAATGTCCGGTCTCGACGGATCCAACCCAAGCTTGATGGTAAGGGGCTTACCGGTCGCCACGCTCCGTTCAAGTTTTTTGATCAGATCCTCTTCCGGCAACAGGTCGACCACGTTGCTCCGGATGATCTCCAATTGTTCGGCTACACTCTTCATTCGTTCCTCACTCCGTTCGGAATGACATTCGGTTATTCGGTTATTCGGTTATTCGGTTATTCTGGACTCTCTCTTCGACGTCTTCTCCTTCTCCGCCTGCCGCTTATCATACAGCTTCTTACCGCGGGCAACGCCGATCTCGACCTTGATCACGGATCCGGAAAAATACACGGAGAGGGGGATGAGGGTGAGGCCTTTTTCTTCGACCATGACCCGCAGCTTGCGAAGTTCAGACTCATGAAGCAAGAGTTTACGGGGCCGCAGAGGTTCGTGGTTCTCGCGGTTGCCAAACTCGTACGGCGAGATATGCAGGTTCATGAGCAGAAGCTCATGAGTCTTCTTGGACGGAAACGCTGCGTAGGCGTCCGTCATCGTGAGCTTACCGGCTCGGATCGATTTGACTTCCGTCCCGGTCAGCACGATGCCCGCCTCCAGGGTCTGGAGGATCTCATAATCGTGACGGGCCTTACGGTTGGTCACGATCGAACGGATCGATCTGTCGGGTTGTGATGCCATGGATAAAAAAAGCCCGGCGCAGGGACGCAGGGCTTTTTACGGTAAGTCGTTGCGGAGAGGGAGGGATTCGAACCCTCGATAGCGTCCTTAAACACTATGACGGTTTAGCAAACCGTTGCCTTCAGCCACTCGGCCACCTCTCCCCGCTGGGAGAGACAAAGATACGACTGTGGACAAGAAGCGCAAAAGCCGGACCGAGGGGAGCCGGTCCGGCCTTTGTGTGAAAGGGGGTATGGAAGGGAATTAGAAGCTTGGTGATCTGGTGCTGTCTACCGTCAGCAACCGGCTGGGATCATCGATCTTGACATCGCCGGAGATGGCTCCCAATTCGACAATGGCTGTTTCCGGGACGTAGATCACATGAACTGCCTCAAGTGTTTGAGACGTTGGGCCGTAGCCATTGACGTTAATGTTGATGTTGGAGCCGTCGGACGTAGCGTCCACAACAAAGGTTCCATTGACACCTTCGGAACGAACAACGACCTTGTTGTGGCTCCAGGTGCGGATCTTGACGTCACCAAGTTGCGACGTGATCATGACACGGGCATTCTTGTCCGCCTTGACCGTCTCTTTTGCCCACATCGTATTTGTGGCGATGGTATCGGCTGCCAAGGTACTTCCACAGGCAACGCAGAGCATCGTGCCAACGGCGAGGATCGAGTTGCGAAGTTTCATGGTATTGCCCTTTCTATAAGATTGATTCGGTGGTGGGGTACGCCGTGACAAACCGTTTGTTTCAATCGAGGGTGGTAATTTTCCGTGTGAGCGCAAAAGAAACGCCGCTAATGCGGCAGTATAACCAGATCAAGAAGAAGCATCCGGACACGGTGTTGCTCTTCCGCCTCGGCGACTTCTATGAGACGTTTGGTGACGATGCAGTGAAAGCGTCGGCCGCCTGCGGAATTACACTCACCAAACGCAATAATGGAGCGGCCGGTGAGATCCCTCTTGCCGGCTTTCCGCATCATCAACTAGATGCTTATCTGCCAAAGTTGGTGAAGGCCGGCCATCGCGTTGCCGTCTGTGAACAACTTGAAGATCCAAAGCAGGCAAAGGGTATTGTCCGTCGTGATGTGGTGGAAGTGGTCACGCCCGGCGTGGTGCTCTACGATAAACTGCTTGATCATAAGAGCAACACCTTCCTTGCATGTTTGACCATCCCCAACGGCAGGTCCACAATGTGGGGACTTGCTCTAGCCGATGTTTCTACAGGTGCGTTCATGGCCGGCGATGTAGAGGAAGCACGTTTGGCCTCCACTCTTGAAGCGTTCCAACCGGCTGAAGTACTCGTTGCTCGAGGCGCGCGTGATCGGTGGGAGCCGATCCTGAATGCTGCATCTATCAAACCGGCGATCAGCAAGCTCGACGATTGGCATTTTGATATCGAATCGACATCAACAGCACTTCTTCGTCACTTTGGCACGACATCCCTCAAAGGCTTCGGTCTCACCGATGCTACTGCTGCGATCATCTCAGCCGGCGTCATCCTTCATTACGTTGCCGAAACGCAGCAGGGAACCCTGGCACAGATCACCGGACTACGCTCGCTGCACTCATCCGAAACGATGGTCCTCGACGCTGCTACCCGGCGAAACCTCGAGATCCACACATCGATGTCGGCCGGTGAACGCTCCGGTGCATTGGTCGAGATCCTCGATCGTACAACGTCGCCTATGGGCGGTCGATTGCTCCGCCGGTGGCTGCAAGCGCCACTGCTTCAACTTGACGACATCCGTCACCGCCATCGCGTGGTCGGCGGCCTCGTTACGGATCCATCCCGACTTGCCTTGCTTCGACAGTTAGTAGGGGGCGTTGGGGATCTTGAACGCTTGATGACGAAGGTCGTCACAGACCGCGCGAATGCTCGAGATCTGGCAGCCATCCGTGCCGGGCTCTCCGTATTGCCGACCATTATTTCTGCGGTGCGTGCCTGCCCCTTACCGGAGATCGCTGCGTATGGTGATGTTGTTGGTGATCATGTTGAGGTGCATGCAGAGTTGGATCGCACCCTGACGGACGAACCGCCCGTTGCCGTTGGAAGCGGACAGATGTTCCGAAATGGCATCGATGCCGATCTTGATCAGGCCAGGTCGGCACTGCTCAATGGGAAGGATTGGATCCGTGAGTATCAAGAGCAAGAACGTGAGCAGAGCGGTATTGCCTCGTTGAAGATCTCATTCAACAATGTGTTCGGCTACTACATCGAGATCAGCAAGATCAACGCGGGAAAGGTGCCGTCATCGTATGAGCGCAAACAAACATTGGCGAATGCCGAGCGGTATACAACGCCAAGACTCAAAGAACTTGAGGTGACCCTGCTGACGGCTGAGTCGAAGGTCAGCGAGCGCGAAACAGAGTTGTTAGCTGCCGTCAGACGTTTTGTTGCCCGGCACGTCTCTGCGATCCAGGCAACGTCGCAGGCATTGGCGGAACTCGACGCGCTGTGCGGTTTTGCTGACGCAGCCCTAACTTATGAATACGTCGAACCCACGATGGGGGATGATGGTGTTTTGGAGATCGAAGGGGCTCGGCATCCGGTCATCGAACGAGTACTTCCGCCCGGCACACCGTATGTGCCAAATTCGATCCGATTGTCACCAGCTGATGAGCAGATCCACATCATCACCGGACCCAACATGTCCGGCAAGTCAAGCTACTTGCGGCAGACAGGACTGATCGTCTTCATGGCACATATCGGCAGCTTTGTACCGGCGCGATCGGCACAGATCCCGTTGACCGACCGGATCTTCACACGGGTAGGTGCACAGGACAATATCGTTGCCGGCGAAAGCACCTTTCTTGTGGAGATGGCCGAGGCAGCGAACATCCTGAACAACGCCACCGTCAACAGTTTGATCCTATTGGATGAGTTGGGGCGGGGGACGGCAACGTTTGACGGGATCTCGATCGCATGGGCGATCGCAGAGTACCTGCATGAGGTGATCGGTGCGAAGACATTGTTTGCGACGCATTATCACGAACTCACTGCTCTTGCGGATCGATTTGAGCGTATCCGCAATTATCAAGTCGAGGTCAAGGAGGTCGGTGACCAGATCTTGTTCACGCACAAGGTGGTCACGGGGCATACCGATCACTCCTTTGGCATTCATGTGGCGCAGATGGCCGGATTGCCACCAACGGTCGTCAGCACTGCACGAACGGTCCTGCAACAGTTAGAGACCGGCACACACGATCCGTCGAGATCTGCACGGACACCGGCCGTCATTCGTCATGACCTTGAACGGGCCGGACAATTGACGATGTTCGAGATCAAGGATGACGACCTTCGCGAAAAGGTCCGGCAGATCGACATCAATTCTATGACACCGCTTGAAGCGCTCAGGGCGCTTGCAGAGCTAAAGGAAACTCTGAATGAGTAATAACGATGAGATCAAGAAGAAATGGGCTGAACGTGATCGAGTGACGCGTGCGATCACCAAGGACGGACTCTTCCGAGCCGCGGCGATCCACAATGCTGTGACGGTTCAATCCGCGCATGACCGGCATAAGTTGGATCCTTTGCGTACGCTCGTCCTTGGTCGGGCACTTGCAGGCGCATCCCTGATGGCAGCCTTCCTCAAAGGCGAGGAACGTGTGGTGATCATGGCAGAAGGTGACGGCGAGGTCAAGACCGTCTATGCCGAGGCATTACAGGTTGGTGAAGTGCGAGGATATTCTGCTCTCAATAAGAACCCATCGGAAGATCGAAGCGGTCCTCTTGGCAATGGACTGCTCAAGGTGCAACGCATCATGTACGGTAAACAGGAGCCGGTGACGGGCATCGTGGAGCTACATCGCGGTGACATTACGAGTGACCTCAGCCACTATCTGACACAGTCGGAGCAGATACCGTCAGCATTCATGTTCGACATGACCTTTGATGAGAACGATCGCCCCCTTCAATCCGTTGGATTACTGGTGCAGGCAATGCCGGGTGCACGACCGGAAGATATCTTCAAGGTCTATGACAACCTTGACTATTTGGACCGGCTAACGGAGTTCGCTGACAAGGGCTACTCTCCGGAAGACATTCTGCGTACGGTCATGCCCACGGAGATCGATGTGTTGTCGAACACTCCGGTCGATTTCTTCTGTCGGTGTTCGCTTGACCGTTTCAAGTCGATCTTGCTGACCATCGGATATGAGGAAGTCAATGAGATGCAACAGTCCGGACAGAACGAATTGGTCTGTCAATACTGCAGTGAGCGATACTACTTGTCAGACGACGATTTCACTGAGCTGAAAGAGCAACTGTTAGCACGACGCAACTAGTGGGCGTCTGCCATGATGGATGTGATGCTGGCCACTGTCACGATATCGTCGACAGAACATCCTCGTGACAGGTCACAGAAGGGGCGAGCCAAACCTTGGATGATCGGACCGAGTGCGGTGGCACCGCCAAGACGCTCGGTGAGCTTGTACGCAATGTTGCCGGCATCAAGATCCGGAAAGACCAAGACGTTGGCCATACCGGCAACGGCTGAGTTTGGTGCTTTGCGATGAGCAACAGCCGGTACGATCGCGGCGTCGCCTTGTAACTCGCCATCGGCGATGATGTCAGGGTAGCGTTGTGTGAACATCTGAACTGCATGCTGGACCTTTGAGACCTTTGGGTGCTCGGCCGATCCCAAGGTCGAGAACGACAAGAAGGCCACGCGAGGTTCTGCCCCGGTCATCATACGATGGTTCCTTGACGCTGCGTAGGCGATGTCGACCAGTTGTTCCGTGGTTGGGTCTGGAACAACGCCGCAATCAGCGAACGTCATCGCTCGTCCGCTTTCAGGCCATGCCATCAAGAAATATGAAGAGACGGTCTTGATCCCGGAAGCCATGCCGATCATCCAGAGCCCGGCTTTGATCACCTCTCCGGTGGTGGAGATCGAGCCGGCGACGCCGCCATCGGCCTGGCGTGTGGCTACGAGCCATGCAGCATGATAGAGTGGGTCAAGTGCGAAGGCGCGCGCCTCATCTTCCGAAAGACCCTTTGATGATCGACGCTTGAATAGATCGTCGGCACAGGCATCAACCTGCGACGAAGGGGAGATGATCTCGACGTCATCGATCGCAACGCCAACGTTTGCTGCACGTGAGTGCAGACTGGCGCGGTCGCCGATCAAAATGGGAACACAGATGGTTGAATCGAGGAGTTGGCGCGCTGCGCGAATCGTTCGATCATCTTCGGCATCCGGCAACACGATGCGCTTCTGCAATGTGCGTGAACGCTGTCGTAACTCGTCTAGGATCATGGTGCGATACCGAGAACGCCATTGACCGAATCCGGAAGCTCTGCTGTCTGCTTGATGGTCTCGGCGAATTCATTGAACACAACGACACTCTTTCCATTCGGGCGAATACAGATCAACTCTGCCCGAGCGCTGTTGTACTGGATGAGGCCGTACGGATCGAACTGGGCTGCCGAAGCCCGGCTCTGTGTACGCGTGCTGGCGAACATCAGTGCGTTCTGGACGGGGACGTAGGCGTACTCACTAGCGTTGACGGCAATACCCATCGGCACTTGCTGCGGTCCTTCGGACGCACGAGCGGTGAGGTCGACGGTCTTGGTGATCGTGCGTGTCGGGATATCCAAGAAGGACAGCGTCGGTGTCGTTCCTGCTCCGTAGGCTACAACGCAGAATACGTTGTTGACGCCGTCACCGGCGATGAAGGCAGGTCTCGGCGTGGGAATGGCTATGGTAGCTTCTACGGCATTCGTCCGAGAGTCGATGATCTTAACCACGCCGCTATCGGGAATGCTCACGCAGATCTGATTGCCCACCGCTTCAATGGCGAAAGGTTTGCCCCCTACATTGATCGTAGAGACCAAGGTGTTGACGGTGAGGTCGATCACGCCGACGGCATTGTTCTCAAGGGCAATAAAAGCCGTTGTGGCATTGGCAAAAGTGATATCGACGGCGGCCCCAAGGTCGACACTCCACGTGATCGTATCAGCCGGCTGAAGCGTTGACGAGGATAGTGTTCGAACTTCGGGACCGTTCAAGACAAGGAAGATCTTGTCGCGAAATGCCTTCATCCTTCTTACAGGGTACGGCTCGATATCATCGGATGGAGTCCAGACGTTGGGAGTTTCGACGCTGCCTGAGGGCATACGCACTGTCATCAACCCTGATGGACCGCTGACGAGCAGCCGCCACTCATCATCGAACGAATTGATGGAGGGATTGTCAGGGCTGCATCCAACTAGCGACAGCATCACCACGACGAGGATCGTTTGAATAGCTCTCATGAGATCCTTGCAACGACGTATTTGACGATATCGGTCATGATCGGTTCAGCATGTTGGGCTGCGGCAAGAACATCCTGCAACGTGACGGGATGGAGATGGTCCGGAAAACATTCGTCGGTAATGATGCTCAGGCCAAGCACCTTCATGCCCATGTGGCGGGCGACGATCGTTTCGGGCACGGTACTCATACCGACGACGTCGGCTCCGATCGTCCGCAGAAAGCGATATTCGGCTCTGGTCTCAAGATTTGGTCCAGTCACGGAGACATAGACTCCGCGATGAACTTTCTGTTTCAAAGAGAGCGCTGCTTCTTCGGCCAAGGCGATCAGATCACGGCTATACGGCTCGCTCATATCGGGAAATCTGGGGCCGAACCGGTCATCGTTAGGTCCAACAAGTGGATTATCGCCCAGCAGATTGATATGGTCGTCAATGATCATCACGTCTCCCCGCCTGTACAGAGGATTCATCCCGCCGCAGGCATTGGAAACGATCAGGTTCTTCACTCCAAGCATCTTGAGCACTCGTACCGGGAAGGTGACTTGTTGCAGAGAGTAGCCTTCGTACTGGTGGAAGCGCCCTTGGAGGGCAATGACGTCCTTCCCTTCGAGCGTCCCAACATGGAGCTTTCCATGATGTGATTCAACGGTAGAGACCGGGAAGTGGGGGATGTTGTCATACTCAATGGATGCAGTTACCTGCATCTCGTTCACCAAACCACCGAGGCCAGTGCCTAAGATTATGGCCGTCAATGGCTTACTCGGGATGACCTTTTGCAAGGCCGTGACGGTTTCCTGTACCTGATCATACAACTCCATCCTTCAATTTACCACGGAAAGGGGCGAGTTGGAACCTGCTCCCTTCTTATTCGGTTTCGGACAAGGCACGGTGTAAAAAACCGGGCATTTAAGTTTAAGGGTGTAACTTTGCGTGATATAACCTGTTGGTTCTAAGTGCGAGAGCATTGTTGACGCAACACGCATTCGCAATTGAGTTACAATTTCAATACAATTATTTATCACAGGACGGTGCATATGAACCGACTGATTCGCAATTCTTCAGGTGTGGTGGTGCTTGCGTTGTTGTCCTTGTTCGCGATGGCGCAGCAAGCAACGTCGCAGGTCTATTACATCTTGGGACACAATGGATTAGCTGGTAGTGGCTACACAACAGCTGCCGCTACAAGCTATCTAAACCCCATCGACGACTGGTATTGGACCGAACGCCGTCAATTCATCATCAAACGCACGGACCTCCAGACCGCGGGAGTTTCCCCGGGGCTCATCGAGTCGTTTGCATTCTTTGTTACCGCGAATACGGCAACCTTCCCGAGTCGAGACATCTCGATCCGTATGCGGACTACCACGGCAACAACCGGCGCGGTACCAATGAATACGACGAATTTCACTACGGTATTCTCCCGTGGTGGATGGACCGTGCCCGTGTATGCTTCGATCCCGGGCTCCGCTGTTACAGTGAACGGGATGACCGGCAAATGGTATGAATTCAAATTCGACACACCCTTCATGTGGGATGGTGTATCGAATCTGCAGTATGAGATCTGTTCGTACCGAGGTGGTTACTCCACCATTGGCCCGACCGTTCAGATCGCCATCTTTGGTCAGACGGGAATCGATAATCCGTACTTCCCGATGAGCTACTATTATGCCGATGGTGCCAACTACTGCAATACGGCTGTAGGGTACGGTAACGTCAACGTCCGTCCGACCATGCGCATCGGTGTCTTGGCCGGTATCGAGCAGTCGTTCCCTGATGATGTAGACCCGCGACGCATTCTACGTGCAGGATCCGTCTATGATGGTTCAAGCGCTGCGTTTCCAAAACCGTCGTTGACCTTCCGTCAAACGGCAGGTCAGACCATCCAGCTTACGTATCGCATCGTAGGCCCCCTTCCAAGCACGAACGTTGTGTATCAGGCGCGTCAAGGTGGAAACACAACGATCACACACGTTGCTTCAGCATCACAACTGTTCACCTACACGATGAACGAGGCAACAGGTCCGCTTGCCCAGTCTAACGGCTCACTGGACCTCACCAATGCGGTTGGTGGGTCGTATCGAGTGGAAGCTACCTTCTCGATCCCGGGATATTCACAAAATTGGCAGAAGGCGTTTATCGTTGCCTTCCCGAATGACGTTGCAACGTCGTTGATCCGATCACCGCTTGCCATTCCAAGAAAGTACCCACGCGGTGTGCCGATCCCGGTTTCCATTGCGATCCAAAACGTTGGCCTGAACAATGTGACGGACACCCGCTCGATCGCCGTGGTCCGCCGTGAGTCAAACGGACAGGAAATGTGGCGTGACACTGTTGATTGGACGGGGAATCTTGCAACTGGTCAATCGGCGACGATCGATTTTTCGAATTTCAACTCGCTGGATGTTGATCAGTGGACCGTTGATGTGTGTACTGAACTCGTCAATGCTATCGACCAACAAAGTGTCAACGACTGCCTCCCAAGATCTGGCACGTCACATGTGTTCCAGACCCTCTACAATGAGGAGGTCTCAGCCGGTGCGATCGCCAAACCAAACGGAGTTGACACGTATTACGCCAATCGTCCGTTCCGGCCGATCGGTACGATCGTCAACGGCGGGATCCTTGACTTGACGGATATTCCTGTTCGCATGGAGATCTTCCAGTTGCCAAACCGGAATCGCATTTATAATGAACTTGTCGTTGTTTCTGACGTTGGTGCTGAAGTTCCGAACAACATCGCCGGTGTTGAATTCCCGGCATTCACGCCTCCGGCTGCAGGACAATATGAAGTCTGCTTGACAACAGAATATCCTGGCGACCCGATCACAAACAACAACCAAGTTTGTCAGGTCTTTACGATCTCTTCGAATCTGTCCGGCACGTATACCATTGGCACAGCAAAGGCTGGTCAGGCACGTAACTACCTTACCTTCCTCGATGCAGCTAACGACTTGTACCTCAAGGGCGTGTCGGGTCCGGTGACGTTCGAGCTTACGGATGCGACCTATTCGATCGGCAACATTGCGGGTACCGGACCGGCACTTGATCTCACAACACGTATCATCGGTGCCAGTGCGACCAACACCATCACCTTCAAGCCGACACTTGAGCGTTCGCTGAGCAAGGGTAGTGTTGTGGTCACACTCAATGCTCCTTCGAACAGTGGCATCGGCTTCTTGTTCGGTCAAGCAAATCAGGCATCAAATCCGAATGCCATTCAGCCCGAGTTCTCACGCGATCCGCGGTGGAATAACTCCGGTGGTGGATTCATCTTTGATGGTGGCCAACAGAAGGCACTGGTGTTCCAATTGAATACAACGTCACAATTCCGCGCTCCGTTCTACCTTGGAGACGGTTCGCAGGACATCCAGATCAAAAACTGTGTTATCCGCAATGCTCCAGGAGTGACGCCGTCGTATGCAACGTCGCTTCCGACGATCATCTACGGTTTCAACCTGTTCCAATTCCAACCTGATGTTCGTACCGTTGCTGGTCAAGTACAGACGTACAGCGCAGGTATCGTTAGCCGTCAAAAGCTACCGTCAGGTCCGAGCGGTAACAACTCCGAACGTCTTGATACAGTCATCGGTGCACGTAATGTGTTCGAGAACAACGAGATCAGCGGCTTTGGTTACGGTATCACGACCTTTGGTATCGGTCTTGCGATCAAGGGTGGCGTGAACGAGTTCCGCACGTATTACAACGAGAACACCAAGATCCGCAACAACCAGATCTCTGACTGCCGTCGCGCAGGCATCTTTGTTGCCTATGAGCAAGATGCTGAGATCGCCGGCAACCGCATCTATAACATCGGCACCGGCGCAACCGGTGGAACCGGTGTTGATGCAGCAGGTATCCGCGCTGGCGGTGTCGATCGCTACCACAACATCCGCTTGAACATCAATGCGAATGAGATCTCAAGTGTTCTTGGTGACTCCTGGGCCCGTGGTATCGTTGTGGAGCAGGTTCGCAACATCTTCCCATCGATCGGCAATACCGGCGGTAATGCCATCTTCCCAGATGGAACTGAATATGCTACGGTATCGAATAACACCGTGTGGGGTATTCGCCGCTCATCTGTGACGGCTAACCTCGCCGGTGTTCACATGATGACGCAGCGCAGCACGACATTGACAGGTATCAATCAGATCCTGACGCCTGCTGCCGGCATGGAGAACTACTTCACCACGGGTGATCGTGTTGTGAACAACACGATCGTCATGAACAATGACAACCTTTCCGGCAGCGGTCTCGTTGCAGGTCTGGGTATTCAGCATGGTGGCAAGACCTTTGTACGCAACAACGCGATCGTCATGGAGGGTACGTCGAACGCATCCTCATTTAGTCACTCGGCGTTGCTCTATCAAGGAACGCAGATGACGGACGGTAACGATCCGCTTGCTCTCAACTGCGATCGCAACGCGTACCAGCTTGGCAACGCCAGCTTCGCTCGATTCATCGAGATCACATCAAACTCAGAGATCGTCAGCACGGGCAGCCAAGACGAGTTCAAGACCATGTCGCAATGGCGTTCTTGGACAAGACGCGATCTCAATTCAGTGACGGGCAATGTCGCTGGCGACCTTGCCTATACGGGTATTGCTCCGAAGCAGGCACTTCGCGTCAAGAGCAACCCGGCACCGATCGGTTCGATCCTGAGCAATCGCGGTGAGACGGTCAGTGGTATCACTACAGATATCGACGGACAGCAGCGTGGTGCGGCAGGACAGCTTCGCGATCTCGGTGCCGATGAGTTCGACGGCCGTACATACGTCAAGGACCTTGAAGTTGTGACGATCCTCAAGCCGTCGTCATACAAGGCATCCACTGGACAGAACAGCGATGCTGAGTATATCATGACGGCCGCGCCGGTCGATGTCAGTGCACTCGTTCGGAATAGCGGTGGTCTCTCACAGACCAACGTTGATGTTCGCGTTCGGATCTACAATGAGACGGCTGCATCGAACAATGCTGGTCTTACGACTCCGCTGTTCAGCACCACACCTGTCGTAGATAAGACGGTGAAGATCAATATCAATGCCGGCACTGAGGCTGTGGTCAATTTTGGCATCGAGAACTTTGCACCGCAGACCTATGCTGAACTGGTGGGCTATACCGCACCGTCACGTTTCTCCATGATGACGGCGAATGTTACACCGCTGAACAAGATCGAGGTCACGGTATCCTTCGACGAGAACAATGCGAACAACACGTTCTCCAAGGTTGTCCGTTTTTATCTCCGTAAGGCAGATTCACGCATCCTGATTTCTTCTGAAAATGCAGGCACGTCACTTGTCGGGTCACCGGCACAGAATACGATCGTTGGCCGTTTGAACTCCGACAGCGTGATCACCGGTTTGAACCGATTAGGATTCATGAATAACGCGAGCTATCGCTACTACGATGTGTTCGATCGTCTGTCGTGGGAAGAGCGTGCTGTTGACTACACCCTGTATCGCTCGCTCTTCTGGGCTAGTGACATGAACGCGTTCTCGCGCTTTGAGCGTCGTGACCTGCGTGCCTACATGTCGGCAGGCAATTCGATCGAGAAGAAGAACCTTGCCGTAAGCGGTCAGAACTATCCACGTCAGCACGTTGGAATGAACGTCATCAACGATGAAATGTTCATCAATACGGTTCTGCGCGTGGCGAATCTGAGCCCTGGAACACCGGTTCCGACCGGAGCTAACTATGACGGCAAGCGCGTTCGCGGTGATGCTATCGCACGTAGTTCTGTTGAGACCGTTGCGGCTACCGGCTTCGCTGGTGATGCCGTACCGAATCCTGCATTGGTCCGGATGTACTCGGACCAGACGACAGGTGGTCTCGCTCTCCCGGCCTATGTCTACCTCCGCGGTGATCGCCAAACGAACGACTCATTGATGGGCTCCGCTTCGTCGTCACTCACCACGAACGTAGTATACCTCGGCGTCGACTGGCGTCACTGGCGTTATTCCGGCATGACCACCGGTATCGATCGCGTTTTGCGCGGTACGATCGACTTCTTCGAGAAGAATGGTGGCACGGTCGTTCCGGTTGAACTCGTCGCCTTTGACGCAAAGGCTCGCGGCAACAACGTTGACGTGTTCTGGGCAACTGCTTCTGAGCAAAATGCCGACCACTTCGTTGTTGAACGCGCCAAGGTGGCAGGTGCAGCTATTGCTGGCCATAACGACGATGTGTATGAACCTGTCGCTACGGTCACGGCTGCCGGAAACTCCACCGAGCGTCGTGATTATAGCACGATCGACCGTGGTCTGGAAACCGGCACCTACCTCTACCGCCTCGTTAGCGTTGACCGCGATGGTTCAATGGCAACATCCGGTGATGTGCAGGTCGTGATCGGTGGCAGCAGCAACGATCTGTCCATCAACAGCGTATCCCCCAATCCGGTCCGCAGCACCTCGATCGTTGAGGTCATGGTAGCTACTGCAGGCAACGCGATGATCACGCTTGTTGACGCAGAAGGCCGCACTGTGGCAACGCTGCACAACGGTGAGCTTTCGGCTGGTCTGCATAGTGTAGACCTCTCCGTCGCTAACCTTGCCTCCGGAGCATACACGCTTGTTCTTGCCAATAACGGCGAGATCGCAACGGCACCGGTCAGCATCGTCCGCTAAATCGTAGCCTGATACAAAAAGAGGCGGTGACCTTCCGGGTCACCGCCTCTTTCTTTTTGTGCCGTTAGGTTGCTTGATCAAACGCCAAGAAGCTCATGACGCTCAGCATGCATGCACTCTTCAGAGCATGATCGTGCCCATCGTTCTTCGCACTGTTCGCAGCAGAGGTGCTGCCTATGGCAATCCAAGTTGGCACAGTTGACATAGCGCTCAGTTGGCTGACCACAATGGTGACAACGCCCGACGATCTTGCGATCATCCGTGTGGTTGATCGGTACGGAGATCCTCTCATCAAAGACATAGCAGAGTCCGTCCCATAACGCCCCCTTCACCGTGGGATCTTTTCCATAACTGACGATGCCACCATCGAGTTGGTAGACATTCTTGAATCCTTCAGCGAGCATGAATGAGGTCAGCTTCTCGCAGCGGATGCCGCCGGTGCAATAGGTGAGGATCGGTGTGTCTTTTTGATCGGCGAGGTGTTCGCGGATCCAGGTAGGGAACTCACGGAATGAGTCGCAATCGGGGCGGATCGCACCTCTGAAATGACCGAGGTCGAACTCATAGTCCGTGCGCCCGTCAATGCATAACACGTCGTCACGCTTCAACATCTCGTGGAATTGTGCCGGGGAGAGGTGTTGTCCGGTGCGGACGGTTGGGTCCGACGGTAGGTCGGCGCGAAACGTCACAAGCTCCTTTTTGACGCGGACGAACATCTTGCGGAAGACATGACCGTCGACGTCGTCGACTTTAAAGGTCATTGTGGAAAACTTTGGGTCAGCATGGACGGCATCCATGTAGGCACGACAGGCATCGGCCAAACCTGAGACTGTTCCGTTGATCCCCTCGGGGGCGATCAGGATGCGCCCGCGTAGTTCTAGGCGTTCACAGAGGTCGCGATGTTGTTGAGTAACGGACTCCGGATCATCGATCTTGGTGAAGTGATAATACAGCAGCACCTGATACACGGGTTTTTCGTGGCGTTCGTCGGTCATGCCACAAAACTACGGTCGAGACCTCATCTGCGCCGTTTGTAAGTTTGCCGTGCAGCATTTTTCGGAAGAGGATATCGGGTTGAGCCCACGCCCCCTACGATGGTTCGGTGCCGTCGCGGGACTGGCGATATTGCTGGTCCAGCACCTGTCGGCCCAGATCGTCCCACATCCATATGATCTCGTTTCTCTTGAAGACCGTTCGATACATCGAATGGTCGAAGAGGGGATGGTGCGTCGTGCCCACGCCGAACTACGGGCACTGCGGTCCTCAGCCGAACGTTCATCGGCGATCGACCGTGTGCCGTTCTTGAACGCCGACGTTGAGCGTCTCTATGGGCATCCTTCCAACGCTCGTACTACGTTGGAACGGTTCGAGCGGGACCGACCGAACTCCTCATTGCATGCCTTTGCGCTCGCAGAACGAGGACTTGCCGCTATCGAAGCTCATGATGACCACGTCGCTGCAAATGTCCTGTCACAAGCCGGAGATGCGGCCCGTGTTGATCGCGATCGACGTCACGATACGGTCTACCAGGACCTTGAACATCTCGTTCGATTTTGGCAGGGGGCGACCCAAGCACGTATGGGGCTGCACAGTGAGGCGATCGCCGCATTCCGCTCATGTATCGCTGCTGACACGGAAGGCGAATACGCCGATGATGCTGTGTTTGCCATTGGTCAGGTCTATGAACGAAACGGTGATCTTACGGAAGCGATCGGGGCGTACCGTCAGGTGCGTGCTACCTATGGATATCGGAACACGGCGCTCGTGGCCCGCATCCGTGAAGCGCAAGTCCAGCTTCGGCAACGGCAGCCTGAGCGTGCGATCGATGCCGTAAGCGGTATCGAGGCCGTGGGTGTTGATTCCACACAGTTATCGCAGGTGTTGGTCATCCGAGCATCGGCAATGGTCATGCGAGGCCGTTTTGACCTCGGACGGGATACCTGTCAACGCTTCCTGGAAACCTTCAAGGTCTCGGAGTATCGACCGCTGGTGCACTTGATCTCTGGCTTTGCATCACTGAACTTGAATGATCCAACAACTGGTCTGCTCCATTGCGATAGTGTACTGGCCATGGTCGTCGATGAATCTGACCCACTGCGACAGCAGGCCTTGTTATATCGTGCCGTTGCTCTTCAACGCAGTGGAAGATCGAAAGAGGCAGGTAATGCGTACGGAGATCTCGCAACTCGAAGTGATTATCCGTTTCAAGCGCAAGCGTTGGTAGAGCTGGGTCAGATCGCCTATCTCGAAGGTCGCACGGAACAGGCGAGGACCTATCTTGAGAAAGCAGAACGTTCTTCCTCTGATGCGTCGACCACGATCAGAGCCGGACTTCTCCTCGGCGCGGTGCATGTTGAAGATCAACGATGGCGCCAAGCCGCTGATGTGTATCTACGTGTAGAACAACTTGCACAAAAGGCCGATCCGGCCTTTGTTCCGCGCAAAGAGCGCTACCTTGCCGAAGCACGTTTGAAACGCGGTATCAGTCTGGTTCAAGCCAATGATACCAGAAATGCCATCGTGACCCTCACAGATTTCCTTGCGAATCACCCCGACCATCCAGATCGGAGTGAGGCGACATTCTGGCTTGCGGAGTCGATGTATCGGGCTGATCTGCTCAAGAACGCTGAAGAACTGTACGAGGAGATCGTTCTTTCACAAACAGCCAGTCCACGTCGAGAAGAAGCGATGTACGGCTTAGCGTGGACCTACTTTCGACGTCGAAATTTCACACGTTCCGTTGATGCCTTCGGCGATCTTCTAAGCACCTATCCCAAGTCGCGGTATGCGGTCGAAGCCCTGGTTCGCCGTGGCGATGGGCTCTACATCACAAAACAGTATCGAGCAGCGGCAAAACAATACGAAGAGGCCGCTCGCAGGGGGCCTCAAGCACCTGAAGGTCTGTACGCCGGATATCAAGCCGGTGAGTCGCTTTATCGTGCCGGAGCGTTGGAGGAATCGGCGTCTCGTCTTCGATCGTTCGTTGCTGCACATTCATCACGTCGACTTGCGGATGATGCTTTGTTCCTGCTTGGTTGGATCGCGTTTCAACAGCGTGACGATGCAGGGGCGATCGCAGAATTCCGCCGCCTCCTTGAAGCATACCCGGATGGAGATCATGCCGTTCGTGCACTGTATACGATGGCAGACGCCGAGTACAATCTTGGCAACATCGATGCTGCACTCTCCAGTTATCGTCAAGTCATCTCGCGTTACCCCTCACATCCGCTTGCTATCGAAGCTGCAAAGAGTCTTCAGCTGGCGTTGATGGGAATGGGCGACACCGATGGCGCACTTGCTGTAGCCGACGAAGTGATCGAGGCCAATCCGAGCTCTGCGATGGCAGAGGAGTTTCGTTTCAAAAAGGCCGAGATCTTCTATTCCGGCAAGAACTATGCAAGTGCTGCTTCAGAGTTGCAAGCGTACATTCAAAAGCATCCCGGGGCAGAACGTGCAGATGAAGCGATGTATCTGCTTGGGAAGTCCTTCTTGACGATGGATGATCTGCCCCAGGCACTTTCGACGTTCAAGGAGCTGGAGCTCAAGCACCCAACGAGTTCGTTTGTGAGCAGCAGCAAACTTGAGCTCGCCCAGTATTATGATGCCCGTGCCAATGCCACATCGGCAGATTCGATCTATGCGGTGATCGTCAAATCGTATCCGTCCGACACGGCCATCGCCTCACAAGCCGGTTTTGAACGTGCTACGATCTCGCGCATGCGCGGGGATTCCGTCCGAGCTGTTCATCTGTATCGGGAGACTGCCGACCGATATCCTGCAACAGAGTATGGAGATCAGGCGCGGTATCAGATCGCTCAGTACTACAGAAAGAACCGCCTTCCCGACAGTGCACGGCAAGAGCTGGCCGTACTTGTGCGGACGACCACCGATCCCATGATCGCTGCCAATGCGCTGTATGAGTACGGTGATCTATATGCCCGTGAAAAACGATGGAGTGAAGCCATTCCTTTATTCGAACGTGTTCGAGTCGAATTCGCCGGCAATGAGGACTGGTACACCCTAAGTCTTCTCGCCCTTGGCGGATGCTACGAGCAAACGACGGAGATCGAGAAGGCCAAAGAGGTCTATGGCATCGTCATGGAACTTCGTCCGGATGATGATTACGGAAAGACCGCGAAAGCTCGCATTGATCGATTGGGGAGGAAACGTCGATGAAACGGTTCCTCCGATATCTGTTCGGGCTCATCGTGGTAGGTGCCTTGTTCGGGCCTGCCTCAGTTGTTCTTGTTGCTCAACAGACACCAACACCTCCGGCCCCAAATCAACCGATCGAGTTGCCCGAGTTCATCGTGACGGGTAAACAACAGGTCGACATTCCGGGTGGTGCAAAACAGGCCCCGGTACGGCCACCGTTGTTGTCCACTGAACGACTTGACTCACTGAATCCGATCGAGAAACTCCCGCTTCCGCAAGTTGCACCAACGCCATTGCCACGTTATCAACGCGGCTTGGCCACCTGGCCAGGATATGTTGAAGCGAGCATCGGTGCTTACTTGACGCCGGCCATCGATCTTGGATACGGCTTCAATGCCGACAACTACGCCATTGATCTTCACGGAGGATATGAATCCAGCTCGGGATGGGTCGATGGCTCAGAGTACGCTTCGTGGGGCATCGATGCTCTCAGCACCTACGTAGCTCCGGAACAGTTCCTGTTCTTTGCAGGAAGCACCACTGAGGTAGACCTGGGTGTCGGCCAGCGATCATACCGACTCTTTGCCGACTCTTCCGCACCGGATCGATCCGTCTTTCAATTTGATGCCGGCGTTCGAACTGATGGCACGTATGAAGGACTTCGATACGTTGGTTCGGCTGCATGGTCCTCACGCTCTCTATCGAACAATGACAAGAGTGTTTCCGACAATGGCCTCCAAGGACTCCTGGATCTCGAACAACGCGTCAGCGATTGGGATCTCGGCGGCACCATTGATCTCCGTCTTCGCTCCTTTGACGGCAATGGCTATCCCTATACGATGATAGGGGGCAAGGCACGATCCATCACGAACTCATTCTCGGTCACGGGTGCCGTTGGTCTTCAGTGGGCCACGTCAACACGAGAAGAGGATCGGTTCGGTGCACGTATCGATGTCGGCGCTGCATGGACGTCGTCACACAACGTCACGATCTCAGCACGTGTAGGTTCCGGACTCCGTCCGATCAACCTCAATGATCTGCTTCGCATCAATCCGTATACCTCTGACACCGTAACGATCGACATGCCGTACGACGTCTTCAGTGCGGAAGGCGCGCTTCAGTGGCATCCGCATCCACGACTGGATGTTGTTGGATCGATCGCCGCACGTCAAACGGATCGTGATCTTGTTTGGCGTTCTGCAGATCGCGGATCCTTCATTGTTGACTATCGAACCACAACGACCATCGAAGCGATCGCAGATGCGCGATATGCTGTGACGACGGCGGACCTGCTTCTGGCAAACGTTGCCATGACCTCTTCTTCGGTCTCTGATGGGGAACAAACGCCGTACATCGCCCCCTTCAAGGTCATGGTCGGCTACGAACGGACCTGGTCGATCCCGTTGACCACGACGTTGGATCTCTTCTACGTAGGCGACCGCTATGCAGACGTTGAGAATCGACTCGTCCTCTCCGGATATCTCGATCTGCGTCTGCGTGCTTCCTACGAGATCAAGAAGGATCTCGACGTCTTTCTCAGGGGAGCAAATCTTCTCGGCAGTACGATGGAACTGTGGCAGGGCTATCAAGAGAGAGGTATTTTTATCACCGGCGGAATCACCTGGAAGTTTTAATATGGCTACGCAAGATCCAACGTGGGACGACACCGGTTTTGATGACCAACCGGAAGATGGTTTTTTGGCGTCTCCGACGCCACCCCCAACCCCAACACCCGCTCCTACACCTGCACCGACACCACCTCCTCCTGCAACAAAGAAGGGGAAGGGGGCATTGTTTTGGTTTGGTGTCCTGTCAGCGGTCGTGTTGCTTACTGCTGTGATCGGTGGCGGTATCTATTGGCTTACGCTCCCAACAGCAGAGGAAGAGGCCTTCTTTGCCAAAGAAGGTTCTCTACCGGCATCGGTTGTTGACAGTGCCGTGACGGTTCCTCCTGCGGACGACCTAGCGGTCACCGACACGACGATCGTGCACGAAGCAGAGGCACTTGAAGCCCTCTTTGGCGATAGTGCCGCCGATGCGATAGAACCGACACCGAAGGTAGACGTGAAACCGACACCGAAGGTAGACGTGAAACCGACACCGAAGGTAGACGTGAAACCAACGCCAAAGGCTTCTGGCCAGCTCTTCGTTGTACAAGTCTTTTCCAGCCCATCGCGCGACGATGCCGAGGAATGGGTGCAATCCCTCAGGGCAAAGAACGTTTCGGACGCCTACGTCACTGAACAAAAGATCAAAGGGGAGTCCTGGTACCGTGTGCGATTTGGACAGTTCTCGACGAGAGAGCAAGCCGAATCAGAAGCACTGCGACTTGGCTTCCGTGAGCCGTGGATAGCACGCATCCGATGAGATACCGCGAAGAAACACCATCCTTTCAGATCCAATTCATTTGGAGCCCGAATGCCTTCAAGGGCTATGGGGCAGCTATGGTGTTTCTGTCGATCGTCATGCTCGTTTCCATGTGCACCAAGGTTGAGCCACCGGACCCGTATCCGCTACCAAAGTCAACACCTGTGACATTGCTGATCTTTGGTGAAGGTGACGGTACTGGGGCACGAAAGGGAAACCTTACGGCTGAGGGAAAGGCCCTCAAAGGCCAAGATGCACAGAACCCTCTTCAGGACGCACAGAAGGCCGCATCGGCGCGATCTGGAAAGGCAACGTCCGATCCAACCCAAGCCACGAATTTGAAGCCCGTCGCAGACGTGGGTTCAAGAGGGAAGCCCGATCAAACGGCCGATGCCGCCGACAGAACGATCGGCAGCTCTTCGGGATCTGACGATGGCACGGGCATCGGATGGGCCGGCAGCGGCAAGGGCAAGGGCTTGGGCTACGGCGACATCGACTGGGGAGGCGGAGGGAACCGAATCGTGCTGAACAAAGTGATGCCAACCTTTCCGTCGGGCGTGCGGAATACCGAAGTCAAACTGAAGTTCCGCGTCCGGCCGGACGGCAGCGTAAGCTTTGTGTTGCCCGTGCGACGCGGCGGTGACCCGGCAGCGGACCAAGCCGCGATCAACGCTATGAAGCGGTGGAGATTTAACAAGCTGAATAACGACCAGGAGATGGAAGGCACCATCACCTTTGTGTTCCGAGGTTCGTGATGGATGAGATCCTTTCATGGTATGAGGCACTGGCCGCCCCCTTCAAGGTCCTTGTATGGATCTTAGTGACGGGGCTCGTGCTGTCGATCGTCAAAAAATTGGTGAAACTGGCGATCCTCGTCACCATACTCCTCATCCTTATTTTCGTACTTCGTGCTCTGACCATGAATCTATAAGAACATCACATGTCCTATCGCATTGGAGTGATCGGTACCGGATACGTTGGCCTGGTGACCGGAACGTGTTTGGCCGACGTTGGTAATACCGTCATTTGTGTGGATGTGGACCCGCAGAAGATCGAGCGTCTGCGTAAGGGAGAGATCCCGATCTACGAACCCGGCCTTCAACATGTGTTAGAGCGCAGTATCCGGGAAGGGCGCATCTCCTTCACGCTGGATCTTGCAGAAGCAGTATCGACGTGTTCGATCTTGATGTTCTGTCTGCCGACGCCGCCGGGTAAGGACGGTGCTGCAGATCTTGCACAGGTCATGGCGACGGCGAAGCGAGTCTCTGAACTCCTCAATGAGCTGAATATCTCGGAACCGCGCATCGTGGTCAACAAGAGCACGGTGCCAGTTGGGACGACGGCGCGTGTTGCAAAGGTGTTCAGCGATCATGCGCCTGACCGCGAGGTCTACGTCGTTAGCAACCCGGAGTTTCTGCGTGAAGGCTTCGCCGTTGAAGATTTCATGAAGCCCGATCGTGTCGTCGTCGGCACGTCCAATCCCTACGCTGAACAGATCATGCGTGATCTGTATGCGCCGTTCGTCAGCGGTGGCGAACCCATCCTGGTCTTTGATGAGCGCAGCGCAGAGGTCTCCAAATACGCTGCCAATGCCTTCCTCGCCGTGAAGATCTCATTCATGAACGATCTGTCGGAATATTGCGAAGCAGTCGGCGCCGACATCGAACAGGTACGTCTAGGTATGGGAGCGGATGAGCGGATCGGACCTCGCTTCCTCTTTGCCGGCATCGGCTATGGCGGCAGTTGCTTCCCGAAGGATGTCAAAGCCATCATTCATGCGGCACGCGAAGCTGGTACGCCACTTGAGATCATCGAAGCCACCCATAAGGTCAACCACGACCAGGTGGAGCGATTTGTGCAACGTATCAAAGATCGCTTCGACGGTAAACTTGCCGGCCGTGAGATCGCGTTGTGGGGGCTGGCCTTCAAGCCCAACACGGATGATGTCCGCGAAGCACCGGCATTTGCCGTGATCGATGCACTGCTAGGCGCTGGCGCGACGGTAAGAGCCTACGACCCTGAAGCTCAAGAGACCACGAAACGGATCTATGGTGACCGGATCGTCTATGGTACCTCGATGTATGAGATCCTGCCCAATGCTGACGTCTTGGTGATCGCCACGGAGTGGAATGAATTCCGCAACCCGGATCTTGCTAAGGTGAAGGAGCTGATGGTGCGACCGTTGATCTTTGATGGACGCAATCTCTTTGCTCTTGACGAGATGCTGGCTGAAGGGTTCGAATACCACTCCGTCGGGCGGGCTTCGGTCGCGCTCAAAGCCGAAGAATGATCAGCGTCGGCGTTTGATGATCTTGCCGGTCATCGCCGCAAACGAACGCATCTGTCGTCGCATCGCGAACCAACGTTTGAGTTTGATCCACAACATGCGCACGAGCGTGCCGAGTGAAAGGCGCTTTGAGCCGATGCCGCCTTCGAGCATGTTGCGAAGCCGCATGCGCTCCATGTCGGAGATCGAAACGTCGCCCGCATCAGCGGTGGGCTTGTTGAGGATCTGGTCGAGCATTTCCTCGAGCTCTTTAGCGGCCTTTTCGAGACGTGGAGCATCGATCTTGTTGTACTGCATCAACAAGTAGAGATGGTCATACAGGACCGCAGCGCGTTTGATGTCTTCGACCTGATGTTCCTCGCGTAACTGTTCAAGTAGGGCTTCGGCAAGGTCTTCGAGTTCTCGGACCTTTTCTTCCGGGAAAGAGAACATCTTCTCTGCCGGGATGTCATCGATCTCGACGTAGGTCTTGCTGAGTCGTTGGATCTCCAATCCATACTGCTCGGTGACCTGCACGCCAAGTCGTTCCATCACGTGATCGATCTGTTTCTGAAGTAGGCCAAGCTGACTCTTCAGTGCATCGGCTCGCATCTTTCCGGCCGCCGTTGATAGGCCAGATTCGACATCCTTCTTTTGGTGCAACAGATCACGGAGTCGAACGGCATCTTCACTGTTGCTTTGATAGACCTGATCCTGGATGACCTTGGCGTCAACGATCATGCGTGCATGACCGATCTTGACGGTATTGACAATGATATGCTCGCCCATTTGTTCACGCAGACTCTCGATGTCGATGTGAGCAACACCGTCGGTAATGACCAGGATCTGCGCCTGCGACAGCTGGCTCTCGTGTGAAATGTCGTCAATGGCCGTTTGCAGCGCCTTCTGCATCGATGTGCCGTTGCCAATGGCCTTGATGTGCATCACATCACTGATCAACTGGTCGAAGCCCGGAATGTCGCGTGCCGTCTTCAGTTCACCGATCTCAAGATCGAAGGTTCGAAAGAAGATCGTGCCAAGCTCGCGCTGATTCTGCTTCAGGAACAGATAGGCGATGGACTTTGCCAAGTGGATCCGATAGTGTTGCTGCATCGACAACGACGTATCGAACAAGATGTAGACCTTCTGTTTTCTGTCGTCAGGTGCAAATCGATCACTTTCGGTCTGATACCGGAAGTTGCGCGGCGAGCGTGGGCGCGGCATCCAGAGCGACCGTTCTGCTAGACGTTGTAGGAAGACATTCTCCGGGAGCAAGAACTGGTACGGATAGATGTATCGGACTTCTGTGACGCTCCGAATCAGGTCGGCTTCGTATTCTTTTGCTTCCGGAACGTTCGGTACGAGCAACTGCTCTAGATCGTTATCCTTGTCCGTATGGTCTTCAAGCGCCAAGACCGGCGCCAAGGCGCGGGCGATCTCGGTAGTCTGATCTTCGATGATCCGTGCGATCTCATAGATGAGTGTGAACTCGGCCGGGAGATGATCTTCGACGGTATCGAAGAAGCCGAATTCCTCCATGCGGGAGAAGAACGGGGAGACCTCGATCAGGTGGCGCGACATGAGGTTACTGCGCTCTGTTCAGTTCGCGCTCTACCACGATCAGTGTTTGTGCCAACGTGGTCTCCACCGAATGTTTGAGTTCACGGACCTCGTCGCAGACGGGGACGAAGTCTTTGAGGAACTGTTCAAGCATCAAGCGGTTCTGATCCTGTGGCTGCTCGGCACCAAACTTCTCCTTGACCCATTCAAAGAAGGTTCGGCGGACCGGCGAATCGCCGAACTGTGATAACGGTTTCGTCATCATCGATGGCTCTTTTCGGATCGCCTCGAGAATGTCGGTATAGTCGAGCAGCACGGTGACCTGATCGAATCCACGAGAAGCGGTCAGCGAATTCAGGACTGTTTGATAAGCCTTCTTGAAGAGTGCGATCTCTTCCGGGAGTCCTACGGTCGCAAAGATGAAGTACAATCGGCTGACATCTTCGTGTGCGACAAAGGTCCGTCCCTTCAGCATTGCAAGAGCGCGCAACAGGTCCAGGGACTTTGCTTGCGTACGTGGCGAGATATAGAAGTCGCCACCGGCACCCTGCGTCTTGGTATCGCGGATCTGACGGTTGCGCAAGAACTCGAAGTGACGTATCGTGATGTTCGTGAAGTACAGCAGTTCGTTCGTGACCTCGATGGTGAAGTCATCCGCTTCGCCACGCACGATCTGATTGAGGTGCTTCAATCGGTCGAACGAGATCCGTTTCGGCGGTTCGGCTGTACGACCGCCATGGACGAGGTACCGTTGTGAGATCTTATACTGAATGAACGGGTCTTTGTCCGGCAAGATCACAGCTTTGAACATAAAACGGTCGAGCAGCGCCTCGGTGACCTCTGAAACACGCAGATAGTTCGTTGCGGCGATGACCGTGTGCAGGGGAGAGGGGACGTTTTGGATGCCGCGCATCAGACGTCGCTCATTGAGCAGCGACAACAACGCGCGTAAGGTAAAGTCGTTGGCATCAAAGATCTCATCGATAAAGCCGAATTCGCTTTCGACCAACGACCCGGTCGTATTGTGGAGGATACGTCCGGTCTTGAGCTGCTCGAGGTCAAGTCCGCCAAAGTAGGTATCCGGCTGCTGTTCCTTACTCGCCTGGACGCGGAACAATTTCGCCCCTTCGAACATGCTAAAGATCTGTTCGGCCAACAAGGATTTGCCGGCGCCGGTGCGGGATTGCAACAGCATGTGCTCTGCCGTCAACAACGCACAGATCGCCTGTTCGATCACTTCTTCTCGATTGATGACCCGTTTTCCGATAAAGGCCGCGGCCTCTTTCAGCTCTTTGGCGACCTCTTCGATCGACGTGATCACATCTCGTTGCTTCTCCGCCATGCTCCCTCCATGTGTCCGGCAAAGATACGCCCCCTATAGGTCGGGCGACCAGGCCGGTACCATTCGAAATGACTTGAATTCTGCCTGCTTCGCCAAACAGGGGAGACTTTTCGACGGCGCGACCATCATGGCCGTACTGTCGAATCGGTCAAGCACCTTCAACCCACAAACATTGATCAATTCAGCCCGACGGGCGTCGGTGATGCTCTGCTGCAACTCTGCCTCGATGGCCACCGTGGTATCGATCTCTGCCGCGGCGAATCGTTGTACGACGTCGTAGAGCCGGTCATCGGTCTTCCATTGGAGATCGTTGGTAGGGGGCGTTGTGGCACATGACATCAACACCAGGGTAATGATCAAGGGTTTTCGATTCATCCCCTAATTTGCAACGAATGAGTGACGTGAACCAAGAGCCCCCTTCCATTGATCTGGAAAGAAAGGTGGCAGGACTCCCGACGAAGCCCGGTGTGTACCAGCATAAGGACGCCGCCGGGAAGGTGATCTATGTCGGAAAGGCGAAGAATCTGCGTAATCGCGTCAAGGCCTATTTCCAGGAAGGGCGTCCCGTTGATGCCAAGACGAAGGCACTGATGCAGAAGATCGCCGATGTCGACGTGATCGTGACCGATACGGAGGCCGAGGCCTTGATCCTTGAGAACAACCTCATCAAGGAACATCGTCCGAAGTACAACATCCTGCTCAAGGACGACAAATCGTATCCCTACGTCCGGATCACCAAGGAAGAATATCCGCGCATTTTCAAGACGCGCCGGATGGTCAAGGACGGCAGCAAATATTACGGTCCGTACACCGATGGGACGTATCTGTTCTATTTGCTCAAGACCCTGCGATCGATCTTTCCATTGCGGTCGTGTGATCTTCCGTTGACGGATGCCACCATCGCACAAAAGAAGTATAAGGTCTGCTTGGACTATCACATCAAGAAATGTGACGGACCATGTGAGGGACTGATCGACCGACTCCAGTACAATGAATACATCCGTCAAGCCCAGCAGATCTTGAGTGGGAGAACACGCGAGCTGGAGCAGCAGTTGGAAGAGCGTATGTTGAAGCTTGCCGACGACCTGCGATTCGAAGATGCGGCCGTGGTACGAACGCGTCTCGAGAAGCTGCGGGAATATGCTGCAAAACAAAAGGTCATGACGAGTGACGATGTCGACCGCGATGTGTTCGCTCTTGCTCGCATCGGGCCGTCGGCATGTACGGTGGTCTTTACGATTCGTGACGGTAAGCTGGTTGGCAAACGTCACTTTATGATCTCGGCATCTCAGGATCTTTCTGACGCCGAACTTGTTCGGACCACTGTCGAGCGCTGGTACCTTGAACAAGAACAGATCCCGGATGAGATCTTGTTGCCGTTGGAGTTCGACGATCAAGAGATCGTAGAGACCTTGGTGCGTGAAAAAAAGGGGAGTGCGGTCACCGTTATGGTACCGAAGATCGGTGACAAGCGGAAGCTGATCATGATGGCAGAGACGAATGCCGATCATCTACTTCGTGAACAACTGCTTCAGGAAAGTCAGAAAGACCAGACCTTGCCGCGTGCGGTCTTGAGTTTGCAACGTGATCTGCGATTGAAAAAGATGCCACGACGCATCGAGTGTTTTGATAACTCTCACATGCAGGGAACGGACTACGTCTCTTCCATGGTGGTCTTTGTAGACGGCAAACCCAAGAAGTCCGAGTACCGCAAATACAAGCTTCGTACGGTAGAAGGGAACGACGACTTCGAGGCCATGAAAGAGGTCATGACACGTCGGTATGGCGACCTCAAGGAAACGGACCCACTCCCGGATCTTGTCATCATTGACGGTGGTAAGGGGCAGTTGTCGCATGCCATGGAGATCTTCGACGCACTTGGCCTGCGCGGCAAGATCACCGTCGTTGGCCTTGCCAAACGATTGGAAGACGTCTACTTTCCGGAGGAGAGCGAGCCCGTGGTACTCCCGAAGACGTCAAGCAGCTTACGTCTCTTGCAACAGGCCCGTGATGAAGCACATCGATTTGCAGTGGCCTATCATCGGAAGTTGCGTGATATGAGGACGTTGCGCACCGAGCTAACGGAGATCCCTGGCGTGGGCGAGACAACGGCAACGAACCTGTTGATCACGTTTGGTTCGGTGGAACGTATCAAGACATTAACCGAAGACCAGATCGCTGAAGTGGTGGGCAAGGCCACGGCTGCAAAGATCGTGGCGTATTTTGCAGCATGACGCCATTGATCCGTTCACTCCGCCGACTGCTGACGCAACAGCTGGAATCGTCATGGCATCCTTATACGGTGCCCGGTCTATGGGTTGGCGGCAAGGAGCCGATGACCTTCCCCTCCGCTGCGGCATACCTCTTGCATCAACTCGACCAGATCGAAGGGGAAGAGCGACGTCGACGTCGTGGCACGTGGTCACTTGATCATGCGGTAATGTACAATGCCATGGTGCGGCATGTCACCTCATACGATCATGGCCCCGGAGTTGCGCTTGATGGTTGGCGCACCACAGGCACCTTCATCAAGTTCATCGGCCTGATCCCTTATCTGCTCCGCCTCGGCGTCAACACCGTCTTGTTGATGCCGATCACCGAGATCGGAACACAGGGCAGGAAGGGGACACTTGGTTCTCCCTATGCGGTAAAACATCCATTGCACCTTGAACCTTCGCTGGCCGAACCAACGCTGGAGATGTCGATCGAAGACCAAGCACGTGTCATGGTCGAATGCCTGCATGCCGTTGGCATCAAGGTCGTCTTGGAGACCATTCTCAGAACGGCCAGTATTGATTCTTCCTTAGTACCGCTGCATCCGGAATGGTTCTACTGGGTCGACGAGTCGAAAGTAGATCCGAATGCAGGTGCATTCAAAGCCCCATCTTTTTCTCACGATGCATTATACTTGATGCATGAGAAGGTTGAGTCGGGGAATTATCGAGGCCTACCGGAGCCGTCACTGGACTATCAGGAGCTGTTCTCGCTTCCGCCGCGTCGGGTTGAATACGATGAACACGGATGGAAGGGGATCGGTGCGAAAGGTACGATCCTGCGCATCCCCGGTGCTTTTGCCGATTGGCCTGCCGATGATGTCCAACCGATGTGGACCGATGTAACGTATTTGCGTCTGCATGACCATCCGCACTACCGATACGTTGCCTACAACACGGTCCGCATGTATGAACGCGATCTCGATACCGACGAATACCGGACTCATCCGCTATGGAATACGATCGCAGCCGTGATCCCATATTACATTCGCAACCTCAATATTGATGGTGCGATGATCGATATGGGGCATGCACTGCCTCGCGATCTCCGACGTAAGGTCATCCGCGAAGCACGAGCACTCAAGAGCGATCTGTTGTTCTTCGAAGAGAACTTCACACTTACAACAGCATCGAAAGACGCTGGATACGACGCTGCCATCGGCTACCTCCCGCTGGATGCATGTGAGCCAAGCTCCTTACCAACGTTCGTGCAGCGCATCGCTGATAGTGAGATCCCCACACGGTATTTCTCGACGCCCGAATCGCATAACACAAAACGTGCCGTCGATCGCATGGACGATCCCGAACACGTGATCAATCTCTGGCAGGCGCTTCGATTGTTGCCCGGCGGCATTCCGTTTATCCATGCAGGGATGGAACTCGGTGAACGTATTCCCGTCAACACCGGCCTTGGCTTTGCACCCGACGATCTCGAAGTCTATCCTCCCGAGAAGCTGCCGTTGTTTTCGGATGTTCCGCTGCCGTGGGACGATGGCGTGCCGTACGTCGACACACTTCGCAAGGGTAATGGTCAGCTCACGTCGTGGCATGCCTATCAACGTATGACGTCGACCGACACGATCTTGCCGGTCACTTCCGATCCACGCTTCATCGCCTGGTGGAGATATGCTGATCATGAGCGCTCCGGGTTGCTCATCATCCACGAACTCGAGGGGAAGGGGGCGATCGTTTCGCTTGAGATGCCGGCGGAAGTAGCGTTTCTCTCACCGCGTCAAGGCGTCATGGTCAACGGACGCACTGTGGAGATCGAACTGACAGCTCGTCAAACAAGGGCGATCCCGTTCTTGTCGGTCACCAACGCTTGACCCACGTCAACATCGGCACAAGTGGGAAGTCGGCCGCCTGAGCGCCGCTTGCCGCGATCCCGACATAGCTCAATCCGATCTCGAAGGCATCGTGCTCACGGAAGTACCTCGCCGTGAGTGTGATCGGTACAAAGCTCATCGTGCGCATGAAGAAGGCCTCGGTACAGATCTTCCAGTGTTTGGAGATACGGTGATCGTATGCCGCACCAACGATGTAGGCGTCGGCTTGAAAGGTCCCTTCAAGGTATGTGACGTGGTGCTTGAATGCATATCCGAGATAGGCATTCAGTCGACTGTCATCATCGCCATATCCTGCGGTCGCCCATAACGCGTTGAACGTGATCTTGGATTCGAGTTGGGTGGAATAGTCTTGGTCGTAATAACTCTGACCGAACTGATAGCCCCCTCCAACAACAATATCGTCGGTGAGCTGCGTGCCGTATTTGCCACCGATCGACCAAGCCGCACTCCACGAGGCATCGTAACCGGTCGCGCCAAACCAACGGTTTGGAATGGGAACGGCACCGCCAACAAGGAGCATGATGTTGTCTGTGACGCTGTATCCTCCGCTAAGTCCGATCACGTCGTACACGCCCGTCGTGATGGTTCCTTGCTTGGGAACGACCGCCGTCGGCAGCATGATGCTACGGAAGGTCGTCGGGTCCGTCAGCGGTGCTTCGACGATCTCTGGTGTGGTGTCGCGCGCAACAACCGTCTCACGTCGAACCATGTCGGGAGGAAGAGAATCGGTTGGGCCGACAGCAATGCCGGCGATGCGGGCTGAAAGTTTTCCGGCATCCGTCTCTGCGACGATCACTGCGGCGCGCTGACCGGCTGTTTGCGGGTGGAAGGAGAATTCGAGTGGCAGGGTCGACTTAGGCGGGACGATGAAGTCTTTTGTCGACGAAACCGAAAAGTCTGAAGCATGTGCGCCTTGGATCTGCAGATCGCTAACGACAAGCGTGTCGTTCGAGGTATTGCGGATGCCGATCGTTACAAGTGTATCACGGGCATCACCAAGACGCGTCGGCTGAAACTCAACGGTGAGCAAGTCCCCGGTAGGTTGATACAACCGCCAGAGACCATCACTTACATCCTGCTGTAGGAGTGGAGAACTGAGGTCATAGATCTTCACCGAGCGATCTTCGGCCACCACGGCGAGGCGAGATCCGTCGGCAGGTGCGGTTGGGTCGCCACTGCCACGCTTTACCTCGGCGATCTGAACTCCGGTATAGGCGTTGAAGATCGAGACACGCGTCAGCAGGCCGACGAACATGACGTCGCCATTGCCAATGAAGCCGGCACTAGAAGCACCGCCGACGTCGCTACGACGTCGCATTGCGACAAGATGGTCACCGGTCGCGACCTCGGCGATACTCGTCTGATCCGTATTGGATTCAACGGCGATGCGTTCTCCGTTTGGAGAGAACGCGATGTACGTGTTGTCGTTGATGTAGCGGCGCTGTGCGATCGTACGCCGCTTCGAACCCGACTTCACATCCCACAAAACAGCGGTGCCGTGGCTTGCCGTTGATGCTAACGTCGTACCGTCAGGAGAGAAGGCCACACGGAAATATTTCGAGGTTGACGTCTCCCGGATCTCGTGCATCAACGCACCAGTTTGGGCATCGAAGATCTTGATCGCTCCGTTGTATTCAGCAACGGCCACATACTTACCGTCCTGAGAGATCGTACCCCATTCCACTTGTTGGATCGAACGCGGGAAGGTGCGGATCCAAGAACCATCGGCGGCATCTAACAGGACCGTTGAATCTCCAGGACCTCCGCAGAAGATGATCACTTTGCCGGTACGATCCATCTCTGCCACCACGGGCGTGCGGACGGTCTGACGCGCCCAACGTTCCTTGCCCAGCGGCATATCATAGACGCCCAACCCTTGATGATCCCACGTCAGAAGTCGCGTTCCATCAGCATTGAATTGCATGTACTCACCAGGGCCGATCTCTTTCCGCA
The DNA here is from genome assembly GCA_964467455.1 of uncultured Hyphomicrobiales bacterium. Taxonomy (GTDB): domain Bacteria; phylum Bacteroidota; class Ignavibacteria; order Kapaibacteriales; family Kapaibacteriaceae; genus OLB6. The sequence continues at coordinate 191,543 of CAYXQJ010000001.1, read as the reverse complement.
GTTCACCTGTCGCCGCATTCCACAACTTCACCGTTGGCCGCTTCGTGCGTGTTCCGGGTGTGCCGGTGCTTTCCGAAGTGATCACCGAGGATCCATCCGGTGCGAACAATACCCGAAAGAAGTCATCACCGGAAATGGTCACCGTTGGTGTATCGACCTGGGCTCGCTTCTGCAGGTGCGTCACCCGCAGCAAACACGAATCAGAAGGGGTCTTTGTCGCGCGCCACATCATCTGCAGTCCCGTCGCCTGCTCACTGACGGTCATCCACTCATAACCTCCGTTGGTGCTGACCTCCAGTCGCACCGGTACATCAGGTGGCAAACCTTCCCAGCGCAGTGGCACCTGCGACCGCGTGCGGAACTTCTCGCCTCCGTTGGGATGCACCACCCGCAAGGTCTGTCGCTTTGGCAACTTCTGCGGATCACCGGCCGTGACGTAGACATCAGCCACCGGACATGGCTCCGTGTCAAGGATCAAACGCCCCACAGCGTACGAGCTGTCCTTCCACTTCCGTGTCACTGACACCACCAAGGTGTCACCTTTCTTCAACGTTCGTGGTAGGGGGCCGGCATCAATCGTAAATGCATCCGACCGATCGACCTTCACCGAACGCACGGTGGATATGCCGCCCTTCGGCGTGTAGATGATCTTACGTGTGATGGTGGTATCAAGACCGAAGGCCAACGCCGCCGGCGTCGCCGTCAGTCCGATACGTTCCGCTTCGGGGATGGGTTGTTTTGTGGACCACGTGCCCCCTGCAACGGTCATGGTTGTGGTCTTCATTGTCTCGCAAGAGGCAATGGGTTCCCAAACCACTGTGCAACCAACGGCGCCGGTGGCATCGGCATAGATGCGTCGGTAGGCCATGATGGCTTGTTCGACGGTGGTGACGTTCTCAAAGTAGAGGCCTCCGGTCCGGTCGGAGATCGTGCGCAATACCGTTGGCATCGGCAGGCCGAGACTGACACAATACACGGTCACCTTGTTGGCCGTGGCCATGGCGATGACCTTGTTCGGATCGACGTGCCCATGGCCGTCGGTCAAGAAGACCAAGACTCGACGTTTCGTGCCTTTGCTGGCAAGAAGGAGGCCCCCTTCACTTGGATCCAGGAGGGCATTCTCAAAGTTGGTTCCACCCTCTGGTACCAATCCTTCCATGGCGTCGAGCAAGGACTGTTTGTCAGAACGAAATCCGCTCAAGACCTTCGCTTGATGGTCGAACTTGGTGATGGCGCAGTCAGAACTATCGGTAAGAGCATCGACCCATGCCTTGGCGGCTGCGATAGCCAGAGTGATGTTCGGGCCGCCACGTTTCATCGAGCCCGAAACGTCGATCGTCAAGACGGACGATATGTTGATCGGTGGTGTACTTGGCGGACAATCGATGCTGATGACCTTGGCTTTTTCGCCGTTCTCGGTGATCTCAACGTCTTGCACTCGCGGTGTGACGATCTGTCCTTGACTGTCGAAGACCAACACGCTGGCGGTCTGCCGACCTTGAGCGTCTTTCTTCATGTTGCGAACAAAGACACTCGTTTGCTGTGAGAACGTTGATCCACCGGCACACAGCGTGAACAGAAGGAGCATGGCAAGTCGACGTTGTTGAGTCGTCATGCCGTACCCGCCGTCGTGGAACGGAGCGCTGCATACAACACACGGCGAACTTCCATCATGGCCGTGGTCAAGACCAAGACCGTGTTAACGTTCACGCGGATATCGCGCACGGCAACTTCAAGAATTCGCAAGGCATGAGTAAGGTCAGCGTGACCAAACGATCGTGCAAAACGGATCACACCGTCGCGCATGTCTACGTTGACGATCGGAGCGTCATCGCCAACGGCCACGATCATCGCTGCATCACGCAACCACAGGGCGATGAGCGCCAGCATCATACGTGCACGCTGACGATCTCGTCCTTCCGCAATACCGGCCGCCGCCGTTGCCAAGGCGATGCGATGCTCACGTCCTTTCAGGGCACTGCGCAGCAGATCAATGGCTTGTTCACGATCGGCACGCACGTCCTCGCCGATGAACGAACGCGCGACAGTAAGGTCACCCTCGGCGAACGGTGCCAACAAGCGTGCCTCTTCCGGAGAACACCAGCCCCCTGACACAAGAGCGTCGATGATCTCGGCGTCATCGAGTGGGGGGACGACTACCTCTTGACATCTCGAAACGATGGTCTGCAACAGTCGTTCCGGATTGGCCGTGGTTAGGATGAGGGTCACATTGTCGTGTGGTTCTTCCAACGTCTTCAAGAAGGCATTGGCCGCTTCTACCTTCATTTCATCGGCATGGTGGATGATGACCACGCGGCGTCCTTCTTGTGCCGATGACAGTGACAGTGACCGTTTAAGGTCGCGGATCTGTCCGATACGGATCTGTGTTGCACCCGTCAAGTGGAAGGGGGCGTAGGGGTCCGTTGCGATCGTCTGGATGGCTTCTTTGAGTTCATCGACGGCATCTTGCGGAAGGTCTTCATCCGTTTCTGCTTTGCCGGCAGGGTAGGAGATCACAAACCGAACGTTGGGATGCTGCAGCGCTTCATTCTGTTTGCAGGCATGACATTCGCCGCAGGCATCGATGGTCTCGGTGCCGGTGACCGGGCGCTCACAGTTGACCACGCGGGCAAAGGCCACGGCAAGGGCGAGCGTTCCGGCACCGTCTTGTCCGGTGAGCAGCAGCGACTGCGGCACCCGCCGACCGACGATGGCGCGCTGCAGCATGCGCTGTACGCGATGTTGTCCGATAACCTGTTCCCATGCCATGACACAAATATCGGCTTACATCGTGACTCTCTCTGACGTAATTTCCCGTCTATGAGGATCCTCGTTATCGAAGATGAGCGAAAGGTGGCCTCGTTCATCAAGCGCGGCCTGGAAGAGGAGCGCTATATCGTCGAAACGGCCGCCGACGGCGAGGCCGGATTACAGCTCGCCCTGGAGAACTCGTTCGACGCCATTGTGTTGGACGTGATGCTTCCCAAACTGGACGGATATTCCGTTCTGCGCGCCCTTCGCGATGATGGGAATGCGACGCCGGTGTTGATGCTCACCGCCCGCGGCACAACGGAGGACCGCGTACAGGGTCTGGACCTGGGTGCTGACGACTATTTAGCCAAGCCGTTCCATTTCGAAGAACTGGCTGCCAGACTGCGGTCGATCCTGCGTCGGTCCACCACGGAAAAGACGACGAAGCTGCAATGTGGCGATCTCACATTGGATCTCGTGACGCACTTTGCCTATCGCGACAACAAAGAGATCGAACTGACAACGAAAGAATATGCGCTCCTTGAGTATCTGATGCGCAACAAGGGCCGCATTCTTAGTCGCAGCATGATCATGCAGCACGTGTGGAAGCATAACTTCGATCCAGAGTCGAACATCATTGACGTCTATATCAAACGCCTCCGTCAGAAGATCGAACGTCCGGATCGCGCACAAATGGTCCAGAGCGTCCGCGGCGTTGGCTACCGCATGCGCGAAGCAACGATCAGCGACCCCAACGACGAAACGGACGATGAATGATGTCGCAACATCCACTCTGTGAAGCGCTGCGTACGCTCATTGCCGACCACGTCGAACCGGTGCAACAAGGGTTCGATGCCTATCAACAAGCCGCCTTCATTGCCCGACCACCGGAGTTCTTTTGCCTTGAGCTGTGCGGAGAAGCAGGGGAGTTGGCCAACCTCGAAAAGAAGGTCTGGAAGGGGCGCGACATAGCCCACGCAGACCTTGCCGATGAAGCCGCGGACGTCTTTATTGCGTTGATGAACTACTGTAATGCTCGCGGCATCGATTTGTCGCACGCCGTGGCGAATAAGCTACTGCGGATCAGGCCGAATTCACTCGATTCTGCTGCATGAGTAAAGGGCTCATCCGAGACGCTTCTGCCAATGATCTTCGTCGTATCGCCGAGATCCACATCAGCAGTTGGAGGGAGGCATACAAGGGTATCATGCCCCAGACCTTCCTAGATGAAATGGATATCGACCAGCGTTTACAAGGGTGGGAACGACGCCTCAATGCTACTGATCATGCACAATTGCGAGTGTGTGATGTTGGAGGTCACATTGCGGGCTGGCACTACTCAGGTCCAAGCAGGGACGTCGACGCTCAACCACTGGTCGGTGAGGTTTATGCGATCTACGTGGATCCGAACGCTTGGGGACTGGGGCATGGAACGTTGTTGATCAATGATGCGCATCAACTACTAGTGGCAGCCGGCTTCACTAATGTATCATTGTGGGTTTTGAAAGAAAATCGCCGCGCCATCGATTTCTACGCGCGCAATGGTTAGGTCTTTGATGGGACCAGTAAAGAGATCACGATCGCAAACGCAATGCTGGTAGAGCATCGGTATAGAAGGTCAGTCTGAGAAGTACTCTTGATACCAATCCGTCTGGTGATGATCACGCACATTCTCCGTCCGCGTGATCTCGGCTCCGCAGTGCACCATCAATCGTTCAAGTGAGGCATAGTCGCGTTGACTCAAGACAAGAATGCCCGCCTGTAATAATGCTGCTGTGGCAACACCGACGCCAGCTTGATAGCGGCGGTCTGTGTCGTAGCGACATCCCAATGAAAGCACCTGACTTCCGCAGGCAGCGCTCATGTCCGTCAGGATCGCGAGTTCGATCTGATTCTTCAACGCAAACTCAGCCATCTTCTCAGCACCGGTCATCATACCTTGCGTTAGATCGGCACCGAATTGATCCAACACTCTGGCCTTGCCGGCCAGGACAGCAAAACCATCACCGTTGTGGAGGTCGGGCATGGTTCGCGGTGTGCCGATACCTGCGTCTTCCGGACAGAACGTGTACGATCGAACCGTTGACAGTTGTAGGATCGGATCGATCGCCCCCTTCATGCCGAAGTGTGTACCATCGATACCAACCGGTGCGCCGGTCATGCAGGCGCTCACGAGGATCCGTAGTGGATCACTGGCGGTCGGGACTCGAAGCGTGTCCCAGCGTTCAGGATGGTGTGCTAGACGCATCAGGTGTGGACTCCGACATCATGAGAGCAAGTGGACGAAGTGAAGGGATCATCTCGAAGGTAGACTTGATGATGGCCGTAATGGGTACGGCAAGGATCGCACCGATCGCTCCCCACATCCAGGTGAAGATCAAGAAGGCAAGAAAGACGACCAGCATCGACAGGTCCATGGACTTACCCATGACCTTGGGTTCGATCACGCGGTCGATGATCATGTTGGTGAGGATCATCGAAGCGGCAACTCCACCGAGAGTGGCACCGGTACCATACTGCAGAATGGTCATGGACAATGGAAGCACGGTCGCCACCAAGCCCCCTACCACAGGAATGAAGCTGAGAAAGAAGGCAAGCACACCGAAGACGAAGGCGAGATCGACGCCGAAGAGCGTCAAGATCGTAAAGGCCGCCGTTCCGGTGATGAGGTTGACGAGCGTCTTCGAGACGAGGAACTTCTGTACCTTGAGATCGACCTGATCGAAGAACTCTTCGATCTTCTTGGCTCGCTCCGGTCCATAGCCGGCGGCGATCCCATTGAAGATGGAACGCTGTCCGGCGATGATCATCAGCATCAGGAAGAGAATGAGGATAGCCGTGCTGAGGAAGTTGACGGCGGAACCGAAGCCGGCGGTAAGGATGGAGACGATGGTGCTCGGATCGATACTGTGGCTCATATCGAGTTGTCCGACGTCAGCACCGAAGGTTTGCATGAGTCCCGTGATCGATGCGCCGGCATCATGCAAGAGTTGGTTGGCCTTGGCTTCATACATCGGCAGGGTGTTGCCGAGTTGTTGTGCACAGACCATCAGGATGGCGCCGATGCCGCCAATGACGACGGCGGCACTGAAGAGGACGAAGAGGATCGACACGCCCATCGGAACGTTCTTCCGTCGAAGCCAGTCAAGGGTGGGCTCGAACAGTCGCGCGAGCAGCAAGGCAATGACCATCGGCAGGATCAGATCACTGACCGTCTTGAGGACGTAGACCACGAGGATGAACGTCATGATGCCGAGAAAGAAGGCCATCAGTCGAATGGCTTGATCACGCTGCTCTTGCATAACGATCCTCCGTGTATTGGTGCAAACCTAGTTGTTCGCGCGACACAAACGAAAAAGCCCCGCCGGAGGGCAGGGCTTTCAAAGTTCTTGCAGAGAGGAAAAGCTTAGCGCACTTCCTTGTGCACGGTGTGGCGCTTCAAGAAGGGATTGTACTTCTTGAGCTCGATACGCTCCGTGGTGTTCTGCTTATTCTTCATCGTTGTATAGCGCGATGCCGGCTTGCCTTCTTTTTTGGCTTCCGTGCATTCGAGCGTAATGATGACGCGTGCGCCCTTCTTTGCCATGATGATTCTCCGTCAGCTGCTATTCAGAAATGGTAAGTCACAAAGATACAAATTATTTCTTGCTTTTCAAGGACTTACGGAAGGCCACCGGCAAGGCGTCGGCAATGGTGGACACGTAGACGATCTTGAGGCCCTTTGTGACGGCCGGACTGAGGTCGGCCACATCCGTACGATTGGCTTCGGGGACGAGCACCGTCGTGATCCCAACACGTTTTGCTGCCAGAAGCTTTTCGTTCAATCCTCCGATGGGCAAGATCTGTCCGCGGAGCGTCACCTCGCCCGTCATGGCCACGTCGCCACGGAGGGGTTTACCCGAGGCAGCTGACAGCAGTGCCAGGGTCATGGTGATACCGGCCGATGGGCCATCTTTCGGTATGGCGCCCTCGGGCACGTGGACGTGGATCTCCTTGCCCTTGGCAAAGTCTTCCGACAAGGCGAAGTCAGCGTAGTTACTCTTGAGGTAGGAGAGGGCGGCCATGGCCGACTCTTTCATCACCTCGCCGAGTTTACCGGTCAGCGTCAGGCGTTCTGCCCCCGGCATAATGGTCACTTCGACCGGCAGCGTGTCGCCGCCGACCGACGTCCATGCCAGACCTGTCGCCACACCGACCTTGTCGGTCAGTTCCTCGGCCTTTTGCTTGAACCGCGGCGCACGCAGGAACCCTTCGACCATCTCTTCGTCAACCTTCCACACACGTCGCTTGAGTTTCTTGAACGCGGCCATGTCGCGAACATCCTTGCTGTTCTTCTTCGCAGCCGCCGGCGTGGCCTTCGAGGCCTCGGTGACGATCTTCGTAGCTAGCTTTCGCAGGATCGACGCAAGCTCGCGTTCAAGGTTCCGTACGCCCGACTCGCGGGTGTATTCACGGACGACCTTATACAGCGCTTCTTCAGTGAACCGGATGTCGAAGCCGGCCAGACCGTGACGCTCCAGCAGCTTTGGCAGGATGTGGCGCTTGGCGATCTCGACCTTGTCCGGTTCGAGGTAGCTGGAGAGATCGATCACCTCGAGACGATCAAGCAGCGGACCCGGAATGTCGTACTTCACGTTCGCCGTGGCGATGAAGAGCACATTCGACAGGTCGTAGTCGACTTCGAGGTAATGGTCGTTGAAAGCATTGTTCTGTTCAGGGTCCAATACTTCCAACAGTGCCGACGACGGGTCTCCGCGGAAGTCCATCGACATCTTGTCGATCTCGTCCAACAGGATCACCGGATTCACCGAGCCGGCGCGTTTCATCGCCTGAATGATCTTGCCAGGCATGGCTCCGATGTAGGTACGGCGATGACCACGGATCTCTGCTTCGTCCCGCACGCCCCCTAACGAAATGCGAACATAATTCCGACCCAAGGCGCGGGCGATGGATTTGGCCAACGACGTCTTCCCGACGCCCGGAGGGCCGACGAAGCACAGGATCTGACCACGCATCGAACCAACCAGGTTCAAGACGCTGATGTATTCGAGGATCCGATCTTTCGGGCGCTCGAGGTCGTAATGGTCATCGTCGAGGATCTTGCGGACGTGGTTGACGTCGAGGTCATCGGCGGTATGGTTCGACCACGGCGTGGCCGCCAACACTTCAAGCCAGGTACGGTTGACGGAGAATTCCGGCGACATTGACGGAGTCTTCTTCAGGCGCTCGAACTCTTCCATGGCCTTGGTAAAGACCTCTTTGGGCATACCGGCTTTTTCGAGCGAATCACGCAACGGACCCAGTTCCGAGATGCCTTCATCATCGTCACCAAGTTCCTTTTGAAGGGCCCGGATCTGTTCTTGGATGAAGTATTTGCGTTGCGACTTCTGGATCTGGTCCTGCACCTTCGTATCGATCTCGGCCTCGAGTCGGATCAGCTCCACCTCACTGCTTAGCAGCTGGATCAGCTCCGTAAGCTGATCGGTGAGATCCTCCGCGCTGAGGATCTTCTGCTTGGCTTCGACCTTGGCCTGGACGTTCGCGGCGGCATAATAGAGCTTACGCACCGGGTCTTCCAGATTCTCAAAGGCCGTCAACACTTCCGGCGGAAGGTTCCGGTGGTTGCGGACGTAGTCTTCGAACAGCTCCGTCGCATGCCGGATCAACGCCTTCTGATGCTGATCATCGGCATCGGCCACGAAGGGTAGGGGGCGGACCTTTGCGCTTAAGAACGGCGTGGTGGCCGCTTCTTTGACCACACGGGCCGGCATCATGCCCTCGACGAGGACCTTGAGCAGGTTGTTCGGCAGTCGGAGCACCTGGAGGACCTTGGCGATGGTCCCATGCTGATAGAGATCGTCAAAGCCCGGCTCGTCCGTCTGCGGCGACCGCTGCGACAGGAGCAAGACGTACTTATCACGGTCCAAGGCATGTGCCACCGCCTTGAGCGACGAGGCACGGCCGATCAGGACCGGGAAGATCATGTGGGGGAAGATGACGATATCACGCAAGGGGAGTACCGGGAGGGTATCCGGGATGGCCGGAGTGCGTTTATCGGCTTGTTCGATCGTGGTCAGGACGTCTTCAGGAGTTGTCATGGGGGCCGTTAACGTGAACGAAGCCTCAAAATTATCTATATTTGCGTTCTTGCGATCGAACCATCCACTGTTAAAGGCAAACATTTGAGGCGTCCGTACTCTCGCGGTCCAGTACCACGACAAGAACCACAACGTAAACACAAGATCAACGAGGAGATCACCGCAGCAGAATTGCGCGTGGTCGGAGCCCAAGGTGAAGCCATGGGTGTGATGTCGCGACGCGACGCTCTCAAGATCGCGCAAGAACGTGAACTCGACCTTGTTGAGATCGCACCGCAGGCCGTACCGCCGGTGTGTAAGATCATCGACTACGGCAAGTTCATGTATCAGCAGGAAAAGCGCGAGAAAGAAGCGAAGAAGTCGCAGCATCAGAAAGAACTCAAAGAGATCCGGTTACGTGCAGGGACTGATACGCATGACCTTGACTTCAAAACGCGTCATGCCAAGCAGTTTCTCGAAGACGGACACAAGGTGAAAGCTACGGTGAGATTTTTCGGACGCGAGATCGTCCACCAAGACATCGGTAGAGCAACCTTGCAGAAGTTCATTGATGCCTTGGTCGAAGTCTCAAAGGTCGATCAGGAAATGAGATCAGAAGGCCGGACGCTGAGCGTCACACTGGCCCCTGATATCAAGAAGCCCAAGAAGAAAAAAGAAGAGCAGCAGTCAACGACGGAATAATCACAGTTTTTTAGCACGGAGAAGATCATGCCGAAGATGAAGACCAACAGTGGCGCAAAGAAGCGCTTCAAGGTCACCGGCACCGGAGCCATCAAGCGTCAAAAGGCCAACCGGAGCCACATCCTTACGAGCAAGAACCGCAAGCGGAAGCGTCAGTTGCGTCAAGACACATTGGTCGCCCCAAGCGATATGAACAATGTGTTGCACGCACTGGCCATGAAGTAAGCGATCTTTTTAATCACCGGCCGTTCAGGGAATGCCGTTCTCCTGACGACCAAAAGCAAGGAGTACATCCATGCCACGTTCAGTGAATAAAGTAGCGGCGCACCAGAAGAAGAAGAAATACTTCAAGCTCGCGAAGGGCTACTGGGGCGCTCGGTCCAAGGTATGGACCATTGTTAAGCACCACGTTGAAAAAGGTCTGCAGTATGCCTACCGCGACCGCCGCAACAAAAAGCGTACCTTCCGCTCGTTGTGGATCGTCCGTATCAACGCCGCAGCGCGTATGAACGGCACAACGTATTCCCGCCTGATGCACGGGCTCAAGCAGAACAACATCGCGATCAACCGTAAGGTCCTCGCCGATCTGGCCATGAACCACCCAGAAGTGTTCAGCACGATCGTCAAGCAGGCATCCTAGCGGTAGATCACCATGCTTTCTCAGATCGAAGCATTACGCGTAGAGATCGAACAAGACCTCGCCGCTGTCGATTCGTCGGCAGCGGTCGAGGCGTTTCGTCTTAAGCACCTCGTCAAAAAAGGAACGCTGCAAGGTCTGATCGACCAACTGCGCTCGGTCCCGAAGGAAGAAAAGCCGGCCATCGGCAAGGCACTCAACCTGCTGCGTACTTTCGTTGATGAGAAGTTCGAGCACCTGCAGCAGCAGTTCGCAGCAACGTCGACGGTCTCGGCTGTCGATGTGACGCTTCCGGCCCGCGGCGTGGCTGCCGGTTCGGTCCATCCGATCACGCAGACACTCGACCGCATCATCGACATCTTTTCGTCGATGGGCTTTGATGTTGCTGAAGGTCCCGACGTCGAAGATGATGCTCACAACTTCGGCAAGCTCAACTTTGCCGATGACCATCCTGCGCGTGATATGCAGGATACGTTCTTCGTCAACGATGCAGATCGATCCGACCTTGTCCTTCGCACCCATACGTCGAGTGTGCAAGTGCGAGTGATGGAATCCAGTACGCCCCCTATCCGCTGCATCATGCCCGGACGTGTCTATCGCAACGAAGCGGTAAGTGCACGGTCGTTGGCAGAGTTCCATCAGGTGGAAGGACTCTACATCGACAAGGGCGTGACGATGGCCGACCTCAAGGGAACGATCATGGCCTTTGCGCGTCGGTTCTACGATGAGAATGCGAAGTTCCGTTTCCGTACATCGTACTTCCCGTTCACGGAACCCAGTGCCGAAGTCGATATGTCGTGCTTCTTATGCCACGGCGAAGGATGCCGCGTGTGCAAGCATACGGGCTGGTTGGAGATCGCCGGTTGCGGCATGGTGCATCCGAACGTACTCAAGGCCTGTGGCATCGACCCGGAGGAATATTCTGGGTTTGCCTTCGGCTTTGGTGTTGAACGTGTGGTGATGATGCTGACGGGCATCGACGACATTCGTCTTCTGTATGAGAACGACCTGCGCGTGCTGAAGCAGTTCTAGCATGCCGATCCTTTCTGCCACAGCGATCCATAAATCGTACCGTCTTCCGGGACAGGCACCAACGGAGGTCTTGCACGGTGCCGATCTTGTCTGTGAACCCGGTGAGTTCATCGCCATCGTCGGACCAAGCGGAGCAGGGAAGTCAACGCTGCTGCATGTGTTGGCATCGCTGGACGTCCCCGACGCTGGATCTGTGATCGTCACCATCGATGGTGACAACTACGATTACAACAAGATGTCAGCCGCAGCACTGGCCACCTACCGTGCAAAGAACATCGGCATGGTCTTTCAATTCCATCATCTGCTACCGGAATTCACGGCCATAGAGAATGTGATGATGCCGGCGCTGATCCTTGGCGTCTCAAACAAAGAAGCACGTTTGCGTGCCGAAGAGTTGTTGGCACAGGTTGGTGTACGCCATCGTGCCGACCATGCCCCTTCGGAACTCAGTGGTGGCGAACAACAACGCGTTGCGCTTGCCCGTGCCATGATGAATCGACCGAAGATCTTGTTTGCCGATGAACCCACCGGCAACCTGGATACGGAGAATGCGACGATGGTGGCCGATACGTTGGTGGAACTGCAGCGAACGACCGGTGTCACGTGTATCATCGCTACGCACAGTCCGGAGCTCGCGTCGAAAGCTCATCGCATCGTGTCGATGCGTGATGGTCGTTGTCAGGCCACAGCATGAAGAAGCAACACGTGATGGCCTGGTTAGTGGCCTACGGCATCTTCTTGATCATCACCGGCATCGTCGGCTACGAGATCACGCGTGAGACAAGTACCTCTGCCATTGCCAACGGTATCGTCTTTGGCTCGTTGATGATCATCATGGGTGTGTTGCATCAACACGGACGCCCGTGGACGATGCCGGCATCACTGGCATCGACAACGATCTTTACGCTGACCTTTTTGTGGCGCGGTATCGTGCAGTGGGCTGAGGTCGTCAAGGGTGCCGACCGCACCGCCGTTGCCGTGTTATTGACCATCATGGCCGTCGTCAGCAGCATCGTCACGGTCCGCTTGCTTCGCGCTTTCCGACGTTAGACCACCGTCCCGAACAGATCGAACTCGGCAACGTCCTCGATCTCGACGTTCACAAAACTGCCGACGGTAAGGGGCGAGTTGGAACGTACATAGACCTCGTTGTCAACTTCCGGAGCGTCGGCACTGGTCCGCCCCCTCCATTCACCTTCTACGGCTTCTTCGATCAACACCCGTTGTGTGGTGCCGATCTTGGCAAGGTTCTTTGCTTCGGAGATGCCGCGTTGTAGTTCCATGACGCGCGCGATACGCTCCTGCTTGACCTCGCTTGGGATCGGGTCACCAAGGATGTAGGCATACGTGTCATCTTCCTGTGAGTATGAAAAGACGCCGACGCGGTCGAGTTGCACCGTTTCAAGGAAGTCCATCAATTCGTCGACATCGGCTTCGGTCTCATTCGGATAGCCGAGGATGAAGGTCGACCGCAGCGTAATGCCCGGTACTTCATCGCGGATCATGGCAAGCAGGTCTTCAGTCTTGGACCGAGTGATGCCACGGCGCATGCTCTTGAGCACGCTGTCGGCAGCATGTTGCAGCGGCATGTCGAGATACTTGACGATGTTCTCGCGTTCACGGATCACGGACAGGACATCCGTCGGAAATCCGCTGGGGAAGGCATACATGCAACGGATCCATTCGGCGCCGGACTCGTCCGACAGTCGACGAAGCAGATCAGACAACGTCCGTTTACCGTCGATGTCCAAGCCATAATACGTCAGGTCTTGTGCGACGAGGACCAGTTCTTTTGCGCCGCCATCCACCAATCCGCGTGCCTGGCGTACCACTTCGTCGGCCGGAATGCTGCGGTGTTTACCGCGCATCAGCGGAATAGCGCAGAATGAACACGGACGATCGCATCCTTCCGAGATCTTGAGATAGGAGTATGGTTGAGGCGTTGATACTAACCGCTCACCAAGCAGGGCATACTTCAAGTCGGGCGACAACGCTTTGATGATGCCTTCGTAGGCCTCGGTCCCGAAGAAGTGATCCACTTCCGGGATCTCGGCCCGCAACTCGTCGCCATAGCGCTCCGAGAGGCAGCCGGCAACAACGAGCGTATCGATCGCCCCCTGTTGTTTGAGTTGGGCTGCTTCCAAGATCGTGTTGACGCTTTCTTCTTTGGCGGCATCGATAAAGCCGCAGGTGTTGATCACGATCGTATCAGCATCGTCGATCGTCGTGGCCAGCTCCATGGAATTTGCACGGAGGTGACCGGCGAGCATCTCGCTGTCGACGGTGTTCTTGCTGCAGCCAAGGGTGATGATGTGGACCTTGCGTTCGCTCATGACTGGTGGTGACGCTCCTTCATTCGTCGTGCTACGCCGGGTGGGACGAATTCCGAGATGTCCTGGTCATAGCGTCCCAACTCGCGGATGATCGACGAGTTGAGGTAGGTATACCGCTCATGCGGCAACATGAAAATGGTGTGTAGGTCCGGAGACAGTTTCCGATTCATCAAGGCGATCTGAAACTCATATTCGAAGTCAGTGACGGCCCGAATACCTCGGATGATGACGTCGATCTTGTGTTCCACCGCAAAGTCGACCACAAGTCCGGTATAGAGCAAGACCTTGACGTTCGGGAGGTGGACCAAGGCCTCTTCGGCCATGGCAACACGTTCCTCTTCGGAGAACATCGGCGTCTTCTTGCTGTTGCGGGCGATCACGACCGAGACCGTGTCGAACAATAGCGATGCGCGCTCGATCACATCCACGTGACCGTTCGTGATCGGATCGAAGGATCCCGGATACATTGCGTGTTTAGACATAAGGGGGCTTTCTGGACAAAACTACGGCGCGGAGGGCAACCATTGCTGTAGTGTGGCCGTGGTGCCGGACCGTTCTTTGTGCCAAGCGACCGTCCATTGCGCATCCGGCAACAAGAACTCAGTGCTTCCGTGCTCCATGAGCAACCAACCGCCTGGGCGCAGCAGTTGCTGACGGACGATGGCATCACGCACCTTGTTGGCCACCCGCAGTGCATAGGGTGGGTCAGCAAGGATCAGATCAAAACGGTCTTTTGCACTTTTGAGATATCGAGCGACATCATCTTCGACCACCGCGGCTTGTGCCGTCATGGCAACGTTGTCGATCGTCTCCCGGAGTTGTTGCGCAGTGGGATGATCTTGTTCAACAAAGACAGCGCGACCGGCACCGCGAGACAGACACTCTAGTCCAAGAGCGCCTGTACCGGCAAACAGGTCAAGTACCTCGATACTGTCAAGGTCGAGTCGTTCTTCAAGTGCAGAGAACATCGATGAACGCCACATGTCGGTCGTTGGCCGCGTACCGTGTGAGACAGGAGAGGGAATGGTCCGCCCCTTTAACACACCGGCAATGATGCGCAGACTCACATCGCTCCTACAACAGTCCCAACAAGATGGGCTCGGCGTAACACATCTGCGGCTTTGTCCTGAGTGAGTGCAGAACGCACGCGGTGAAACGGGTTAAAACGCTGCACGGGGTCAATGACACTTGAAAAATGAGTCGCAACGTTTCGGAGCAACGTTGGATCAACAACATCGCCGAACACGAAGAGTGGGGAAGCTGCGACATCCGTCGTATTCAACATTTCGTCGATCACCCGACAGCACTGAGCGGCGAGGCCAAGGTCGGGGTCGAAGACAACTCGGTCGAGGTGGGCGAGACTTCCATCATCGTTCACGGCGCCAACCCAGATCCAGTGCCCACGGCGGCCGACGAAGAGTGAGCGTCCTTCCTTCCCAAGTCCTACGATGTCCGTTTCGATGTCGAATAGAAACCGTGAACGCCGCACATTGTCGATCGGACGCTGCTCCGGATGCACGGCAAGGATCGCCGTCCATGATGAGCCGTAACAGATGGCCGAGGGATGGATGACCCTGCGTATTGGTGACTGGGTGATCTCCGGCAACCATGCCGCACACTCTGCATCGATCGTTGGTCGATCGGTCACCTGACCCGGCATACGATGGAAGATGATGTCGTTGCTATGAATGAT
This sequence comes from uncultured Hyphomicrobiales bacterium, assembly GCA_964467455.1. Lineage (GTDB taxonomy): Bacteria > Bacteroidota > Ignavibacteria > Kapaibacteriales > Kapaibacteriaceae > OLB6. Next base: position 176,318 of record CAYXQJ010000001.1, on the reverse strand, counting down.
CGTCACGTCGGCATCGGCAACATCGGAAGTGTCGACCGGCGGCGTCAGCACATAATCGGTGAGGGTCGGAATGTCATCTGTGATCTCCCACGTCATGCGGATCGATCGTAGTGGGTGCAGATAGAGACACGTGGGCATGGCGAAATTTACGGCGCAATGATGTACGGACGCATCTTCTCCAGTTTCTTTGCTCCGATCCCTTTCACCCGATCCAGATCGTCAGGGTTGGTGAAGGGGCGACGTTGACGCTCTTCAATGATCCGCTCGGCCATCGCAGGGCCAACGCCGGGAAGCCGTTCCAGCTGTGCCTTGGATGCCGTGTTGACGGCAACACGGACGGCGGCCTTTGTTGGCTCAGTTTGCTGTCGCGCCGGTGTTGGTGGCGGCACCGCGGCGACTTCGAGACGCTCGTGTGCAGACATCGTGGACGTCTGACGTTGGATGGAATCGAGGAGAGCGATCACCTTCTGTGTTGTTGCCACATCATGCGTCCCCTGGTGGGGAAACATCCGGCTGCCGACCCATCCGCCAACAAGTAGGATGGATATCGTGGTCACCACGATGGCCTCACCTTTGGCAAGGCCCGTGTGGGTTTGGAGGAAGTGCATGGTGGTTGGTGGGCTGTGGTTGGTGGTTGGTGGTTGGTGGTCTGTGGTCTGTGGTTGGTGGTCTGTGGTGTATCGTGGTAGTTCACGGTCATTTCGTGACATCACCACCAACCACAGACCACCAACCACCAACCACAAACCACCAACCACAGACCACCAACCACAGACCACCAACCATCTACGAGAACGCTTCCTTCATTCTCTCGAACAGATCTCTGCGCTCACGTTTTGATGGTGGCGTGAAGTGTTTGTTGCCGGCGAGATCTTTGAGAATCTTCTTCTCTGATCCGTTGAGTGACGTGGGGACGTAGACATTGAAGCGGACGATCTGATCGCCTTTACCACGAGCATTGAGGTGAGGGATGCCCTTCCCCTTCATGCGGAGCAAGGCGCCGGGCTGCGTGCCGGCTTCGATCGTGAGGACGGACGTGCCTTCGAGGGTCGGGACCTCTACATCACCGCCGAGGGCTGCGGTAGGGAAGTCGACGATGACGTCGGTGTAGACATCATCCTCTTCACGTTCAAAATGTTCGTGTTCCAACTCTTCGATCACCACCATGGCGTCGCCGCTTGGGCCGCCGCGTCGGCCGGCATGACCCTTGCCCGTGACCGTGAGGTAGTTGCCGGTGCGCACGCCGGCAGGGATGGTCACCTTGACGTTGGATTCACCTTCTACGCGACCTTCGCCGCGGCAGGTCGAACAGGCATTCTTGAGGACCTCGCCCGTACCACTGCAGGCAGGACAGGGAGCAACACTGACAAACTGACCGAAGACGGAACGCGACACTTGTCGAACCTCACCAGAGCCTTGGCATGAGCTGCAGGTGTCGTAGCTCGATCCTTCTGCTGCACCATGGCCATTGCACGTCGAGCACGTCTTCATGTGCTTCAACTTGATGGTCTTTTCCACGCCCGTAGCGATCTCTTCCAAGGTAAGGGGCATGCGGATCCGTAGATCGGCACCGGCCTCGCCGCGTTGACGTCTTCCGCCGCGACGCTGTCCGCCGCCAAAGAAATCGCCAAAGACGCCGCCGCCGAAGATGTCACCAAAGGCACTGAAGATGTCGTTGATATCCGTGAAGTGATGTGCGCCACCACCAGGGCCTCCGTTGACGCCGGCATGACCGTATTGATCGTAGCGAGCGCGTTTATCGGCATTCGACAATACGTCGTATGCCTCAGCCGCTTCCTTAAATCTCTCTTCCGCCGATGGATCATCAGGATTTCGGTCGGGATGATACTGCATGGCCAACTTGCGGTAGGCCGATTTGATCTCCTGGTCCGAGGCACCTTTGCCGACACCGAGGACCTCGTAATAGTCGCGCTGGGCCATTATTCACCGCCTCCTGCCGACGTGATCACCTTCGCATGACGGATCACCTTATCGTGGATCTGATAACCTCGCTGGATCACCTGCACCACGTGTCCTTCCGGATGATCGGAGGGCATATGCATCAGGGCTTCATGAACATCAACATTGAAGGGTTCTCCTTCGCCCCCTTCGATCACCCGTACGCCTGCATCGTGGAAGATCTTGACGGCCTTGGTATAGATCATCTCGACACCGGCCCGAAGTCCTTCGAAGTCGTGATTGGTCTTTGCACTCTCAACGGCAGCATGCAGATCGTCGATCACCGGCAGCATCTTCGTGATGAGGTGTTCGGATGCATAGCTGACCAGCTGCTCTTTTTCCAAGGCGGAACGACGGCGGATGTTCTCGACCTCAGCTGCCTTTCGTTGGGCGAGTTCTTGGAGTTCCTGCACTTGGAGCTGCAGCTGTTCAACCTCGGAGAGTTCCTCGATGGGATCCGTATTCTCTGACATGGTTTCGTTGGAACGATTAGTGTGAAGAATCAAAACTGGTATTGATGACGTTGGAGACCATTTGGACCAACGACATCATTCGTGAGTACTGCATACGTTTAGGTCCGATCAAGCTTACCGACCCCTTTGCCGAACCGACGCGATAGGTGGTAGTGACGACACTGTAATCCGTGAATTGTTCGTGCGCCAGCTCGTTGCCGATACGGACGCTGAGTCCGTCCTGAGTTGCCGAATCCACGAGGTGGATGATCACATCTTCATCTTCGATCAACTCGATCACACTGCGCATTCGCCCCGGATCTTCAAACTCGGGCAAGGTGAGCAACTGTTGTGCACCGGCGACGTGGACCGACGTCCCCGTACCGATCGTGCCCAGCCGCTCGACATGCTCCACGAACAATCTCACTAGGGAAGGGGTCGCCCCCTGATCATCTCGATGAACTTCCGGGAAGATCTCGGATAAGGCATGTAGGGGGCGTCCCACGAGACGCTCATTGATCAGGCGTTTCACCTCGTCGACGGTGCCGGCAGTAGGAAGCGATGACGTCTCCATCGTGATCGTTTGGACGATGTCGGACTCTAGGGAGAGGATGACGACCAATCGTTCACTGGAGAGCGGGAGGATCTCGACGTGACGGACCAGAACATCACCAAAGCGGGGGATCCGCACCACGGCGAGATGATGGGACAGCGAGCTGAGGATCTTTGATGCGTCCTTGAGCAGCAGTTCCTTGGGGCGTTGTGCAAGCTCACCGAGGATGGCCGTGTCTTGATGCGGCAAGTGGTCGACGTCCATCAGCGCATCAACATAAAACCGATATCCCTTATCGGTCGGCATGCGGCCGGCCGACGTATGTGGGTGGGCGATGTAGCCATGATCTTCAAGATCGGCCATGATGTTGCGGATGGTCGCCGGTGAGAGTTTCATCTCCCGTTCCAGGAACTTCGACACAATGCGCGATCCGACGGGGCTGGCGTGCAGGATGAATAGCTGCACAACGGCCTGAAGGATCGTTCGTTCGCGATCGTTGAGTTCGTGCTGTTGCTGGGGGAAGTACAATGCCGACATGATGCGTTAAGCTGAGATCACTGCGCGATAGTACTGCAGGAAGTCGAACCCACTGTAGACATATGCCCACAGTCCTATCAGGAGGCCGAGGAACAGAACGATCACGCCGACACCAACGCCGTAGACGATGAGAGAAGGAGCGTCGAAGACCACTGACGTTGCCCTCAAGATCCTGAAGACGGTCCACGCTGCTGAAGCGGTCACGATCAGCGGGATCCAGCTCGACATGGCGTCAGTGCTGAGGACCTGATACAAGCCCACACCGATCGGCAGAAGTGCCAACAGCGGAACGGCCGACCACACAACGATGGTCAGGGTGTCGCGATAAAGGATGCGCCCCTTGATGAACATGCCGCCGACGCGAAGCATGGTCGATGCGATCATCAAGACCGAGAAGACCAAGAGCGATGTCGCCATGACGGCCAGCGCCGGACGCCAAGCAATGAATCGGATCATCTCATACATGAACTGCGATGGCGCCACAAGGTGCAGCAGGTATTCTACAGCCGGGTCTGTTCGGAGGAAATACAACAGCGCGGCCAAGACGAGGCCGATGCTTGCGGCAACGACCAGTCCGAGCAACATCGTCTGGATCACGGACAAGATGCGTTGATCGCGGATGTCGGCGTAGAAGTTGTACGGACGAATGATGGAGCGCGCAAAGTATTCACGGAAACGACGAGAGCGGTTGACCAAGAAGGCCAAGATGAGTGCAAGAATGAGACCTGTAGCAATAAAGGTCAACGGTGTTGAGTTGTCATATTCCCGTGCTTGCAGCAGAGGTTCCTTCTCTTCATTGATCAACGACTTGTACATCGTATACGACACGCGTGGCTGACGCCATACATCCACCATGCCTGAGGTGCGGACGAACGGATCGTAATGATCGACCAGCATCGTCGGCAACTCAAGTGAATGGTCATTGAATGTCTCAACGAGGCATCCGGCAAGGCCATGGAACTTCGCTGCCTGATAGCCATCGCGGATGACGATGGCCTGCGCTTCGTTCGACAGCGGATCGCTAAAGCCATTCATGTTCGATGGTGAGATCACCGTTCCCACAGACGTGATCACGGCGGCAGTGCGGATCACACGTTCGGCTTCTTCAAGAATGGCATCCATCCGAGTCCGGTCGCGCTGTGTGTTCACTCGAATGATGATCAGGTCGAAACCACCTTCCGAGGTTTTGCTGACCTGGCCTCCGGCGATGACCTTGTAGATCAGGCCTGTTGAGCGGGTGCGGAAGATCTTCGCAAGTTCTGCATGCACTGCTGAGGTCTGATCGGCCCCTTCTTCTAACAGATCACTGAGACCGCAACCGATCACGGAAGGGTGACTGCCAACATATCCGGCCAACATGTCTGCACGGTTGCGCATCTGGGCCAAGATCTCCTCCTCTTGCAGCAGTCCTTTGGGAATGCCCACGGCATCCAGTTCGATCAAGGCCATGATGCCATAACGATCGAACAGATGGAGGAGGTAGGGATGTGGTGCGTGGTGGTTAAAGCGAACAACATTCACGCCAAGCGTCTTGAGCATGGCGACGTCGAACTCCATCTGGCGATAGGAGAGTGTTGCCCCTTGACGCGGATACTCTTCGACGTACGAAGCACCCGAGATGAAGATCATCGAATCGTTCAGGAAGAGCCGGCGACCGCCTTCCGTCGTGCCGACCCGCAAGGATCTGAACCCGACAGAAGATGTGAAAACATCGACAAGCGCACCGTTATGCGTGATCCTGATCTCCAGCTCGTACAGGGCCGGATCAGCAGGCGTCCACAACGCAGGATTGGCCACACTTAGGTCGAACCGTACCTTTTGTGACCGCGCCCGTTCGATCGTCGTCATCTGCGGTCCTGTCCGGGCTACTACTTCGTTCGACGACATCCTACGGATCGTCGCTTCGACGCCTACGGCAATGCTGCCTTGGCGCATGGCTTCGTCTGATGTAGCTGTTCCGGCAAGGCGATCAACGTTGGCACCGTTGATCACGGCCGTGGCGACCACCGAGGCAAAGCCCTGGCCGCTTGAGAATGCCGTTGTCGTTGACACATCCGACGTCCACACTTGCGGCGTCCCAACAAGGAACAGCTCACGATAGATCCCAAGTGGTTCTTGCTGTGCATAGGGTGCGAAGCGATGTACGATGGCGCCCAGCTCGCCCCCTTTCGAGATCGTGAGTTCGATGTCGTTCGACCCCGGTGTGAGGATGCGATCAGGGATGCGTGCCACGAACGGGGCAGAGCCACCGGGATAGCGCATGACCGGACGACCGTTCACCTTCAAGTCGACCTCGTGGGAGACGCCGAAGAACTGAATGCTCCACGACCGAGACTGTAGGGTGGACTTGTCGATCTTGACGGATCGACGGATCGTCAGAGTGCCGTCATGCTTTCGCGACGCCGGAAGCTCCAGAGTCCCGACGGCCTCGCCGTCTTCGATCACCTGCCATGGACCCGACAGGTCGATGACCGTCCGTGTCTCCGTGGCAAGGATCCGGTCGATCTGGGCTTTGCCCAGTTTGACGTAATCATGGAAATCCGCTGCCATCGTCGGCACGATGCCGACCGAGAGGGTCAGGAGGGTCAGAGCAATACGAAACAAACGCGTCATTCGCGGCACACTAAGCAATTGGGGTGATACGTATCTACAAAACTACGGTGCGACCTATCTTTGCACATCATTATCGTCCACGGAGAATCGCTATTCAGTTGTTCGGTACGGCATTTGGTTGGATTTCAACCCCCTGACAGCCCCTTAGATCGTTACATATGTCGTTAGAATAGCGGATCGTGGACGCACTCCAGTTCTCTGTATCAGTGCGAAGTCTTGTCATTGCCCTCATGCTCCTTACCTGGAGCGAGGACGCGATGGGACGCGTCGTCTCCGATAGTGGAGATGTTCAGACCGATACCACGAAGCTGGATTTCGGCGATCCGACCAATACCGACATCCCCAAGTTCTACCCTCCGTCGACCGTCAACCGCCGCTACCTTTCCCCGGCTCAACGCAGTAAACGAACCGTACCCGATCCTCTCGGTTATCGTAGCACCGGGTCGGTCGATTCCGTCCTGCAGCGCATCCGGCTAACTGAGTCAATCCTGGACATCGACGTCGGCACGCCGTATGACATCAACCTCGACGACTACATCAACCTGCGTCGGTCACAGGTGCAGGACCAACTCACCGATTCGGCGATCAGTGCCTACGAACTGAAACGCCCCCTCTCAGAGGGTGAGTTGTTGAAGTTGTTGGACCAGGCCACGAACCTGACGATCCCGCTTCCGCAGAATCCGCTCTTCGGCATCTTCGGAAAGCCCGAGATCAATATCAACGTCAATGGCGAAGTGAACGTTCGCGCCGGCTGGCGTTGGGATACCCAGCGCCTCGGCACGGCCTCCGTACTAGGCCAGACCCAATCGTCGCCGATCTTCAGCCAGAACATCCAGGTCAACGTTAACGCCCGCATAGGTGACAAATTCCGGTTCAACGTTGACTGGAACACGCTCAACCAGTTCGAGTTCAATAACCGCTTCAAGGTGGGCTATGAGGGCTATGATGACGACATCATCAAACGTGTCGAGTTCGGCAATGTCAACCTCGAAACGCCAAGTACGTTGATAGGGGGCGGGCAGACCCTGTTTGGTGTGCGTGCTGATTTTCAGTTCGGTCCGCTCATGCTGAAGACGATCGCATCACAGCGACGCGGCGAACGGCGCTTCATCAATGCCCGCGGTGGTTCGAACATGCAGTTTTTCACGGTCCGGGCCTATGATTATGCCCGAAATCACTTTTTCATCGACACGGCCTATTTCAACGTCTGGCGCGAGTACTTCCGTTCTGCCACACCGGCGCTACCGGCGGGGTACGACCCTTTGGTAGTGGCCGAGCTTGAGGTATGGGAGTCGACCGTTGACCTCAAAGAAGTGCAGGCCAATGAAGCCATTGCCTACGCTGAGCTCCCGTCGATCAAGTACAAAGCAGGACAGACCTATCCGGCTTCGTTCAAAAGCCCGGATGTCCAGATCAAGGCCGGTGAGATCGAGCGCGGACGATTTGTGCGCCTTGATCCCAAACGATTTGAATTCGACCCGAACTTGGGTACTGTGACGATCTTGAACCTCCGTTCAGACAGGTACTACGGTGTATCATATCGTCTGCGTGGTCCAACATCGTCGCCGGATGATGACGACTTTGTCGGCTCGCTGTCGGCCGATACCAAGACCACCGACACGGTCATTCTCAAGCTCGTCGCCCGACCCGCCATGCAGCCGGGATTCCGATCGTTGTGGACGAGGTTGATGAAGAATCGCTACAACATTGGCCTTACGAACGTCAACGCCGCCGATGCCAAGGTGGGTATGTGGTACTATCGCGGCTCCAACGACTCGGCAGACGTTCTTGAAGGAGCGCCAGACAAGATCGTCACGATCTTCCGAGTCGACCAGGTCAACAACGGTACAGGCGCACAGCCGCCTGACGGCGCCTTCGATCCGCGTCCGCCGATCTTCAACCCGGTGCGTGGCGAGATCACCTTCCCAAGTCTTGAGCCATTCCGTGAAGGGCTCCGCGATTACTTCACCTCAAAGGGTAATGCACAGCTCGCTGAACAATACGTCTTCAACGAGGTCTACGATACTACTGACCAGGCGGCAAAGCTGAACTCTGCGAAAGATCGATTCTTGATCGTTGGACAAGCATCGGGTTCGGCTGCAGGTAACCGCGTGCCCCTTGCCTACAATCTTGCACCGGGATCAGTTCGGGTACGGCTGGACGGCATTGAGATGCGGGAAGGCACGGACTACACCGTGGACTATTATTCGGGCACGATGACGTTGCTCAATCCACGGGCTACGTTGCCGAATGCCAACCTCAGCATCGAATACGAGCAGAACGACATCTTCAACCTCACCACACGAACGTTGGTGGGGCTTCGAGCGGACTATACGTTGTTCCGAAAACGGAACCTTACAGGTAACATTGGCATGACGCTCATGAACTACGATCAGGCGGCGATCGTAGACCGTGTTCAGCCCGGACAAGAGCCGAACTCGAACTTGATGCTTGGCTTCGACGCGAAGTTTACTGCCGAGATGCCATGGCTGACGCGGGCGTTGGACGACCTTCCGTTCCTTGATACAAAGGCGAAATCGTCGTTCACGATGAATGGCGAGTATGCGATGACGTCGCCGGAGCCGAACAAACGTTACTCGACGGTCACATCGGACCTTGGAAAAGCCGTTGCCTACGTTGACGACTTCGAGAATGCCCGTCGATATCTGAACTTCGGTCTTACGCCGACGGTGTGGCAGCACTCAAGTCCTTTCCCAGACAAAACGCTTTGGGACCACGATACAGTGGCGCAAAAATTCCGAGCCCGCACATTCTGGTACCAGAAGTTCGTACCGGATGTCCCCATCCGGGATGTCTACCCCGAGAAATTTGTTGCCCAAGGCCGGAGTAATCTTAACCCGATCCGGTTGGTGTTCGAGCCTCAGGTTCGCGGTGTGTACAATGCCAATGCTGAGTTCATCGATAGTGAGACGCCGCGTTGGAATGATGAAGATTCGTTGACCGTACGTGCTCAGGCCCAGGCCTTCATCGACGATAACAAGAACCGCATCTGGGGCGGCATGATGCGATTGTTGTCGCCGTTCAACACGAACTTCGACAACGATAACATCGACTACATTGAGATCATGATGCGCATCGATTCCTATGAGCCGGGATCGAAGATGTACATTGACCTCGGACAAGTGAGCGAAGACATCATTCCTGATGCGCGGCTCAATACGGAAGATCGTCCGCCGGCAAACAACTTGATCGACGTCGGCGAAGACGTCGGCATCGATACATTGAGCAATGAGACAGAGCAGATCGCCTATCCTGCACCGCTCAATAGAGAAGAAGACCCTGCTCGCGACGACTACTTCTTCAACTTTGCGGGTGACCGTCAAAATCAACAAGAAACGGACTTCATCCAGTATAACAACTACGAGAATAACGCCTCGCAGTCAGAGTTAGGACAGTTCCCTGATACTGAGATCCTGAACCGTAACAACGGTCAGACCATCATGCTGGACAACTCGTACTTTCGGTATGAGGTCAAGCTCGACCCGAACCCTGCCACGAATCCTCAGATCGTAGGCGGCAACCCCGAAAAGGGATGGTATCAGTTCCGCATTCCGATCCGTCGGCCGGACACCATCGTTGGTAACCCGCTTTTCACCAACATCCAATACGTACGCGTGGGCTTTCGAGGCGGTACCGTTAAGGTCTCCATCGCCGACTGGGGTGTCGTTGGTTCGTACTGGCTGCGCAGGCACAATTTCCAAAGTGGCATCACGGAAGACGACTCCGTGCTCTCTATCGCCTACGTGAACCTGGAAGAGAACAGTGGCGCACCGGACTTTTACACGATGCCACCGGGCGTACAGCGTCCTCAGCAGTTACAGAATCCTGATCCGTATCAAGTCCCCGTTCTCAATGAGCAGTCACTGGTTGTAAAAGTGCGTAACCTACGTTACGGTGAAGAGCGCATGGCGGCACGGACGTATCGTCCGTGGGACTTGTTCTTTTACAAGCAGATCGCCTTCTTTATTCATGGCGATAACACCATGCCGGACCAGGTACAAGAAGGTGCAACACCACCGGCTTATGGATTCATACGATTCGGCGTCGACTCTGCGAACTACTACGAACTGCGTCGCCCCCTTCTCAGAGGATGGCAAGATCTGCGGATCGATGTGGGCGATCTAACGGCGATCAAGGAACGGCGTGACGCCACTCGCATCAACGATCGCCAGGAGTTCCCGGTCAATGGAGATCCCCAGGCCATTTATGCCATCAAGGGAAATCCGATCCTCACGCGGGTCGCCTTCTTTGCCTTTGGCATCGCCAATCCCGCGGAACGGTATCCGAACGAATTGAACACGACAATGTGGGTGGATGAGTTGCGCATCGTAGACCCCGTTGCCGATAACGACTGGGCAGCCATCGGAGCAGCTTCGCTCAAACTTGCCGACGTGGCCGAGATCACGTCGAACATCAATCACTCCACACCAAACTTCCACCGGTTGGAGGAACGGTTCGGTAATCGTAATCAGCTAACAACGTGGAGTGTGAACGTCACGGCAACGCTGGATAAGTTCTTGCCGCCGGAGATGAAGAACACGAAGATCCCGATCACGTATTCACACACCGAATACGCTGAGAAGCCGTTGTATCAGGCACAGAACGACGTGTTATTGGAGTCGGCCGCTGAAGCTAAATACCAAGACACGCTCGATAAGGGGGCGACCGTTCAACAAGCATCCTCGGCGAGAGATTCGGTGATCCGGCGTTCTGAACGCGTTCGTGTTCAAGATCAATGGGCCATCACCGGTCTTCGGCTTGGTATCCCTTCGTCGTATTGGTTGATCGATGATACCTTCAACAAGTTGACGTTCAACTTTGCCTACGCGCAGGAGTTCGAACGGTCACAAGTGGTCGAACAAAAGTTCGATTGGCGCTGGCGTTTCCGCGTCGATTATGCCGTGACCTTGCCCGCTAAGTACGATGTTAGTCCTCTACGATTCCTCGACGGAGTCTTTGGATTGGAAGCATACAAGGACATGAAGATCAACTTCCTGCCGCAGAACATTACGGCGAACTTGGGCTTCACGCGTGGACGGATCACGGAACAGTCGCGATTCTTGAACTTCGCGAGCCCGATCATCCGTGAGTTTGTTAGCGAACAATCTGTCGGGTTTAACTGGCGCCTAGTTGAGAACGGATTCTTGAGTCCGGTTATCGACTATAAGTTGACCAACTTTTCCACCCTTGTTCCGCTTGAACTTGATGCCGACGGGCGACAGAGAACCGGCAGCGAGATCTGGGATCAAATGTTCATGAATAATGGACAGTTGCTCAATCTCGGCAGTACCAACAACGTCAGTCAGACCTTCACCTTCACCATCAAGCCGAGACTGCCGAGGATCGGCGGTCTTGATCGTTTACTGGAAACATCGGGGTCGTATAACGTCACGTATCAACTGTTCGACCCTCTACAACAAGATCCAGCACAACGCGACATCGTCCGCAACGCGAAGTGGAACTCTACCCTGCGACTTAGTCCGATCTTCCGCTGGAAACAATTCGGACAAGAGATGTTTGGTCCGATCAAGGTCACCTCGACGGACTTCCTTCCAATGCTTGGCTTTGTGTTGAAGGACATCTTCTTTGGATTCGACAACCTGACGTTCTTATTCAACCAGGTCAACACGTCAACAAATTCCGGCATCATGGGCGGTTCGGGTGTCACCAACTTGTGGGCACGCACGATGACGTTCCGATCGAATGATCCGATGTGGGGTCCGAGTACGCCGTATCAGTTGGGCTTCATCGGCGATCCCCATGGCGACCTCAACCTTGAAGCATCGTCGGCATTCCCGTTCTTCCGATTTACGACATCGCCGGGCCTGCGTCCGCCCAACGGTGTCATGACCGACGATTACTCACAACGGTCAACCTTTACCTTCCAAACGAACCGGCCGTTGTGGCCCGGTGCGACGTTAGATCTGAACATGCGGACGGATCTAGGCTACTCCATGAATCAGCGGGTCACGACCGATGCCGCCGGCGTTCCGACCTTCTCGAACATTAACAAGCGTCAAACACTCGAGCGTACGTTCATCAGCTTCCCGGATTTCTTTGGCTTTGGAGTGTTCAACGATAACATCGAGAACGCGATCGGCCTTTACAATGAGCGGAAGGTGGCGATCGAAGCAGACCCCGACAGTTCCTCACGAAACCGCCGTCTTGTTGAAGCGCTCTCAACGTCATTCCGTGAAGGTTTTGAATCCCTCAACTTCTGGGGTGATGCCATTTCGGCCGTTATGCCGGCATTGAACTGGACCCTGCGTTGGGACGGTATCGAAAAGATCGGTCCTCTTAGGGGGCTTGCACAACGTATCTTCCTCGAGCATGGTTATCAATCGACGTACTCTGAAAATGCCCGCATCACCGACCTTGGTCGGGTGATCGAAGTTCAACAGGTCAAACGCGGCTTTCAACCACTCATTGGCCTGAACATGACGTTTGACGAGAAACGTCTGGAGGGTCTGCTCACGGCAACCCTGCGATACAACGTAACAACGACCTATGCACTGGCGAGTTCAGCCAAGTCGACCATTCAAGAGGAAGATGCCCATGAACTCCAGATCCAGGCCTCTTACTTGAAGAGGGGAATGTCGCTAAAATTCCTCGGTATCAATCTCCAGAACGACATGGAGTTGATCTTCCTGACCCAGATCAAGAGCGCACTGCAGTCTCGATATGAGGTCGAAGAGTTTCCGGGGGCGGAGAATCGGGTGGTGAACGGTACCACGCAGATCATCGTCGAACCTCGGGCCCGCTACACCATCAGCAATCGAGTGACCGCTTCGGCCTTCTTCCGCTACGAGGGGAATTTCTCCGAAGGAGCCACCACGCCGGGCTTTAGTTCTACACAAGTGGGTGTGGATATCCGCCTTTCCATCTCTGGCGGGCGCTAGCGTGGAACGTGCATGAAACAAGGAAGGTTGGACGTTGTCCGTCTTCGTACCTTTGTATCTTACCACAGAGGAAGTCCATCATGGCCAAGGTCATCGCCGTAGCGAACCAAAAAGGCGGCGTCGGCAAAACCACCACGTCCGTCAATCTTGCAGCCTCTCTCGCTGCCGCCGAACAGCGTACCCTGTTGATCGATATCGATCCGCAGGCGAACGCCTCGCACGGTTTTGGGATCGAGACCAGCGGTCTCGATAAAACGATCTATGAGGTGTTGGTCGATCAACTGCCGATCAACGAGGCGATCGTGCCGACCATGATGCCATTCATGGAACTCGTTCCATCGCACATCAACTTGGTGGGTGCCGAGATCGAATTGGTGGATGTACGTCAGCGTGAGTTCTTACTCAAGCGTCAGATCGATACGCTTCGTGATCGATATGACTACATCGTGATCGATTGCCCGCCGTCGCTTGGCCTACTCACACTCAACTCCTTAACAGCTGCCGACAGCGTGCTCATACCGGTTCAGTGTGAGTTCTATGCATTGGAAGGTCTTGGTCAGTTACTCAACACCATCGCCATCGTACGTCGCAGCACAAATCCGGCGCTCGATATCGAAGGTGTCTTGTTGACGATGTACGATTCACGTCTTCGTTTGTCGAATCAGGTGGTCGATGAGGTCCGTCGGCACTTCGATGATAAAGCCCTACGCACCGTGATCTCACGTAACGTGCGTCTCTCCGAGGCACCAAGCCATGGCAAGCCTGCACTCCTCTATGAAGCATCAAGCATTGGTGCTCAGAACTATCTCGAGCTGGCATCCGAGATCCTCACCCGTAACCGAGCTACAGCCGACGCCGTCGCTGCGGAATAAGGAATCAGCACATGAAACAAGGACATGGACTCGGTAAGGGGCTAGGGGCTCTCATCCCAAAAGATCTGATCAAGCCAGAGCGCTCGTCACAACAGACACTCTCCAATACCCACGAACCCCAAGACGTTGGCGGGGTGATGCTGATCGACATCGATCGCATCATTAGCGCCAATCCTGTGCAGCCGCGCCGAGAATTCGACGAACAGAAGCTGCAAGAACTTGCTCGCTCGATCTCCATTCACGGTGTGATCACGCCCATCACCGTGCGTAAACATTTTGACGGCTTTGAACTGATCAGTGGCGAACGCCGACTTCGTGCCTCCAAGATGGCTGGTCTGGAAAAGATCCCGGCCTACGTGATGGAGGTGACCTCCAATGCACATATGTTGGAGATCGCCCTGATCGAGAACGTGCAGCGCGAAGATCTCAATCCTCTGGAGACCGCTCAGGGATATCAGCGACTGATCGAAGAGTGTGGTCTTACTCAAGAAGAGGTCGCCGTCCGCGTCTCGAAGGATCGCTCGACGGTCGCGAACTTCTTGCGTCTGCTAAGACTTCCTGCAGACATTCAGGCGGCACTCCGAAAGCGAAACATTTCGATGGGACATGCCCGCGCCCTCTTGGCGTTGTCCACCGAGAAAGCCCAGTTGGCCGTCCTGCGTGAGATCATCGTGCGCGACATGTCGGTACGCAAGACCGAGGCCCTGGTCAAAGACATCGAACTTGGCCGCAAGGAGATCGCGCGGAATGGCGACATTGTTGCCGTGGCCACCGAACAGGCCGAACCGTCGGCGTCTGCTGCCCGCACAGCCGTGCGTGCCTCCGGTGCGATGGATGCCACCCTCGTCGAGATCGAAAATAGTCTGCGCCACATCTTTGCAACTCAGGTGCGCCTTAAGATGCGCGGCGAGGAGCAGGGTGCCATTGAGATCGAGTTCTATTCTCTCGAAGAGCTCGAACGTCTACTGGAATTGATGGCAAGTATGGAGAAAGCAGGGGAGTCGTGAACCCGTCGAAGATCGATCATACGACCACGGTTCGAGTACGGTATGCCGACACCGACAAGATGGGTGTTGTCTATTACGGCAACTACATGAAGTATTTCGAGATCGGCCGTACCGAACTTCTACGCTCCATCGGTCTGCCGTACGTGGAGCTCGAACAAGCAGGGGTCTTGCTGCCCGTGCTCGAAGCACATGCCGAATACCTCCTTCCAGCCAAATATGACGACCTGTTGGAGATCGACGCCACGTATGCCGTAGAGCATACCGCATTGATCACCATGCAATACACGATCCGTCGCGGAATGGATACACTCGTCCGCGGATACACGCGTCACTCGTTCGTCGATGCAACGACCTTCCGGCCGGTGCGTCCGCCGCAGATCTTTCGTTCAGCAATCGAACAAGTCGTGAAGGAGGGAGTATGATGAGTGCCATGTGCCAGGTCCCAGGTGCCAAGATCGTTGTAGTGTTTGCCACACTGATCGGCCTTTGTTCTCCGCAGTTTAGCTGCGCACAAGAGGCGACCATCTTCCCATTCCTCCGCGGCACGATCAGTGCTCGCTCGGCAGGTCTGGGTGGCGCAACCGTTGCCATGACGAACGACCTCTCGACCATCGTACTCAACCCGGCTACGCTCAACACGATCGAAGAACAACAGGTCACGGGTACCTTCATCAAACACGTCCTTGATATCAATTCCGGTTTTGCCGCATACGGTGATCGGTTCGGTGACCTCGGAACGTTGGGGTTTACGGCCTCCTACACCAACTATGGCTCATTCGAGCGCACTGATATGACCGGCGCGCAGAGTGGTACCGTTGGGGCTCAGGATCTTGTCGTAGCAGCTTCGATCGCACGTGAACTTGATACGCTGATCTCCTACGGATTCACCGTCAAATTCCTGTACAGCGGTCTTGACGATCAGGTCTCGACGGCCATCGCCGTTGATGCCGGCCTACACTTCCAACTCCCGCAATCCCGCACGAACATCGGCATCGCCTTGTTGAACGTTGGCGGCCAGCTCTCCACCTACGATGGTGTGTCTGACCGTTTGCCTCTTGACTTGCGTGTTGGTGTCAACCACCGACTCAAGGGTCTGCCTCTGCTGGTGAACGCATCGCTCAATCACCTAACAGACGAAGTGGACTCCTTCTTCGATCGCCTTCTCAACTTCTCAGTAGGGGGCGAGTTGTACCTTGGCAAGGTCATCATGGCTCGCATCGGCTACGATAATGCACAGCGCAATTTGAGTGGTGTGAATGTTGCGACGCAAGCGACGGGTTTGTCTGGTGGTATCGGCGTCAACCTCGAAGATCTCGACATCGACTACGCACTCAGTTCACTTGGCTCGTCAGCACTCATGCATCGACTTTCCGTAGGACTGATCTTCTAACTCTTGGATCCCGTGAACGACTCTGAGCTACAGTCCCAACTTGAAGAGGCGCGTCGTGTCCTTCGCGCAGAACCGCGTCAAACGGTGGCCATCTTACAGCCGTTGATCGATGGTAAGGCACTTTCCGTGACCGATCATCTTGATTCGCTGTTGCAATGCTCGCGTGCGCACATCCTCCAAGGTCGGTATGATCTTGGAAAGCCACTCGCGGAACAGGCCCTCGACCTTGCTGATCACGCTCATGAGTTGTTGTATAAGGCCAGAGCTCACAACGAACTGGGGATCTATTGCTTTGTTGAGCAACAGTTCGATCGTGGCCTTGTGCACTATGAGGCGGCAGAACATCTCTTTCGTTCGCTCAACAGTCAAGAAGACTTAGCGCGGGTATATCTCAACGTTGCCAACACGTATCAGATCAGTGGTCGCGTCCACGAATCGATCACGATGTATGAGCGGGCGTTAGAGATCGCAAGATCTCGGAAGGATCTTCTTACCCAGGCGAAGGTCTTGGTCAACCTCGCCGGTTTGTATCGCTCCGTGGTCTACGATCCAGAGACGGCATTCGACTGTATGGTGCAAGCCGAAGAACTCTATCGCCATTTAGAGGATCGAGTCGGATTGGCGAAGGTCAAGGTCACGCTGGCGATCCACCTGATGTCGACAGGAGAGCATGACAGAGCACTTCATGAGTTAGAGCAGGCACTAGTATTACGTTCCTCCGGAGCGGAGCCCGGTGAGCTGCTCATGAACTATGATGCCATCATTGCCGTGCTGATCAAGCTAGGACGGATCGATGATGCGAAGCGTCGTTTTGACGAGCTCAAGCGCCTGTTCCCGGATCACGCCCACGATGAGTTCAATGGTGGCTGGGTAGATGCGGCAGAAGTTCGGATCCTTGTCGAAGAGGGACGTGTCGAGAAGGCATTGGAAAAGTGGACCACGGTTCAGGAATGGCTGAAGACGCGAGGTCTTGATCATGTGCTGATCGATATCGAAGAAGTATTGGCGAGTGCGTTGGACGTGACGGGCCATCTCGAGGAGTCCAATAAACTTTGGAAGACCCTTTATGAGAAGCGTGCCAGTGTGACTCGTGAGCGCGCCCAAGCGCGACTATCGTGGTTCAAGGCAAAGCTCGACCTTTCGCTTGCACAGTCGAACGCCGAGATCGAACGTCTCCGAAATGTCGAACTGGCCTCCGCCGTGGAACGACTGGAAGAACTTCATCGTGAGAATGAACAATACGTGGCATTTCTCGCTCACGAATTGAAGAGCCCCCTGAATACGATCCGTGCGATCTCGGCTATGTTGGGGACAGACCACAAGGTGCGTGATGACGAACGGATGGAGTACGGTCGTGAGATCAATCGCATCTCGTCGAGGATGTTCGATCTCATCAACCAAACACTTGAAGTTTCAAAGCAACGATTGCATCGCACCGGTTCGGTGACCAATGCGAAGACCGTTTGGGACCATGTGATCTCGGCGTTGAAGAACGTCGCAGCGGAGAAACACATCCAGATCGAAAGTCGATCGGATTCGAGAGAATATCTTGTTGTCTCTTCAGAACAACCTCTCGTGACCATCATGGAAAACTTGCTGTCGAACGCGATCAAGTTCTCTCCAGAGGGTAGCACGGTAGTGGTCTCGACACGATTGAAGGGCTCACCCACACGGTCGTGGTACGTTCATCTGAGTGTGAAGGATCAGGGGCCGGGTTTGACTCCTGAAGATGCTGCCCGTCTGTTCCGTCCATTCGAAACATTAACGGCGCAGCCAACAAAACACGAAGATTCTACCGGTCTCGGACTGCACATTGTCCAGAGAACGGTGAACATGATCAACGGACGTGTCTGGTGTGAAAGTACACCCGGAAAAGGGGCGACCTTCCACGTTGAGTTGCCGATGGCAGAGGTGAAGGGCAGCCAATGACCTACCCTGGTTGTAGCGTGAAGTGCCGGTCGTTAAACACGAAAGCCGCACGAAGGAACTTCATGCGGCCGTCGATCACTGGTCGGGGCGAGAGGATTTGAACCTCCGACCCCCTCGTCCCGAACGAGGTGCTCTACCGGGCTGAGCCACGCCCCGAGGTGAAGCACAATTATACGGAAGATTTGGTTCATGGAACACATCGTTTTCTCCTTCACGGCCGGACCCTGGTGGGCGTACCTGTTGCTCGTCGGCGCAGCATTGCTTGTTGCGACGATCTCGTATCAGCGCACCGTCCCGGAGCTACCGTCGGGAATGCGCGCGTTTCTGATCCTGCTGCGCACCCTTGGTATGTCCTTGCTCTTGATCGCCTTGTTCGAACCCGTTCTTCGGATCGTCAGGTCGACGGAATATCAGCCATCGGTGGTGATCGCCGTCGATGAGTCCCGATCCGTTGTCACGGGGAGTACGAACGCAGATCGACGCGACCAGGTCCTCGCGACCATTGACCGCATTCGATCAGTGTTCGCGGACGCTGAGGTGGTTGGCTTTGCGGGAAGTGCCCGCCCCCTACCAGAACTTGATTCGATACGATTTGACGGCGAGCGGACGGATCCCTCGAGCGTGTTGAGGTTCGTAGCAAATCGGCCGGCGCTTGAGCGACCGGCACTTATGGTACTGCTTGGTGATGGCAACGGCAACAGCGGTGAGTCGCCGATCTCGACGGCAGAGGCGACAGGCCTGGGTGTGTATACGGTAGGCATCGGCAATACCAAGGATGTCACCGACGTGGCAGCACAGTCGTTGTTCACTTCCGGTATCGTGGTCGTGGATCGTCCGACGATGGTGACGGGGCGGTTTGTGGCGTCAGGACTGAAAGGGACGCCGATCGAAGTGGTGTTGGAAGAAGAGGGAAAGGTGATCGCACGGGATACGGTGACGCCGATCGCGGGACAAGAGACCGTGTCGGCACAGTTTACATGGACACCAACGACGGCAGGTCAGCGCAACGTCCGTGTGAGAGCTGCCGCTATCCAAGGAGAATACCGCGGAAACAACAACGCCGTACAGGACCTGATCGACGTGCGAAGTAACAAGCGCACGGTGGTGGTGTTTGCCGGTGCACCAAGTCCGGATGTGAGCTTTCTAACGACCTTGCTACAGCAAGATCCGACGGTGGTCGTGAAGTCCTTCATTCAAAAGCAGGGAGGGACGTTCTATGGTGCTTCACCTGCGCCGGCTGATCTTGATGGGGCAGAAGCGATCATGATGATCGGCTTTCCGATCGCCTCAACACCGGAGTCGCTGCTTGGAATGATAGCGAAGCGCACGAATGATGGGACTAGTCTGTTGTTCATTCCATCGAAGGATGTGGACCAAGCGCGCCTGAGTAGGTTTGAAGAGGTGTTGCCGTTCAAGGTCGCTGCGTCGCGACCGACGGAGTTTCTTGTAACGCCCGATATCAAACCAGGGGCCACGGCTGATCCACTGTTGAAGATCACAGGCGCTGAGACAGATGTGGATCTTTGGGAAACTGTGCCGCCGATCTACCGCACGGAGACGTTTGTGACAGCCACGCCGGGTGCTCGCACATTGGCCTCGATCCGCGTCAACAACGTTCCGATGGATGAACCGCTGATCATGACGCGCGAAAATGGTCGGTCACGGTCGATGGCCATCTTGGGCTACGGGATCTACCGATGGAAGTTGTTGGGCGAAGGTCCGCAGGCCGCACAGGGCGAGCGTCCAATACCGATCTTCGAGACGTTCTTTTCGAACGTGGTGTCGTGGCTTGCCGTCGAAGAAGACGAGCGCCGTATCCGTATCCGTTCCACGCAGCGATTGTATGCAGCAGGCGAGAATGTCGGTTTTGAAGCCAGCATCCTCGACCAGACCTTTGCACCGATCGATGGGGCCTCTGTGACCGTGACCATTAACACGCCGAACGGAAAACGCACTCTCGTGCTGGCCGGGATAGGGGGTGGGCGATATGCCGGATCGATCGGCGCACTTCCGGCCGGGAGTTACACCTATGATGGCGTAGCCGTTGTGAACGGTCAGAAGATCGGATCCGACAATGGTCGTTTCCTTGTTGGCGATCTCGGTCTTGAAGATGCCGCGTTGACCGTCAACACAGCAGCATTGGCTTCGTTGGCTGAACGCAGTGGTGCTCGATATGCACCGGTTTCCGACATCGATAGTCTTTTGCAAGCTATGAGGACTGACCCGCGTTTAGCGCCTCGTGCAGTGACCACAGAGCGGGACACGACGCTTTGGCATACGATCTGGCCGATCTTGGCTGCCATCGCGGCATTTGCCACAGAGTGGTTCCTGCGCAAGAGGCGAGGACTGGTCTAATGGTCGTCGAGCTCCCACCGCAACTAAGAGCATCGTACGAAGAACGTAAAGAGCAGATCCGGCAACGCCTCAACGAGTTTGCTGCCGTCCCACAAGAAGAGTGGTTCTACGAGACGGCATTCTGTCTGCTTACGCCACAGTCAAAGGCCGTCCATGCGGATGCGGTGATCCGGACCCTGAAAGAGCGTGGATTCCGAGACGGCCCATTCGACCCCGTTGACACGCTGAGAGACCCTAATCACTACATCCGATTTCACCGTGTCAAGGCAGACCGTCTGCTATGGCTTCAGCAACATTGGTTGGAGATCGAACCGATCCTCGCCGATGCCCGGCATCATGCCGGGCAAGACCATGCCGGGCATCTAAGATGCCGGGAAAGGAGGGACGCGTTGGCGGGGAGCATTAATGGGATGGGCCTAAAGGAGGCCTCCCACGTCCTCAGAAACATCGGCTGCCGAGGACTGGCGATCATCGATCGGCACCTGTTGCGGTGCCTTGAGGCGTGTGGTGTGATCCCTGATCGATCCGTTTCTATGACTGCACGACGCTACCACGAGATCGAAATCGCCTTTGCTGCGTTCAGTAGTAAGGTAGGTATCGAGATGGATGAGCTAGACCTGTTGTTTTGGTCAGAAATATCAGGACTTTTACTCAAGTAATTGCAATTTAATGTAGTTACAGGTGATTGAACCTAACCGCATTATTTCACAGGAACTAAGACGGTTGATTTGAACCAACCGTCTTGTCTTTAGGTAAGAATACTTAAGAAAGTACTTGACATCTATTCAGTACGTACGTAGATTGCCTCTGTCAAGAATACGTAGTATCACGTAGGTAATCTTTGGCGAGGTCGCGATGAACAGAGTAGTCAAGTCTGGTTTGGGTTGTGTAGTGGCGTTGTGCGTGTCTGTCTCGTGCCTATATGGGCAGGACATCGCTCTGGCATCCCCGCTGCCAATGAACTCAAGCGCGGCGTCTATGATGGCTGTTTATGATCTTGTCGCAAATGGTCAGGCACGCTTTCATGTCTTCAGCAAGCAACTCCTTGGAGACAAGTCCGAGATCGAACTGGTCTTGGTTGATGTTGATGGTCACACGGTTGGCGGCTACGCTCCTCCCTATCTTTCGAACCAATCAGAAGCTCGACCGCTTTGGAAGGACTTCGTCACCGCAAATCTTAGCATTCTGGCATCACCCGAGCAGATGACGATCACCGAGAAGCGACAAGCCGAAAATGAGGCGTTCGCTGTGGGCTTTGCCTTAGACCACTCTGCGTCGATGACGACGCCTCGTGCCATCAGGATGCAACGAGCTGTGCAGAACGCGCTAAAAACGTTTGACCCTAAAGACTACGTCGCGGTAACGAAGTTCACGGGAAGTGTTGAGACAGAAGTTGAGATCACCAAAGACCGCAACACCTACCTTGGCCAGTTCAAGGTGAATGGATTACAGTCACGCAACAACGGAACGGCGATCTACGACGCTGCGATCGAAACGATCAATCAACTGGCGAGTGTTGCAGATGTTCGCAACCGGGTTTTGGTGATCTTCACCGATGGAGAGGATCAGTCCTCTTCAGCCACGGTTGAAGATGTGGTCAAACTCGCTACGCAGTACAATGTTGCCGTTCACTGTGTGCTGTATGGAGTATCCGATGATCGTGAGATCAGCAAACTCGTGTCGGAAACGAATGGAAAGCTTCACAAACTTCAGGACGTCTACGACTTCGACCGGGTGTTCCTCGGGATCTACAATGCTCTGCGCCACACCTACACCGTAACGGTCAAGCATAACCGCGACTTCACGGATGGGCGTGTTCAAGGCGCAACCATGACGGCTGCAGGTCAAGGAACCGGCGCTGTAAAGACACCGGAAGTAATGGCCATGATGCCCAAAGGTCGCGTCGCGATCGCCAATGCACCGTTTGACGGCCTCATCATGAACGTTGATCTTGCCTTTGTTGATCAAAGCCACGATGTTAATCCCGACGATGTCTCGTTGTTGGACTCGATCGCAACGGTCATGATCCAAAAGGGCGATCTTGCACTTGAGATCCTCAATGCCTCGAACGGCGGAAACGGCACGGAGGAGAATTCGGCCTTCATGCACCGTCGAGCCCAAGCCGTCCGCGATCTCCTGATCCGTCGCGGTGTGCCGCCGTCACGCATTCAGAGCTATGCCGGCAAGTCGGCCTCGGCCAGCCCGGTCATCCGCTATGCCGATCCGAAAAAGACGACGTTCGTTTTCACGAAGATGTAACGGTCATCGTACGGCGTTCGCCAGCTTTTCTTCAAGGACCCCAGTTCGCAAGACCACCTGGTCTTGGTAACCCTCCGCCAGGAGGGTTTGTGTCTTAACGGCCATCACCGCGACATCACATCGGATCCGACGACCTTCCACCTGCGACACTCGCGCTTCTACGCGGATCTCCGCACCTACGGCAGCCATGGCGAGATGCCTTAAGCACAGCGCCGTTCCAACGGCATTTTCATGGTCCTCAAAGTAGGGCTCGATCGCCAACCGCGACGCTACTTCGGCATGATAGCCGCACCAGAAGGTGGCATACACAGGATGCAACACCAGCTCGCCCAACCGTGCCGTCATCTCGTCGGTGACCGTGAACTCAAACACGCCAACACTTGTCTCTACGCCCGGCTTCATAGACCCTCGGTATCTTTGTGCTTCGAATATGCACAAACGCGTCGCATTCCATACCCTCGGCTGTAAACTGAACTATTCGGAGACGTCAACACTTCAGCGACGTTTCGAAGAACTCGGCTATCACGTCGTTCCTTTCGGCACCGAGACCGACGTGATCGTCGTCAATACCTGCACCGTCACCGAGAACGCCGATACGGAATGTCGCAAGATCATTCGTAGGGGGCTGACCAGTTCGCCCAACGCTGCCGTAGCCGTCACCGGATGTTATGCGCAACTGCAACCCGAGGAGATCGCTTCGATCGATGGCGTGCGCGCCGTCTTCGGTACGGCAGAGAAGCTTTCCATCGCCGAACGCGTCGATGAGTTCACCGAGACCGAATCACCGCTGATCTATGTGTCGGACCTCGACGATGCCACAACGTTTCAAGGGTCGCGGACTTCCGACGGAGATACTCGAACACGATCATTCCTGAAGCTGCAAGATGGATGCGACTATTCCTGCACGTTCTGCACCATCCCGCTGGCACGCGGCCCCGCACGCGCAATGCCCTTCGATGCTGTCAGACGTGAACTCGAGAACGTCGCTCGTGAAGGTTATCATGAAGCCGTGTTATCTGGGATCAACCTCGGCGAGTACAACGCTGAGAAAGGAGAGCGATTCATCGATGTCGTCCGACTCATCGAAGAAATGCGGCCACCGTTCCGCGTGCGTATCTCGTCGATCGAACCGAATACGGTTTCTGAAGAGTTGATCGACATCATGGCCTCTTCGTCCGTATTCGTGCCGCACCTACACATGCCGTTACAAAGTGGGTCGGCCGAGATCCTTAAGAAGATGCGTCGACGATACAACCCCGACATGTACCGGTCAGTTGTTGAATATGCCTTCGCCAAGATGCCCGACATGGCTCTCGGCATCGACGTGATCGTTGGTTTCCCCGGCGAGACAGATGCAGAGTTCGAACGCTCGCTCGAATTCCTGCGCAGCATCCCGTTTACCTACCTGCACGTCTTCACCTACAGTGAACGTGAGAACACACCGGCCAAAGAGTATCCGGGCACCGTTCCCAAGAACGTCCGCCGCGCCCGTACCCATCGTCTGCGTGCGCTCTCGGAAGAACGACGTCGTGCCCACCATGCACGCAACATCGGCACCACCCGCACCTTCTTGCCAGAACATTACGACCACTCTCTCGGCGGCTGGTTCGGCTGGACTGAGAACTACGTTCGCGTCCTCCACAAAACGCATCAGCTGATCAAGCTCGGCCCCCATAAACTCACCCTCACCGACCTCCAACACGATCACGTATTAGCATACTAGCACACTAGCACACTAGCACACTAGCACACTATGAGATATTTCCTCACCATCGACATGGAAGGCGCCACAGGCGTCGTGCACCGCGATCAACTCGGGCCTGAAGGCAGAGGATATTCTGCGGCACAAAAGCTGCTCACCCGTGATGTGAATGCCGTGATCAACGGTGTCTTACGCGTCGACCCTGAGGCAACGTTCGTTGTCGGTGACGGACATGGCATCATGCGCAACATCATCCTCGAAGACCTGCATCAGCGCGCCGAGTTGGTCATTGGCTCGGCTGCTCCCGATAACAAGCCGCTGTGCCAGGTCGAGGGCATTGATGATTCGTTCGACGCCGCCGTTCTGATCGGATTTCACAGTATGGCCGGCACACCGGGCGGATTGCTCGCCCACACCTTTGTTGGTAGCACGATCTGTTCGCTGACGATGAACGGCAAGGTGGTCGGTGAAGCCGAGACCGATGCAGCGGTCCTTGGTGCATATGGCGTCCCGGTCGGACTGATCATCGGCAACAGCGACCTCGAACCGGAGATTCGTGCGTGGAACGATGAATGTCTCTTCTATGCAACAAAGCGAACGCTTGGTCCAACGGCTGCGATCTGCAAAACACCGGCACGAACCACCTCCGAGATCGAAGCGATCAGCGCACAGTTTGCAACCGCTGTACGCAATGGGGCATACGCACCATATCGCATTGCCGGTCCTGTCGATCTGCGCGTGGAGACGTATCGTCGAGAGATGACGGACAAGGCCTGCTCCGTCGAAGGTATTCAACGCATCAACGAACGCACGTTCAGTGCTGTAGGCAACGATGCTGCCGAGGCCTTCCGCTTGATGTGGCGCGGTGTCACCCGTGCGATGGACGAGACGCCTGCATGGTTATCCTGATCTCTGATCAGAGCTTGCGCTTGAACTCCGCATATCCGCGTGAATTCAACTGTGCTTCGGTAGGGGGCGGAATGTTGGCCTTTTTGAGACGGTCGCGAGTATTGGAGAGCCGACTCTCCGGAAGGGGATGCGTGCTGAAGAGTTCTTCGAGACCGGAACCACCACGCCCCTTGACCTTTTCGAAGAAGTACATGATGGCGCCCGGATACCATTGCGTAGAGCTCAGGTAACGGAAGGAATATTCGTCGGCCTCATCTTCATCGTCGCGACTGTTCTTGAGCAGTCCCATGCCGGCAAAGGCATTGGCGGCAAGTTTCATCTCCGAATCGGGATTGGTGCCGAGGACAATGTCCATCAGGGCTTGCACGCCCATTTGTTTGGTCATGCGCGACGTGCTGTGACGTCGTTCAGCATGGGCGATCTCGTGACCCAAGACGCCGGCAAGAGCCGCTTCGTTATCGAGCATCTTGATCAGTCCGGTGTAGACGTAGATATAGCCGCCCGGTGTACAGAAGGCGTTGATGGTCTTGTCGTCATTGACGATCTCGACCTTGTACGGGAAGGTACCTTCATACTGTACGTCCGGCGCTTTCTTGATCGTGTTGACAAGATCCTGGACGTATTGTCTGACGGCAACGTTGTTCAAGATGGGATAGGTGCGCGGATCAGCTTTGATCTCTTTATCGAACTGCGCACCAAGTTGTTTGTCTTCACTCACCGGGAAGAGGTTGATCGATGAGCAATAGGTGAGCAAGAGGGCAGAGGCCGCGATGCCAACGGAGAGGAGGCTGCGGCGGGCGAGTGTTGAAGGGTTCATGTTCATGCGCTAAAAATAGGAAAGGTCGTCGAACACACCGTTCGGATATCGCACACGATTGAGGTAGAGGCCATGGGCCGGTGCGCTGCCGAGTTGTAGCTGGCGGTCTTTACGTTCAAGACGTTCCATCAGATCGGCAGCATCGGTCTTCCCACGCGCCACCGACCACAAACCACCCACCAGAAGTCGGCACATCCCGTAGACGAATCGGTCGGCCTTGATCCGAAGGGTAAGGTAGGGGGCGTGGTATTCCGCCGAGAGTGCACGCAGATCGCAGAGGTAGGACGCCGTTGACGGATTGTGTTTGGAGAAGGTCGTGAAGTCGTGCCGTCCGATCAAGAGCGTCCGTGCGTTCAGCGCTTCCACGATGATGTGCGGATCCCACGGCAAGTCGGGCGTCCAGACGGAGGTACGTTCGAAGACGGTGAAGTCTGTCGACATCCGGTAGACGTATTCGCGTTCGATGGCATCGAAGCGTGCGTGAAACGTTTCGTGTACGGGTGCTGCGGCGCGAATGCGAACGTCCTTCGGTAGGCGCATGTTCAGGGCGATGGCGACCTTCTCGAGTGGGATCGTGCTTGCCCCCTGAGGAAGGTCGATATGGGCAACTTGTCCGCTGGCGTGTACGCCGGCATCGGTACGTCCGGCACCGACGAGGTCGACGTCGAGACCATACGTGATGCGCAATGCCTCGTTGATCTTCTGATACACCGACACGCCATTGTTCTGCACCTGCCATCCGGCATAGCCCGTACCGTCGTATTCGATCAACAGGGCCAGGCGCTGCATCAGATCCGGAAGCGATAGTTCAGGTTCAGCATGAAGGACCACCGGCCGATCAATCCGGCTTCCGATCGGAGAAGCCACTCTTTGTTGATCTCCCATTGTGCTCCTACCAACAAGTTCGTGGGCTGTCCCAACGCCTTGTTGATGTCGTATTGCACGGTGGCATTCAAAAGTTCATTGCCGGCTTCGGAGAACTTGGCCAGTACTTCGTCAACAGCGGCTTGTTGCCACTTCGGCAGGCCCTGATACCAGTCCGTCTCTTGATAGTTAGCGTAGAAGTCTTGGATCTTCTGGACGGTCTCCGGTGGAAGGGCTTCCGAAAGAGCGATGTTGCCATTGGTCACAGAGGCCACCTCGGCATTCATCACACCAACCCACGCTGCGAGTTTGCCACCGTGTTCGTTGAGTGGGAAGGTGTGGCCAAAGCGCAGACCGACGATGTTCGTCAGCACCGGCTCGGAGAGTTTCTCAAGGTCGGCCCATGCCCAGTTGACGTCGATCGATGCCCAGTGATCCCAGATACCGAAGGCCGTGGTAAGGCCGACGCCATAATAGGTGCCCGGCTGATCCACCGATGATGTAAAGGCCACCGGTGCGGTCACGTTCACCGTTGTGTTGGCTTGGGCCAGACCGTACATGCCATAGACGTTCAGGAACGGGAACAACCAAAGGTCCACACGCAGGTTGCCGGTAAAGACGGTACTGGAGTTCTCACCGAACTGCACTGCCGGTATCGGATAGAGCTCACTCTCATTCACACCAAGCTGGAGTTCACTGATCGTGATCGGTTGAGTGATGTACATGCCGATCATGTTCAAGCCGGCCGGATAGGGAATGTTGAATCCACGTTCGATCACGTCCTTGCCCCAGATAGGGAAGAGGTAGTCGTATTCAGAGGCACGGGCCTTGGCATCAGCCGTATCTGCACCAAGGTTGGAGTTCACTTGTGCGTGCAGGCCCGACGTCATCAACATCGTAGCGCAACAGAGCAGGAAGATGCGGAGAAGATGGTGCATAGTTAGCCGTAGATTCGTGGCATGAACCGTACAAATCTACTCTCGCTTGTGGTGATGTTGGCATGTACGTCGGTTATTGCCTCTTCACAACCGTTGATCATGCTCTTGGTGGGCGATAAGATCGCCTCCGACAATTTTGTAGGGGGCATTACCGGCGGTGTCAATCTTACGCGGTTGTCCAATACACCGGGGTCTACGGCCCAGCTGTCGTGGTCGTTCGGTGCAAGCTTGCACTGGAAACTTTCGGAAGAATGGCACTTCTGTCCGGAGGTCTACTTCAAGTCTCCGGGCGGTGCCGACAACATGAGCGGCCTCTGGGATGCGCAGCCATCCGTGGATACCAATCTGTCCAACAGGGAAGAGTGGACGTCGACATCGTACGTAGCCATCCCGCTTATCATGAAGTATCGGCTTGATCGATTCTACCTGTTTGCCGGACCGCAGATCTCTTATCTCGTCGCCGCCACCGACAACATCTCCGGCACCGGACCCGAGGGCGCCTCCATCATTGCAGAGAAACTTGCCTTCTGGCGCCTCAACCGATGGGATGCCGGTGTAGTTGCCGGTGCGGAGATCTTGCTCGTACCGGAATTCGGCATCAACAGTGTGCGTCTCGGTGTCCGGTATTATCAGGGCTTGCTTGACGTCACCAAGGACGATGTCTCGTCAACGAACTCCGGCATCAGCGTGAGTATCGGTGTCCCGATCGGCGGACGAAAGTCCGACTAGCTGTTTGCTACTTGCTGCTACTGGACTCATGGCATGGCCTTGGTATCCGCCGATGGCATGTTTGAGAACATAGACATCACGCACTACCAGTCCACGCCAACTGCGGACGCTGTGCACTTCGGCTTTTACGATCAAGGCGGCATTACGTAACTCGGCTGCGAAATATTCTCGCTCACGCGGCTGCACCACACATTGCACAAACCCTGTCTCGTCTTCGATGGTCACAAACAAGACTCCATGGGCAGTAGGGGGCGATTGTCGCAAGATCACAATGCCGGCAACGGTGACGATCCATCGATCATCGGCAACATTGAGATACGGATGTGATGGTTGTTTGCGATGTACCGTCTCGATCGTCCGCACTTCCAGGTCGTTCAACATGCGTCGATACATCGTCATCGGATGCACGCGTGCCGCTCCATGACTGATGTAATCATAGGCCAAACGTTCACGCGCCTTGATCTTCGGCAGCGGCGGAATGTCGTCTTCATCGATCAACGGCAGATCAGCGAACAACATCTGTTTCTGCTCGACCATCGGACGTCTTCTCTTCAACGCAATGCCGGCCTTCCACAACGCTTGCCGGGCATCACCTTCTAAGGCATCCAAGGCACCGGAGAGTGCGATACTCTCCAGCGCTTCACGATGGATCTCCACCCGCGTCACCAAGTCCTCCACACTCGTGAAGGGTCCGCGCAGCCGCTCCCACACGATACGCCGCGCCAGATCTTCGGTGACGTTGGCAATAGATGTAAGGGGTTTGCGGATGGTTTGTGGTCTGTGGTTGGTGGTCAGTGGTTTCTCGGAGACTGACTCGATAGAATAACGTGTCGAAGACACATTGATATCCGGCAGCGCCACTCCCACACCCAACCTCTTGGCTTCTTCTTCCAGCGTCATCAGGTTATACATGCCCGGACGATGCTGCATAAAGGCCGCCATGTATTCGGCAGGATAGTAGTGCTTCAGCCAAGCACTTTGATAGACGGTCTTGGCAAAGGCCGCGGCGTGCGATTTGCAGAAGCCATAGCCGACGAAGTGCGACACAACATCGTAGACCGCTTCGGCAGATGGGAGATCCACACCGCGATGGACCGCCCCCTGAATGAATCTGTCTTTCATGGCGGCCATGGCCATGGGGTCGCGATTCTTTGACACCACGGCGCGGAAGTCATCGGCTTCGTCAAGCGGCAAGCCGGCGAAGTGATGGGCGATCTCGAGGATCTGTTCTTGGAACAGCACAATGCCCAACGTGTCCTTCAACAGCGGCTCAAGATCGGGATGCAGATACGTCACCGGCTCCAGACCTTTACGTCGGCGCACGTAGGGATTCACCATCCCGCTCTGCAACGGCCCCGGACGGAACAGCGCTACTTCATTCACCAGATCATCAAAACAATCCGGCTGATGCTGCGCCAACAAGTGCATCTGTCCTTGCGATTCGATCTGAAACACTCCCAGCGTCTCACCCCGCTTGATCATCTCGAACACCGCACGATCATCTAACGGTATCTCGTCAATATCTACTGTGTTCCCGATCAGTTCCACACATTCGGCGATACACGCCAACATCCTCAGTCCCAGCACATCAAACTTCACCAGGCCCATGGCTTCCACATCATCTTTATCAAACTGCACTACGCTCACGCCATTGGCCGATCGTTGGATCGGAGTAAAGGTTGTTAGGGGGCGGGCAGACAAGATCATCCCTCCGGAGTGGAGTCCAAGATGTCGCGGTCGGTCCAGCAGCAACGTCGCCGTTCTGATCAAGACGTCGAGCAGTGGTGCCTCACCCACGATCTCGGCCAACGTGTCGCGGTAGTTCGTAAGCTCTTTGTTGGTGTAGCCGGGGATCGCTTTCGACAATGCATTCACCGTCTCCATCGGCCATCCGAGGGCTTTGGCCACTTCGCGGATGGCCATGCGTGCACGGAACGTGATCAACGTTGCCGTCATGGCTGTTTGTTCGGTACCGAACCGACGTTCCATCCATTCGATGATCTCGTTACGTCGGTCCGAATCAAAGTCGACATCGATATCCGGTGTCCCTTTCCGCCCCTTATGCAGGAAGCGTTCAAACAGCAGGTGATGTCGGACCGGACAGACGCCCGTGATGCCCAACAGATAGGCCACGATGGAG
The DNA here is from genome assembly GCA_964467455.1 of uncultured Hyphomicrobiales bacterium. Lineage (GTDB taxonomy): Bacteria > Bacteroidota > Ignavibacteria > Kapaibacteriales > Kapaibacteriaceae > OLB6. The sequence goes on along the minus strand of CAYXQJ010000001.1, from coordinate 145,373 downwards.
TTGGCCGCCGACCCGCGTCCGGAGCAGCGGATGTTACGTCGGCGCGCTTCATCAACGATCTCCTTGACAACCAGAAAAAAATCTGATAGTCCAAGCTGGGCGATCGTGGTGAGTTCTTTTTCGAGGAGAGTACGGGGAGTGGGTGAGGCATCATACCGATACTCAAACGCTTCTTCGCACAACTGTCGCAGCACGTCATCCGGTTTGGCATTATCCGGCAGTCGCGCCGACGGCGGCGTGATATAGCCGGGTAGGATATTGAAATCGCACTGGTCGATGATCTCCTTCGTCGCCTTGAAGGCATCGGGATAAGGCAGCAGCGCACGCCATTCTTCTTCGGAGCGCAGGTGCCGCGCATCATTCACCGGTCGCTCCGGATGTGGCTCAAAGACATTGATGCCCAGTCGGGCACACGTCATCACATCATAGACCTGATACTCATCGGCCACTGCATAGTGAATGAAGGGGGCGATACAGGTTCGCATGCCATGTTCTTGTGCCCACCGATACGCATCAGCCGCACGCTTGCGAGAGCCGGGAGTGAGGGAGTGGTCAAGGGCGATGAAGCATGTTGGTCGATGAGTTAGTCGTTGAGTTAGTCGATGAGTTAGTCTACGAGTTAGTCTACGAGATGGTTCTGGGTCAGTGCTCTCATCGACTGACACGAAGTCTGACTCATCGACTAACACGAAGTCTGACTCAACGACTAACACGAAGTCTGACTCAACGACCTCTTGTGGCAGAAGGACTATACACTCCTCCAACTCCATGAGCGGATCGAGGGTGGGGAAGCGTGGTTCTTCGAGGGTGTGCAGTGTGCTCAGCAGGCGATTGATGGAGGCATAGCCCGCGGCGTTGCGGGCGATGATGCGGACGGAGAGCGAGCCCATCTCCACCGTGGCGCCGATGATGGCCTTGATGCCGTAGGCGTGGCAGGCGCGCTGCAGGCGGACGGCGCCGTAGACGCCGTTGCGGTCGACCAAGCACAGGGCCGGCAGGCCGAGCTCGGCAGCCCTACGGGCCAGCTCTTCGGGTGATGATGCGCCCCTTAAGAAGGAGAAATGCGAGTTGACAAAAACCATAGGGAAATATACAAAATGTAGAATCCTAAAATTAAGGTTTTACTAAGGTCGCGGGAGGCGATCGGAACCCTAGGTTGCAACATGATGATCCTGCTCCTCATGCTAATGAGTGTCTGCACGGCTTTGGCCCAAGACACCATCCAGCCGAAGTGGTCGTATGCTGTCCCAACCACCATCCGGCACACCTCAGTGCGGGGGGAGCGAATCGGCATCGCCTTGGATTCAACGGTGATCGTGATCGACCGTACAACGGGGACGGAGCTCTACCGAGTTGCTACGCATCGCGGCGTGATCGAAGGCGTCGGCTTGATGCCGGGGGACACGACGTGTGTGGTCGTGAGCGCGTCACACGACACAACACGAAAGGTGATCGTGAATGCTGTTGTTGAAGTTGACCTAAGGACAGGTGAGGAACTTCGGATGGTGATGCTTCCGATGGTATCCGGACAGGCGTGGCGTCCGCGCTATGTAGAGACGAAGTGTGCCTTCACGCATGACGGACACTGGTTGTATACCACCACGCCACAGTATTATTACAGTGATGGCTCTCACGTTGAACGAGGTCGGTACTACACTGTTGACCTCACGGACTTTACCGTGGAACCTACAGGAGGCGGCACCGGGCCCTACGGTCGCATCGAGGTCAGCTCCGACGATCACTTGCTGATGTATTACGGTGAAACGGGTTGGCTGAATACGAACCCGCGAGATACCCGCTGGGAATCAACATCGCTCGGGCTGGTACGCATCGTGCGCGACACCGGAACATTCTGGAAGGTGCTGGACCGCCCGCTGCAGATCGCTCCACACGCACGGTATTGCTACTACCGGCCGTTCCTGTATGATACGGCAACCTTCACGCCCACGGAACTGCCGATCCTGTACGAAACGATCAAGATGCTGGCTCTCTGCCACAACGGCCGGAACTACTTCTCGGCACCGCTTATGAACACATCCGGATTCACGTCGATCACCATCCGTGAACTGGGTTCCAACCGTGTGGTGCATGAACTGGAGCTTGATTCGGTAGATCATACGTATCGATGGCTGATCGGTGTGGACGATACTACCTTCACCATCGCACAAGATCGCCGCGTGATCTCGTGGTCAATCAAGCTGGCGCCGGAACTGCCCCCTTCCATCGTTCAGGTATTACCGGACAGCATTGTGGAGAGGACGTGTTACGTCACCAGTCCCTATGCATTGCCGATCGCTGCCGGACTGGAACTGTTGACCTCCGTATCTAATGGAAGCATCGGCAATCGAACGATGCAGTTCACCACGTCCGGCACACAAACGATCTCCTACACGGTAGTGTGGAATGGCCAGACGATGGCCACGAGCGAGCGACAGGTGGACGTTGGTCCATGGTCGCACCATCCCTTGGCACGGTGGGGAATGAGGGTGGACGTCAGCCCTGAATCCTATGACACGGCATATGCGCCTCGGTTGAGTCCGGATGGGACGTATGCTGCCTTTCTCAACCAGACGATGCTTGCCGTTGGTGCTACCGATAACAGCGTCCTGACGGCACGGTCCTTTCAATCCGCACACGCAGTACGCGGCGCCACGGTCATGTCTGACGGAACGGCGACCATAGTTCGGGATTCCCTTGGCCGTGAGAACAGCGACGGGCGTACATTCTACAACACACAGCGGCATCTGTTCTTCGACGGGCTCACGCTGGGAGGGCAGATTATACCACGAACACAACAGTCGTACCAGAGCGACCAGAACGTGAGTGTCAGTGTTCACACCAACCCGCCGTGGGATGCCGACCATGGGTGGCGCTTGGTGCTGCTGTCCGTTCCGATGAACAACTCTTACTTCTATTCTACCACCACGTTGGACATTGCCACCAACACCAAGGTTCTCTTCGACATTCCTGCCGACCACATGCCCATCGCCTTCGATCGCGACCCGATCACCGGAAAACCATGGTGGATCGGACAGCCGCCGAATAGCAACAGCTATCGAACGACCACCACCATCAATGCTTATTCACCTGACGATGTCGGCATTCGCGATCATGGCCGTTTCCCCCTCATCCGTCAACTCTTCTTTGTTGCCAACGGCGCCTTCCTCTATGGCGATGGTCGGCTGTATGACCGTGACTGGCGCAAGGTCGGCCCCGACACAACCCAGCCGCTGTTCTCTGGCTCTTTCCTTGGAAGCAGACCTTTTGCCTTACACGTGATCCGCAAGACCGACAGCACTCCGTGTATCCTGCAGCTCCGCCGCCTTCCCGATGGCGGTGTTGTTGACACCTTCGCGTTTGACGAGCAGATCACCGGAGTGACGACCGACTTGAAAGGAAGCACCATCGCCATCACCTTCCGCGATGCCTCGCTGCACGTCTTTAATACCAGTACGCTGTTTCCTCGACTGCCGATTGTCGTCAGCGCCGACGAAGAACAATCCACGACTTTCCCATCATCAGGCAAGGGGCTGGTGGTTACCCCACATCCTGTTGGCGAGAATGCTACGTTCTTCATCGAGCGATGGAACCAAGAGCCCCTTACCTACCAGATCACCGATCTTCAAGGCGTTGAAGTCGTGAGCGGCCGAATTCCGGAAGGTTCGAACTATGTTATGTGGGATCGTCATGACGATGCAGCACAACGTGTATCGGCTGGTGTGTATGCCTTGAGTGTCACGGACGGTCGCACGTTCCTGCGTTCTTTGGTGGTCGTTGAATGAGACGCACTGCTCTCATCCTGTTTCTCGTTGTTTGTTGTCAAGCGGTCTGCGCCCAAGACACCATCCAGCCGAAGTGGTCGTATGCTGTGCCAACGACCATCCGGCACACCTCAGTGCGGGGAGAGCGAATCGGCATCGCCTTGGATTCAACGGTGATCGTGATCGACCGTACAACGGGGACGGAGCTCTACCGAGTTGCTACGCATCGCGGCGTGATCGAAGGCGTCGGCTTGATGCCGGGGGATACGACGTGTGTGGTGGTGAGCGCATCATATGACAGCACGAACAAGGTCGTTGTCAATGTCGTGATGGAAATGGACCTCCGATCTGGCGAGGAGAAACGCCAATTGTTGCTCACACCAATTCCTAAACAAGTGTGGCTGCCCGAGACCGTGCAGACAGTGTGTGCATTTTCTGAAGATGGGAAGTATCTCTATACGTCCACACCACAATTCTTCAATGGACTGTCGAGGTATCTCGAATACGGCAACTATCAAAAGATCGATCTTGGCACCTTCACCGACATTCCTCTTGAAAAAGCGTTAGGTCCACATGGCTCCATCGAACTCACAAAGCATGATAGGATCGTCTCTTACTGGGGGAGGTCGGGAATGCTCATTGACGACCCACGTGATCCCAGATGGAGTGAAAGTATTAGGGGAACAGTCTTCATAACTGATCAGACAACGGTCTCGTGGAAAACGTTCGACACTCGAATTCACATCGCACCGAACGGACGCTTGTTTTACGATGCACGCTATCTCTACGACACGACCTCGCTTGTGCCTTCAACAATACCAGAACTAGAGGGTACGATCGATCTTGGTGGTCTCTGTCATAACGGGAAGCATTACTATTCCGTACAACCATCGATCACGATCCGTGAACTCGGGACGAACAAGGTCGTGCGTGATCTCGCGTACAACACTTCGGATACCACATATCTGTGGTGGCTGGAGATCAACGACTCACTGTTCACGATAGCCCAGGAGCGACATATTACCTCTTGGGCGTCTGCGCTTGAATCAGAGTACCCGGCCCGCATCGTTCATACACTGCCGGATACGATCACGAAGAACACCTGTCTTCCTGCGACGGTCAAGGGCTTACCCTTGGGCATCCCGATGCAGATCAACGCATCAGCGTCAAACGGATCATTGCGACACGGCGTCGTGCAGTTCACACAGGTGGGGGAGCAATCTGTTATCCTCGATCTAGTGGTCGATGGTGTCGTGCGTCAGACGCTCACACATGACGTGGTCGTGACACCTCTGTCACTTCATCCGAAGGCCTCTTGGGGAATGAAGATCCCCGAAACTATCGCGAGCGCGTTGACGAACATGCCCAGGTTCAGTGCTGACGGACTTCATGTGGCATTCGCCTCTAGAAAGTGGCTTGCACTAGCATCCCTTGATGATTCTGCAATGCACTGTGTTCGGTTTGACTCGGCGCATGTACTGCTTGGCGTACTCTTGTCACCAGCAGGTGATGCGTACATCGTTAGAGATTCTATCGGGACCACCTATTACAACTCCCGTGGCCAAGGTAGCACCCGAAAAGCCCTTCGAACAGATGTCTTACGTAGTGACGGTGCAACCGGTTTGGCTTCAATGCATCACCATGAAGCGAGCTACGGCTATCAAGAAGATCTCAATGCACACTCGTCGTGGGATTCTGAATTCGGATGGATCATCACTTTGCGGGAAAGAAATCAAGGAGGAATATCCGGGTATTCACACTATGATGCCATTACGGGTGCCGTTATCCCCAATGTTGTTGTGCCGAAACATATAACCTGGTGCTTTGATCGTGATCCCATCACGGACAGCATGTGGTGGTTGGGATTTATGCGATACGCGATTAATGACCCTCAATATCACTATGCGTATCGGACACTTCCAGACGGAGCGATCGACTCTGTCTGGTTTCCAATAGCCGATCGTATGAAGTTTGTTGTACAGGGCTCGTACGTGGTGATCGACGGCAACCTATACGATCGCCGTTGGCAACGGGTTGGTCCTGACAGCTCACTTCCTAGGTTCACTACAGACTTCCTCGGTGAACTTCCTTTTGCTCTCGAGGTCGTCGTGCCTTCTGCAACACAACCCACACGTCTTCGCCTTCGTAGACTGCCGGACGGAGCCTACATCGACAGTGTTGACTTCGACGCGAGGATCGCCGCGATCGATGCCTCGAATGATGGCAAACAGATCGCACTTACCTTCACTGACGGTACGTTGCAAGTATTCGAGACCGACACCTTGTTCACACTACTGCCATTCATCAGGCAAGAGAAACACAGCACAGATACGATTGGTCTTGTCGCACCTCCCACTGATCAAACTGTTAAGGGGCTGGTGGTTACCCCGCATCCCGTTCTTGATGTTGCCACGATCTCCATAGAGCGATGGAACCAGTTGCCCCTTGACTACCAGATCACGGATCTCAATGGAAGGGTGATGAAACGCGGAGTCGTTCCGGCCACATCTTCACGCATTGAATGGAAACGTGAAGACGCAGCCGGCAACAGACTCAGTGCCGGCGTCTATGTACTGATGGTCACGGATGGGGCGAGTGCACAACCAACCCTGATCGTTGTGGAATGACCATCACTTGGATACGACAAATGCTTTGCTTAGCCGATCACTGGATCTCTCGATCGTAGCAAAGTAGACGCCTGATGCCAGATCGCCAACAGAGACTGATGTGGTGGCTAGTCCATTGGCATCCGCAGAGATATCGAGTGTACGAACCTCTACTCCCTCGGCATTGGTAATGACAACCCGGATCGCCTCACCAGCGTTGGCGTGGATTCGTAGCGCGCAATCGTGTTGTACCGGGTTTGGTGAGAAGGTGATGTCAACTGATTCATCACGTTCTTCGACCGTGGTGACCTTTTCAACTTTCCGGCTGGAGAGATGGCCGCGATTATCGTAGCTATAGTTGATACGCAGTGCTTCCGTTCCTCGGATATAGACGGCACTGGCAATGCGGCCGACATCATCATAGGTCAGATACTGCTTTGTTTGCGCCGACGTGCCGATAGCGCTGATCAGGAGCAGGCTAAGTGCGACAAGTGTTTTCATGTTATTTCTTTCGTTGAGTTTCACGCTTTGGTTCCGGCTCCGTCCGCGGTTCTGTTTGCGGGAAGGTGTCAAGAGGAGGGAATAGATCAAGGAAGAGTTGAGACAATGGGTCCACAACCTGCCTTACAGAATCTTCGAAATCCTCAATGCGTTCGCGCAAGATCACTTCCTCTTCTTTCGAAGCACGGTCAAGACCGGAACGAAGCAACTTGATCTCGGAAAACACCTGCCCAAAGGGACCGATATCATTTAACGAGATCTCAGTTTTCGGCTTCATGATCTTGTATTCAAGCACCGGATCCGAGAGTCGGAATGCATACCTCTTACCGAGATCGATCTTCGGTGTGAAGTCCTGCGGCGATGACGTGCACTCGCTGATGTAAAGATCATCAAGACGAGGATCACGATCGCGGTTCCGATCGCTGTAATGACCGAATGGATCGCTCAGTCTTGTGAACTCGGAGAGATAGCCTTCACTAAGGTTGTACTTCCCAAACTGCGGAAGGTATGTCTTGCTGCCGTCGAGCTGTATTTGTCCGCCAAAGAAGGACGTTGTGCCTTCCAATCCGCCGTAGCCGAGAATACCGTCGCGACCGGTGTTGCCGATGGTTTCGCCATATGGAGTGTACCAGATGTGGCGATCCATCTCGTTGAGGGCACTCTCTTCACGGACCACATTGCCCCTTCCATCATCGATATAGTAACAGCGGTCACCCGACTGGGAGATGCCGTACAGTGGACGACCGTTGGGGAGACTTACAATGCGCCACTGGCCCCATGACTCGGAATATTCAATTGGGACGGGTTGGCTTGTGAGATGATTGAATCGGATCCGGGTATCGGAAGTTGACGGCTCGTTGAGACGAGAAGGGTATCCCATTGGGTCCGACGTATACGTGTATTGCAGTTGATCCTTCGTGGCACCTTTAAGACCAAGGCCGGAATATGACAATCCCAGGTCAAGGCCTATTCGGCCGGTCATGTTACCCCAGCCGTCATAGGAGCCATTGTTGATCTTGCCATCTTCATCCCACGAATAATCTGCGTCCTCATCGTCAAGTTCGTCAAATGGAACATCGTCCGTTCTCTCGATCGTGCCAATACGGCCATCGCTGAGATAGGTGTATTGCATGCGCCAATCGTCGCTGGTGCTGACGCTACCGATCTTGCCGTCGAGTGTCCAATCGTAGTCAATGGTGAACTCTCCCGGCATCGTGATCTTGTCAATGCGGCCGCTGCTGGTGTAATCGATCTTCGTTTTACCGCCAAGGTCGTCCGTGATACCGATCACGTTACCAGCAAGGTCGTACTCGTAGGTAGCATGCACCTTTGATCCTAGTGAGATCGCTTGAATGCGTCCTCCGGTGGTCCTTTCTGCCTTCACTCCGAGGAAACCGTTCGGACGACCTGCAGGATCGCGTTCCACAACTTCACTATTGATGCGGGTCACGTCACCAGCCACATTGTGTTCGTACGTGCGTTGATTGGTACCGTCAGTGATCTTCGTCAACTGTCCGTTGGTGTATTGATACTGCAGTTCCACACCCATTCCAAACGACATCCCGGTTGTATTCCACTCCGTATCTCGTGTGACGGTTGTCGTGGAACCGGATGGAGATGTGTACGTTGTTGATCGCGTCTGACCATTGGTCTCGGAACGCCATGCGTGGAGATCAGCATCAGTGATGTTGAACGTAAAACTGTTCTTTGAAGAGAAATAACGCTCAACATCGATCTCATATCTACCGCCAACAGACGTGGTTGACTTCGTTCGCTGATCATTCCACGTGGTGGAGATGTCAAGACCATATGGATACGTGAGGCCTTCTCTCATACCCGTAACGCCGTACGTGAAGGTGTACTCTGCCCCGGAAGGTGCGGTCATTGACGACGTACGTCCCATCACATCTTGCCCATATAACCACGACGTTCCGTCGGGATAGGTGAGCCGTGTAGGATCGCCTTCTTTGTTCGGCGTGATCGTCCATTCATGACCCAGACTATTCTGGACCTTGTTCAGAAAGCCATCTGCATTGGGAGTCATCGTATATCGCTGCCCATCACCAAAGGTCATTCCCGACATGATCGGTCCGATCCAATTGATCTTGACTCCGGTATCGGTTGGATTTCGGATGACGATGATCCGATCGCGTTGGTCGCGCCCAAACGTCCATGTGCGGTTCAAGGGGTCGATGATCGAACTGCGCTGACGGTCTTTATCATAGGTAAAGCGGTACGTCGCATCAAGACGTTTCCATTGCGTGAGGTCGCCATTGTTGTCGTAGGTAAAAGTCTCGTATGGTTGTGCATCACGCTTCGTTTCAGTGACCAACCCTGCAACATTGTAGGTCAACGTCATAACACTGCCATCCGGAAGCGTGATGCGGATGGGCTGTCCATCCTGAGAGTATTGATATTGCGTTACTCCGTAAAAATCCGAGACTGACGATGGCAAGTAGCCACCAGCACCATACGTGAGATCGGTCTGTGCACCATTGTTGTTCGTGATGGTCGTGATCACGCCGCTGATGCCATCTCGACCGTAGATGGTCTGCGGTCCCTTCAACACCTCGATCCGCTTGATCTCATCTAGGTTAATGTCACGCCATTCGCGTGACTCAAAGAACTTGTCGGTCACAGTACCGTCCGGCAGTGTGCGTCTCGTGAGTTGTCCGTTCGTAAAGACATCGGTCCGCACGCCCCCTTCCATATCCGTGACCGATGTACGATTGCCGGTGGTGTTATAGGTAAAGGTCGCCCTTCCGCCGGAAGGAGAAGTCGACTCGAGCAGCTGTGCTTGGTCATCGTGTTTGTGCGTACGCATGACACCTAGAGGGAAGCCCATTGTTGTGGTCTGGCCGGCCTTGCTCAAGTCGATCGTAAATCCATCACCAAGGTCCTGTTTGGTAACACCGCCTGTGGCATCGTAGGTGTTGGTAAGGGGCGTGCGGTTCTCGGGAGTGATCCAAGACGTGAGGAAGGGCGTCCCTGTCTGATAGAGGTAGGTCGTTTCGTTGCCGTTGCCATCGGTGACAGACGTCAAGATTCCATTTGTATAGCCGTACTGTATTGTCGTAATGCCGTTGGTGATCGATGTGATGCGGCCTACGCTGTCGCGAGTGAACGTGAGTCCGCGACCGCTCGGCGTCGAGATCTTGCTGATCCATCCGTTGCTGGTAAGGACCGTATTCTGAAATCCGTGTGTGTTCTCCAGCCCCTTGAGAATTCCGTCCTTGTTGAAGATCACGAAAAGCTTCTGTGTTGGATCGTAGTAGGCATAGGTAGAATCTGTCGGTGCGCTGAAACCGTAGGCCTGATCTGTCGGCCAATCTTTCTGCCAGGCGCTGTTAACAAGGCGGAAGCGGATCATCTTGCCCATGGGAGCCATGATGATCATTTCGCCCTCGCCGCGGACCAGACGATAGTCGAACGGATGTGTCCAACCCGGCCCGAAGTCGTGTTCTTGTACGCGCACGTTTGCGAGCTTGGATAGGTAGGTGCGTTCCATCGGAATATCAATCTCTGCACTGCTGATCACATCTACAGGCATAGTATGGGCGAACTCGCGCGTTGAGGTGATCACAGGATCGGCGACGGTACCTGAGTTCGGTGTCTGGCCAGCGGTGGAGGGTGATGGCGCTGGTGTTGAGGCATTTGCTGTGCCGGCATTACCATCGCGGACGAGGATGTATTCTGATCCACGATCAGAACCATCGCAGACCTTCCAATCAATGCGACCAACTATGGTCGTCGTCGAGAGTTTAGTTCGATCAACCGTCACCGTTGCCGTTGTTGCTGCACCAACCTGACTCCAGTCTCTGGGTGAGTGATCTGTCACTGCTTCGCGACCTGTAACAATGGTGAACTTGTACTGATAACAACATTGCGGCCGCGGTGTTGTCACGCTGATCGAACCATTGGCGCCACTTCCAAGGTAGATCGTGGTGCCGCCGAATGTTGGCTTCTTCGGACAGGCCGAGTTGTCACAGACCGTCATACCTTGTGTTGTCGACTGTGGCGAGTTGATCGCCTCTGGACTTACCGCTCGGAGTTCAACATCGAGAGCACCGGCAACATCCGGAGCCCAGTTCATGTTGATCTCCATCTCCTTCTGTTGGAGCGGAGTCAGGGCAAACACAGGCGTTACGAATTTCTGACACACCAATTCACCTGCTCTCCGCACATAGACCTGTGTGCTGATGAAATTGATCGGATAGGTGTTGTTGATGTTTTCAACCCTGGCATTGATCTTCAGGGTATCACCAACGCAGGTCTGCGGGATCGAAATGATCGTGACCTTAAGTTCACCTGCAAGCAGCAGGATCGGCGTGGAGAGAAACACCATGATAGCGAGGATACAGCGCATCATCGCCTCCTAGTAGAGGTGGAGAAATTTCCCCCGCGTGGCGAACATACACTTTAATCAAAGATCCTCGACAGCATCCAACCATCCCGACCACAATAGATCTCCATCACTCCGTTCGTGGTCATGAGAAGGTAGTAGTCGCGTCGGTCATCCTTGCCCCACCACGTCCCGCGCGCCGTCCAATTCTCCAACACACGCTCCACTTCAAATAACCGCCCCCTCCAACAAAAGGCCTTGGGCTCTTGGGAGTGATGGGAGACGTCGATGGGTTCGGTGATCAGCCTCATAGGGAACTACGCCATGCTTCCAACCGTGCAAAACGTTCGGGAAGGTAGGCGAACGGGTCGACGATGGAGATGCGTTTGATGGCGGCGGGATAGCGTGTAGAAAGAGGAGCGTTGATCTCGTCGAGAGTAGGACGCGGACGAAAGAGCGGGAGCTGTTCGGAGGGTGGGTGACGCAGGGTGGCAAGACGGAGTTGGACGCCCCAGTGATAGAGCGCGGGACCGACCATGGGGGCGACGAGGGCGTGGAGTTGCGCCTTCATGGGCGTTAGCATGCTGAGCGGTTGCTTGAGGATGCGCGATCGACGTCGCGTGACGGCGTCGGCACGGTCGAGGACGGCTACGTCCAGACGTTGCGTGGTGCGTCCGGCCAGGTGTGTGATGGCGCGTTCGGCACAACGCTCTACGGCAGCAGTGATCACCGATGGCTCATTGACGCCATCCGTAAAGGTCTCTGTTTCCGTGATCGATGGTGCCGGCTGATATAACGGTAGGGGGCGAGCATCACCGATCGTACGCAAGAGGTCATGGATGCGCACACCGACGTCGCCGAATTGCAGATGCAGGTGATGACGCGTGAGCATACGCAGACGGCCAACGGTGCGAAGTCCGAATAGGTCGAGTCGTTCCAACATCTGGTCGTCTACGCCCAGCTCATCCAGCGCTTGCAAGGCCGACACCGGCAGGGCATCGAGGAAGCGTGCTGATTCGTCGGACGGTACGGTCATGATGCCGCCGTCCGATGCGGCCAGGGCGGCCAAGACCGCAAGCGTCCGTGTAGGGGCGAGTCCGCATTGAGCGCGGGTGCGTTCCACCAGCGTACGCAGGTGCGGCATGGAGTCGGGCGCGCACAGCAGGCGTCCGGGGTGGTCGCCGACGATATACGGCGTCCACGTCCACACCTCCTCAACGATCCGGTCCCAGGCAGCATGTTCCCAGTCGGGTCGGCGGGGGACGACCCTTGAGGCAGGGAAGAGCTGCGCAGCGCGTTCAGCAGGTATACCCCTCAGGGAACGGGGGGCAACCACGCGGCCACGCTCATGGACGATCACCTCAGTGGTGATGGAAAGCGTCCATTGAGCAGCAAGGACCGGAAGGGGGATGAGGAGGGAGCAGAACAAGAGAATAACCGAATGACCGAATGACCGAATGACCGGATGTCATTCCGAACAAAGTGAGGAACGAAGTGAGGAACGAATAGCGATCAGAACCTTTTTATGCAGGAGCTGACGACGCCGACGATGGAGAAGTCCATATCGGGCGTGATCACAATGTCTTTGTACTTCTTGTTCTCGGCGCGCAGGATGGGATGACCGTCATCGGTGAGGTAACGTTTTACGGTGAGTTCGCCGTAGACCTTGGCGATGACGACTTGGCCGGGGCGGGGGGTGACGGCACAGTCGACGATGAGTGTATCGCCGTCGGAGATGCCGGCATCGGTCATGGAGTCGCCCACGACGCGGATGAAGTACGTGCTATCGGGGTGTTGGAGCAGCATGTCGGCCAGGTCGATCTCGCGTTCGATGGTATCATCGGAGGCCGTGGGGAGTCCGGCCGAGACGGCCAGGGACAGCAGCGGGATGCGCACCCATTTCGACCGGTCGGAGCGTCGGGCCGGGGCTACCACATTCGGCGCTTCGGTCCGCAGTTTATCGAGGGTTTCCTGCAGGGCTTCGACGTGGCGTCGGAGCTCATCGGTGGTCGTGGCTTCGCGGTCTTGTCGGCGCATTGCCCCCTCGCCCGTGATCATCCACCCGGCGGCGACGCCATAACGTTCTTCGAGGGCGGCCATCACGGCATGGGGGACGCTGGTGCGTCCGGACTCCCATGAGTAGACCGTCACCTCCTTGACCTCCATCATCCGGGCATAGTCGGCCACGGACATCTTCAGCACCTCTTCGCGCACCTGGCGGTGCCGCTTTCCGATCTGTTGTTTTTGCATTGCTTGCCCCTTGACGTGATGTAGGGGCAATTATACAAAACGTAGAGATGCAAGTCAAGAGAAGGTTGAGGGGAGAGGGTTGAGTTCGGTAGGGGGCTGTATATTGTTCGGTCGACCATTCACCAACCAAACTGAACAGCGCATGCATCGAAGATCGTGCACACTCATCCTTGCACTCCTTACCAGTACAGCAATGGCGCTGGCAGGCAACGGACGCGACGACGTGCCCGTCACGACCTTCCTAGATCTGGGCGCTTCTCCCGAGCTTCGGTGCGTTGGTGAGGTGATCCGTGATGGATCCTTCGCGGGCTCTTGCGTGATGCTCGACTCCCTGCATGTACTGTCGGCTGCCCACGTCTTTCTCGATTCCGAACGAGAGCCTGATACGATCATGCAGGGCGAGCAGATGATCATTGTGTTCGTGCCCAAGAACATCCGACCAACGGCATCGAAGAACCTGGCCGTGGTCTTTGGTGCAGACACCATCCCGATCGCATCCTTCGAGCTGCATCCGGACTACCTTGCAAGCAAACGCAACAAGGCAGATCTCGTGATGCTGACACTGCAACGTCCGATCCGCGAGATCACACCGGCGATCGTATTGCAGGATCACGTGTCGGCTAACACCGATGGATTGATCGTTGGCTGTGGTCCCGTCGGTAGCGCTAGCAGCAATGAACGTTCACGAAAAGGACGCTGCGCCGGCTGGAACGTGATCGACAGTGTATCATCGGCACTACTATGGTGCGATATGGATCATCCACAACGTTCAGACCTATCGTTGATGGGGTCCGCCACACCACATGCATATGAATATTGCACTACCGGTGGCGACAGTGGTGGAGGTATCTTCGTGAGACGCGATAACACATTCATGCTGGCCGGTATCGTCTCTGGTAGTTCCTTCATTCCATTCAATGTCACAAAGCATGGTGCGTATGGTGCTGAAACAAGCTTCACTCGCATTGATGTCTATTTGCCTTGGATACGGTCCACTTCGAGGTCTAGATAAGATGATAGCAATCGTTTCTTTGCTCTTTCTCCTATTCCTGTCTGCATGTTCGGATAATGGTTCCGGACCAGTAGGGGGCGGACCTACACCAACTCTTTACATTTCTTCCGTGACTTCGGCCAATGAATCGGACGTTGTCCGTTGGCGAGACGGGATGTCCAGACCGGAAGTGATCGTCCCTAACGCTTGGATCACCGGATCACCTGCCAGTGGAAAGATCGTTGTCACGCGGTGGGATGGCACGGTTTCACAGGTCATCCTTGCCAACGTGGATGGTACCGATCAACAAGTACTGTTTACCGTCGGCGCTCGTGTGACTTGCGCTAAGTTGTCAGCTGATGCCGCATATGTAGCCTATGTGTTTGATGGCTCATTGACTGGTCTGTCCGGATCAGCGGCGGAGATCCGGTCTGTGGCGGGCGGTGAAGCAGTCGTTCTTGCAACACGCTTTCTTAGTGACGACCCGCTACGTTGGTCACCAACATCGAACACAGTTGCTCTCCGACTTTACGGTCTCGAATCGGACACCTTGATCACCATCAATGCAGATGGATCCGATAAACGAATCGTGACGACAGCCCTCAATTTGGCCGACGGATCTCTCGACAACTGGAATTGGTCCCATGACGGCCGAAGCATCTACTACACAAGTTTCGACGAGCCTATCTATTCGATCAAACAACTCGACGTAGTCTCAGGTCATAGCTCTACTGCGTACACTGCTGACTCAATGCATATCGTATTCTACGCGGTACTCACCTCAGACGACTCCTCTTTCTATCTCTCAAGGGGCAACATCATACCACAGGTGCTCAGCATTCGTTCGCAGGTGTCGGTCCTTTCAACAGGTACCGGAGAACTAACGCACCTTAGGGATCATGGTACCAGCACGCTTCCACTTTTCCTTAGTGCTTCAGAGGATGATACCTATTTGTCGTATGGTCTGTATAACATCGGTTCAGATCCTAACGTGCCTCGATCACTCGCTGAATCAGACATCAAGGTCCTTCGCAGGAAGGACAATCAGCTGATCGATCTCGGGATAAGGGGTGCTGTTGGATATTGGTACGAGGACTGAACAGGTGGTTCCAGTGGACACAACTCTTATTGATGTGATCAATACGTCAATTTCAGCGGCATCGTTATTCATTGCTCGGCGTTCGTGTATGTGCTCTCAATTGTCAACGTGCATGGTAAGGCAGGTGAACGAGGAGCCGGAGATGTTCTGCACCTCTTCAGCCGCGGCCCACGACCTGCGTCTTTCCGCTGCCGCCGATGCGTCGTTCACGGTCAATAACTCCATTAAGCTCGATACTGAACTGGAACCACATGCCCCTTTCCAAGACCGATAACGATGTCACGGTGCAGATGCTCGCCCGGGTCGTATTGGTCTCGACCCACTGGAGCCGTCGTTGGCGAGTGTGAGAATTGGGGTGAGGTAGATTTTTCGGCACGTAACTAATCAAGGAGGAGAGATGCGTTGGATAATTTCACTGGTCATGCTGAGCATGATCATCATCGGTTGTGCAGATAATGGCACAGGGCCGACGTCGACCGGTAGTGTGGAAACGTTGTTTTTCACCAGGCACGACCCGGCAACAAATACAGACGATGTAGTGCGCTGGCGTGATGGGATGTCTCAACCCGAACTGCTGTTCGCCAATGCAGAGGTCTCAGGTCCTCCGGCAAAAGGCAAGATCGTGGTGACGCAATGGGATGGTACACGATCGCAGGTGATCATGGCGAATGAAGACGGGACAGATCAACAGGTGCTGCTTACGATGGACACGCGGATCCGGACAGCAGCGTTGTCACCGGATGCGGCCTATGTGGCATACACATTTCACACACGCATCGATGATCAGTTCGTGTACTCGGCAGAGATCATGCCGGTACATGGCGGAACGGCGATCAACGTGGCTCCCATCACGGCCTGGGAAAACCCGGTGCAGTGGTCGCCCACAGAGAACGTACTTGCCTTTCTTGTTCCCGGAAGCGAGCATGATTCACTGATGGTACTCAATGCTGATGGAACGGGTCGACGGTTGGTGTCGCTGGATGTCGAGGCGGCAAACGATGGATTTTATACCTGGCGATGGACCAATGATGGTCGTGCGATCCTCAATGCGGGAAGAAGCGAGTTAGCGTTTCAAGTGGTGGAGTATGATGTGCTCTCGGGCACGCCCACTTCCATCTTTGAGTCGACAGAACAGATCGTCTTGAATGCTGCCGGTTCCAGAAAGGATGTCGGCACGTATTACCTAAGTCTGGTCACCATGTCGTCGACTCCCTCGACGTCTCAGTCAACGGTTGCGCTGTTACCGGGGACAACCTCTCCCATCCAGACGCTGCAGCAGCCACTCGTGGGCTATCTTGCCTTCTACGTGAACGCGTCAAGAGATGATGCCTATCTCTCCTATGTCGAAGTCGATCTAACATCCTCTGGAACGGCCGATCCGGTCCTCGATCAGTCACGCGTCAAGGTCGTTCGCCGTTCCGACAATACAGTCATCGATCTTGGCGTCTTGGGTGGCTTTGGGTATTGGAACTGATATGCTCCCAACCACCACCTTCGTCACGGCATTCTGTGCAGTTGTGATCGCAAGTTCGGTCTCTGCTTCGGCACAACGTCTCACCGGCAACTACATCGTCATCGATTCATCGGTGGTCGGACGGGTGGATGACGCGTCAGGCGTTGCTACCCGCACCTTCCGGTACAACGATACCGTGCGGGCGATCCGGCGCGTCGACGATACGATCATCGTTACATACCGCGATCTGGGCTACCGACTGCCGATCAGCAGCGTTGTGAAAGAGCGGGAGTTCAAGCGGTACCGACGCTTTATGGCCGTGGCCTCCGACTCTGCCGAGGTCCGCACCGACCAATCCACGATCTGGGTTCGGAAGGGGGCGGTCCTGATGTATTTGGGAGACGACGAAGAAGGTCGAGCCCGCGTCCGGATCTACGGACTCCCCGCCACGGTCCGGCGCAGTGATGTGATCATGCTCCAATCAGATCCCAATGCAGCGTCGACCATCGACGATGAACCACAGGAAGAACAGCGTCCGTTCCGGGTCCGCACCGGCGTTGGCTTCGGCGGAGCCATCCCTCTTTCCGACGATGAATATCTCGACGGGGGATTCTCGTGGGGTGTCAACCTCGACGTCCGCATTGCCAGCAACAACTTCTTCCTCACGGCCGGATATACGGGCAGCACCTTCTCCTTCGAAGACTGGACCGGTATCATCGGTACGGCCAACATTGGCATGCTCCATGCCGGCGTGATCGTCGGCCTGACGTCGGAGCCGTCCACCGTGGTCCCGTACACCCAATTAGCGCTCGGACTCTTAACTGACGACGGTGATGCCATGTTGATCGGCGGATTTGGCACCGACTTCTACTTCACCCCTCAAGCCGTTGCCTTTGCCGAGGTGATGCCCGTCTTCAGCATCGATGCCGGCGAGTTCTTCTGGCTCCCCATTCGCCTAGGACTGAAGTATGGTTTTTAGGATCCTCCTCATCGCAGTCGTAGCGTGTGCGACCATGACAGGTCTTGTTGCCCAGACCTTCCGTGGCAAATACGTCGTCATCGCCAGAGAGATCATGCTACCCCCAGATTCATCCGGCGCAGAGCGACGTCTTCGTTACGGCGATACGGTCAACGTGATCGCCAGGCCAACGGCAGCGACGTTTCAGGTGCGGGTAGGGGAGGAGCGCTGGGTTGTGCAGCAAGACGATCTACTGCGCGCAGCTGATTTCGTCAGCACTGCAGTCGACACGCTTGAAGCCAGTGTGGGGCAGCGGATCGGTGCCGACGTACCAAACGCCTATCCAAGGGAGCATACATTTCGGCTGAGCTATGGTGCCGGACCCAACTTCCCGTTTGAAGAAGACATCGACGTCGAGGTGGGTCTTGCGTGGTCGCTCCAAGCCGAAATCTTGATCGATGCGGTGAACACGCATATCGGCTTTGGATACCAGGCCTTCACCATGGCATATCGCAACTCATTCGGTGAAGACGAGGTTGCCGACCATCGGCTGCTCAGTATGGGAGTGCTGTACGGCTTTGGTGCTGTTCCAAGGCGACTGATGCCCTATGTTTCGCTGAGTGTCGCCATCGATACAGAGTTCAAGAACGAGATGTTGTTCGCTCCGGGGTTCGGAGTGGATTGGTACGTTGCGCCCAATGCCGTGTTGTATAGCGAAATACAGCCATGGATCCTGTTCCGTGACTTCGACCTCGTGTGGATGCCGATCAAGTTCGGGCTGCGCTGCGCCCTTTAAACGTGTATCGTCCGACGTCCTCAGTCCATAAGAATATTGGACGTTGGACGCCGGACGACGAACGATCGATCTCTTACTGGGCTTTTGCTTCTGCGACGCTTGCCTGATTGTACGGCGTCACCAGCTTCTTGATCCCGCTTGCGGCCTTACGGGCGATCACGGCATCTTTCTTCTTCGTGCTGTTATGCGCAGCTTCAAATTCAGCCCACAGACGGGCCATTTCGGCATAGATCTCTTGTTTGCTCATGGGTGCCCCCTAGATTGGTAAAAATGGAGGTCAATAATAGCACTTTTACGCCACTCGACGTCCAGTGGTCTTCTCCGCGGCCTCCAAAAAATCCACTGCGGCCTTATACAACACCTCAAAGGGAATGTACTCGTTGATTACTGGAGGCATCCGATCTTGAGACGTTAAAAGCAGTTGTTCATATAGATCTTCATTGGCAATTCGAATATCCTTAGCTACAAATCCCATGCGTGGCATCGTTTGCAGAATCTTGATAAAGATCCGGACACGGGTGAAGTGTTTCTCTTTCAGATAGCGCGACCCATAAACCTTGAGATATTCGATCCGACGTTCGGCTGCTTCGAGGTCTCCATCCACGATCAAAAAGAGCACATGGGAAATGAGGATAAGTACATTTGTGATCTTCTTGTCCTTCGCCTCAGCCGGAACACTGTTTAGAAACGTTGAGAGTCGGAACTGTCGTGTTTTCGACTTGGAAAGTGGACTTGAGAGACCGAGCCTCTCTGCGAGGTGCAAGTATGCGCCAAACACACTCCATATCTCTTTCGTAGCGTCATCTAACAGTAGAAATTTCCGATGTCCAGTTGCTCTCGTTATGTATTCGTCAGCCCTTGCAAAGTTTCCGGAAGCAAGTGCCGCAATCGTTGAAAAAAGCAAAGCAGTATACCAGTTGTTTCCGGCTTCACGAAATGAGTTAATTACGCTGTCGGCAACCTCAACAGCATCTTCGTACTTTCTTAGACGAAGAAGCATCCCCATTTTACGGAGTCTGAATTCTCCGAGTCGAGCAGGCTGTGATAAGTGTGTATTTGTAGTGAGGTACTCAATTGCCTCATCGCATGCTTCGAGAATCTCTAATACATCGTCCTTGAAGTTGGCCAATACAATTCGATGTCGATACTGATTTAGTCTAAGTAAGTGTGATTTGTGTTTATCGGCCAATTCCGTGATCTCACTAAGAATCGTCTCTCCATAATGAACGAGGTATTGTCGAGTTCTAACTGTTGTAGCGGCCTCCAACCCGAACTGATCCAAAAGGGCATCGGATCTGTACTCTGCCTCAAGAGTTTTGAAGTAGGTATTCACCATGCCGTTGTAGTGTTCGAATTTCTTCTTTTGCCCCCACACAGCCACAGATTCTCTCATAAGAGCTGTGAGAGTTAGGCAGATGTCGTTGAATTGATACCGCTGTGCGATCGTTAGGGTCTTTTGAGCAACTGCAAAGCCGGCTGTACGCGATGCAAATCTCATAAGGGTCTGAGCGCAGATCAGATTTCGTGTACACTTATAGTAGTAGCTCAGATACTCCGAATGCTCCGGCTGCTTGACTTGGAGGAAGAGTAGTGAGTGCAAAAGGCGCTCGTACGTGCGCGACTTAAGGGTGCGATACCTCTGATCCGAACGTTCGGAGCCATACAGGGACAGGGCTGCCTCTTCATCTGTATTCCACTCATCGGAGATCAATCCTCGCAAGAACTGCCCGGTAATCGAATTCGCTATATCAGGATCTGCATCCTCCATCAGCTCCGGGATTTGCTTGGAGACGTCTGATTTAGATGTAACAATTCGAAGTATTTCTTTGAGTATTTCCACGGCTTAGCCCTCTGAAGTGGCTGTAAAATAGGAAATGTTATTTCCAATGCAAGCTTTTTGATAAGAAATATGCCATGTAACAAAAGGGGGGTGAATGTAATGGCATAGACCGTGTCAACCCCAGATTTTCGTACCAAGAGAATTGAGCAACAGGATACGATGCCCCACTGATGAGGGAACCGGTCCTGCCGGAAACAGGCTGCAGTGGCTGGGACTATCCAGACCATGATTCGGCCAAGATTCGGGATAGATAGCTCCGTTCGTTTATCATTCCGTGTGATTGCATATGAGTGCAACCACATTATGTTTCAACATGTTAGATAATTTTATACATTCATTTTATTAATTCTATTCAAGGGCTTACGCCATGGAACTCCTCATTGCCATCCTCGTGTATTTCGGAATCGTCGCGCCAGACGCCACTGCGACCATGTCGCAGGCAGAAAAAGACTATTTGATTATGAGTAATCAATCCGTAATACAGCAATCGTTGCAAGATCCTAGCACTGTCCAGGCTGCGTCTGGTCAGATCATTATTGATCGCCGCGAAGACTAAGGGTTAAGTGTCAGTTCGGTCACACAATGTGACATCCCAAACCAAAACATTTACTAAGACATTGAACTTGAAGGACATAACAATGAAAACGAACCGCAATAACCCGTACATCATCGATCGTGGCGAAAACAACCGTAACAACCCGTACATCATCGACCGTGGTGAGAACAACCGCCAGAACCCGTATATCATCGACCGCGGCGAGAACAACTAATCATTTAGCGCAACTTCGGTTGATCACCACTCAAAACCAGTAACGGAGATACGCGAAATGTTACACGCTATGCCCGTCTCGAATTGCATGCACTTTATCATGCCCACGAAGCTCTCCGATTGGAAGGGCTACGATGTGGCCGGTGTGGTTGGCGTCTTGGCCAAGGATGTGAACGGTCAGTACCGCGTCGTTGATGCCTTCGACGTCGACGCCGTCCCCAGTGCCCGCCAACTTGCGATGAACGAACGCTTTGGCGACTGGGTCTCCGAAGCCGGTGGCTTGGATGAAGTCCGTTTCGACGTCTTCCTGATGCCCCGAGCTGCAACAAACGATCGACGTCAGCTTGTAACGCTCTTGGAGCGTTCATGTGGTTTCCAAACCGATCGCCAAAGGGCCTATGCTCACGCTGTCTGATCGCGAGAGCTAAGAAATCTGCTCAATCTTTCACCCACTTCGTTGTCCTGCGCCGACCCCACCCACTCCCAGAGGCGCAAAACAACGCACAACGCCCGACCCTGCACGAGTTGGGCGTTTTGTTATTATGCCCTGAGAAGTGGCATTTTGTTACATGATTTTGCTTCCTCGACTGCTCCGCCGACGACTCGTCGCCGGACCCTGGCTCGGCGAGTTCGGCTGGGAGATCATGCGCTGGCAAGGGGTCTTCCGCCGATTGGCCGATCAGGGCTACCGCATTACCATGGTGGCCCGTACCGGACATGAGGTCTTTTACGAAGACTACGTTGAAGAGTACATCACGGCCGCTTCCCTCGGCTTCAACGAGATCGGAGCCACCGACGGCTGGCGCATCGATGGTACCATGCCCGTCCTCCCGGAGGAACTTCTACAGACTCGTTTTCGTGGCTACGCCTATCGGCAACCCGACTTCTGCATGAAACGGGGTGTCAATATCCACTCCCGACAGCAGCGATTTGTGCCCCTTGGACGGAAACTCGACGCCCCCTCCAAGACCATTGTGGTCCATGCCCGATGGACCGACAAAGCCAATTCTTCGGACCGTAACTGGCCGCTCGAGAAATGGAACGAGGCGATCCGCCAGATCATCGACCTCGGATACAATGTCACGGCCATCGGTTCCCCGCACGCTGCTGCCTGCCCTGAAGGCGCCACAGATCGTAGGGGACTGGTGTTGCGTGAACTCGTTGATGTGATCGCCGGTGCGGGCTTGGTCATGGGACCGTCGTCAGGTCCGATGCACTTGGCTTCGGTCTGCCGAACACCACACCTTGTCTGGACCGATCAGGAGTTCTGGGGCAGCGCCAACGGTACCAACCGATACCGCTATGAAAAGTCCTGGAATCCCTTCCATACTCCCGCCTACGTGGTCGACGAAGAAGACTGGCAGCCGTCGGTGGAGACGGTGATGCGCAGAACGCTCGAGGCGATTAGTCGCGGCGTCTGATCAAGGTGAGGGTGAGAGCGTTCACGGTGCCTCCAACGGAGCGGAGAAGGGTCGAGGTGACGGAACGGTTGGGGTCCTGCGCGTCATGGTATCCGGTGACCCACGAGATATACGAGGTCGAAAGAAGGACGACATTGTCGATCATAACCTCGATGGTATCGTCAGTCTGCTTGGTCACACGAGCGTAGGGTTGCTGGATCTTGATCGTCATGGCGGTATCATGCTTCGGCCCAATGAAATGCCGAATGGAAAGATCAATTCTCGCTCGATCCGGAGGGATCTGAAACAGGTCGACCCGTCCCTCAATGAGCGTCTCCGGCACCGGACTGCTCCGGTCTAGCCGTAACGTGACGCCACGATAACTCCGCGTACCCCATGCCTCCGTTCGGTGATGAACGGCATCCTGTGCCGTGATATCCTGGGTCTTCACGATCGAATCGGACAAGCCCTCACGCTTGTACGTGATCCAGTGCTCACGCTCGTACCGACCCGACATGGCGATGGTGACGTCATACCACCCGTTATTGCCGGTGTCGATCGCAAACGTGTCGGCATTGAAGGTTGCCAAGGTGTGCGTCCCTAAGACCGACCGGAGTCGACAGGTGAGCACCGAGTCCGATGTCGGATATACCCGGAATTGTTGGTTGTTGTCAATGACGGTCTCCTGAAAGATGGTAGCGCCATGGTGTCCGACTACCTCGAAGAAGACCTGAAGGTCAGGCGGCATCACGAAGTCTCGTAGACGAAACAACAGTTGTCCTTCCTGAACGCTGAACCTGACGCCCGGGGTCCGGATAAGACATGTGCTCGCATGAAGGTAGTGACCATCACGGTCGCGATATTGGGAGATGTGCACCGACGGCGTATGCTGAGCAATGGCCGGAACTGCAAATGGTTCGCTACCGATCACATACGTACCGATGCGCTTGCCGTCATGATCGTCAACAAGGATCGTGTCGAACGGGGACGACGTGGTCGCGATCGGATGCCATAACGCGACAACACTGTCAGCATCGACCGTGTCTTCCATGACCTTCAAGAATGCCTGGTAGACCTGCTTGCCATTCCGAAACACGGATACCACGCCGGAACGCGTAGAGTCCGTGACATTGATCACCAGCGACAGATCATCGTTCGTATTTCGAATGCTGTAGGGTATCACTACGGTGACCGGCTTCCCCTCGATCGTATGATCATTCGTCACAGCGATCAGATCGTCCTTACCGGGAGCGAACTCAATAGGAATGCTGATCGATCTACCCACGTCACTGATGAGTACAGGGATATCACCGTCATGGTCGATCCACGCCGGTGCCGTTGGTGCCTCTTCTGCACACGCTACCAACAGAAGACACAACGTGATCAATAGAGCATTATGCATCATGAATCTTGCATCATGAATCTTGAATCTTGCATCATGCATTCTTGACATACCTCCGATTCACCCAACCCTCCAGATCTGTCCCGTCCTGCACATCCACAAAGGCCCATTCGCCGTCGGTGCGAAGGATATCGAGCTTCGTCCCTTTTGGTAAGGGGGCCGGTGTGAGCGTTGCATGTTCAATACCCGGACCAATACGGATATTGACGTTCGCTGTGGTGACGTACAATTCGGGTGTGGTCTCTGCCCGCCCCTTAACAAGAGAGCGGAAGGTGTCCATGGGAAAGGCCGGACCGGGGTCGATCTTGCGTCCGGGGGCGATGTCGTCGTGACCGATCACATCCAGCAGACCATACGTCTCCATCAACAAGGCGGCGATCTCGCGCGTACGCTCGATCTGTACGGATGTATAGGTGTGCCAATGTGACGGACGTCCGTCGTTCTTATGCGCCCCTTCGATCACAGCCGACGACGGTACCACCACGCCAAGAGCATTCTGCCATTTGCCGTCGGCACGTTTGCTTACACGTCCGGCATTGTCTAACTCGATACCGATCGAATGTTGGTTGAGTCCCACCAGACCGTTCCACGCGCTCTTGCCCGCATGCCATGTGACCTTGTTGAAGGGGGCAAGCTGGATCACGGAACCATCGCGACCGATCACGAGATGGGCAGAGGCTTTTGCCGTGGGATTACACAGCCACGAGGCCGATGATGACGCACTCGACCCGCCGGTAAAGTGGATCACAAGGTATCTGGGTTTGAGTGCTCCGCCAAGGTTCGGCGTGGCGCGATAGGGGAGTGGCTCCCCATCGTCGGCGTAGAGTTTGTGGGTGCGAATGATCATGGAGTCCAGCGGATGGTGAAGGTGACTTCGGCATTGATCGGATCAAGTTGCCTGACCAGATACTCATCGTAAAAGAAGGTGACGGTGTTGTGTCCTTCACGTATCGAAGATGCATAGTTGAACTGGTCTGAAGCCACAAAGTCTTGGCCTGCACTCCGAATGTGCATCTCTTCATCGGATGCCGTGATGATCGTGGCATTGGGTAGGTCACAAGTCGCCGTTGCAACGGAATGTGTCTCCTGATCATACCACGTATGCCTGAGGTAGACATGGGCGGTGCTGCCAGATACGACGACCCAGCCGTCCACCTTGCTACCGTTCGAGGCAAACACAACGCTGTCACCAGATCGACGGAACGTGACATCTTCGGTAAGGTGATGACCGCCGATCACCCTTATGCCGGAGTCAGTGATGGAACGTTTGCCGTTCTGTTCACTACCTCGTACATAGGACACTTCGAATGGCGCTGAATAGTTGAACTCGATCGACATGTTGTCCGGTGTTGTTGTATCGATCGCGATCGGATGTGTTCCAAGCTCGAAACGAGTACCATCGATCAGGAGAGCCACGATGATAGGAGAAGCCGACACCTTCCGAAGACGGAGCTCGGTGGTGGACGACACAGTATCGATCGACGTTGCACCATAGGACACCAACCAACGAACTGTGCTTGCCCCTTTCAAATCAATATCGTGAAGTGTGAGCGTTACGTTCGGTGCGGATGAGTAAGCATCTGCGGTCACGACAACAGATGGTACGGCAAAAGGGATCGGAGTGGAAAACGAGTGATAAAGCCCCTCAACATGGTCATAGACCTCCAGTTTCAGCGGCGAAGTGCGAAAGGGGAAACGATACATCGTCCCGGTCGGCTCAACCCGCGGAAGTGCAATACGTTGTCCGTTCGACGTGACCTCAAAGATCGTGTCCTGATCGGAATAGCTTCGGCCATCAGGATGCGGAGGGATCGGTGCACCGAGGACGTTCCGCTGAAGGGTACGCACCTTGCCAAAGACGCGTACGTACTGCTCGGGCAAATGCTGGTCACCGATGGAAATAGACAGCAGACCAGACCGTGAGGTATCGGATAACGTGACGATCAAGACGGGTGCATTCGCGCGTAGACTCTGTTCAACACGGAGCGTTTCTGCAACGGTCGAACGCAAGATCGCGACAAGCGTCTGATTTGATTCAACGGGTTCGTCGAGCGCTAGGGTGCATCGTTGGCCACGGTCCACAGCATAGGGTACTGGTCCAACAGCGTTGTTTGACGGTGAAGGTTGAGAGGGATCATCGCTGCAGGCGCTCAAGATGACCGCAATGATCCACCAACCACGAACAACAAACCACCAACCGCTAGCGAAGCGATGTAATGAGTTTGTCGAATTGCTCTTTGTCGATGTTCTCGTAGAACGTTTCATTGATGGCGATCATCGGTGCTCCGCCGCAGGCGCCCATACACTCCACTTCTTCCAAGGAGAAGGTACCGTCGGCCGTGGCTTGGTTGTTGCCGATGCCGAGTTGGGCTTGGGCGTGTTTGTAGACGTCGACGCCGCCTTTGAGCATGCAGCTGACGTTGGTGCAGACCTGGACGTGATGTTTCCCCATGGGCTTTTTGAAGTACATGGTATAGAAACTTGCAACGCCTTGCACGTGGGCTGCCGGCAAGTTCATCACGTCGCCCACATACTTGAGGACGTCTTCGGAAAGCCAGTTCCACTTCTTCTGGGCCATCCACAACACGGGCATGATGGCCGCCTTGGGATCCGGATACTTGGCTTTGAGTTGTTCGATCTGCTGCAGTTCGTCGGCGGAGAAGGTATTCATGGGGCGAAATTACGAACGAAGTCGTTTTACAAACAGTTTACTGCCCAGCCACAGTCGGACGGACATGATGACCTTGTGGGCGGCGTTGACGCGGATGCGTCGTTCATACACGCGATAATCGTTGAGTTGGATCTTCTCCAACAAGCGGTAGTAGATGGCATCCATGATCTCGGCCGCCACCATGGTCATCCGCTCATCGGGCAAGAGATGTGTGCGGGCCTTGTGGTAATACTCTCGCGCTCGTGCTGCCTGGAAGGACATCAAGGCCACAAAGCGGTCGTCATAGACCTCGCGCATGAGATCGTCTTCCGTATACCGGAAGCGCTCCATGTCTTCCTTGGGCAGGTAGATGTAGCCGCGATCTTTGTCGGCCTTCACATCACGCAGGATGTTCGTCAGCTGCAAGGCATATCCAAGGTTGATGGCATACTGCTTGGTCTCTTCATGCTTGTAGCCGAAGATCTCGATGCAGATCAAGCCAACGATGCTGGCTACGGCGTAACAATATTCTTTGAGTTCGGCAAAGGTCTCGTACCGACGCTGCGTTAGGTCACGCTCACATCCGTCGATCAACGTCAGGAAGTACTGTTTCGGGATCCCAAAACGTCGTGCCACGCCCCCTAACACCGTACCGTTCTGTTCGTCGGAATAGATCCGCTCGATCTCGGCACGCCACCAGGCCAGACGCTCACGTTTTTTGAAGATGTCGGCGTCGGACAAAGAAGGGGAGTCGTCGACGATGTCATCGATCTTGCGCGCAAAGGCATAGACGGCCTGAATGGCCTGACGTTCCTCCTTGGGCAAGAAGGAGAACGAATAATGGAAGTTCGTCGACCCCGCCGTCGTAAGGGCCGATGCGTCTTCCCGATCGATGGTGAGATGGGTACTCACAGTCTGCAAAGGTACAATTCTCGGCGTTAAGGAAGACGCGGACGTGTGGTTCTCAAGGCGTCGCCCATCTTTTCACATTTCTGTAACATCCACCGTCCACCCGCAATAATGGCCATCAACTCCAGCTTCAGCCGCCATGATCGGACGTGCCGGGTCACAACAGCCCCCTCGTTGAATAGACGTCGCGTATGGTCCACGGCCTCTTGCACCGAACCCGGCAGATACCGCCGACCGCGGGCCAGGTCGATCGACTGGTCCTGCAGGAAGTTGGTGATCTGCAGCGCCGTGCAGACGGCATCACTGGCCTTGATGGCCTCGTCCGTAGCGTCACCGGCGATCCGCAGCACCAGCTCTCCAACGGGGTTGGCGCTACAGGTGCAGTAGTCCATCACATCGTCCCACGACGTCATGTTCGCAGGCACCAGATCCCTCCGGAACGCTTCGAACAATCGATGGAAGGGGGCAGGTGGTAACCCGCAGTGCAGCATCGAAGCCCGCACGGCCATTAAGATGGGATGTCCGGTACAGTCGACAACACCGTCTACGGCATCGTCGAGGAACGTCAAGGCCGCATAGCGCGCCTCGAGGTTCGGCAACACGCCGTCTTCGTCGGCAATGTCATCACCCAGGCGTGCAACGGCATAGACGGCCGTAATATGAGAACGCATCGCCCCTGGGACCAGGAGCGATGCGACGGGGAAGTTCTCGTAATGGGAGGAGGCGAGCTCTCGGCAGAACCGGTAGCTGTCGGCAACGGAAGCAACACGAAGGGTGCCACCGTCAGGACGGATCAGTTGCGCGATCTCAATCGCGGCTGTTCCGCTTGTCCTTGATGTCAGCGTGTTCACGAACCTTCTGGAACCAAGAGTAGTAGGCCGAGCCGCGGGAGCGGGTAGCGAGGTTCTGGACAACGGCCGACTTGTTCTTTTCGAAGTCTGCCATGTTGGCTTCAGCACGGTTGTCGACCTGCATCACGAACCATGCCTTTTGGCCGCGGATCGCGTCGCTGATCTGACCGATGGGCTGGGTGAAGGCGGCCTGCGTTGCCGTGTATTCACCGCCAAAGCCCTGAAGCTGACCGTTGTTTCGGCAGCCCGTCATGATGCGGATCTCCAGCGTGGAGTCGATGCCGCGGACGGCGTCAAGCGAACCGGCGCCCTTGCAGGCCGAAGCGATCTGGCCGGCGAGGTCCTTGAGCTTGTCCATCTTCTTCTTCTGCGAAACGATGCGGGTGATCTGCTCCTTGACATCTTCGAAGGGCTTGATGCCGGATTCACGCGTGTCGCTGACTTGAGCGACAACGATGCCGTAATACTGAATGTCCTTGCGGATAACGGCGCCCTTTTCGCTTTCAAAGGCCCAGGCCGTGATCTCGGCTGAGGAGAGGATCGGCGTCTGACTGGTGAAGAACGGCGACTCCGTGGCCTTGAGGTTGTACTGCTTTGCCACGTCGTCGATCGGCATGCCTTCTTCGATCTGCTTGGCGGCCTTGGCGGCGTTGGCCAAGATCGTCTGCTTGGTGGCAGTGCTCATCACCGTACGGATAGCGATCTGCGACCACTTGAGTTCGGTGGACTGCTTGTCGGTGACCTTGATGATGTGCCAGCCGAATTGTGTTTCGATCGGGCCAACAACGTCGCCGACGTTGGCGCCGAACGCTGCTTCTTCGAATGGCTTGACCATACGCCCCTTACCAAAGAAACCAAGATCGCCGCCTTGTTGAGCGGAACCCGGGTCCTTGGAATATTGCATGGCGAGCGCGGCAAAGTCATCACCCTTCTTGGCCTTGGCCATCACGTCCATGGCCGTCATCTTGGCTGCTTCCTTGTCGGCGTCAAAGCTGATGAGGATGTGGCTGGCCTTGACGACGGGGTTGGTTCCGTCGCGACGTCCGTCGAGGCGGTAGTACATGATGCCGGTCGGCGTGGTCAGCGGACCAAAGACGTCGCCCTGTTGCATGGAAGCAAGGATCGTCGAGGTCTGCGGTTCGATCTCGGCGATCGGTGTGAAGTCTTTCGACTCACCGTTCATGGCCATCATTTCGGCGGTGAAGGCCGAATCCTTGGC
This sequence comes from uncultured Hyphomicrobiales bacterium, assembly GCA_964467455.1. Taxonomy (GTDB): domain Bacteria; phylum Bacteroidota; class Ignavibacteria; order Kapaibacteriales; family Kapaibacteriaceae; genus OLB6. The sequence goes on along the minus strand of CAYXQJ010000001.1, from coordinate 115,576 downwards.
GGCGATGTCGGTCAGGCGCGAGAAGGTCTCGAGCAGCTTCTGCGAACGCTTTTCGGCACGGGCCGTGTCTTTGTCGGACGGTACTTGCTGGAAGACCAAGTACTTGAGGCGACGTGAGCGCTTCTGCTCATAATACTGCTTGTTTGCTTCGTAGTAGGCCATCAGTTCGGCATCGGTCGGTGTTGCATCCTTGTCACCAATGCGGTCAGCCGGGATGGCGATGTACTTCACGTCGGCCGTGCCATTGTTGGTCTTATAGTCCCATGCAGCGTAGGCAGGGGAGACGATGGAAGCCGCAGCACCGGAAGCTGCACGAAGGGCTTCTTCGAGCTTCTGGATGCGCACACCGTCTTCGATCTGCAGCAGGGTCTTGCGCCATTCTGCGACCTGACGTTCCACTTCTTCCGGCGGAGCTTGCTGGGCAGCAAGCATCTCACCGAGCTTGTCCGGGTTGGACACGAGATCTTGATACATCTCTTTCTGGAACCGGCCGGTGGAGTCCTTGAAGAACTGCAGCTCTGCCGGCGGGTTGATGAGCATCACGTCGATGATCTCTTGCTTGGTGACCGTCAGGCCCATCTTCTCGGCTTCTTGACGGCGGAGGATCTCGTTGATCATCTCGTCGAAGATCTGCTGGCGGATCTGCGTGTCATCGATCTCTTGGCCCGGGTTTTGGGCCCGCTGGCGGTCGATGATATCGCGAACGCGACGCTCATAGTCGGCCAGCGAGAGCTTCTCGCCATTGACCTCGGCCACGGCGATGTTCTCGGGCGACTGTTGTGAGCGGCGAACGGTATCGCAACTCGAATCCTGGATCACCATGAAGGCGATGAACAAGACCGCTACGGCGGCCAGGAAATACGGACTGATCTGTCGGATCTTGGTAATGGCACCCATCGGCGTCAATACTCCACTGCTATGAGGATTTTAGTATAAGCAACAAAGATACAAAAGGGTTGGGTGTAGTTTTGTTGCGAAATGCATTCGGCCATCGACCATCGTGACCTCCGCCTGCGGTTTGCCCGTACCGAAGACGTGTATCTCCACGAGGAGACCGACCCGCTGCGGGTGTCGCGCCTGCGTGCGTCGTTGGAGCGTGAGAACTTCCTGCGCAACCCGCCGATCGCAGCCGAGATGGGTGACGGACGGTTTGTGATCTTGGATGGGGCAACGCGGACGACGGCCCTGCGTCAGATGGAGGTGCCCCACATCCTGCTCCAGGTGGTGCCCTATACAGAACCCGACACGCGGCTCGAGGCCTGGTATCACGTCTTGCCCGATCAAGCGGCCGACCTGGCCCGCGCCTACGTGGAGCGGCATGCGGCGATCTCCAGTCGCGTTAGCGTCCCCGATGCCCGCCGCGCCCTAGCTGCGCGGCACTCGACGGCCGCCTTGGTGGAGGCCGACGGCATGGCCCGGCTGCTGACGCTGCATACCGAGCATCCGTGGAATGTGAGCACGCCGGAACATGGCACCACCAGCGCAGCAACGCTGCTGCGCGGTCTGGTGGAAACGTATGGCGGCGCAGGGGAGATCTACCGTATCGTCCACGACGACCTCATCGACATCGTGCAGCGCGAAGATCATTGTCCGACCGTGGTGATGTTTCCCACGTTTACGCCCGACGAGATCGTCGGCGTAGCCGAACATCAAGACCTGCTGCCGGCCGGCATTACGCGGCATTTGATCTCGGGTCGGGCGCTTACGATCAACGTGGACCTTTCCATGCTACGTGATGCCCAGCCCCTTACCGAAAAGAATCGTTGGCTGTATGAATGGCTGACGAAGAAGATCCTGGAAAAGAAAGTCCGCTACTACCACGAACCTGTCTTCATCTTTGACGATTAGCCATGCTACAGATCGGAACGTATCAGATCGACCTCATTGAGACATGCCGTTTTGGCTTGGACGGCGGTGCCATGTTTGGTGTGGTGCCCAAAAATTTGTGGGAGCGGGCCTATGCTCCCGGAGACGCGAAGAACCGCATCCCGATGGCGGCAAAAGCGCTGTTGATCCGGAATGAGGATCAGGTGATCTTGATCGATACCGGCAACAGTCCGTTCATGCCGCCGAAGTTGTTGGAGATCTATGGCATCGACTTTTCGGAGTATACCATCGAAGGGTCGTTGTCACGGTTAGGGGTGCGTCCGGAAGACGTGACCGACGTGATCCTCACCCATGCCCACTTCGACCATGCGGGTGGTGCCGTCATCGAAACGGCGGAAGGGTTACTGCCGCGATTCCATCAGGCAACGTACTACCTGCAAAAGCAACACCTGGCCTGGGCCAAACAACCCTCGGTGAAAGATCGTGCCTCCTTTATGCCGGAGATGTTCCTTCCTCTCTCAGAACACGGCGTCCTGGAACTCACCGACGGCGAAGATGAACTCTTCCCCGGCATCTACGTGCTGCCGATGCACGGACATACACCCTTTATGCAGACGGTGTTGGTCACCGATGGCAGCAAGACCTTGTATTATCCTGCCGATCTGATGCCGACGGGTGCCCATGTGCCGGTGCCGTATGGAATGGCCTACGACAATCATCCACTGACGACGATCGAAGAAAAGCAGAAGATCCATCCGCGCATGATCGATGAAGAGTGGATCGTCGTCTTTGAACACGATGCACTGCGCCAGGCCGCAACGGTGGTGCGTGGAGATAAGGGCGTACATCTAGGACCCGACATCGAGATCACCTCGTATGCATGACCGTCCGCGTAAAGTGATCGACGGTGTTGAATGGATCCGCATCTGCCGCAGTATCGACGTCACCGAACGTCGCGGCTTCCGCGTCGACCTCGACATTGAACACGACCTCGCCCTCTTCCGGGTGAACGGCACCGTCCATTGCGTCACCAACATCTGTCCGCACAAACGTGAAGCCCTCATCTACGACGGCTACATTGAAAATGGCACCGTCACCTGTCCCATGCACGCCTGGCGCTTCGACATCTGCACCGGTAACAATCTCGGAGTAGGGGGCGGACTGAAAACGTACACCATCAAAGAAGAATCAGACGGAATCTGGGTCGCATTGCAGTAATTTCCTGCATGTCACGCTGGCTCCACCTTGTTTGGTGCTTTGTTGCTGCCTGCTCCATTCTTGTTGCAGGCACCATGCAACGCGAAGGCGTCTGGACAGCACGCGCCGAGGTTTTTTCTAGCGACGGCCGATTCTCTGCATTCCGATTGAATGATACGACCATTGTTCGCATGGTATGGGGCGCGCAAAACGTTGTCGATACCCTAAGTGTTCCTCGCATGCGTCAAGCGCCGAGTTTGGCGTTTGTTGGCAGTAGACTGTACGTGGCGACTGATGGCAAGGGCATCAAATACATCGATACTGCAGGCGTACTTCAAGACGTACGCATCGTGGGTAAGATCACTACGTTCGAATTATACGGCACATTGTACGGTGTGTCTGATCTACATACCATTGGGATCTTCGGCTTTCCCGGCTGCCCATACTTGATCGTGGCCACTGGATATACTCTTGGTGGTGAGGCCACCACTAGACACACCACAGGCGACGTGTGTTTTATCGATTCGCTCGACCACGTGGCCAAACTCGTCTTTCGTGTCGGCGATCTCAAAGGAATCTTCAGTTCTGCGAATGGCAATGAGATCGCGATCTCAACAAACGCTCGAGGCATTTTGCATGTTCCTAATGGTCCTGACGATGAGTACAGCGATCACCACCTCTTTGAATTCGATGTTAGAAAAGGTGTGATTCAGTACGGAGTGAAGCTCAATGAAGATTACCGGAACTCGAAGTATATCAACCGTCATCCGGTTGTTCCGATTGGCCGATCGGGATTGATGTTCATCGATACGGTACTATTCTCTACTGCTACCAAGTCGTCATTGAACGTTGCCAACCCACCGGATCGCGTGATTTGTGGCCTATCTGCAAAACGAACCGTCCTAGGCATTGATGCGATCGCTGAAGGTGTGGTCTTACGCACGTACGATGTTGCCGGTGGGGCCTCGATGATCGTCGACACATTGATCGGCGCGACCATCAGCAAGCTTACAGGTTGGGCCAGTCAGCGAGCAGGTGTGTGCTACGTTGTCGACGATCAACATGGCACAACGTATCGTTACCGTTTTGCCGATCTCCAGAAAGGGGACACGGTAACTGTGTTCCACGAGCATCGACGAATGAAGTTATACTCCCAGATCACCTTGAATACCGTTGGGATCACACCATGGGATGCGGGCAAGTACATTTTCTACATCAACGGTAAACCTGATACATCGCTGACACCTTCCATCACGCGCCGCATCACCGACACTGGGTTGGTGACGATCGGGGTGAAGATCGTGAGCAACCGGACATCCCAGTATTTCTCAGCGACAGGGGAGCCGATCGAGGTATATCGACCAGACAGTATTGTCCAAGACTTTCTCGTTGATGCGGGCAAGATCCAGACGATCTCCGTCGCCGGGGATCTTGTAGCTACCTCGCATCAGACGTACACTTCCACGGGACGGATGCCTACTGAAACATGCACGAACTGCTACCAACCGATCTTCACACTCAACGCGCCATCGATGACTTCGTTTGTTGATAGCAACGAATTCTTTTATACGATTCGCAAGACCCAGTGGTGGCACGTCGTCGATCATTTCGTTTATCGTAGGCCATTATCTCTGGATACGTTTCTCCAGGCAGGTGTGTTTGCAACGTTGTTAGAAGATCGTTCAGTCGAAGGGGTTGGGTTGGTACCGTATCCAATGGCCGAACAGGGTGTATTCTGGAAGGACCAATCTAACGGAAGGATCAGGGCAGCTGTACGTGTGTGGAATGACTGGAATGGAGAATCCAGGCCCAGCATTATCGTAGAATTGTACGACTCTGTTGCTTCGCCTGCCTGGAAAGAGCTCTTCTCAACAGAGGATCATTCAACACGCGATCGGTGGGGTACGTCGTATCCGGAGATGTTCGATGTCGACCCACATTTTCACAACGAGGTACTCGTAACGATGTCGACGAAGCTCGCAGGGTTCTCATCGTCGTTTGACCGTTTGTTGTTCGAGATACCCTTGGAGACCGGTTACCGTGAGTGGGGCGCTTTTCGACGAGACAGGACGACGATCGTCACAACACAGAGCGTCTATGAACTGATCGATGGCGTGTGGGTCAAGACCCATTCCTGGCCATTTCGGGATGGCTACAAGATCATCCGGCTCAACGATTCCTATAGCTTCATTCTCAAGCAACACCCTGATACCGTGGGTTACATTGTCAACCACGACGAACGAACCGTTGTGCAGACACTAGGGGAAGGCTTTGGTGAGCCAACGTGCGCTGCGTATGAGCCCACAACCTCCAGGATCTTCATCGGCGACAAGAACGGCTCTGTCGCTGTGTTCCTGCTTCAGGTTCCCGATGACCCGATCACGGGAATTCATGACGCACCTACGTCCGATCAAGAGAACGTAGAGATCGATGCACGCAATGGTATCATCGAGGTATCTGCCTCTATAAGTATCCGCGGGATCGAAATCTTCGACCTTTTAGGAAATCGCCTCCAAGATCAATGGTCGTCCTCGGATGCCACGACGATGTCGGTAAATATCACGCATCTGGCACAAAATCGCCCGGTAGCCGTCGTGCTTCACACTTCCCACGGCCCCCAACGTCATCTTCTCTTTCTAACCCTCTAGCTATCTAGCCCTCTAGCTATCTAGCTGACTAGCTGTCTAGCTGACTAGCTGACTAGCTGAATAGCTGTCTAGCTGACTAACTATCTCGTCACGGTCAGAGAGATAGCCGTCCCCGGCGCCACCAATGAATCCGCTGCCGGATTCTGTTTCATCACCGTGTTTGGCTCGAAGGCCCCACTGGGCATGGTGTGTACTGCACCCAACGTCAGACTGAACTGTGTTAGTAGTGCCTCGGCATCGGCTAATGAAAGCCCCAAGAGGTCCGGTGTACGGATGGCCGACGGACCCCGGCTGACGGCAATGGTGACCACGGCATTCGTCTGCACACGTTCACCCATACGGATGCTCTGCGAAATGATGCGGTCTTCCGGGATCGAATCATTCATTTCGTAACTGATGTCGCCCAAGGTCAATCCCACGCGCATCAAGGTCAAACGCGCTTCACGCACCGAAAGACCTCTCAGCGATGGCATGCCGATCGTTTCCGTTCCCGCCGAGACCGTGAGATAAATGCGGCGTCCTTCTTTGACCGTTGCACCGGAATACGGACTCTGCTGGATGACCGATCCTTCCGGCACGGTCGCACTGAACTGTTCATGCGGATCCATCACCTGCAGTCCTAGTGCGGCGAGTTCCTTGCGAGCATCATCGATATGCTTGCCAACCACCTTCGGGACCGTGATCGTCTCCGTCGATGCAAAGAAGACCGGTAGGATCAACTGATCCACCAAGACGATGAAGATCAAGATCCCGGAGAGCAGCAGCGCGCTGTACACACCCAGTCGCCGCCATGTAAAGCCTTGTGCTCGTTGCTTGGTCACGATGCGAATATCGCCATATTTGACGCATGACACCCTTTGATGCCTGCAGCAATGTTCTCACCTCCGCCCGCCACGTTGTCCTGACCACGCACATCAACCCCGATGGTGATGCCATCGGCAGTGTGCTCGGACTTCACCACGCCCTTCGCGCCCGCGGCATTCACACCAGCGTCATCCTCCCGACGCCGTGTCCGATGAACCTCCGCTGGATGCCCGGTGCCGATGTGATGAAGGTCTGGGGTCCGTCAATTGCCGACATGCTGACAACCGCCGATGTGATCGCCGTCCTCGACCTCAACTCCGTCGGCCGCCTCGGCACCCTGGGCGAAGCCATTCGCGCATCAACGGCCACGGTCATCAACATCGACCATCACACGCACCCCGAAGACTTCGCCACACATGCCTGGATCGATACCGATGCACCGGCCACGTGTTCGATGTTAGCCGAAATGATCTTTTCATGGCAGGGGGCAGGCATGTCCCCCGAATCTGCACAATGCCTCTACGTTGGCATGATGACCGATACGGGGTCATTTCGATTTCCGCGGACGACGTCGAAGATCTTCCACCTCGCTGCCGACCTCGTCGAACTCGGTGCCGATCCCGTCGAGGCCTATGACCGTGTGATGAATGCCAATCCGTTCCAGAGGTCACAATTGCTTGGCAAAGCCCTCGCCGGACTGCAAACATTCTACGAAGGACGGCTCTGCGTGATGACCGTTCGTAAGGCCGATCTGATCGCAACGAATTGTCATCCTGATGATACTGAGGGCTTCGTACAACAGACGCTTGCCATCGACGGTGTGACGATGGGCATCTTCTTCTTGGAGCTTGACGACGTGGTCAAGGCGTCGTTCCGATCAAAAGGGAAGACCTACGTTCGCGACCTCGCGGCCACCTACGGCGGGGGAGGGCACGTCTATGCAGCCGGAGCACGTCTCTACAACGTGTCCGTGGATGAAGCGATCAACAAGGTTGTCGCCGACGCCGCTACAGTATTTGCTTGATCGACCGTTCGATGATGTCGATACCGGCGTCGACGTGTTCGCGTGTTAGGTTCAACGGTGGACGGAACCGCACGGAACGATCACCCGAACCAACGAGCAGCAGTCCGTTATCGTAGGCCTTCTTCAAGAAGTCGCCCCGATGTTTTGTTGTTGGCAGATCAAAGGCACGGAACAGTCCCATGCCACGAACGTTGGTGATGATGCCATCATCAAATGATGAGGCGACGTGCTGCATGCGCTCTTGCATGTATGCGCCTACGCTACCCGCATTGGCCACGAGGCCATCTTCATCGATGATCTCGAGATATTTGGTCACGCGGACCATGTCTACCAATGATCCACCCCACGTGGAGTTGATCCGGCTTGAGGTATGGAACACGTTCTCCGGTACTTCATCCACTCGTGGTCCAACAACGATCCCACAGACCTGCATCTTCTTTCCAAACGACATGATGTCGGGAATCACACCAAGTCCTTGATGGGCCCACCAATGTCCGGTGATGCCCACGCCCGTCTGCACTTCGTCGAAGATCAACAGGGCTTCATGTTCATCGCAGAGGTTACGCAGGGCTTGCAGGAATTCTGGTCTAAAGTGCCGGTCGCCCCCTTCCCCTTGAATAGGTTCAAGGATGATGGCGCAGATGTCATCGGGGTTCGTGCGGAAGGCGGTGGTGATCTGGTTGATCGCCAGTTGCTCGGCCTTGATGGTGCGTTCCAGGTGTTCAGGCGTGAGCGGGAAGGTCAGGTAGGGCGTTGTGATCCGCGGCCAGTCGAACTTCGGGAACAGGGCCGTCTTGGTCGGGTCGGTGTTGGTCAACGACATCGTGTAGCCGCTGCGACCATGGAAGGCCCCTTCAAAGTGGATCACCTGCGTACCACGTTCTTTACGGTAGCCCTTGGCGAAGTTGCGGCGGACCTTCCAGTCCATGGCGACCTTGAGGGCATTTTCCACGGCGAGGGCACCGCCATCAATAAAGAACGCGTAGCGGAAATGGGAGGGTACAGCCAGCTCAAAGAACGTTTTGACAAACGTGGCCTGATACGCGTTGTAGATGTCGGAGTTGGACGGCTTGTTCATGGCGGCCCGGCCCAAGTAATCGATGAAGGCCGGATCCATCATTTTGGGGTGGTTCATGCCGATGGGCATGGAGGCGATGCAGGTAAAGAAGTCGAGGTATTCTTTACCGGTGCGGGCTTCGACGAAATAGGCCCCGTGGCTTTTCTCAAGGTCGATGACGTGGTCAAAGCCATCAATGAGGAGATGTTTCTTCATTTCGTCGATGGAACCGTTAGCATCGACGGCCAGTCGGGGGGTGTAGGAGCTTTTCATAGTAACAAAACTACGGTTTTGGGCTTTCTTAGGTGGTTTTTGGTATATTCGACGCAGCATAAAGATCAATCATTCATCGGGGATAGGAGTCGTAAATGTCAGCAAACGCTTCGAAGACGGGCATGCAGCACTACTTGGTGTTTCTGGCCCTTGTCGTCGTGTTTTCGTTCGCTACCTATAAGTTCATCGTTCCGACGGTCGTACAAGGCGCTGTGATGTCCTTGTTCGCACCGCACGACGAGAAGCTGAAAGAGAACTTCAAGGCCGTCATGCCCGGCTTGCATGCCGTTGTGACGGAGAAGTTTACGGGAGCGGTAGCACCGGGCACAGAGCTTAAGCCGCTTATCAAGACCGACTACATTTTCGACTTCACGAATGAAGAGCGGAAGGAATCCCGTGACGGATATTCCAAGGGCGCTTCGGAGTGGGTCGTAAAGGCCAATGGTGAAGGTGGTCTCGGTGAGGCCGCTATCATCCTTGAGCCGCCGATCGGCTTTACGGTGTTGTCATTGGTCATCGGCTTTGCCTTGGCCATCTTGGTCACCTTCTTCATGCCGGTCAGCATTGGCTATATGGCCCAGAAGGTCGACCGCGAAGTGCACCACACCAAGTCGAAGATCCGTCTGCAGACCGGTTTCTCGGAAGAGATCGTGGACCTGCTGACGATGCCTCCGGGCGACCTCAAGAACTTGGAGAATCATCAGGTCCGTTCAGCATTCCGCCTCGTGTGGGAGCGTACGGCCGTTGAAGACGAAGAAACAGCGAAGGCACACGGCAAGCGTCTTGTGCGCTTTGAAGAGGTCTTTACGAACGATGTTGACCTTGTTGAATTCCGCGCGGAGATCCTGTACCTCCGTATTCGCGAATTCTTCTCTGACTTTGTGGTCAAGGAGATCACTGACACCACGAAGGGTATCGACTGGCAGCGTAACCGTGCGAAGTTCTTTGGTGGTCTACGCCTGTATATGGCTCATCACTTTACCGAGAAGTATTCGAACAACGTCACGGGCTTGGCCTACTTCGGTGCCGCTATCCTTATCGTGATCATCGGTGTCCGCGGTCTGAAGTTCATCCCGGCTACACGCCCGTCGCTGATTCTTGCCGCTATCTCGCTTGAAGGTTCACTTCTGGCGCTTCTGGCCTTCGGCCTTGTCTACACCGAAGAAGAAGAGCGTATGGACAAGATGTTGAAGAAGATGGAAGATGCGAACAAGAACCAGCTTGAAACGATGAAGGACGTGTCGCAAGACATGCACCAGCTGACGGACGCACTTGTTGGCGAGACGTCAGAGCTCATCAAGCAGAAGGTGGAACTCGCCATTCAGGATGCCCTCGCCAGCGACGAGAACGTCAAGCGCGTCGTCTCCGATAAGGTCGCCGAGAAGATCATCATCGCGATGCGTCAGGCCTTCCCGGACCGCGGCGCCAACTCGTAACTTCAGCACAAGAATTCGGTCATAACGCCGTGATACCATTCCGTGTCACGGCGTTTCCGTTTTAGCGTATGCATCTTCGTTCGCTGCTCCTTTTGATCGTTGCTCTATGCGGACTGGCCCCTGTTAGCGGTGCCGGTCAGCAACGCACGTTCGTGCTCGAAGATCTCCACAAGCGGGTCGCGCCATACAGTCAGCGAACGGCCTCAGATGTGATCCCATCCTTGACCTTACGCCACCCGAATCTGGCACCAACGCTTGACACCCTTGTTCCGCTTGATGGACTTATGTTCGCGGTCGATGGTGTGCAAAGAGATGGACTGACGGCTACGCTCACCGTACATCGCTGGAAACAGGTTGCCAATCTATCACGTCCGACGTCCGGCGTTGTGCGTCCTTCGGCAGAAGTGCGAGTGTTGGGAACGTTGGCAGCGATCCCTCGTGCCGGTGTCAACGTGTTTCCGTGGAAGGTGGAAGGTCTTGCTCTTTACGTCGCCGATAGTGCGACCGTCAACGTGTCGTGGACATCAACAGATCTACCACAAGCCGTTGTCGCCCAAGAACCGTCGTGGTACGACCCAACACAACCGACCATCAAGTTCACCACGCAACGTGACGGTATCGGTACGATCGTGGCCGCCTCCGTACTCTCGGTGGAGTCACGGTTTACGAATACGCCGCTCAGTGAACTTCAATTGCTGTGGAACCGACAAGAACAGCCGATCGGTGTGATCGACGCTGACGGATCAGGAACGTTCACGTCGGCTGACACACTGCTGTTCATCGCACGCCATCCACAAGGTGACACTACATGGCTGGACCTTGATGATACCGTAGCGACGATGTACCTGACGCGCATGACGGAGGGCACTCGGCTGCGTTTTCAAGAGGTGACGCTGCGGTCTGCATCATCGACGCTCACCACGCTCTCCATCAACCGTCATATTGAACTGGACACCGGATATTATTCGCTGGGTTATGCGGCTAATGCCGACTTTGGAGAATATTACACCGACGTCGCCCCCTATGAAGGATTCTACTGGGATGCTCTCAATGCGAACAGTTATGAGCGAGTGACGTATCGGTTTCCGTTGGGCATTGCTCCAAACACCTCGGCCACGATCACAGCCCACTACAATACCACTACGGATGCGATGGGATTGTCGCCCGATACACGTGGTGACCTGACGCTCAACGGTGGTACATCAGCATTCAAGGAATCTGATGGTCCGGGCTCATTTACTCTTCCACTCGAACAGCAATTCGGTTCGGCAGGATGGGCCGGGATCCCATCTGTCAAACTCTTCTCCACCGGTAATGACACGCTTCGCGATAAGCCGGGCTATTTCTCCGAGATCCTGTTGGATTGGATCAACGTCCGTGCCACGATCGTGCCGGTGTTGGACAACGGCGAACTGATCGCCAACTCCCAACCACTGACGACCAACCACACACTAGAGCTGTCAAACGCACGCGCTAACCACGGCTATTGGATCGATACGGTCAATGGATCGTGGGGGCGACTGTGGAATGAACGTTCATCCACTGAACGATTCACCACGATGCGTGCCGGTCTTTCCCTCCGAGATCGCGTGTGGATCCGGACTCCCGTCAACAGTGATACACTCCGACTCTCTACTGCGTTCAATGATCAAGTGATCAATGTCGAAGATCTGTATGGTATCGCCATGATCACGCCGTCGCACACGATCATCGGACGGCCCGGCACATCCATGGATGAGGTTGCCTCTGCTATTCGTGCCCTAAAACCCGGTGACGCGTTCGTGATAGCAAATACTAAGGTCAGCACGCCATCATCCGTTGCTTCCGCCATCCGAGATGTGCTGGGTAAAGAAGTTCCGTCGGGATATTGGGTGATGTCGGGTACGAAACAATTCGACGTCAATATCTCATCATCGGACACCGATCCATTGGTCGGGACTACGATCACGTCGAGGAATGATGCTGACGATCGATTTGTACTTACGACCGTACTACCGACAACGACAGGGTCATCAACATTGCTGATCTCAGATGTTGCCAGTGCACAACATATTGTTCCTACACGACCCAAACTCGGAGTTCGATTCCAGCCACCGGCGCAAGCCGATCTTGTGATCGTGACCCATGAGATCCATCGGCAACAAGCTGAGCGGTTAGCGCAACACCGCCGTGACTTCAACAACATCTCGGTCCACGTTGTTGATGTCGACAGTGTGCTCGAAGACTTCGGCAACGGACATCACTCCGTCGAAGCGTTACGTCAATACCTTGCCTGGTATCACACCACAGCCCCCACACCGGCCTTCAGCCACATCATCCTCTTTGGTAACGCCACATGGGACCCGCGTCTGGCGGTGAAGAATGGTAACGTGGGTGCACGACGTCCGGATCAAGTACCAACGTACGGACGCCCTTCTTCCGATTATTACCTCGGCCTGCTCGACGATCCTAATGACCGCCTTGTACCTGAAGCGATCGTTGGCCGCATTCCGGCTCTAACTGAAGATGAAGGTGAAGCCATTGTCGACAAGATCATCATCAACGACACCGCTTCGTATGAACCCTGGATGCGTCGTTGGATGTATGTAGGGGGCGGTACAGAACCGGAAGGATTGTGCGACTACTACCGTGAGGTCACCGAAGATCCCTACAACACGGGCTTCAAGGTCAGTGAGGTGCCGCTGTGTTTTGACACAACAACGTTATGCAGATATGAAGCGCCGGCAAATGCCGGCTACTATCTCAAGCAGAATGTCAACAACGGCCTGCAGTGGCTCAACTACATTGGCCACGGCGCTACGGATATCTTCGATATCACAGGGTGGGAACCGAATGAACTCACCAACACTGGACGGTATGGTGTTTTAGCCACGTTCGCATGTCAGACCGGTGCCTACAGCAATCCTTCCGTGCCGTGCAAAAACGCCCAGTATCTGACTGAATCGGAACGTGGTTTCGTTGCGGCACTTGGAGGCACAGGTTGGGCCCGGACGCCTACAATCTCTTTCTTGCACTACATCATGCACCAAGAGATGAACGTGCATGACGCTCGCGACCTTGGCAAGATCACCTATGACTCGAAGCTGCAAGTGGCGGCGCAATTCCAGCAAGACGGTATCAACACGGCCATGCAGTACAGCATCCTTGGTGATCCGTTGATGCGTATCCACCTCGACACGGTCGTTGATGCCTTGGTGAATGTCCGCGAAGTGGTGATCGCAACACCCGACGGCGACAAACAGATCACCGACGATGACGAAACAGCCATCGTGAACGTCCGCGTCCTCAATCGTGGTGTCGGAACCACCCAGCCCCTTACCATCAAAATGCGGCATACGTATGAAGGCGTTTCCGATAGCTCGGAGATCGTCTTGAACGATGGACTCTGCCGCGACGGGATCGCAAGCTTCACTATCCTGACGAAGGATAAGGCCGGACAGCACATCGTCACCGTCGTCGTTGATCCCTACAACACGCTGGGCGATGACCGTTCGAACAACAGCATCACCACCACCTTCTCCGTCCTGCCGCGATCACTGCTGCCACTCGAGCCCGTCCCTCACGGCATCATCACTCGGCAGGGGGCACATGTTCGCGTGATCGATCCGATCTCGACAGTGGAACGACCACAGATCATTGAGTTTGCCTACACCACCTCTACGACGCTTGACGACACGGCCATCATCGTGCGTTCATCGGCGGACGATGTACGTCAGACGAAGAGCGTCGTGGATTGGGATGTGACACTTGCACCGTCCGTTCCTGCGGGACAGCTCTGGATCGCCGCCTGGGCAAAGGACCCACAGACCGGTCAAACATCGGCCGTGTTGTGGATCCCGGTGACGTTGGTCGATGGCGGTCAGACCGATACGGTGACGTTAAGCGGGGCACGGCTTGCCACAGCGCTCAATGAGAACATGATGTTCGATGAAGATCGCGGGGTCATGAAATTGAATCGGATCACGCGCGACATCTTCCTTCGGTCAAGCGCGATCAATACCGCAAACCTGTTCGAAGAACCCGTCTTGGAAATGAATATCGGTGATGTGACGTGGGTGCGCAACCCGTACTTCCGTGGCATCAACTTGGTGGTGATCGGACAAAGCGACACGGTCCCTCGTGCGATCCGTCGTTACGATACGTGGCGCGACCCACTTCCGCCAGAGACTGGCAACAATGGTTCGACACAGGAGTGCATTCGTTTTCTCCGTGACTCAGTGTCGCCCAGTGAACGGGTGATGTTCGCAGTGTGCAACGAGGCCTTTACGGGCTTTATGGAGGATGGCAACCTCGATACCCTTCGGCAGATCCTAAAAACGTACGGTTCATCGTATGCCGACTCTCTTACCGAGGCATCGTCGTGGGTCATGTTCGGATGGCCCGGCCGCGATTCCGGAACAGCAGAAGAGGCCTGGAAAGGATATCCGGACTCGATGGTGACGATCACCGTTCCGACGGAATTCGTGTCATCAAGCGGGACGGTCGTGGGCACCATGATGGGTCCATCGCGAATCTGGCAGAGTGTGACGCTTGATCATGCTGACAGCGGTGTGCGCGCAACACTCTTTGGAAGGGACGTTGAAGGCAACGTGGTCTACCTCGCTGAACTTGGAGAAGGGGAGAAGACGTGGACGCCGCCCGACGGAGCACCGTCGATCCAGTATCTGCAGGCCAATTGGTCAGTTTTTAGTGTTGGCTCTGATACTGCCGCATCCTACGTGCGCGGAATGTCGGCCTCCTTTACGCCCGCACATGAAGTCCTGATCGAACCGCAAGACATTGGGATCGCCCCTGAGCAAGTGCTCCGCGGCGATACTACGAACGTGACCTTCCTCATTCGTAACGCCGACCGTCGCGCTGAGATCTCCTCGGTACCCGTCGTGGTCTCGCTGATCGACACCTCAGGCACGGTGCGCGATCAGCAGATCGTCACCGTCACAGCGCTTGCTCCCGACGAGGAGCGCACACTCACGGTACCGTTGGCGAGCAATGCCGCCACCACGCAGTCGGCCATTGTTGTTGCTGTTGACCCCGAACGCTCACGCTCTCAGTTCTACACATTCAACGACCTTCGCACCGGCATCCTCTCCGTCAGTGAAGATGCCGCACCGCCGCAGATCACGGCCTATGCCGACGCTATCAATGTCACGGCAGGGGGCTATGTGGTTCGTGAACCGTTGATCACCGTCTTCTTGCACGACAATTCGAAGCTGCCCATCAACGACCCGTCACGCCTCGTGGTCTTCGTCAACGGTCAGCGCATTCGCGAAGGCACGGCCGACGACTTCGAATTCCTGACGACTGAGGCCTGTCGGCAACGCTATTCCGACACCACACTTCGCGCTGCGATGGTGTTCCGCTATTTGTTGGACGACGGACAGAACAACTTGATCGTCCGTGCATCAGATGCTACGGGCAATCCGGCTGAACTTGAGTCCGAGTTGTGGGTGACCACGTCCACGACCATCACCGGTGTCCGCCCGTCGCCTAATCCGACCACCGGCGAGACGGTCTTCCGTATCAGCTTGCAGACCTCACAGCCAACGTCGCCGGCGTCGATCGCCATTTACGACACGGAAGGTCGCTTGGTGCGCCGTCTGTCGGCCACGCTCCAGCTTGGCTCCGCCACGGTCGCCTGGGACGGCAGGGGAGACGACGGCACCTCTTTGTCGAGCGGGATCTACGCCTACCGGCTCGAGGTGGAGAACCCGGAAACACAGGCCTCTGCGGCTACGTCCGGGACCCTCGTCATCCTGAGGTAGTTGGGGAAAATGCGACCTGTTCGCCCCCTGAAAAATCCGTAAATTTCGTGCTATGGCGATTTCTAATGAACGCATCCTGCCCGTCCTCATGGAGGACGAGATGCGGGACTCGTACCTCGATTATTCCATGTCGGTCATCGTTTCGCGCGCCCTTCCGGACGTGCGTGACGGTTTGAAGCCGGTTCACCGTCGGATCCTGTATGCCATGTACGAACTTGGTATGCAGCCAAACCGACCCTATAAGAAGAGCGCTCGTATCGTCGGGGAAGTGCTGGGTAAGTATCACCCGCACGGTGACTCCGCCGTCTACGATGCGATGGTGCGTTTGGCTCAGACGTGGTCGATGCGCTATCCGCTGATCGATGGCCAAGGTAACTTCGGCTCGATCGACGGCGATTCGCCGGCAGCTATGCGTTATACCGAAGCGCGCATGGCTCACACGGCAATGGAAGTGCTGCGGGATATCGACAAGAACACGGTCGAATTCCGATCCAACTTCGACGACTCGCTGCAAGAGCCTACGGTGTTGCCAACCGTGTTGCCGACGTTGCTCGTCAACGGCGCGAACGGTATCGCCGTCGGTATGGCCACTAACATCCCGCCGCATAACCTGCGCGAGATCATCGCCGGCATCAAGGCCGTCATCGCCGATGAGAACGTCACCAACGAAGAGCTGCTGAAGTATGTCTCCGCACCGGACTTCCCAACGGGCGGCATCATCTACGGCTACGAAGGTGTGCGCAATGCCTACACGACGGGTCGCGGAAAGATCCAGGTGAGGGCGAAGGCCAACATCGAGGTCAACAAGCAGGGCAAAGAGTCCATCGTCATCACAGAGCTGCCGTATCAGGTCAGCAAGGCCGGTTTGATCGAGAAGATCGCCGACCTCGTGAAGGCAAAGTCGTTGGAAGGCATCTCGGATATCCGCGACGAGTCGGACCGCGACGGCATGCGCATCGTGATCGAACTCAAGCGTGACGGCGTGCCGATGGTCGTGCTCAACAACCTCTACAAGCACACCCAGATGCAGGTCACGTTCGGCGTGATCATGCTTGCACTCGTCAACGGACGTCCTCGCATCCTCACGCTCAAGGAGATGATCGAGGAGTTCGTCAAGCACCGTCTTGATGTGATCGTCCGCCGAACGAAGTTCGACCTTGACGCCGCCGAGAAACGCGCCCATATCTTGGAAGGCTTCATCATCGCGCTCGATAATATCGACGAGGTGATCAAGACGATCAAAGAATCCAAAGACGCACCGACGGCATCGGTCAACCTGCAGGCTCGCTTCGGACTCTCCGAGATCCAGGCGAAGGCCATTCTCGACATGCGTCTGCAGCGCCTCACCGGCCTGGAGCGCGAGAAGATCCAAGCTGAATATCGTGAGATCATTGAGCTCATCGAGAAACTTCGTGCGATCCTGGCCTCGAAGGACCTGCAGATGAAGATCATCGGCGATGAACTCACTGAACTCGGCGAACGCTTCGGTGATGAACGTCGCACGCAAGTGGTCTTTGATGCCAAGGACTTCACTCTCGAGGACATGATCGCCAACGAAGAGGTGATCGTTTCCATCACGCACAACGGCTACATCAAGCGCACTCCGGTGACCACGTACCGCCGTCAACATAAGGGCGGTCGCGGCGTCAGCGGTGCCGGCACATACGAAGACGACTATGTTGAACACGTCTTCCGTGCTTCCACCCACCACTACCTCATGTTCTTTACGGATAGGGGGCGAGTGTATCGCATCAAGGTCTATGACATCCCCGAGGGCTCGCGTAATGCCAAGGGACGTTCATTGGCCAACGTGATCCAGAAGCAATCCGATGAAAAGGTGACGGCCTATTTGCCGATCACCGACATCGAACAAGAAGACGCACACATCTTCATGGCCACCCGCACGGGTACCGTCAAGAAGACGGCTCTAAAGGATTTCGCCAACGTACGCTCGAACGGCATCATCGCCATCAACCTTGATGATGATGACCGCCTGATCGATGCTCGTTTGACGAACGGCAACATGGAGATCCTCATCGGTGCAAGCTCCGGACTCGCCGTCCGATTCCATGAGAGCGATGTTCGCTCCATGGGTCGTGCCGCTGCCGGTGTCAAAGGCATCACGCTCGAACCGGGGGCCTACGTGATCTCGCTCACAGCGGTGCGTCATGCCGATGCCCAGGTGATCGTGGTTGGCCAACGCGGCTACGGCAAGCGCACCAAGGTCGATGACTTCCGAAAGACCAAGCGCGGCGCCAAGGGTGTTATCGCAATGAACATCACGGACAAGACCGGGCCGATCTGCGCGATCCTTGAGGTCACGGATGCGGAAGACCTCGTCGTGATGACCGTGAACGGTATCCTGATCCGTCAGCCGGTGCGCGACATCCGCATGTTGGGCCGCAATGCCCAAGGTGTGAAACTGATCCGCCTTGAAGAAGGTGATCAGATCGCCGACATCACAACGGTCACTCGCGATGAGGATGAAGAAGGAGTTGAAGGCGCCGAAGGTGATGCATCCGCTGAATCCACGGAGTCATGATCTCTGACCGCACAGAACGAAACATGCAATGGGCAGGTGTCAAACCTGCCTTTTGCGTTTTAATGTTCTTCTGCGCTTCCGCGATCACCGTCGCCCAAGAAGCGACCAGCACGTCGCCGCCGGCAAAACGCGACACGGCCTTTGCCGATCGGAAGATCGTACGCTCGGATTCACTGCCGGTACCGTTCCCGTACTATGGAGCGCTGGCCCGACGCTCGACGGATACACTGTTGGACCTGTCGAAGTACGATCGACGCTTTGTCCAGTACAACTCAGCAAGCGACCTGCTGATCCGCGCAACACCCTTCATGCCACTCAGCCACGGCGGCTTCTCGCAACACAACGCTGTGTCGATCGCCGGCGGATGGAATGCCGATCTCGGCCTCTCCGTCAACGGACGCCGCATGGTCGACCCTTGGTCCTCGCAATATCAGTTATCACAACTTGCTCCTGATGCATACGAGACCTTCGAGATCCTGACCGGCACACATGCCGTCGGGCTCGCCGCTAGCACAACACTTTCTGCGATCAACGCCCAAGAGATGCGATTCAACTCGGCCACACCCTACACCCACATGTGGTACTCACAGGGCGGGGGAGAGCTGATCGCAGCCGATGTGGCCATGGCCCAGAACGTAGCACCCGGAGTAAATGTCAACGTTGGTGTTCGCCGCAGTGGTGCATACGGCCGCTACGTCAACCAAGAGTTCGATGTCTGGAACGTGCGCGCGAATACTCACTGGGCCGTTGATTCACTGACCAATCTTCGGTTCTCTTATCACCTCACGTCGCAAAACACGGGCCTGCCCGGTGGACTGCGCACGACCCTGCCGCTCGACAACCTCACAGAGGCCACTGCACCACCAGTGTTTTTCTATCTGCAGGATGAAATGCGTCGTCATGATGTGACGTTGTCGGGTCTTCACCGCTTCGATACAGCCGGGACACACGAAGTGTTTGCCTCGTTATACGTGTCTTCAACGAGCATGCTCCGCATTCGTGATTCCACGTTGTTCACATCAGCAACAGATACACTGAAGAACATGACCTTTCGCGGACAGCTCTATGGCATGATGCTACGAAGTCGTCATCAGCTCGGCGTTCTGGACCTTCGACTTGGTGCGAGTGTTGACGTCTTTGCGCTCGACAGTACGGTCTACAACGATGAAGGCAATGATGTCCAACCACAGGTCTTCGGTCATCTTGATCTTCCGTTGAGCGAAATGCTCACCTTCACTGGCGCTGCCCGCATTGCCGTCGAACATAGCAACGTTCTTACCTCTGCCGGAGCAGGTCTCACGTTCGCTCTTGGAGCATCCTCACTGCGCTTGGATGCAAGCACCATCCAACGATCAGCATCGCCGGCCGAAGGTATCGATCTTGTTCCTGAGCGGCACCTCTTGGGCCTTGCAGAATATCGTGGACGATTCGGTGCTGTTGACGTGCTTGCCCAAGCGTTCTACCGCACCGTGAGTGATGCGATCGTGACGACGTCAGACCGGGACACGGCGCAGTTGATTCGGACCACGACGTCGGTGAATGGCGGCACAACATCCATGTTCGGCCTCGTCGCCCAAGCCACGTATACCAACGATTGGCTCGAGTTGCGTCCGGTCATCCGGGTCCATGACAGCCCCCTTCCACTATTCAGCGGCGAACTTTCTGCGGCCTTTGTCTACCGGGTCGGACGTAACAGTGTCCGCCTTGGAGCAAAAGGGGCCTTTTTGACCACGATGGAGACGCGACAGTATGTCCCGCTCACCTGGACCTATATTGCACCGGTGGAATCGCAGGGCCTTGTCGGCAACGGCTTGGACCTGTTCCTGACGGCCATCTTGGGGAATGCCTCCGTCCGCGTCAGCTACGAGAACATCCTCGGTCAACGCTGGTACACGACGGCCATCGCCCCTGAGATCATTCGAGATTTGCGAATCTCGGTCTCATGGTCGTTTTTTGACTGACCAAAAGGGGAGTCAACATGGTACCTGCATCGACCATTCCGGCGATGTTCCTCGAAACGTGTGCTCGGTTCGCCGATCAGACACATAAGATCGTCTATGGCCGAAAGATAGGGGGCGAGTGGGTCACCCTCTCCCATGACCAATTACGCCACGATGTTGAGTGTTTTGCGCTTGGCCTGCTGCAGATCGGCATCGTCCCCGGCGAGCGCATCGGCATCGTCAGCGAGAACCGTATCGAATGGGCCGTGGCCGACTTTGCGATCACGTCGATGGGGGCGATCGACGTTCCGATCTTCCCAACGTTGACGCCGCAGCAAGAGGCCTACATCTTCCAGAACTGCGAGGCAAGTTGCATCATCGTGTCGAATCAGATGCAGCTAACGAAGCTCCTCAAAGTGTGGGATGAGTTGCCGACAGTGCGCGAAGTGATCGTGATGAATGACGAGGCCGTTGATCATCCGAAGGTCCGACGCTTTAGCGACGTGATCGCTATTGGTGCCGCCTCAGCTTCAGTAGAGGAACGCCGGCGCAAGTTCGAGATCATGGCCACGGCAGTCCAACCAGACGATCTGTTGACGCTGATCTATACCAGCGGCACAACAGGCCATCCGAAAGGGGTGATGCTGACGCATAAGAACATGGTGTCAAACATTGCCGGTGCGCTGTCGGTGTTTGACCTGAACGAACGTGACGTGCTCTTGTCTTACTTACCGATGTGCCACAGCTATGAACGCATGTCGGGGTACTATCTGGCGTTTTATGCGGGAGCTTCAACGTACATCGCAGAGTCTATTGAAACTGTCGCCGAGAACATGCGCGAGATCCGTCCGACGGTGATGACGTCGGTCCCGCGGTTGTTCGAACGTATCAAGCTGCGAGTGCTGCGCAACGTCGAGAAGGAGTCACCGCTCAAACAGAAGATCTTTGCCTGGGCTGTTCGCAACGGCGAACGTTGGATCGATGGTGACCGAAGTATACTAACGTCGATGCAGCGGAAGCTGGCCGACAAATTGGTGTTTGCCAAGATCCGTGAACGCACGGGCGGTCGGTTGCGCTTCTTCATTTCGGGCGGTGCTGCATTGAATGTTGAAGTAGGACGTTTCTTTAAGGTGGTCGGACTCAAGATCTTGGAGGGCTACGGGCTCACGGAAACAAGTCCCGTTCTTGCCGTCAATCGCGACGGTCATGAAGAACTTGGTACCGTTGGTGATCCGCTGCCGAATGTCGAGATCCGCATCGCCGCCGATGGCGAGATCATGGCACGCGGTCCGAATATCATGCGTGGATACTGGAACGACGAACAGTCGACCGCTGAAGCGATCGAGCCGGATGGTTGGTTTCATACGGGTGACATCGGTGAGTTCAATGAGCGTGGACACTTGCGGATCACCGATCGAAAGAAGCACCTACTGGTCTCAAGCGGTGGCAAGAACATCGCACCACAGCCGATCGAGGCACTGATCGCGCAGAGTGACTTGGTCGACCAAGTGATCCTCATCGGCGACCGTCGCGAGTTCTGCACGGCTCTGATCGTGCCTGAGAAAGAACAGGCCACGGCTTGGGCATCACAACAAGGTCTTACCTTCGCTTCGTGGGAGGAACTTGTCTACTCCAACGAGTTGTTCCAAGCCGTACAAAAGGACATCAATCGCCTGCAACGAGAACTTGCTAAGTACGAGCGTGTGCGTCGATTCAAACTGCTCGCGCAGCCATTCTCTGTTGAGAACGGGATGATGACGCCAACCCTAAAGATCAAACGGAAGGCCGTTGAGGCCACCTATGGAGAACTCATCGAGGACATGTATGCGGAACCACACTCGGAGCATTGATGCGTGATCTTTCACTGTTAGAAGCGATCCGCATTCGAAAGACCACGAATGGTGCTTTCGACCCTCGTCCGGTCTCAAAAGAACATCAGCACCTCCTGATCCAGGTGGCAGAACGTGCGCCCAGCCACTTCAACTCACAGCCATGGCGCTTTGTGTTGATCGACGACCCTCAGATCCGTGCCCAGATCGCCCACATCGGCGGTGGGACGATGACGCAACTCATCGAACAAGGCACGTTCTTTCAACGCTATCGAAAGTACTTCCGCTTTTCGAAAGAAGAGATGGAGGAGCGCCGTGATGGGATCTTTATCGATCAAATGCCGGCACCACTCCGCCCCTTTATCAAACAAGTCTTCACCGACAGTGCGTTGAAAGTGCTCAAGACACTCGGCGTACCCAAGCTGTTGGGTGAAGACAATCGCAAGCTCATCGAAGGAAGTCCGCTGCTGGTGGCAGTGTTGTTATCAAAAGAGGAATATCGTCCGGGAGAACTGTCAGGATTCTACTGCACGTTATCCTTGGGCATGGCCGTTGAACACATTTGGCTTACATGCGCTGAACTAGGAATGGGGATCCAGTTTGTCTCGACGCCGATGGAGATCCCCGAAGCTTGGGCTGAACTGAAACAGATCTTGAAAGTACCGGACGACCTTGAGCTGATGGCCATCTATCGCCTGGGCTATCTGCCTCCGGAGAAACAACGTCCGCGCATCGACTGGAAGAGCGACCAACGAAAGCGTCTATCGCAACTGGCCTTCCGCAACACGTGTGAGCGACCGGAAGAAGATGCGGAACAGCCTCTATGAGTCACACCGAGATCGCCATAGCCGGCATCGGGACTGCAGTGCCGGAACATGTTGTGACGCAGGGCGACATTCGTCGTGTTGTCGAGTCGTTGTTTACTTATGCCGTTACCGACCTTCAACGCATTCTCGGTGTCTTTGAACATCACCACATCCGTCAGCGTCATCTCATGCAGACGCCGGAATGGTATGCCGAAGACCGTGGCTTTGGCGCGTCGAACGCTGCCTATGCCGAAGCAGCCACAACACTGTCGTTGCAAGCCATCTCTCGCGCCTTGGAAGATGCAGAACTGACGGCGCTAGACATTGACGGCATCGTTGTTGCATCATCAACAGGCATCATGACGCCAAGTTTGGATGCCGTTCTTGCTCAAGAGCTCGGATGTCATCCCAGCGTGATGCGTCTTCCCATCTTTGGCCTCGGCTGTGCCGGCGGCGTTGCCGGTCTTGCCCGTGCTGCTGAATTGTCGCGAGCCCGTGGTGGCGCTCCCATTGTCTTTGTGGCCGTAGAGATCTGTAGTGCCACGTTCCAACGCAACGACCCATCGCGCTCGAATATCGTCGGTGCCTCACTATTTGCCGACGGTGCAGCCGCCGTCATCGTTAGTGCTGTCGGTAGGGGGCCTATGGTCACCGGTTCGTATTCGTCATTGTTTCCGTCGACCTATGACATCATGGGTTGGGATGTTGTCGATGAAGGCCTTCGCGTACGGTTCTCACGCGACATTCCTTCCTTCGTTCGCCAGCATCTTCCTAAGGTGATGGAAGAGGCATGCTCGCATTGGCAGATCGACCGTGGCGACGTGGTCGGATATGTGACGCATCCGGGCGGTGCCAAGGTCTTGGATGCCTATGCTGATGCTGTCGGCGCCGATACGTCGGCATTCGACCTAGCGCGGGAGATCTTGGCTGATCACGGCAACATGTCGTCAGCCAGTGTGTTGTTCGTCTTGGAGCGTATGCTCCGCAGCGGTTCAGCGCAGCACGGCTACCATGTGATGTCGGCCCTTGGTCCGGGATTCAGCTCTGAAAACCTCTTGTTGAGGGTGTCATGAATGCACTAGAGATCCTGATCACGATCATCATCCTCCAGCGGCTCTCAGAGCTGGCGCTATCGCGGCGGAACCAGCGCTGGGCCATGGAGCGTGGCGGCATTGAATCGGGACAAGGACACTACTGGATGTTCTTTGTGCTGCATACGGGCTGGTTGGTTGGCACTATTGCTGAGGCAGTGCAACGCGGCGGTGCCATGATCGACGGTTGGATCGTGCCGCTTTCCGGCTTTGTTGTCGCCCAGGTCTTGCGCTATTGGGCCATCAGTACCTTGGGACGCCAATGGAACACCAGGATCATTGTGATTCCCGGAATGCCCCGTGTTGAGAACGGCCCATACCGTTGGTTCACACATCCCAATTATGTGGCAGTGGTGCTCGAGCTTGCTTGCGTCCCGGCGATCTTCGGAGCGTGGATCACGCTGATCACGGCATCGGTGGTGAACCTGGTGATCCTGTTAACCATCCGCATTCCAGCCGAAGAGCAGGCCCTCCAACAAAGCGAAAAGCCCCGCCAGAAAAACTGACAGGGCTTCCATCGTGTTCAGTACCGGAGGAGGGATTTGAACCCCCGACACATGGATTATGATTCCATTGCTCTAACCAACTGAGCTACTCCGGCGGAGAGCCACAAAGATACGGCGAAATCAGATATCTCGATTCAATTCGTCGCGCAGCCGTGCGGCCTTTTCGTAATCTTCAGTGCGGATGGCCTCTTCCAACTCGCGTTCCAAACGCTCGCGGTAGGTAAGGGGCTCGGACTCTGACGGCGGTTCAGCCGGGACGGCAGGCAGGGCAGGGGATTCGTCTTCCTCTTCGGCTCCCTCCTCATCTTCGGCTTCTTCCTCACCTTCAGACTGGTCGATCGCTGCTTCTTCCAAGATCTCTTCGGACACGAAGATCGGCACGCCACAACGGACGGCGATGGCGATGGCGTCACTCGGCCGTGCGTCGACCTCAAGGTCAGAGAATTCAAAGTTCAGCGATGCGTAAAAGGTGCCTTCCTTGAGCGAGTGGATGACCACTTCGCGTAGTTGGGCCCCGAGGGCTTCGATCACATTCCGGAGCAGGTCATGCGTCATCGGACGCTGTGCACGGACGCCCTCCAGCTCATTGGCAATGGCCTGGGCCTCTGGTACGCCGATGATGATCGGCATCCTGCGTGGCCCATCCGATTCCTTGAGAATGAGCGCAAATGCACCTTGTGACATGCCCCGGTCGGTTAGACCGAAGATGTCGACCTGCACCTTGTTGATCATCGACCCGTGACTCCGGAGATCTTTTGCGTCAGTTTAGGAAGGATCTCGAACACATCACCAACAAGACCATAGTCAGCCACCTTGAAGATCGGTGCGTCCTTGTCCTTGTTGATAGCAACGATGATCTTGGAGGACGACATTCCGGCCAGGTGCTGTACGGCACCGCTGATGCCGCAGGCAACGTACATGGAAGGGGAGACGGTCTTGCCCGTTTGACCAACCTGCTCGCGGTGTGGACGCCAGCCGGCATCAACCACGGCACGCGAGGCACCAACAGCAGCACCGAGTGACTTTGCGAGTTCTTCGACCAAATGGAAATGCTCCGGGCCCTTGAGTCCACGTCCGCCCGAAACGATGATGTCGGCTTCTGCTACGTCAAGAGCACCTTCATTCTTCGTCATGCCCGTGACCGTACTGGTCGCACGCGATGCATCGATCGACGGCGAGAACGCCTCAACTGATACCGATGCCGCGGCGTCTGCCTTCGCCGTGAAGACATTCGGACGAAGTGTGGCGACCGTCTTAGCCGTTGTTGCCTTCACACGAACGAGTGCCTTGCCGGCGTAGACCGGACGTGTGGCTTCGAGACCTGCACCTTCCGGATGAAGGGCAACACAGTCGGCAAGCAGCCCTGCTTCGAGGCGGACAGCGACGCGCGGAGCGACGTCTTTGCCCGTTGCGTTTGCCGACAACAAGACCACATCGGCGTTCACGTGTTGTGCCGCCGCAGCGATCGCTTGTGCAGCCGTGCCGTTCGCATACGGTCCGGCAACGTTCAGCACCGACGCAAGACCGTACGCGCCGGCCTGCTGCAATTGATCGTTCGATGCACCGATCGCCACACCCGTCACGGTACCACCTTGGGCGATCTGACGCGCCGCCGTGATCGCTTCATACGAGGTGCGCTTCAGTCCACCGTCTGTCGGCTCGAGAAATACAAGTACGTTCATCTTAGATCACCTTTGCTTCTTCGTGCAACAGACGGACCAGTTCGTTGATATCGGACTCGGAATCACCGAGGATCTTGTTCATGCGCTTCGTATCCGGCAACGTCATCGATACCGTTGCCACGCGCGGTGATGCTCCCGCTGCAGCACGTTCTTCGATCGGCTTGCTCTTGGCCTTCATAATGTCCGGCAGTTTTGGATAACGCGGATCATTGAGGCCCTTCTGAGCCGAGATCACACATGGCAAGGTTGCTGTTACGTTCTCCTTGCCCCCTTCAACATCACGTTCTGCCGTAACGTTGGCGCCGGAGATGGTGAGCGCGCTGACCATCGATACATTCGGCATGCCGAGGATCTCGGCAACCATCGACGGAAGTTGGAATGAATCGAAATCGATGGACTGACGACCGAAGATGATCACATCAGGATTCATCGAGCGAGCCGCATCGGCGATGCTTGAAGCAACGGACCACGAATCGGCACGTTGTTCATCTTTGACCAGGATCGCCGTATCCGACCCCATGGCCAAGGCCGTGCGCAAGATCTCTTTTGCACCGTCCGGACCAACCGTAAGGGTGGCAACAGTGCCGCCGTGTTGCTCGCGCAATCGCAGACCTTCTTCGATCGCGAACTCATCGTACGGATTGAGGATGAATTTGACGCCGGCCGGATTCATCGACGTTCCGTCACCACCCACGGTGATCTTCGCCGTTGTATCCGGGACCTGCGAAATGCAGACAAGAATATTCATAGTACAGACGTAAATAATAGATGTGATGGCTCTGCCTAGAACCACAAAGATAAGGGTTCTTTTGGGAAGGGTAGGGGGCTAGATGGTGCCCGTTGCCCAGCGCAGCGTAATGCGGGCCCGCGCTAGGTCAGCCTGGGCATTGACCTGCCGCAACAGCGCTTCTGCCAGGAAGCGTTCCCGCAAGTTGAGGTTGAGCAGGGTCGATTCGCCGGCGATAAAACGCTGACGCTCGGCATCGACCATGGTCTGCGCCAGCTGCACCTCTTGTTGGGCAATGCGGAGTCGTTCCGAAGATCGGTCAACGGCCACGACGGCAGCCGCGGCATCGGCTTCCACCGTGCGCTCGATCAGCAATCGCGAGAGGTCGGCGCGTTGCACGCCGATCTGTGCTACCTGCGCACCGGCAGATGCGCTCCGAAACAATAGCGGCTGCGAGATCCGTATGCCTACCTTGTAGTCGGTCTTGGTGATGGAACTGACGTCGTAACTGGTCAAAGCCGCATTGGCCTCGACGAACGGACGCAGGTATTCGTCAGCAAGGGCACTGTCAAGACGCGCCGTCCGCTGAACGGCATCCATGCGCGAGATCTCGGGACGTGAGCTGCGTGCTTCCTGTTGTGCTGACAGCGTCGTAGTCGCATTGTCAAGATCCGATGGCAGCTGTTGCGGCCGTCCTTCAATGGTGCGGGGCGTTAGCTCATTCGTCCACACGTGTACGCCGACAGCGATCTCGGCCTGCTCCGCCAAGCGTAATGCACGGATGCGTTCGCCACGTCGACGGAGTACTTCCTGAGCGATCTCGATACTATCAATGGCAGGCTGTTCACCGGCGCGTACCCGGGAGACGATCTGTTGGAACCGCGTTTCAGCAAGTGCTAAGATCGTATCCGCCACCCGCACCGTTGCCCATGCTTCGGCCCAGTCCCAATAGGCCATGGCGGCCGATCGTAGCAGCTGGTTGCGGTCGATACGGAATTGAGCACGCGCGACATCCGGTCGCAACAACGCTTTGTTGAGTTGATTTCTGCGTGCATCGGTGAAGATGCCTTGAAACAGCGGAAGCGACACGCCAACACTAGCTTCGCCCGCCGAGGCCGTGAGTGTTTCCGGATTGATCGAAGACCCCTGTCCACGCTGATACGTCGCCTTCAGTCGGGGACTGAACATCATGTCAAGGGGCAGTTCCAACGCACCGTCAAAGACATTGAGTTTATCAAGTCCGTCTTTGTCCTTGTATTCGTAGAAGACCTTGAGGTCGGGGTCAAACCGTCCCAAGGCATTACGAATATCTGCTTCGGCAAGCTCCGGTTCATACTGCGCAGCACGCAGGGACGGGTGTGCGGCTTCGACCGACGCAAGAAACGCATCAAGCGTCAGGATCGGTTGTGCACGAAGGACACCGAACGAAGCGACGAACAGGAGTCCGATGATTCGGGCGACGTTCACTTGGCCTTCTCTTTCGATTCGTTCGACGAAGCGTTCGCAGACGCTTTTGATTGCGGAACGGGGAACTGCGGAGGGAAGCCCATGAACTGCCGCCATAGCTCGTAGCCGACCGGCACTTCGTTGAGCAGTACCCAACCGGTCACATCGGTTCCTTGGCGTAAATACCGCATATCAGGCCACGCACGCATCGACGCATCCGGCACGACGAGTACGCGGAACTTGCCGGAGCCGTCATCGACAGCATCGATGACCTTCACGCGGCCATGGAAGATCCCGACGGCGATGTTTTGCCATCCGGAGAACTGGAATGCCGGGAATCCTGAAAACTGCAAACTGACGAGTCGACCGGGTTCGATCAACGCAGCGTCCATACTGCTAACGTAGATCTCAGCGGCCTGATCTGAAGTTGTCGGAACGATCGTGGCGAGAAGTTCGCCTTCCTTCACCGTTTGTCCGGCACCGGCCTTCGCGATGCGTACCACCGTGCCGCTGATGGGAGCGACGATCGTGCCGGCACCAACACGGCCCTGTGCATTGGCCAATCGCACATCGGCCTCTTGCATGGCTACATAGGCCTGGGAGATCACCCGTTCCTCCTCTGCACGAAAGGCATCCACGTCCTGCAAGGCGGACCGCATCGCGGCGGCCGTTGAGACACTGTCGGCCACGGCCTTCTGCAAGTTGAGTTGTGCCGTTTCAAGGTCTCGTCGTGACGCAATGTCCTGCTTGAAAAGGGTATCAGCACGGCTGTAGCGAATGCGAGCTGTGCTCACCTCGACAAGGACGTTGTCCAAACGGGCTCGCGCCTGATCATACCGTTGCTCGGACTGTTTACGCCGCTGAATGGCCACATTGATCGCCTGCTCCTGCGCTTCGAATGTTCGATCGCGAAGGGTCTTCAGCTTGTCCAACAGTTCACGATCGAAGAAGTTGACATTGATGTCGGCAAGAATGCAGATCGTGTCACCTTTTTTGACCTTGGCACCCTCGACGACATACCATTTCACGATTCGACCTGAGATCACGCTTTCGACCGTTTGAGGTCGTGCCTCGGGAAGGAAGGAAGTCACCTTGCCCGAACCGACAACGGTCTGTTGCCACGGGACGAAGATCAAGAAGATCGCCGCTGAGATGATACCGCCAACGATGAACGTTGCGATCCACTTGGCCATGTTCGGTGTCCGAACAAGATGGGCATTCTTCATCATAGACCACCTCCCAGAGCATCGGGCGAGAACTTGGACGCCTGCGGGAAGAGACCACAGAATCTACTGGTGCCGGATCGGCCGAGTTCGTGCGGATCACCACTCTCGACGATCTTTCCTTCATTCAACAAGTGGACAGTATCGACCTTGCGCACGATCTCCGGGTCATGGGTCACACAGATCACTGTCCACGACTTCTCGGCGAACAACTCATTGAGCATGTCAAGCTTCATGTTGTCTTCGATGCCCTCGAATGCTTCGTCAAGGAGAAGAAGAGATGGACGAGACACGATCATCCGAGCGAATAAGATCCGGCGTTTCAATCCGAAGGCAATGTTCTGCGCAGATGGGGACAAGACTGTTGCATAACCCCCTTCAAGGCGTTCAACATCCTGATCAAGACGCAACATCTGACATGCCCATCGATAATCCTTATCAGGAAGGTCACGTCCTAGCAAGATGTTGTCCCGGATCGATGCAGTGATGATCTCATCTTCTGGGAAGACAAGTCCGATCTGCTTTCTAAGTGATCGAAGGTCCAGCTCACGGATGTCGACATCATTGAACTTGATCACACCTCGCGATGGGTCTTCGAGGCCACAGAGCAGATGGAGCAATGTTGACTTTCCTTCACCGCTTCTACCAACGATCGCCACACGAGCCCCTGATGGCACTCGCATTGAGATGTCTTGAAAGAGTGGCCGGTCGCCCAATGTCAGGTCGATGTTCTTGAATTCGACCGAAGCACCGCCCGTTCCTCTGGATGCTGCTAATCCGCCTTCACGTTCGGTGGGCTGTTCGAAGATGATCGCCACTTTGTCGATGGCAGCCACTAGCTCATAGAAGACGTCGAACTGACTGAGCAACTTCTCAAGAGCACCGATAATGAGAATGATCACGATCTCTGCGGCCACGAGCTGACCAAGGGAGATGCGCTGATCGATCACCAGCATGCCGCCCAGGCCGAGAACACCAACGGTGGCGATCGCTTTGAACAGATATGAGCCCAAGATCTGTCTGGCGATCACGACATAATGTGCATGTTTCGACTCGACGTATTTATCGTTGATCGCATCGACCCGCATCATGTCGTAGGCGTCAGACACCGTGAGCTTTGTCGCGATCTGATTGCGAGCCACATCTTCGATCCACGCAGCGGCTTCGTATTTCTTCTTGGACACATTGATCGCTGTGGCGATAGCGCCCCTTCCCAACACAAACACGAGGATGGGGACGAACATGAGGAAGACAAGGTCGTAGATCAGGAAGAATGGGTGATAGAATCCTAGGAGGATCAGACCCGTAGCAAGGACTAAAACGCCGTTGATGCCATCCATGAGCAACTTGCCAATGCTCTTCTGAATCGTCATCACATCAAAGAAGCGATTGACCAATTCCGGCGCATAGGTCTCCGTGAATGCGTCGCGACGTATCAGCGGAAGTCTCCGAACGAATTCGGTGGCCGTGAACACGAAAAGGCGACGCTGAATCAGGTCGATCACGTACCGCTCAAGAACCGTAAAGACCGCAAGGACGACAAGGGCGATGAGGACGATGGAGATCAGGACCACCAGTTGCTGGTTGAACACACCAAGGGCAACGGCGTTCACGATGGCCTGCGAACTGAGCGGTACGGCCAATCCCATGATGCTGGCCATGGTCGAGTAGGTTGCCACATACCAGATGTCGCGCTTTTCTTTGTGCAGAAGCAAGCGCAAATAAGGCCACACATCGCGGACATGAGGTCTTCGTTGGTGATTCATCGTTTGGTTGTTGCTCATAAGAGGGTACAGACGATTTGGTCTATCTACCGATTGCGGATTTACGCCCGTCGGTTCGCTGTTAGTTCGCTCGCGATGTATCGGCCAGTGAGACTCTCATCAACGGTGGCAACATGTTCCGGAGTTCCGGCGGCGACGATGCGTCCACCGTCATTACCACCGCCAGGCCCGAGGTCGATAATGTGATCGGCGTGTACGATAACGTCGAGGTTATGTTCGATCACAACCACCGTGTTGCCGCGGTCGACCAATCGATCGAGTAGCTTCAACAAGATCCTGATATCCTCGAAGTGTAGACCGGTCGTCGGCTCATCAAGAAGATACAACGTCTTGCCCGTGCTGGTCTTTGAGAGTTCCGTGGCGAGCTTGACACGTTGTGCTTCACCTCCGGACAACGTCGGGGCTTGCTGACCAAGTCGAACATAGCCCAGGCCGACATCACGGAGCGTCACCAACTTGTTCTTGATCTTGGGGATGTCTTCGAACAAGTCAACAGCTTCCGTGACGGTGAGATCAAGGACATCGGCGATCGAGTGTCCTTTGAACTTCACGTTCAAGGTCTCTGCGTTGTAGCGCTTACCGTTGCACGAGTCGCACGCGACGTAAACATCCGGTAGGAAGTTCATCTCGATCTTGCGAATGCCAGCCCCCTGACATTCTTCACACCGACCACCGGCAACATTGAAGGAGAAGCGTCCGGATTGATAGCCGCGGATCTTGGCTTCAGGCAACATGGTAAAGAAGTCGCGGATCTGCGTGAACAGGCCGGTATAGGTTGCCGGATTGGAACGCGGTGTGCGGCCGATGGGGGATTGATCGATCTCGATGACCTTGTCGATGGCATCGATGCCCTCAATGCGATCATGGGGGAGAGGGACCAGTTCGCTCGTGGTAAAATGTCGCGAGAGGATAGGGTAGAGCGTCTCATTGATCAACGAACTTTTGCCGGAACCGCTCATGCCCGTGATGCAGACAAATGCACCAAGTGGCAGAGAAAGGTCGACGCTCTGAAGGTTATGTCCGCGTGCCCCATACAACGAGATCGATCGACCGTTCCCTTGACGTCGTTCGGAAGGGATGTCGATACGCTGACGTCCGCTCAGATACTGCAGTGTGATCGATCCTTCTAAGGAGGAAGCTTTTGCTTGGATGTGTTCAGGTGCGAACTCTGCGATGATGTTCCCACCGTGAACACCGGCGCCGGGACCGATATCGACCACGTGATCCGACTCTTCGATCATTTCGCGGTCATGCTCGACGACGATGACCGTATTGCCGATGTCGCGGAGTCGTTTCAGCGAGTCGATGAGTTTACGATTATCATGTTGATGCAGACCGATGGACGGCTCATCGAGGACGTACGTCACTCCAACGAGCTGTGAACCGATCTGTGAGGCGAGTCGGATCCGCTGGGATTCACCGCCGGAGAGTGTTCGTGCGGACCGGTCTAGGGTGAGATAGGCCAGGCCAACATCGCGTAAGAATTGCAGTCGTGTCGTGATCTCCTTCAAGATCAGATGGGCGATGATCCGTTGGCGATCCGTCAGGTGCGTGCTCAGATCTGAGAACCATTGTACCGCCGAAGCGATATCGAGCTGCCCACAAAAGTGGATGTTGACGTCAGCGATGCGGATGTGCAGGTGTTCTTGCTTGAGGCGGGCGCCGCCGCAAGTCCGACACGCTGTAGAAGCGAAGTACCGCTCGACGCTTTTGCGAAGCGTGGACGTTGTTGACTGTTCATATTGATGCCGCAGGGATGGCAGTACGCCGAGATAACGGTGTTTGACGGCGGTGTCACCATACTGGACGCTCACAGCCGAGCCGTCAGTGCCGTACAGCACCGCTTCTAATTCAGCATCGGTGAGCTCGCCGATCGGGACATTCACATCGATATTGGCATGCTGGCAAAATGATGTGACCTGCTTCCACAACCAGGTGTCGCGTTTCTTTCCGAGTGGACCAATGCCGCCTCTTGCGATCGAGACCGTTGGGTCTGGGATAACAAGGCCGAGATCGAAATCCAACATCTCACCCAGACCTTCACACGTGGTGCACGCACCGAACGGTGAGTTGAACGAGAACATATTGGGCGCCGGCGTCTCGTAGGATGTGCCACACGACGGACAGCTATAACTGGTGGAGTAATAGACGTCCTTCCATTGCTCAGGTGAGGTCTCGATCAAGGCGTTCACACCACCTTCACCAAGATGAATGGCGGCCTCCACCGACTCGGTCAGTCGCTTTCTTCCCGTAGGATCGACGGTAAGGCGGTCGATCACGAGTTCGACGGTGTGAACCTTGTATCGCGGAAGCTGCATGCCTTCGACGATCTCTTGGAGCTCACCATCCACGCGTACGCGGGTAAAACCCTGACGACGGAATTGCTCAAAGAGCTCGCGGTAATGACCCTTTCGGCCTTTCACGACCGGGCTGAGGATCTGAATGCGTGCGCCTTCCGGATGATTCAAGATAGCGTCGACGATCTGATCAAGTGTCTGCTGTCGCACAGGGATGTTGCATTGCACACAATACTGCGTGCCCACCTTGGCGTAAAGCAGACGCAGGAAGTCATAGATCTCCGTGACCGTTCCAACGGTAGATCGAGGCGACATGCCCGTGGTCTTCTGCTCGATACTGATCGCCGGTGATAGACCTTCGATCACATCTACGTCGGGCTTCTTCATGATCCCGAGGAACTGTCGGGCATAAGAACTCATACATTCCACATACCGACGCTGACCCTCGGCATAGATCGTGTCGAAGGCCAGCGAACTTTTGCCGGATCCACTCAACCCCGTGATCACGACCAGCTTGTCGCGTGGGATCTGAACATGGACATTCTTGAGGTTGTGTTCCCGCGCACCTTTGATGGTGATCTCGGTCACTTCATCGTGTATCACAAGTATGCTTCCAATTCAGATTCACTTTGCAAAAGAACGGCTCGACCCTTTGAACCATCGGGCGGGCCAACGATGCCGGCTGACTCCAACTCATCAACGATGCGGGCAGCGCGTGCATAGCCGACCTTGAGTCGACGCTGCAGCGTACTGACGCTGGCTTGCTGAAGCTGGATGAAGATCCTCGCCGCATCTTCAAAGAGTGCGTCGCGGTCGTCATCAACACCCCCACCGCCCCCTGCACGATTTTTGGCGATACTGGGTAGCATATAAGGTTGCGAGTAGCCACGTTGTTTGCCGATATGTTCACAGATGGCTTCCACCTCTTCGGTCGAGATGAAGGCATTCTGCATCCGGATCGGCTTTGGCGTATTTCCGGGGGCGAACAACATGTCACCGTTGCCGATCAGATGTTCTGCACCGCTGCCGTCGAGGATCGTTCTTGAGTCAACACGAGCAGAGACCTGATAGGCGATACGAGCAGGGAAGTTGGCCTTGATCAGACCGGTCACCACATCAACCGACGGACGCTGCGTAGCCACGATACAGTGGATGCCGACTGCGCGCGCAAGTTGTGCCAGACGGACGATCGGTTCTTCCACTTCCTTCGAGGCCGTCATCATCAGGTCGGCAAGCTCATCGATCACCACAACGATATAGGGCATCGGACGATGCTGGAAACCGCCTTGATCTTTGATCTTACCTTCTTTGACCTTGCGATTGTACTCTTGAATATTACGTTGTCCCGCCGAAGCAAGCACGTTATATCGCATCTGCATCTCTTCCACAACGCTCTTCAACACGGCCACCGCATTCTGCGGTTCCGTGATGATCGTCTCATCGATGTCGGGAGAAATGGCCAGGAAGTGATTCTTCAACGAGCGGTACAACGTCATCTCGACGCGCTTCGGATCGATGATCACGAACTTCAGATCACGCGGATGCATGCGGTACAATAGCGATGCAATGATCGTATTGATACCGACGGATTTACCTTTCCCCGTTGCACCGGCGATCAATAGGTGAGGCATTTTCGTCAAATCGGCACAGAACACTTCGCCGACAACGGTCTTACCCATAGCAATGGGAAGCTTGATGTCGGGGTTTTGATACTTAGGACTCTTGATCACGGATCCAAACCGTACGATCGACGGGTTGTGATTCGGGATCTCGATACCAACGGTCCCTTTGCCCGGGATCGGAGCGATAATGCGAACGGCCGGTGCCTTGAGCGCCAGAGCGATATCATCAGCGAGCGATTCGATCTGGGCGACCTTCACACCAGAGGCAGGTACGAATTCGTACTGCGTGACCACCGGACCCGGCTGCACCGTTAAGTTTTCGATCTTGATCCGGAAGGTCTCAAGCTTCTCCTGGAGAATGCGAGCATTGTCACGTAGCTCGTCATCGTCGACTGCCACGGCATCCTTCGAATCATCCAGCAACGATATCGGCGGAGGTTTGTAGGCGATCTGCTCATCATACAAGGTCGCCGACGTAAGAGGCACCTCTGGCTCGGTCACTTCCGGATGTTCCACGTTGATGGTAAGGGGGCGAGCAGGAACTCCCGCCGGTAGCACTACCGGTGTCTCGTCTTCCTCATCTTCTGCCAAGAACAAGGGCAACTCAGGAACGTCGCCGGGATCGGATGGCCCCTTGACGCCCTTGACGGAAATGTCCTTGTTCGGATGAAGTTCTTGGAGTCGTTTCTGGAGATCGTCCATATCGACTGAGGCCGTACCACTGCGTTCTAACGGCTTGGGCGGCTCGCCTTTGCCGGGTGTTGTGCGGACGATCCGTACCGTGGATGAGAGAGGCTTGCTACCACGAAGCATCACGGCAGGTTCTTCATCAGCCTCGTCTTCTTCGTCAACAGGTTTAGGACGCGGACGGACAATATTGCCACGGTCAAGGATCCGCGGTCTGCCGGTAACCGGTGTGACCGTCTCATCTTCATCGCCCTCTGCATCCGCTTCTTCTTCCTCCACATCATCTTCGGCGCGGGCAGTGGATCGGCGAACGAGGAGATCTTTGAGCTGTGCCGTCGTTCGCTGGATGTAGACCTGCACATAGCTTGGTCGCACGTCGAAGCCGAAGACGAGAGCGAAGCCGAGTGCGACAAAGAGAATGACAAGACTGCCTGCTGTACCAATGAATTGAGAGATCGTCCCGGCAAGAAATTGTCCGATCGCACCACACATGATCCGATCGATCTCCGGCATCCAGCTGATCAACTGCAATGTTCCAAACAGTCCGGCAACGATCACCGACGTTGCGATCGTGGCAACGGTATACTTACGGATCAGCGGCGTGATGCGCTGAAACCGTAACAGGTCACCTGACCAAAACAACATCAGCACCGGGATGGAGATCGACCAAATGCCGACGGTAGAGGTGTACATCCAGTGCGAGATCACGGCGCCAAGCAATCCCAACCAGTTATGTGTGGTCTCAAAACGGGCACGGAGCGTCTCATCGCCTCTGATCACGCCCATCATTTCCTTCATCGAAAGTTGGGCGTTGGCTTCGTCTTTGGATGTGAAACTCAGAAGGGCGATCAGGATGAGGACGGCAAACACGCCGAGAAGGATCGCGAAGATCTTCATCCGGCGCACAGCATCAGCATCGGGTGCCGGTGAGCCCC
The DNA here is from genome assembly GCA_964467455.1 of uncultured Hyphomicrobiales bacterium. Lineage (GTDB taxonomy): Bacteria > Bacteroidota > Ignavibacteria > Kapaibacteriales > Kapaibacteriaceae > OLB6. Next base: position 78,431 of record CAYXQJ010000001.1, on the reverse strand, counting down.
CTAATGTCTGATCCTCAGGTTCCTGGATGGGTTGCCGACCCTTACGGGGACGGCCAAGTGGGATATTGTCTGATCGTTGCGCCAAATCAACCTCGATGCTGCACGGGAATTTAATGGATAATTTGCAGGCACTATGCAGCTTCCTACTGACAAGCTCTTATTGATCGCAGGTCCATGCCTTGTGGAATCTCGCGAGATCGCATTGCGTACCGCCGAACACCTCCAACGGGTGGTGGACGAACTCCCCGTGTATTGGGTGTTTAAAGGGTCGTATCGAAAGGCAAATCGAACTTCTGCCGGCGCGTTTCAAGGGATCGGCGACCAGGCAGCTCTTGAGATCCTCCACGAAATTGGCACATCCTTCTCAGTGCCGACCCTGACAGATATCCACACCGATGAAGAAGCGGCGTTGGCCGCTTCCTTTGTCGACGTCCTGCAGATACCGGCCTTCCTAAGCCGTCAGACCTCACTTCTAGAGGCCGCCGCCCGCACCGGCAAGGTGGTCAATATCAAGAAAGCGCAATTCATGGCGCCGGAAGATGTCGTCAAGGCGGCAGCAAAGGTCGTCAACGCCGGCAACTCCAACGTCTGGCTCACCGAGCGTGGCACCTGTTTCGGCTATCACGACCTCGTCGTGGATTTTCGCGGCTTGGTGACCATGCGCAAGAGCGGGTTCCCGGTGATCTTCGACGCTACGCACTCCGTACAGCAGCCTTCGGCAGGCGCGACGTCGGGCGGTCGACCCGAGTTCATCCCGGCGCTTGCACGAGCAGCGGCAGCTGTCGGGATCGACGGAGTCTTCATGGAGACGCACCCGGAACCTGCAAAGGCGCTCAGTGATGCCGCGACCCAACTGCCCCTTGACAGTGTTTATGACGTAGTGGCTCGGATCGTCGATCATTGGAGTCTTGGTCGATGAAGCAGGCATGGTGGCTGCTCGCAACCGGTTGTTTGTTGGTATTCGGCTGCACGCAAGAGCGGGTGCGCCCCGAACCGTTGGAATCTGATCCGTTCAAGGATGCTCCACTCCACGTCTCGTATAACATGGACGTGGACTTTACGGATAGCACACATCGGAAGGCAGCCCTCCACGCCGGGATCGCCATGGTCTATGAAGACCGCCGCCAGACGTTGCTTGGTGAAGGCGTCCGTGTGTTGTTCTTCAGCCGTTCCAGTGGAAAGCAGGTCGCCGTACTGACAGCCGATAGTGCCGTTGTTGACGACCGCACTAAGAACATGATGGCGATCGGCAACGTCGTGGTCGTGTCGGATTCGGCACATACCACCCTCAACACCTCCCGATTACAGTGGGACCAGAACACCGAACAGATCTCGACCACGGAGGCCATTCACATCGTCTCACCTACGGAGGTGATCGATGGCGTTGGCCTGATCTCTGATCAATACCTCACCAATTACCGCATCTTCAAAGTGAAAGGCATTCATCAACAATGAGAACCTACATCATTGCCGGTAACTGGAAAATGAACTTGGGGCCGACATCAGCCCGGGAATTCGCTGCCAGTCTCCTTGAGCAGGATGCAGTCCGCGCTGCACTTTCAACCGAACACAGTGTTCTGGTCTGCCCGCCCTTTGTATCGATCCCGTCGGCAGCTGAAGTCTGCAGCGGTAGCGGCCTGCATGTAGGCGCTCAAGATTGTCATGCTGAACCCAAGGGCGCTTACACCGGCGATGTCTCTGCGACGATGCTCTCGGAACTAGGATGCACGTGGGTCATCGTCGGTCATTCCGAGCGCCGGCGCGACCACCATGAGACCAACGACGTGATCGGCAAGAAGGCCCTGGCAGCACTCACATGCGGTATCCGGCCGATCATCTGCGTAGGGGAGTCGCTTGAAGACCGACAACGTGACGCAACACAACAGGTCGTTACCGAGCAACTCGAGCAGATCGCACGATCGATCGGTGCTGATGCTTTACAAAAGTGTGTTATCGCCTACGAGCCCATCTGGGCTATTGGCACCGGGTTGGCCGCATCACCTGAACAAGCGCAAGAAGTTCATTCCTGGATCCGACAAACACTGTCTGCACACGGCGGCACCAGCGTTCCGATCCTCTATGGCGGTAGCGTCACGGATGCCAATGCGCCAGACCTCTTTCAACAGCCGGATATCGACGGTGCACTGATCGGAGGCGCGTCACTCAATGCCACGTCGTTTGCCGGGATCGTTCAGGCCGCATTGACCTTGGGTGCGGCATGACGCTGACGACGGCCAATATCATCACCCTGACGCGGATCTTTCTTGCACCGATCTTCCTGGTCTTTGCGTTGACAGAAACCGAACTTGGCATGACCATCGCCGTCGTCATATTTGCAGTAGCTGCGGTAACGGACTGGCTCGACGGTGCGGTAGCACGGAGCTATCAAGAAGTGACCTCGCACGGTGCATACCTCGATCCTCTTGCCGATAAGATCCTCGTGCTTTCGGCCTTCGTTGCCTTCTACATGCTCAACGTCATGCCGCTGTGGATGGTACTCGTCATCATCCTTCGTGACTTCGGCACGACCGTTCTGCGTAGTATCGCCGAAGGAAAAGGTCTTCCGCTCGTCACCTCATGGCATGCCAAGGTCAAGACCTTCTCACAGATGGTCTTCGTCACCGTCACCCTCGTCTTACTGTGGGGTGCCCGATCATCCAACCCCGAACTCCTTGCGACCTCGCAGCGCATCCTTTCTTCGGACGCCATGTATTGGGCCATGTTGTCCCTCACGGTGTTCACCGTATGGACCTTCATTGAGTACCTCATCGCCAACGCTATGCATCTTAGCTCTCGCCCTCGACTCTCCCTGTTGATCGCTTCTGTAGGGGGCGTGGGGCATCTCCCCATCATGCCCGGAACGTGGGGAAGTCTCGTTGTACTCCTGCCGGCCTTGGTCTTACCGCAGTCAACCACAACGCCCATCACCTATGGTGTGGTCGCTGCGATCTTCATTGTTCTTTCACTCTGGTCGATCCCGCACGCACAGAGGGAGTGGGGGAAGGACCCAGGGGCAGTTGTGATCGACGAGGCGGCCGGGATGTCGCTGATGTTGGCCGACCCGCTACTGCACTCCAGCCCTTGGTGGTTGCTGGTTGCGTTCTTCGTCTTTCGTGTCTACGACGTGGCAAAACCGTTTCCGATCAACCGGATCAACGACGGTACCTCCGCCTTCAGCGTACTGGCTGATGACCTCTTGGCAGCTGTTTATGGGCTTGTGACGCTACATCTGTTGTTTTTCGTCACCCAGTATTTGGCCCTCTATCGCCTGTAAACACGGCATTTCTTCTGCGCAATCTGGCTCTAGCCCCTATAAAATAGGTCGTTGTGGATAAGTCCTCCTTGCGAACCCCTATAAACACTGGATAATTTCGTTTTGTACAGTATTTCTTCAACACTGTTTTTGTGGGGTTTATCAATGAACAAGGCTGAACTGATCGATGCGATCGCAGCTGGTGCAGGCCTGAGCAAGACGCAAGCAGACGCTGCGTTGAATGCTACGCTCACGGCCATCAAGTCCGAAATGTCGAGAGGCAACGATGTTGCTCTCATCGGCTTCGGTTCCTTCAAGGTTGGCAAGCGTGGTGCACGCACCGGCCGCAATCCGTTCACGGGCAAGACGATCAAGATCGCTGCCAAGAAGGTTGCCAAGTTCTCGCCGGGTGCAGAACTCAAGGCCATCGTGAACGGCGAGAAAAAGGTCGGCGCTAAGAAGGCCGCCCCGAAGAAGGCCGCTCCGAAGGCAAGCGCCAAGAAGGCCGCTGCTAAGAAGAAGAAGTGATCGCCTGATCGCGAAAGCCCGCCAATTGGCGGGCTTTTTTTTGCCCTGTCCCTTCCGCAACTGTCCGTAACTTTGTGCTCATGGCCAACACGCACCTTGCGTCAACGAACGATCTGTCTGATGAAGCATTGAATGCGATCCTACAGGACGCTTGCTCGTTCGTTTCCGACCTTGGCCTTCGGCACGACAGAACAGAAACATTAGCCGGACGGAATGTCGCACTGGCATTCTTCGAACCCTCAACACGCACGAGATTGTCGTTTGAGACAGCGGCGCATCGACTAGGTGCGTCGACTGTCGTCTTTCTACCGCACGGCAGCAGCGTCGAGAAAGGGGAGACGCTTCTCGAGACCATGGCAACGATCCAAGCGATGCGATTTGATGCCATTGTGATCCGGCATTCCGGTAACGGCATCGTTAAGCAAGTGATCGAACATTCCGATGTATCGATCATCAACGCGGGTGAAGGAACACGTTCTCATCCGACGCAGGCCCTTCTCGATGTGTCAACCTTGCGCGAGCGCTTCGGCGACCTACATGGAAAGCGCATCTGCATTGTTGGCGATGTTCGTCATTCACGCGTTGCACGCTCACAGATCCACCTGGGACAGCGCATGGGCATGCAGTTCGCGATCTGCTCGCCCCCTGAACTAAGACCGGATCAGGATGATGAGTTCTTTGCCGGGTGTATGCAGTTGACAACGATCGATGATGCGATGGCATGGGCTGATGTGATCAGCTTGCTGCGTATTCAACGCGAGCGTATGACAGACGTTAGGGTTCCGGACCTTGATGAGTATCGCGCATCGTATGCGATGACGAAAGATCGTGCCGCCGGTAGCACAAAGACCATGATCATCCATCCCGGGCCGGTCAACCTCGGCGTAGAGATCGATGCAGAGGTCCTTGAGATGGACCACTGTTTGATCCATCGTCAGGTGACACATGGTGTCGCTGTCCGTATGGCCGTTCTCAAACACGTATTATTATCCCGACATGCCACGTAGAACAGACATCAAAACGATCCTCGTGATCGGCTCAGGTCCGATCGTAATTGGTCAGGCCTGCGAATTCGATTATTCCGGTACGCAAGCGTGCAAGGTGTTGAAAGAGGAAGGCTACCGTGTACTGTTGATCAACAGCAACCCGGCTACGATCATGACGGACCCGGGCATTGCCGATGCAACATTCGTTGAACCGATCACACCGGAGTTCATCGAAGAGATCATCAAGCGTGAACGACCGGATGCGATCTTGCCGACCATGGGAGGTCAGGTGGCGTTGAATGCGGCAGTGCAATGTCACGAACGCGGGATCTTGGAGAAGTACAACGTCAAGTTGATCGGATCGCAGATCGCCTCGATCCATAAGGCAGAAGATCGGGAGCTGTTCCTAGCTGCGATGCAGAAGATCGGAATGGACATGCCCAGGGGTGGCTTTGTTCATGACGAAGAGGGCGGACTGGCGATGATCGACCTAGTTGGTTTCCCGGTGATCATCCGGCCTTCGTTTACCATGGGTGGCACGGGTGGCGGCATTGCCTACAACATGGAAGAGTATCGAGAGCTCCTTCGCGCCGGACTCGTAGCAAGCCCGATCAGCCGCGTCCTTGTTGAAGAAAGCATCATCGGATGGAAAGAGTACGAACTCGAGGTGATGCGCGATACGAAGGACAATGTTGTCATCATCTGCTCGATCGAGAATGTCGACCCAATGGGTGTCCACACGGGTGATTCGATCACCGTCGCGCCGGCACAGACGCTTACAGACCGCGAATATCACCGCATGCGTGATGCTGCCTTGAAGATCATTCGTGAGATCGGCGTCGAGACGGGCGGCTCGAACATTCAGTTCGCTGTCGACCCGAAGACCGGTCGAATGGTCGTGATCGAGATGAACCCTCGCGTATCACGGAGCTCGGCCTTGGCCTCGAAAGCAACCGGCTTCCCGATCGCGAAGATCGCCGCGAAGCTTGCCGTCGGCTATACGCTTGATGAGATCTTGAACGACATCACGAAAAAGACGCCGGCCTGTTTTGAACCGTCGATCGATTATACGGTGGTCAAGATCCCGCGTTGGGATTTTGAAAAGTTTCAGGAAACGGACACATCACTCGGTGTTCAGATGAAGTCGGTCGGGGAAGCCATGGCCTTCGGCAGGACCTTCAAAGAAGCTCTGCAGAAAGCTCTGCGTTCCTTAGAACAAAAACGTTTTGGTTTTGGATTCGACCGTCCGTTCTACTGCGACCTCGAACCACTGACCGATGCCGAAAAGGTACCACTGCGAGCCAAACTGCGAACACGTCATGCCGGATCGATCTTCGACCTGTGTGATGCATTGCGTCATGGCTTTTCAACAACTGAGATCCACGACCTCACGAAATACGATCCGTGGTTCATCGAACAATGTCGAGAGATCGTTGAGCAGGCACTGGCAACGCTAACCCACCATGCCAACGGTGGAACATTGAACGACCTGCCGGCACCACACCTGAAGAGACTCAAGAGGATCGGTTTCAGCGACGTACAGATCGCGACCATGCTGGACATTAGTGAAGCTGATGTCCGTCAGCATCGTTTAACGCTGGGCATCAAACCCGTCTTCAAGACCGTAGACACGTGTGCTGCTGAGTTTGAATCCGAGACACCATATCACTACTCGACCTACGGCGAAGAAACAGAAGCAATTCCGTCCAACAAGAAAAAGGTCGTGATCCTTGGCAGTGGACCGAACCGCATCGGACAGGGGATCGAGTTCGATTACTGCTGTGTCCAAGGTGTCTTCGCATTGAAAGATATCGGCTACGAAGCCATCATGATCAACTGTAATCCGGAAACGGTTTCTACGGATTACGACACGACAAGTCGCTTGTATTTTGAGCCGCTGACGTTCGAAGACGTTATGAACGTGCTCGATGTGGAGCAACCCGATGGCGTCATCGTCACCTTCGGCGGCCAAACCCCACTTAAACTCGCGCAGCGGCTTCACGAGTCGGGTGTTAAGCTGATCGGCACCTCACCGGAAGGTATCGACCTAGCTGAAGACCGCCAACGATTTGGCGATCTGATCGGACGACTCGGCATCCCATGTCCTCCATGGGGTACGGCACTCGCAGTGGATGAGGCCGTCGCTATCGCCGATAGGGTCACCTATCCCGTCCTTGTCCGTCCTTCCTACGTGCTTGGTGGACGCGCCATGCAGATCTGCTACCGAGAAGAGAGCTTGCGTGCCTACATGCAGACCGCGTTGGCCGAAGACCCAACACGTCCCGTCCTGATCGACCACTTCCTCGAACATGCGCACGAGTTCGATGTTGACGCCGTGTCTGACGGCACAACAACGATCATCGGCGGCATGATGCAGCATATCGAAGAAGCCGGTATTCACTCCGGAGATTCATCATGTGTGCTGCCTCCGTACGATATCTCGGAGTCGACACTCAACACCATGCGAGAATACACTCGAGCCCTGGCCAAGGAGCTCAATGTGGTCGGTCTGTTAAACATTCAGTTTGCCGTTCAACGAGATACGGTTTACGTCCTCGAGGTCAATCCTCGTGCCTCACGTACCGTTCCATTTGTCTCAAAAGCAACCGGCGTCAAACTTGCTCAGATCGCAACTCACGTCATGGTCGGCCATAAGCTTGCCGACATGGACGTCAAAGATTTCACACCGCTAGAACAACGCGTCGCCATCAAAGAGTCCGTCTTCCCGTTCACGAAGTTCCCACGCGTCAACGTCTTCCTCGGTCCCGAAATGCGCTCGACCGGCGAGGTCATGGGCATGGATAGTTCTTTCGGTCGTGCGATCGTGAAGTCACATATCTCCGCCGGAAATACACTACCGCTTGAAGGTAATGTCTTCATTTCGCTGAGCACCCACGACAAGACCGATCGCGCTATTGACATCGCCAAAGGATATTCGGACCTTGGATTCACGATCCTCGCAACGTCGGGAACGGCTTCGTTCCTTGCCGAGCATGGTGTGCATGCAACGGCCGTCCTCAAACATTATGAAGGACGTCCAAGCATCATCGACCAGATCGCCAACGGCGAAGTGCAGCTGGTGATCAACACGCCTCTTGGAGAAAGTGCACGCTACGACGAAGCGATCATGGGCCGAACAGCAATGAAGTATAAGGTGGCCTTCTTCACCACACTGGCGGCAGCCGAGGCGTCACTGCACGGTATCCGCGCGCTCAGAGGTGAACGATTCACTTCGACCTCACTGCAGGACCACTATGCCACACCGTCCAAGTCATGAGAAACAATGGACCGTTCTGGAGCTGATCCGCTGGGGGACGGAGTTCTTTCGTCAAAAGGACGTGGATTCACCACGCTTGACGATGGAGCTCCTCTTATGCCACGTGTTGGGCTGCTCTCGGATCCAACTGTATTCGGACTTTGAACGACCACTGCTCAAGGAAGAACGCGAACACCTTCGCGGACTTGTGACCCGTCGCGCGCACCACGAACCCTTGCAGTACATCACCGGCATCGCCGAATTCTATTCACTCTCATTCCACGTCGATCCCAACGTCCTTATCCCGCGTCCGGAAACGGAACACCTGGTCGATACTGTGATCACATGGGCTAGGGGGCAGGCAGGTCGCCCCCTCACATGTCTCGATATCGGGACGGGGAGTGGTTGTATTCCGATCACGATCGCCAAGCATGTAGAAACCAGTGAATGGACGGCAGTCGATCGCAGTGAAGGTGCTCTGGCTGTTGCAGAAGGGAATGCGGCAACGCTCGGCGTACGCGATCGTTTCAGACGCCTACATCTGAATTTCCTTACTGACGTGATCGATGACCGATTCGACGTGATCACCATGAACCCTCCGTACATCCCAATGTCGGAAGTTCCACACCTACAGGAAGAGGTGCGGGATTTTGAGCCGCACATGGCTTTGACGGATGATGCCAATGGCCTGTCATTCTATGAGCGATTGGCACAGCAGGCAGAGGCCATTCTCCTTCCGGGTGGTATCATCGCTGTGGAGCTGGGATGGGGGCAAGAGGAGCAGGTACGGTCCATATGGCCCGGCGACTGGACCGTAACGACCATCGAAGACCTCTCTGGCATCTCAAGAGTACTCTTGATCGAACGTCCGCCTGTTACTAATCGGTAATGAGGTGTGTCAATACCATGTCCCTTGCGGAGAGTTTTTCGTAGTTTAGAGTTTCCGTACGAAGTCAATTCAATTCATCTCACTGTACAGTTCCATTAAGGGTAACGTAATGAAGAACCTGACGAATGCGCTAATCATCTTGCTGTGTCTTATTGCAGCGTATGCCGTGTTCTTTCTGGTACTTGGGGCCGAAGGCAACTTTACCGATCCGAAATCCGGTGTCGTAGACATGCACAATCCGCAAAATGCGCTTGGCATGATCTACACCGGTGGTTGGCTTGTAGGCCTGCTCATCGCCTGTGTACTCATGGCCATTACATTCACCGTTGAACGATTTCTGTCCATCGGCAAGGCCTCTGGTTCTTCCAACATGAATTCGTTCGCAAAGTCGGTGATCGAAAGCGTGAATAAGGGCGACTTCAAGGGTGCTATCGCCGCTTGCGATGGTCAAAAGGGAAGCCTTGCGAATATCCTTCGTGCCGCGATCGAACGCTTCAGCTCCGTTGAAAAGGACGGATCGTTGAACAGTGAACAGAAGCTCGCTGAAGTGCAGCGCACAATTGACGAAAACATGAATCTTGAAACGCCGCTTCTTGAGAAAAACCTCCCAATTCTTTCGACGGTTGCTTCTGTTTCTACGATGATCGGTTTGTTGGGAACAACGGTCGGTATGATCCGCGCCTTCGCCGCCCTTGGCTCTGGAGGCACCGTATCTGCTCAGCAGCTTTCCATCGGTATCTCGGAAGCATTGTATAACACCGCCGGCGGTTTGATCGCGGCTATCATCTCGATCGTTGCGTATAACTTCTTTACGGTAAAGGTCGACAACTTCGTCTACACCATGGATGAAGCCATCCTGGACCTGATGGAGACCCTCTCGATCCGCGTCGGAGCAAAGGTCTAACAAGACCCCACCAACAGGAATCGACATGTCGAAGATCAAAAAGAAACGACTTGGCTTCGTGCTGGACATGACGCCGCTCGTTGACATCACCTTCCTTCTGCTGACGTTCTTCATGTTCACGGCCAAGTTCCGTAATGAAGCGGAGAGCGAGCAGAAGTTCACCATCAAGCGTCCGCAGACACAGTCTGATACGGCGAAGCTGCCGGAGAAGGACTTGGTGATGATCAAGATCGGGATCGACTCCGTGAAGAAAGACACGGCGTGGTATCTCTCGATGGTCAACGAGCAAGACATCGCGAAACTTGCCGAGCAAATGGTCGCGTTGAAGTATCCGGACGCAAAGCTGTCAACAGCGTTGTTCAAGTTCACGGATACAACGTGGCTAGGCTCAGCGATCGAGCGAGCACGGATCGTTAATCCTCGAGCACAGTTTGCCGTTGATGCCGACAAACGCATCAAGTATAAATGGGTCGAGTTGGCCGTCAATGAGATGCGCAAGAAGCGCGCGACGACGTTCAACTTTGTGACCGAGAAGAAGACCGGCGGAATGTGATCCTCCGGCATACCCTAACTACGCATAGACTTTTTGAACAGGAGTACCCATGGCTGGTGGCGGTGAAGCGCTAGGCGGTGGAGGAAAACAAAAACGGGGCAAGTCCGGAAAACGGAAGGCGAAGAAACGCGTCGGTTTCCGATTGGACATGACGCCCCTTGTCGACATCACCTTCCTTTTGTTGACATTCTTCATGCTCACAACGTCGATGATCACTCCACAAACCATGGAGATGAACGTCCCGCCTGAGCTTGAAAAAGAAGTTGAAGTTCGAGAGTCTGAGCTCCTGATCCTTCGGGTCAGCGAAGCCGGCAAGATCTTCTATAATATGGGTTCAGACGCTCCTGAGCAGATCAAGAGCAAGAAGGAACTTCGCAAGATCGTTGTCGACCAGAACGTCGCGCTCAAGAATCGTTGTATCGTTACCCTCAAGGCCGACGGCAATGCTCCCTATGGCCTCGTTGTGGAGATCTTGGACGAGCTGAATTCGGCAGAACCGGAGATCATTGAGGGGTTGAAACGCGCGGGCATCAATGAGCGAAAGCGGAAGTTCACCGTGGCCCCATTTTTGGCGAAGGATGCAGAGGAGTTGAAAGGACTATGAGTACCGTAGCCGCATCAAATCCGATGGAGACCCTTCGTTACGGGGCATCCGAATTCAAAGCTATTATCGAGCGCAACACGAAGCGGGCATTCTATGTCACGATGTCGTTGCTGTTGCTCTTGGCCTTGTTTTCTTTTAGCTACAAGCTACTCGAGTCGTGGTTTTTTCCACCCCCAAATGTGGTCAAGGTCAAAGTGACGCGAGTAAGTCTCGATGCACTGCCACCGCCGCCATCCAATGATGCGGAGGCGCCACCGCCACCACCGCCAACGGCAGTGCCACCGGTTTCCGGACCGGCTGCTCGCGCCGGCACACCGGTAGCCGTGCCCGATGCCGAGATCGCTGAAGACGTGAAAGACTTTGCGAATATCGATGAGATCAACCGTACATCGGCCATTGGCGGTGACGGTAGCGACTTCGACGGTTTTAGCGATAACATCGGCGTGTCTGACGTCAAGATCGAAGCTCGTGAAGAAGATCCTGATGTCGACGAGTTCATTGCTGTCGAGAAAGAACCGGACTTTGACTACGCTGACGTTCAGCGTCGCGCGAAGTATCCAGACATTGCCCGCAGAAACGGTATCGAAGGTACCGTTACCGTGGCTGCACTTGTTGGTAAAGATGGTAAGGTCGAAAAGACGCAGATCATCGATTCCGATAATGAGTTGTTGAATAAGAGTGCTGTCGAGGCTGTCCGCGAGACGGTCTTTACACCGGCGATCCAGAATGGCAACCCGGTCCGTACGTGGGTTCGCATTCCGATCAAGTTCGCACTCCGCTAAAGGATGCATCTGATAAACATCTTGACGCGATCCCTTGTCGCCATCGTCGGCCTTGGGATCGCGTTTGGTTTAGGCCCGGCAGAAAACAGTCCATCACCATTCCACGAAGTCTTTGGGTCTGTCGTCTTCCTGTTTGGTACGTATCGCCTGATCACGTACTTGCATCAACGAAAAGTCCAATGAATACCAGTTTTCATCTCCTGACCGCACTGATCTTCGCCGGATCGGTCCTTAGTGGCTGCGGTCCACAAGGCGGTGGTGGTGACAAACCGATCGAGACCGCTGTTGAAGGCACTGCCGAGATCTATTGTGACGAAGAGATCCTCGATCTTCTCGGACCAGCCAAGGCACTGTATGACAAGGCCAATCCCAAGGCATCGGTCACGCTGAAGGCGATCAACGCCTTTGATGGGTCGGCGGCACTGTTACGACACGAAGCCAGAGCTCTTGCGATCGCACGGGATTGGCTGCCGGAAGAAGACACCATCATCGCTGCTGACCGCGGTGCAGACGGGTTTCCGCGTACCTTGATCGCTCGGGATGCACTGGTCTTTTATGTCGCCAAGACCTTCCCATACGACACTCTCAGCGCAGAGGATATCAAGACTTGGCTTAAGGGAGGTACTGTTGCAAAGACGGTCTATCCTAAGATCACCAAGTCTCCGACCTTTATCGTGCCCGATTCAAGATCATCGGTGTTCGGCAATCTCATGAATGTTGTGCTTGGAGGCGCTACACCCGCCACGGGCACCGTGGCGTCATTGCGTACCACTGACTCTGCCATCGCCGGTGTTGCCGCCGATCCAACGCTCATCGGCGTTGGCTATCTATCGCAGCTGGTCAAGCGTACCGACGTGAAGATGCTTCGTCTTGGCTACATAGATACAGCCGGTACATGGGTCAGACCCAAACCAGTGCACCAATCCTACCTCGTGATGGGACAATATCCGTTTCCTGTACCGATCTATATCGCCCTTCGCGATAAGGCCGGGAATTATAACCTTCCGTCTGGATTCATGTTGTTCGTAGCACGTGATGCCAATGCCCAGCGAACCTTTTTGGAGGCTGGGATCGAACCGGGTTATGCTAAGATCGAATTGATCCTTCCTGAATAATGCTCATTACTCGATCCTCGAACATGTACCTCAATAGATCACTCGTCATTCTCCTGCTCCTGATCTCAGCTACACCGCTCTGGTCACAATCGGCGTTAGAGCGAGCTGCCGATGCCGTCGATTCGGCCAACTATTTTGAAGCGGTGACCCACATCCGCCCCCTTGTCAAAGCAAGTCCGGATGATCCGAAGGTCTTGTTGTTGGCAACGAAGATCTATACTGAATTGGATCTCCTCGATACGGCGAAGAGCTATGGTAAACGTCTCTATAGCATCGATGACGATGAGGCCGAATATGTTCGTATGTATGCCGAGGCCCTCGTACGGGGTGGGGAAGCAACACTTGCCTCGGATCTTCTCCGCAAGTCGTACAAGAAGAGCAAGGACGTCGAGACCGCATTGTCGTTGGTGAACGCTCTCGTCGAGGCCGATTCGCTGCAAGCTGCCGAGTTGGTAGCCACGACTGCAAAGAAGGACTTCCCCAACAGCGCCGATGCCTATATGGCGTTGGGTCTGTTGTACTTCAAGTACAAGCCCCAGCCGGTGTTGGAGCTGGCCGTCCAGAATTTTGAAAAGGCCATTAGCATCCAACCCGAACTTGTACAGGCCCACTTTTCACTCGCCGAGTGCTATTGGAAACAGGCCAACCGAGAATCTGATGACGACCTCGCGAACGAATTGTTCAAGCGCTCGCTTGTGGAGTGGAATAAGGTCGGACAGCTAGATCCTCGAAATGCACGAGCATGGTTCGAACAAGGGAAGATCTTCTTCCTCGCCAAGAAGTATAAAGAAGCCACAAGGGCACTGCTGGAGTACCGCAGTCTGCGTCCGATCGGTACAGGTGAAGCGATCGCATCCTGGTATCTCGGCAGCTCGTTCTACGAACTCAACAATTGTGACGAGGCCCGCATCCATTTGTCGGCCGCCGCCGAACGGATCGACAGTCTCAAAGGACAGGTTGGGTTGAAGATCGCCCGCTGCCTCTTCCTCTCGAAGGATTGGAAGGGGGCGACCACGGCGTATCAGGAGGCCTATCAGAGCGGCATCCCAACGGGAAGTTGGGAGCCGAAGGACATCTGGTATGCCGGGTTCGCGGCCGTGTTGGCGGGGGACACCGCACGCGCGATCGCCACGATGGGCGAAGCGGCGGCTCGTGACCCCAAGGAGTGTACCTTCATGTTTCGTTATGGCTTGTTGTTGAGCCAAAAACGCCTGAATGCGCAAGCGAATCAGATCTTCCGTCAACGCTTGGCAAACTGTACCGACTCCCTTGACGGCAAGATCTACATGCTGATCGGCAACAATTTCTTCGCTGACAGTCTGGTGGACAGCGCGATCGCCCAATATGAACTCTCGCTGCAAAAAGATCCAAAGAACGGATACGTGACCTCCCGCCTGGCAGAGACCTACCAGGTAAAAGGGGACGAAGCCAAGGCTCGTGAGCTGTATGGTCAGGTGATCACGGCCGGAACGGCCGAAGGAGCTCGCAAGGAAGATGTCTCAGCAGCCATCTCTGCGATGCTGAAACTCAACGGTCTGGATGCTACGGCAAAGGCCTGGGCCCCTATTGTTGAGCGCTGCGCAGCAGGCCTCAAGCTCGATGCCCAAAACAAGTGGCTCATGTTGTATTCAGCGATCGGCTACCAGGGCCTGGGTAACAAGGAGGCGGCTTGTAGGCAGTATCGCGAACTGCTCAAGATCGATCCGGCCAACGAAAGCGCCAAAAAGAACCTCAATGCCCTCGGCTGCTGAGGTTCTTTGAATTCAATGGCTTAGCCCGTATATTTGTTGTCTTGTGGCCGAACCTATGCACAAGACTGGCACCATATCGCTATCGCTCATTGCCATCAAGGACGGGGATCATCCCTTCGAACACGAAGTCGATGCGCGATCGATCCCTGGACTAAGCGATGAGTTCCAAGGGTCGGTGTCCGTCACGGGGGTGTTGCAGAGGTTAGGGAAGCGCCTTCACATTCAGGCAACGATCACAGCCAATGCCCTTTTGCTGTGCGATCGATCGCTTGAAGAGTATGTGGAGGTCCTGACGCCAACGATCTCACTGGAGTATCGGATCGACAACGAACTAGCCGCGCAACAAGTAGGCACCGATGTTGAACCGGACGAAGTGCACGGGATCCGCGACGACCACAATCACATTGACATCACGGATGATGTTCGTCAAGAACTACAGTTATCGCTACCGATGAAACGGGTCGCACCGGCATATCGGGACCTAGAACTTGAAGAACTTCATCCTGAACTGAATGAGCACGCAGAACCACCGACCGATGATCGGTGGGCAGCATTGAGGAAGTTGACATCATCGATCGAAACCAAAAAAACCGGAGAATAAGCCATGCCAAATCCAAAACGGAGACATTCCAAGTCTCGCTCAGCTAAGCGCCGTACGCACTACAAAGCGTCGGCTCCCTCGGTTGTGAGCTGCCCGAACTGTAGTGCAGCCAAGCAACCACACGTAGTGTGTCACACCTGTGGATACTACAACGGTCGCAAGATCATCGAGGTAGGTTGATCCGTTCTGAATCACGCCGCGTCCGCGTTGCCGTGGATGCTATGGGAGGGGACCATGCACCGTCAAATGAGGTGCGCGGTTCCCTTCAAGCGTTGTCCGCACTACCCGACGACCTCGAACTCTTTCTGATCGGTCGCGAAGACCGGATCAACGAGATATCGAACCAGTCGCCCCTTCCCGCCAATGTGACTATTGTCCATGCACCGGATGTGGTGGCCATGGGGGATGAACCGGCGACGATCGTGAAGTCGCGCAAGGAATCATCACTCTACATCGGCCTGGAAATGATGCGGCAGGGAAAGGTGGACGCCTTTGTTTCCGCAGGCAATACCGGCGCAGTGATGGCCACGTCGACGATGGTCTGTGGACGACTTCCCGGTGTTAGCCGTCCGACGATCGGTTCCTTCTTTCCGACGGAGACCGGACGTCCAACGCTGCTGGTTGACGTTGGTGCCAACGTTGACAGCAAGCCAAAGTTCCTGCACGACTATGCCGTGATGGGAAGTATCTACACAGAGATGATGCTGGGAACGGAGCAACCGCGAGTTGGACTGCTGAATGTGGGTGAAGAAGAGAGCAAAGGAACGCTGATCGCGCAGGAGACCCATGAACTCCTCAAGACCGCGCCGATCAATTTCGTCGGCAACGTAGAAGGGCGTGATATCCTCAAAGGCACGGTCGATGTGGTGGTCTGCGACGGTTTCGAAGGAAACATCGTATTGAAGTTTGCCGAGAGCATCCTTGGGTTTCTCAAATCACGATTTCGTGATTTTGCCTCACGAAGCATCGTCAATAAACTCTTGGTCGGTATGTTCGCACCGATCCTCAAGAATGTTCTTCGCGGAATGGATTATCAGGAATATGGCGGCGTGCCGTTACTCGGTATCAACGGTGTGGTGATCATCGGACATGGATCATCAAGTCCGAAGGCCATTGAGAACATGGTGCGTCGGGCTGTCGAAATGGTCCAACGCGACGTCAACGGAAAAATTCGCGAGGTCTTGACACCTCGTTCACCATCGAAGGTTGAAGAATGAAAGCCGCGATCACGGCCATCGCACATCACGTGCCCCCGGACGTGTACGACAACCACTGGTTCGAGCAGAAGATCGAGACCACTGATGAGTGGATCCAAACCCGAACCGGTATCAAAGAACGGCATTTTGCGTTTGAAGGGGGCGTCACAGACATCCTCCTTCCGGCGGCTCAACAGGTCCTCGCACAGCGTGGGATCAGCGCCGAAGACATTGACTGCATCATCCTCGCCACGGTCACACCCGACCGGGTGTTCCCATCGTCGGCTGCGATCTTGCAGCGGAAACTTGGCGCCAAGAATGCGTGGGGCTTCGACCTCGCGGCGGCCTGCTCGGGATTTCTCTACGCCCTTGTCACGGCTGCGAAGATGGTCGAATCCGGCGCTGTTCGGAATGTCCTCCTCTGCAGCGGCGACAAGATGAGCGCGATCCTCAACTTCGAGGATCGATCAACCTGCGTTCTGTTCGGAGATGGAGGCGGCTGCGTTCTCATCGAGCCATCGACCGATGATGATTATGGCATCAAGGACCACATCCTCAAGATGGATGGCAACGGCGAGCCCTTTCTACATCAACCGGCCGGGGGAAGCTTAAATCCTCCGACCGTGGAGAGTGTCACTGAACGCAAGCACTACGTCTACCAAGAAGGACAGACCGTGTTCAAAGCGGCTGTCAAGGGCATGGCTGATGTGTCCTATGAGATCATGCAGCGCAACAACCTTACGGCCGATGACGTGGCATGGTTGGTCCCACATCAGGCAAACCTTCGCATCATTGATGCCACAGCGCAACGCATGGGGTTGTCGACCGATAAGGTGATGATCAACATCGATCGCTATGGCAACACAACGGCGGGGACCATTCCGATCTGTATCTCTGAGCTCTGGCAAGAAGACAGGATCAAGAAGGGTGACTACCTTGTGCTGTCGAGTTTTGGTGCCGGCTACACATGGGGTAGCGTCTTGGTTCGCTGGTCGATGGAGAAGAACGCATGAAGACCGCATTGATCTTTTCAGGTCAGGGCTCACAATATGTGGGCATGGCCAAAGACCTGTATGAACGATTCGACGTCGCTAAACATCTGCTCGATGCAGCAAATGAGCAACTTCAGATCGATCTCAAGGGGCTGATGTTTGAAGGACCGGCAGAGGCACTCACAGAGACACGCAACACACAGCCTGCGTTGTTCGTGCACGAAGCCGCGATCTTGTCGGTGACGGGCATAGCTGCTGCCGCGAACTGTGTAGCCGGACATTCACTCGGTGAATATTCGGCCTTGTACGCGGCGGGTGTGTTGACCTTCGAAGATGCGCTACGTCTGGTGCGATTGCGTGGCGAGCTCATGTTCGCCGCAGGTCAGTCGCTACCGGGCACGATGGCTGCTGTTGTTGGTCTTGACGACGATGCCGTCCGTGAGATCTGTGCTGAACTCAACAATGCGCCGGATGCCGTGATCGTTGCCGCGAACTTCAACGCACCCGGACAGGTCGTTGTCTCCGGCTCGGCAGAACATGTCCGTGCATCGATGGCAACGTTCAAGGAACGTGGTGCCAAGATGGTGAAGGAACTGCAAGTCAGTGGAGCATTTCATAGTCCGCTTCTTAATTCCGCTAAGAGTGCCCTGGCTGAAGCATTGGAGTCGACGCCATTCGAAGATGCGAAGATGGAGGTGTTCGTCAACGTTTCAGCGTCGCCCTTGCGCACTGGCAGCGACCTTCGCTCCGCAGCGATCGAACAGCTGACATCGGCCGTATTGTGGACGCAGACCATGCGTTCCATGGCAGAACATGGCGTTGAGAAGTTTGTTGAGATCGGTCCCGGAAAGGTCCTCCAAGGTCTGGTCAAGCGTACTGTAGAGAATGTTACGATCGATGGGATCGACACGGCGGCGGACGTCGACCGGTATCTGAATACACAATCGGGTGTCTCATGAGCGGAATACATACTGGTAAGATCTTTGTCGTCACGGGTGGATCCCGAGGGATCGGGGAAGCGATCGTCCGCCGGTTGTGCTCCGAAGGAGCAGCTATCCATGCCACCTATCATTCGAGTCCGGAGCGGGCAGAAGCCATTGCCTCGGAGATCAGATCTGCCGGTGGGACCGTGACTTTTCATAAGGCCGATGTTGCCAACGAGGCTGACATTAACACCCTGATCGATTCGGTTGTCGCCTCCGATCAGAAGATCGACGGATTGGTCAACAATGCCGGTATTACGAAGGATGGCCTGATCATGCGCATGTCTACGGCAGATTGGGACGACGTGATCCGAACGAACTTGACCGGCGTGTTCCATCTCTGCAAGGCCGCGACAAAACCGATGATGCGGCAGCGCCACGGTCGGATCGTCAATATGGGCAGTATCGTTGGTCTGGGTGGCAATGCCGGACAGGTCAATTATTCGTCGGCCAAGGCCGGTTTGGTCGGTCTGACGAAGTCCCTTGCCAAGGAACTAGCGAGTCGCAATGTTTTGGTAAATTTGGTGGCACCGGGATACGTCGAGACCGACATGACAGGCAAGTTGAATGATGCTCAGCGTGCGGCATTCTCAGACAGTATTCCGTTGAAACGCGCCGCATCTCCCGACGAGATTGCCACTGTTGTGTCGTTCTTGTTATCGGATGGGGCGTCGTACATCACCGGCCAGGTCATCAACGTCGATGGCGGCTTGGCGATGTGATCGAAATTGAAATGTATTTGATCAATCACTCACATTTTTTGTAAGGATAGTAGTATGTCCACCGTCGCTCAACAAGTGACAGAGATCATCGTGAACAAGCTTGGTGTGGAAGAATCACAGGTCACACCGGGTGCTTCATTTACGAACGATCTTAACGCTGACTCTCTCGACACCGTCGAGCTCATCATGGAATTCGAGCGCGCGTTTGAATTGACGATCGATGACGCAGACGCTGAGAAGATCCAGACCGTCGGCGACGCCATTACCTATATCGAATCCAAGAAGGGCTGATACGCCCCTTACCACAGTCCCTATGCAACGAACCACTCCACCTCGCGTTGTGATCACCGGTCTTGGGGCCGTAACCCCGATCGGCAACACCGTCCAAGAGTTTTGGAACGGTATGCTGGCCGGAACCTCTGGTGCCGCTCCGATCACGCGCTTTGACGCCACGGAATTCGACACTCGGTTTGCGTGCGAAGTCAAGAACTATGATCCCTTGTTGCACATCAATCGCAAGGAAGTTCAGCGCATGGACCTCTTCACGCAGTTCGCGATGAGCGCTGCTGTGATGGCCATGGATGATGCAGGCATGGACATGGAGAACGTCGATACCGAGCGAGCCGGTGTCATCTTTGGTTCGGGCATTGGCGGCATGTGGACGTATCATCATCAGCAGCAAAATCTGTACGATCGGGGCGGGAAGCCAGACCGCATCTCGCCCTTCTTTGTGCCGATGCTGATCTCTGATATCGCTGCGGGTCATATCGCGATCCGCTACGGTCTAAAGGGACCGAACTACGGTACGGTCAGCGCCTGTGCAACATCGTCACACTCCATTGCCGATGCCTTCATGCTCATGCAGCGAGGAATGGCCGATGTGATGCTAGCCGGTGGCGCAGAAGCGGTGATCTGCCCGATGGGTATCGGCGGCTTCAATGCCATGAAGGCACTCTCGACGCGTAACGACGATCCGTCGACGGCCTCACGTCCGTTCGATAAAGATCGCGACGGTTTTGTCATGGGTGAGGGAGGGGGCATCCTGGTCCTTGAAACGCTCGAGCATGCCATGAACCGCGGTGCGAAGATCTATGCAGAAGTTGCCGGCATCGGTCTGACTGATGATGCCTTCCACATCACCCAGCCGGCACCGGGTGGTGAAGGCGCCGTTCGTTCCATGCGTCTGGCTGTGGCCGACGCAGGCCTCGAACCAACAGACATTGATTATATCAATGCCCACGGTACGTCGACGCCGTTCAACGACAAGTCGGAATCCGCGGCCATCCGTACGGTCTTTGGCGACCATGCCGAAACGCTGTCAGTAAGTTCCACGAAGTCCATGACGGGCCATCTTCTTGGAGCAGCTGGTGGTATCGAGGCCATTGCCTGCGCTCTGGCGATCCACCATCAAACAGCCCCGCCAACGATCAACCAGTTCACAGCCGATCCTGAGTGTACGCTGGACTATGTTGCCAACACCCCCAAGAAACGGGAGATCAAGGCAGCCATCAGCAACACCTTCGGTTTTGGTGGACACAATGCGACGATCTGCTTTAAAGCATTTTCTGAGTGACCACCCCTAACCGTTTTGACTTTCAAGGCCTTGTGTGAAGGACATCGTTAGACAGCTATATGCGAATCTGCTCAAGATCACTGGTTCGCGGCCGTCAGCTCCCAATGCGGAGTTTCGCGAACTGTTCCCACCAATGCAGATCCTTGATGATGCAGCCGTAGCTCGACTCGAGAAGACGCTCGGCGTTGAGATCGAAACATCCTCGCTTTACGAGCAGGCACTCACGCATCGCTCCTACCTCCAGGTGGTAAACTCACCGGGACATCGTTCAAACGAACGGCTCGAGTTCCTCGGAGATTCCATCTTGGGGATGATCACGGCCGAATACCTGTTCTACAACAACAAACAGGTGTTGGAGGGAGAATTGACCAAGATGCGCTCATGGTTGGTCAATAAAAAGTCGCTCGCCGTCTGCTCACGAGCTCTCAAACTCGAAGACTTCTTATTCCTCAGCTACAGCGCTAAGCAATCTGTGGACCGGGGTAATGACGGCATGTTAGCCGATGCCCTTGAAGCTGTGATCGCAGCGGTCTACCTCGATCAGGGATTTGATGCGGCGCGCAAGTTCATCATCGAGAAACTACTCCCGATCATGGTCGAGGAATCTCTTGTTCACGACACCAATTACAAGAGCCTTCTGCTTGAGGCCGTACAGGCTAAAGGATATCCCGCCCCACGGTATGTGGTCGTTCGGGAAGAAGGCCCGGACCACGAGAAAGAATTCACGGTTGACGTGTTGATCGCTGACCGCAGTTACGGTACCGGTATGGGCCGTAACAAAAAAGATGCTGAACAGAATGCCGCTGAAGAAGCGCTGCGCTTGTTCACACGCCGTCCCCGCGCGCGTCGTCGACGCGAGTCTGACACCCGAGATCAAAGCGCCGACCATACACAAGAGGCGTAACTTGTGCGTCCTAAGCCGAGTCTCACGCCCATGTCCATGAACCACCGTCTACTGGCCTTTGCGGCCCTTTTGTTAGCGCTCTGTGTACCCGTTGCTGTTTCTGCCCAGTTCAACGGAACGTTGCCGTTTGGCAAAAACAAGGTTCAGTATCAGCGTTTTGACTGGAAGTTCATCCAGTCTGAGAACTTCGACGTGTATTACCACCAAGGTGGTGACTACGCTGCGAAGTTCACAGCCATGAAGGCCGAAGAAGCGCTGGCAGAGATCGAGAACACTCTCTCATTCCGCATCACAAAGCGGATCGTTTTTATTGTCTACGGCTCGCACAATCAGTTTCAACAAACCAATGTGATCGACGAGTTCATGTCGGAAGGCATTGGCGGCGTTACGGAGCTGTTCAAGAACCGGATCGTCGTGCCGTACGAGGGTGACTACTCCAAGTTCGCCCACGTGATCCATCACGAGTTGGTACACGCCGTGATCAACGACATGTTCTACGGCGGGTCGATCCAGGCACTATTAAGCAACTCTGCTAAGGCGATGTTGCCACTATGGATGAATGAAGGATTCGCTGAGTATTCGGCCGTTGGTGGTCTTGACGTTAAGACCGATCAGTTCATGCGTGACGTTGCCGTCTCTGAATACCTCAAGGGACTCAATCAGCTCTCCGGCTACTTCGCCTATCGTGGCGGACAGGCATTCTGGACCTATATCGCTGAAAAGTACGGAAAAGGAAAGGTCGGAGAAGTTCTCAATCGGTTCCGAACCATCGGCGATGTGAATCAAACGTTCCGAGCTTCGTTCGGTATGACGTATGAAGAAATGTCGGAACAGTGGGCCAAAGACACGAAGAAGTTCTACTTCCCGGATGTCGACCGATATGAATATGTCGAAGACTGGGCAAGCCGCCTGACCAACCATCAGAAAGAAGACAACTTCTATAACACCTCACCGGCCATCTCGCCGGATGGTGAACATGTTGCCTTTATCTCTGACCGTGGTGACGGCGTGTTTGGTCTCTACGTGATGGATCTTCGCACAAAAGACGTACGAAAACTCGCAGGCAGTTCGCGGTCCACGGACTTTGAAGAACTCAACTTCTTGACGCCGGGTATCTCATGGAGTCCTGACGGTAAGCGTCTGGCCGTCGGAGCTAAAGCCGGTGGTGAAGATGCGATCTATTTGATCGATGTTGAAGATGAAGATTACGATGTCCTCAAGTTCGACATGCAAACGATCGGTGGCGTCAACTGGTCACCGGATGGGAGTAAACTCGCCTTCGATGCCGCACCCGGCGGTATACAGAGCGATGTCTACACCTACGATCTGAACTCGAAACAACTCGATCAGATCACGAACGACATTTTCACGGATGCCGAACCGACATGGGGTCCGGACAGCGAGACGCTCTACTTCATCTCTGACCGCGGACGATACACCTCCGGCACGGAAACGTCGGAGAACTTCTTCATGTGGGATCACGATGTCCATCAACATGATCTCTACCGCATCTCGACCGTTGAGCGTAAGATCGAGCGTCTAACGAATGATCCAAGTGTTGGCAAATATTCCATAGCTGTCGCACCTGATCATCGATCACTGTTGTTCACCGCCGACTATAACGGCATCACCAACCTCTGGGAACTCGACCTCTCAACACTGAATCTTCAAGCACGCTCCAATTCTCTGCAGGAGGTAAGTCAGCTCTCATTGTCGAACGATGGCACGAAGCTGGTCTTCACCTCTCAGAATCGCGTCGGCTACGACTTGTTCATGTTGAAGTATCCGTTCGATCTCAAGGTGCGTGACTCCTTGCCCCCTACACGATTCCGTGAGCGGGAAACGAACGAGCGCAATTCTCTCGCTGCCATCATGGACGATGCAGCCCGCGGCAAAGACTCGACCAGCCTGAGTTATGGTGTCTTCGATGTCGATCTTGGTCAAGGGGCCATTGTTGCGCCGAATGATGACGCAGCGACCATGGCGGACGAACGCGCCAAGGCAGGGGAGCCGCAGGTAGACTTCACGCCGAAGGATTACCGTGTGGCCTTTACACCTGATGTCGTGACCGGCAATGCGGGCTACTCGAATTGGTACGGCGCCCAAGGCACGATCCAAATGCTCTTTACCGATATGATGGGCGACCATGAGATCTACTTCATGGCCAATCTGTTCTTGGATCTGACCAACAGTAATTTCTTCCTTCAGTACACCTACAAACCCGACGTGATCGATGTCAGCGTGGCTGGTTTCCACAATGCCGGCTATACGTTCATCACGGAACCCTATAACGGTGGATTTGCGTCCTTCACGTATCGCATGAGAACCTATGGCGTTGCCGGATGGGCAACGCTCCCATTCAGTCGATACACTCGATTGGACTTTGGCGCGCAGGCGCAAGCCATGACAAAAGAGAACATCGACGTCCCGACCATGCCGTCGCTGGATCGTTTCGTGGTCGTGCCAACGATCTCCTATGTACTCGACGATGCACTTTGGGGGTTCTGGGCTCCGATCAAGGGGTCGCGTCTGAATCTTACGCTCGAGGGATCGCCGCCGATCGGCGACAATGGTCTTGCCTTTGCCACGATGCGCGCAGATCTGCGACACTATGTCCACCTCGGCGGCTCGTACTGCATCGCCCTTCGTGGCAGCGGGGGATACAGTGCCGGACGGAATCCGCAGAAGTTCTTTATCGGAGGCATCGACAATTGGTTCAATCGCTTCTTTAGTGATGCCGGCTGGCCGTTCGTGAATCCCGAGGATTTTGCCTTCACCCGCCCCGGATGGCCGCTGCGTGGTTACGCTATCAACGAGCGAAACGGCTCTCAGTACTTCGTGGGTAATGCCGAGCTGCGTTTCCCATTACTCGTCGCTTTTCAAGCCGGTCCGATCCCGGCTCTGTTCCAAGGCCTTCAAGGCCAGGTGTTCTTCGACATCGGCGGGGCCTATGATCAAAACGGTCAGGCGTGGGAAACGATCGGAAATGTCACCCGTGCTGCACAAGAATCGATCCTCTATAGCATGGGCTTCGGTATCCGTTCGCTTGCCCTTGGACTTCCGCTTCGATTTGATGTCGCCTGGCGCCGGATCCCTGGCTACGGTCTCTCCGCGCCGGTCTACCTGTTCTCACTCGGCGGCGACTTTTGAGAAGCCGGCACGGCCGTTCGTTCGAGTGATCAACTCTTCATACAGAAAGTTTGCTCGGTGAAGTGGGACCGTAACGTCGAAACGCACGGCGTCGCTATAGGATGTTGCATACTGAGCCTGCACTTCGGTCAAGAGATCGATCACGCGCGAGACGTCGTCGTAGCTGCAAAAGACCGCAACCGACTCCACCGGCACGATCGGCGAGAGGGTAGCGACCGTGATGACCTCTTTCGCGGCGTCGGCGTAGGCACGCGCGAGGGGACCAACGCCAAGTTTGACCCCTCCGAAATACCGAACCACAACACACAATACATTGGTCAAACGATGTTGCTGCAGGGCGAACAGGATCGGTTTACCAGCAGTACCGCTTGGTTCACCATCATCACTCATGCGGTACTCTAATCCATGTTCACCGATGCGATATGCAAAACAATGATGGACGGCATCCCAGTATTCTTTTCGCAAACGTTCTAATGCGGTCGTTGCTTCGTCTCGGTCCCGTACCGGGATCAGATAAGCAAGAAACCGTGATCTCTTGATCGTAATTTCGTGTTGATATTCGTGATCGATCGTAAGATCGAACACCGGCATAGCGTCATTAGCAGCGGTCATGTACCCAATCGAAGGCAAACAATGAAGATCGGAATGGTCTGTTATCCCACGTACGGCGGCAGTGGCGTCCTGGCAACTGAACTAGGACAAGAACTTGCACGACGTGGTCATCAAGTGCATTTCATCACGTACGATCAACCGATGCGACTTGATCGATTTCAAGACAACATCTTCTATCACGAGGTGGAAACACCGACCTATCCACTGCTAGAGTTCAATCTATATACGTTGGCACTGGCAGGGAAGATCATCGACGTGGCAAAATATGAAACGCTTGATGTCTTACACGTACATTATGCCATCCCACATGCCATCAGCGGTTTTCTGGCGAGAGAGATCTTGCATCAGAGTCGCCCCCTAAAGCTGATCACCACGTTGCATGGTACCGACATCACACTGGTAGGTTTGGAACCGACCTTTCATCCACTTGTTCGATTTTCACTCGAAAAGTCTGACCATGTCACGGCCGTCTCCCGTTTTCTTCAGGAGCGGACACACCAGAATTTCGGATCCGAATTACCGATCGCCGTGATCCCGAACTTCGTCGACACGAACTATTATCAACGGCAGGAATGTACAGACCTGACCCGCCACATCAAACCGAACGACGAGAAGGTCTTGATGCACATTTCGAATTTCCGACCGGTCAAGCGTGTGCAAGATTGTGTACGCATCTTGGCTGAAGTTCGAAACACCGTACCGGCGAGATTGGTGTTTGTTGGGGATGGGCCGGAGAGAAGCGATGCCGAACGTCTCTGCCGTGAGTTAGGAGTGGCTGATCACGTCACCTTCCTTGGTAAGCAGAGTGCACTACCGGAGATCCTCTCCGTGGCCGATGTGTTTTTGCTACCGTCTCAGCAGGAGAGTTTCGGCCTTTCAGCACTCGAGGCGATGTCGTGTAGTGTGCCGGTGATCGGCACCAATATCGGCGGCATCGGGGAAGTGGTCGAGCATGGAGAGAGCGGCTACCTGGCAGAACTCGGCGATGTGAAGCGCATGGCCAAGTACTGTACGGACCTGTTGACCAATGAAAAGAAGTTAGCGTCGTTTCGCACAAGAGCACGTGAACGAGCGGTCAACAAGTTCGATATCTCGTTGATCGTACCGATGTACGAACGACTCTACGAGTCGCTCATGTAAAGATATAGCGCTTGTTCTGCTGTGCGAGACCAGCAAACGCTGCTGCATCCTCAGCTGACGTCTCGTCTTGATAATGCATCAGGTACATGCGTTGGCGAACGCTTGCCGAGAGCGTTGCAAGTTCACCCGTTGAGGCATGTACTGCATTCTTCTTGAGACTGGCATCATGAAAGAAGATCTCTGCACGATCTTCATACATGGAGATCAGATCCGGATCGAACTTCGTGTCACCGGACAGGAAGACCCGTCCGTCGACCAAGAGTCCGTACGTGATGAAGGCATCTTTGGCCGTCTCGGCTTCACCAGGGATATGATTGGTGTGGAAGAGTTCGATGTCGATGCCGCGGAAATGAGTGCGGAACACGGACCGCCGTGCGTCAGAATGTGATTCGGCATAATGAATGTCGTAGAAGTCGCTGACGCCAAGACGTCGTCCTTCCGGATTGAGCTCATTGTATTCCAACCCACCGCGAAGTGACTGTTCCCACAACACCGGCAGGTACTCTTCCGTCGAGATCAGGGTCAACTTTGGCTTTCCCTGCGGCTGCGCGAAATACCGATTGATCAGCGTGAGGTATTCCATGCCGCCGATGTGATCCGAATGCGAATGGGTCGGCAGCACTACGAAGATGTCTTCGGCCTTTCTTCCCACGGCTGTGATGGCCTGCGGACCGGTCATCCCAAAGTCGACAAGGATATGTGTGTCGCCCTTGATGATCACAAAGTTCGTTTGAAACAGAGAGCGAGCGAACGCCGTGCCTGTTCCCAAGAACACAATCTCTAGCTCTCCGTCATTGGAGAGCTGCAACGGACCGTCGATGTCTAAGATCTTCATACCGTTTCCGTTTCCGTTTCCGGCGATTCACGAGCAAGCTTGTCGATGAGATTTCGATTAAAGACAGATTGTAATGCGGTGCGGATGTCTGGATACTTCTCGATCAACGCCTTAAGATCCGAGAACCTCCACATTAGATACCGTGTCGGCGATATCGTTGTAACCGTTGCCGATGCCGGTTTGCCGCTGACAAAGGCCATCTCGCCGATAAAGTCGCCTTCCCGACAGTAGGCCACTGTCCGTCCGTCGATATCGACTGCCGTGGCACCGTCGGTAATGACGACGATCCTCGCCACCGGATGTCCCTGTCGCGTCAACACTTCGCCTTCCGTGGTTGTGACCCACGTGCCCATGCGCATCAACCGATGAAAATCCACGACGCTGAGTTGCGAGAACATCCGTTGCCTTAAGATCTCTTCTTCCGGCGTCAACCGTGCGCGCTGTTTTTCGTAGATCAGAATGCCAACCTGGATCGCATTGATCAGCGTGAATGCACTTTCCCAGGCGACCATACCGAACTCTTCAATGCTAACATCATAGATGACGGCACTGAGACCGGAGAAGATCGCGAGGATCCGCAACGGTAAGATCGCCCGCACGAGCGACGCTCCCACCAATAGAAGGTAGGAAAGATGAACAAGCAACTGAGAGTCCATGTCTCCGACAAACATCGGTCATTCGTCCGCCTATCGCAAGTCCTATCCGTATCTTGCAGTGCTTTTTTCGACTCACGTAAGTATAAATCATGAATCAAGCCCTTGTTCATTTGACGTCCCACGAAGATGCGTCGTTGGCACAACTGACAGAGTTTTTATCCATCGGCAGCGTCAGCACCGACCCCGAAAGAGCGACAGATGTTCAGCACTGTGCAGAGTGGTTGGCCGAACATCTACGCTCGATCGGCATGCCTGTTGTCGAGATCCATCCTACCAACGGCCACCCGATCGTGTATGCTGAGCATCTTGGTGCCGGACCGGACAAGACGACCGTCTTGATGTACGGTCATTACGATGTGCAGCCCGTTGACCCGCTTGATCTCTGGACCGACCCACCTTTTTCGCCAACCGTTCGTGACGGCAAGATCTTTGCCCGCGGTGCTACTGATGATAAGGGGCAAGTGTTCCTTCACCTCAAAGCCATTGAGGCCATGCTTGCCACGGAGGGGTCGCTTCCGGTCAACATCAAACTGTTGATCGAAGGTGAAGAAGAGATCGGCAGTCCGAACCTGACGCCGTTCGTAAAGCAACATCGCGACCGTCTGTCGTGCGATGCCGTCGTGGTCTCCGACACCGCGATGTTCGCGCCCGGCGAACCGTCGATCGTCTACGGCCTTCGCGGCCTGGCCTACCTGCAGATCGACGTGCAAGGTCCCAATCGTGATCTCCACAGCGGCTCGTACGGTGGACCCGTTGCCAATCCGCTCAATGCGCTTTGTACGATCATCGGCCTCATGAAAGATGAGAATGGCACCGTGACCATCCCTGGATTCTATGATGATGTGCTGGCGATCTCCGATGCCGAACGTGCGGAACTTGCCTCGCTCAAGTACAGCGATGAGCGATTAATGAAGGACGTCGATGTCAACGGTCTTGGTGGCGAACGGAACTATTCAACGGTCGAAAAACTCTGGACCCGGCCGACACTTGACGTCAACGGTATACTCGGTGGTTTCACCGGCGAAGGAGCAAAGACCGTCCTTCCCGCAAAGGCCATGGCAAAGGTGAGTATGCGCCTTGTCCCACATCAAGAGCACAAGGACATCGCACGCAAGGTGCAGGACTTCGTTGCCCAACATCTTCCGCCGGGGATCACGGCTACGGTGACGGATCTTCATGGAGCCGACCCTGTCCTTGTCGACCGCTCTGCCTCGGCAATGTCGGCCGCCTCGCGGGCCCTGGAAGAGACCTACGGCGTTGCCTGCAAATATCAGCGTGAAGGCGGCTCTATTCCGGTGGTTCAACTCTTCGACAGTGTTCTCGGTGCACCAACCGTGTTGATGGGATTCGGACTCAACAACGAGAACGCCCACTCACCCGACGAACACTTTTCACTTGAGAATTTCCGCCTTGGAAAACAAGCCGCCGTGCGGTTCTATCACTACCTCGACGCAACGCACAAAGCATGACCCGTCATCGTGCCGAAGGCCTGATGGCCTTGGTCACCCTTCTATGGGGTGGCACCTTCGTCATCATCAAGTTGGCCTTACCCGACGTCACGCCATCGGCCTTCGTCCTGACGCGGTTCTTGTTGGCCAGCCTTCTCGCCATTCTCCTGTGGCCTGGCGCCTTGAAGGGCTGGGACCGCCCCCTGATCAGGAAAGGGGCGATCCTTGGCGTGTTATTCGGGATCGGATTCGTGCTGCAATCCATCGGGTTGCAGACCACGACGGCATCGGCCTCAGCCTTTATCACGGGAACGATGGTGGTATTCACACCCTTTGCGTACCGTTTGGTAGAAGGCACCAAGGTAAAAAAGATCCATTGGCTCTCCGTTGGTGTGGTCACTCTAGGGTTATGGCTCTTTACCTCGCCCGACCTTGCCGGCATTCAGGTCGGCGATGCGCTAACGTTGCTGAGTGCGATGATCTGGGCGTTCTATGTGGTCTATATCGATCTGTGGACAACGGAGCTGCATGATGAGCCCAACAAGCAGAATGCCTTGGTGATCATGCAGTTCTTGATGACGGTCGTCCTGGCTGTCATCAGCATCGAGTTCGTAGATGGGGGAGTGATCTCGATCAACTGGTCGCTACCCTTGATCCTCGGCATCGTCTATTGCGGCGTCTTCGCCTCGGTGATCACCACCTGGATCCAAACTCGTTTTCAACGATTTACCCATCCCGTTCGCGCCGCCGTGATCTTCGCCCTTGAGCCCATCTTTGCGGCCATCATTGCATGGATCGTCCTTGATGAATCGTGGAGCACACGACAGGCAGTTGGCGCCGGTCTGCTGATCGCCGCTATCGTTGTACCCGACATCTACCTTCAACGTTCGGAAAAGGCATGACAAAGCAAGAGATCAGGGAGAATGTCCTTACCCTGCGACGTGACATCGCTCTCGAAAAACGCCACCTCTTCGATCAGTTGATCTTTGAACGGGCACATAAGCATAAGGTCTTCCAACGTGCTCGTACCGTACATGTCTTCCGATCCACGCGTGAAGAGATCGAGACCATGCCCTTCATCGAATATGCCTGGGCGATCGGGAAGACGGTCGTTGTTCCAAGGATCGACGCGACGACGAGCTGCCTTGAACACGTGGTGATCGATCGGCGCACGCACTGGACACCGGGACAGTTCGGGATCATGGAACCGACGCGGGACGGGTCGGAAGTCCTCATCGCCGCGACCGAACTATCATCCACGGATGCCGTGATCGTACCGATCGTGGCCTTCGATCGTGAATGTCACCGCATCGGCTACGGCAAGGGATACTACGACGGATTCCTCGCCACAACACCGGCTGTCAAGATCGGCATCGCCTACGAATGCCAACGCGTGCAGATGATCCCGACCGAACCGCACGACGTCCGCCTTGATGCCATTGCGACCGAAGAGCGTTGGTACGCCCCCTCATCACACTGATCCATAGTGTAATTTTGAACATGAGCTCCAGCAAGACCTATATCGTTAGTCCCGGTGACAATACCACGACGCATACGGCTGTTCTTAACGGCACCTCTTCAACTGTAGATGGCACCACGGTCACGTTGATCCCTACCGATCGCCATGGAGTATACGTGGTCATGGGTCAGGACCAAGAGACCCCGGTCTACGTTGAGGCTGACGGCATTGATCACGTCACCATCCACCTCCGTGGCTATGCGTATCGGGCACGTATCCTGCGCGATGAACACTACGAACTGATGGCCGTTCTTGAGTCGTCTCCTGCAATGCAGACGCGCGTGGTCAAGGTCACGTCACCGATGCCCGGACTTTTGAAATCGATCTTTGTCTCGGAAGGTGAATTGGTTGGGAAGGGGCAAGCATTGTTCACGCTCGAGGCCATGAAGATGGAAAATGCCATCTCGGCCTCTCATGCCGGCACCATCCGCAATCTCACCGCGAAGGAGGGCATGGCTGTCGAAAAAGGTGCTCCGCTATGCATCATCGAACCGGCATGACCCAAGGCTCACTCGAGCAAGAGTGTCTGCCAAGCCGCATCTAACTCATCGCATCTGATGAAGGCCTTGGCGATCTGATGCCTCAAGGCCCGGTCATGCTGCTTTCCTTGTTGCAGCATGGCGAACAACGCACCCATGGGATTGTCGGCCAGCAGTTCGATCTCGACCGAATCGGCTCGGAACTCGGGCTCGAATTGTGGGAAGCTGCCATCAAGCATTGGTAGCACCGGTACGTAGGCCAGCTTTGCAAGGTCATTTCCGGTGAGAATGTCCGAATTCCGAATATGATCCGGCAGCGCATCGATACCAATGCATTGATGTGGCGGCTGGACGGCATCGAAGATCTGATTCGCCCGCGTATAATGCGAACCACCCATGCGTCCGACGAGGTCCATGCGCAAAGGGTCGATCTTTCCGTTGACCAACACACTGTCAGCTACGTGGAAGGCAACAACCTCAAGAAGCATCAGATTGCCGTTGCCGCCGATGTCGCGCCGAAGCTCGATATTTTCCATCAGTCGACATTCCATCGCATACGGAGACTCCGCAACGAATGGCGGAGCGACCAGAGTAGACGAAGACTTTGTGAATCCAGCCTTGATGAACTCGTCAACCTCGGAAGGGTAGGGGGCCGAAGCTAGGTTCACACGATGCACCATGGAGTACGAAACCACACTGATCGTGGCCTCCTTGGTCTCAAGGATGTTGAGCCAGGTGTCCTTTGGGGTCCCGGTCTTTGCGGCGATCGCAGGGCCGATGGCCACGATCGGCGGGCGCGAGGCAAAGGCATTGAAGAAGGAATACGGTGCCAAATTCGGCGTACCCTGAGCGTCAAGACTGGCAACGAGGGCGATCGGGCGAGGGGAGACACCACCGAGAAGAAGTTGATGTCGGTCGCGATGCGAGAGATCGTCTGGATAAATGGTCTTCATAATCCGAAAATACGGCGTGTATATTTGCGGATTCATTATTTCCCAGGAACCGGAGCATCGACCTATGACCACGTGGAAACGCGCCATCACATTCTTGTCGATCAGCGCCATCGTCATCAGCTCACTGACCTTGACCGGCTGCGGCAAGAAAGAAACACCAACCGAATCAGGAAGCACTGTAAAGGTCACCTGGAAGAAGTTCGATGTTCCTGCCGGTGCCGATCCATCTGTACCAGACTCCTTGGGTGGCGCCGGATTTGAAGCCAAGGCAGCAGCCCTGGGATTCACGACATGGTCGCCGACACAAAAGGACTCACAACTGTTGATCTATCCAACCCACAAGGGTGGTACGATCCGCAGCACGATCTCGCGTTTCCCGTTGAGCTTCCGTCCCTTCTTCATGGGACCGAACGCCAACTTCACCGAGAACTCCCATATGAGCTCGCTCGTCTATGAGCGTCTCATCGGTGTTCATCCGATCACGTTGGAGTTCATTCCTGGTCTAGCAACACATTGGAAGATCTCTGAAGATCAGATGACCTTCACGTTCCGTATCGACCCGAATGCTCGATGGTCTGACGGAAAGCGCGTGACGGCCAATGACGTCGTGGCCACGTTCAAGCTCATCATGGACGAGTCGATCCAGTCGCCGTCGATGCAACAGTCATACAAGCGCTACGAAACCCCTGTCGCCCTGAGCATGTACATGGTCCAGGTGACTGTCAAGGAAAAGAACTGGCGCAACTTCCTCACCTTCGGTGGTGGCTTGGATGTGCTTCAGGCAGACGAGATCGGCAATCTGACGGGACGCGAGTTCATCGAGAAGTTCCAGTTCAATATGCCCGTGGGTTCCGGACCATACATCGTGCTACCAGAAGACATCAAGAAGCAGCAGACGTATGCCTTCACGCGCCGTCCGGACTATTGGGCCATTGATTCACTACTGAACCGCGCCAGCAACAACTTCGACAAGCTCGTGTTCGACGTCGTTGTCGACAATCCGGAACTGCAGTACGAGAAGTTCAAGAAGGGCGAATCGGACTATTACTCCTTCAACTCCATGACGACGGACAAGTGGGTTGAAGACGTGAATTATGAAGGCCTGAAGAACAACTGGGTTAAGCGTTATCGTGTCTTCACCGACGGTCCGGCCGGCACCTACGGCTACTACTTCAACACGCGCAAGGCACCGTTCGACGACATTCGCGTGCGTAAGGCCTTTGCCTATCTCCTTGACCGCGAGTCCATCATCAAGAAGATCTTGTTCGATGAATACATGCCAATGAATTCGTGGTACGGTAACTCGGTATACGAATTCCCAGGCAACGAGAAGGTCACGTATAATCCGGACAAGGCCGCACAACTCCTCGCAGAAGCCGGATGGAAGTCGAGAAACTCGGATGGCTTCCTCGTCAAGAACGGCAAGCCGTTCGTTGTCGAGATCGGTATCATCAAGCCCCTTGAGAAGTTCGTGACGCCGTTCAAGGAAACGTGCCGCAATGCCGGTATCGATCTGCAGATCAAGTACGTTGACGGCAACGCCTTGTCTGAGAATATGATGCAACGGAACTTCACGATCAGCGTTGCCAACTATGGTGGTCTTACCTTCCCGAACCCTGAGACTTCGCTCAAGGGAGAGCTTGCCGACAAAAAGAACACGAACAACGTGACCGGCTTCAAGAATGCTCGCGTTGACGAGATCATCGAGGCGTACAAACTCGCCTTCGATCAGTCGGAACGTGTCAAGATGATCCGCGAGGTCGACTCGATCGTCCACGCTCAGCATCTCATCTCATTCTGGTGGGCACCGAAGGGTATTCGTGTTGCCGTGTGGGACAAGTTCGGCATGCCGCCGGGTGTTCTTGGCAAGAACACACAGGTTGGTGATCAAGACCTTGCGATCATGACGGGCTGGTGGATCGACCCTGCAAAGGATAAGGCCTTGAACGATGCGAAGGCCGCAAAGTCCAGCTTGCCGGGCGATGCGAAGATCATCGTCAACGATTACTGGAAAAAACTAAAGTGGTAAGGCGTTCATGCTAACGTATTTCATTCGACGCATACTCCTTGCCATTCCGACATTCATAGGTTGCACGATCGTGGTCTTCACGATCGTGCAACTTGCACCTGGTGGCCCCCTCGAACAGCAGAAGCGCCAACTTGAGGCGCAGGCTGCCGAAGGTTCTACTGGCGGCGGCGTCGCCGCAAGTGGTGAAACGACCATCCCTCCGGCTGCTCTCGAAGAACTCAAGCGTTATTACGGCTTCGACAAACCGATCTGGGAACGCTACCTGATCTGGCTTGGTGTGTGGCCTCGTGAGACCGACCAATACACGATCACACCCGGACAACCACGCCGCGTTGGCAATGGACAGACCGTGATCGTTGAACAGACCGGCACTGGCTACGTTGTCAAGGATGCCCAGAATTCCCAAGACGTCACGTCGCAGTGGAAGATCGGCGAGACGGTCTTGGAAGACAAAACGAAGAACATCTATTTGTTCAAGACCCAATACTCCGGCATTCTTACCGGGGACTTTGGTAAGTCATACCAATATCGCGAGCCGGTCATCAACCTTATCAAGGAAAGGCTTCCGGTTTCAATCCAATTCGGCGTTATCGGCTTCATCATTAGCTATGTTGTTGCACTGTACCTAGGTATCCAAAAGGCGTTGCAACACCGTTCACGATTCGATATCTCTACATCGTTCGCGATTTTTGCGATCAATTCCATGCCGGGTTGGGCGATCGGTGCCATCCTGCTGATGTTCTTCGCAACCGATCGTTTCTTTGACCTGCTTCCGTTAGGGGACGTGCAGAGTGGTGATTACGATACGTTGGAGATCGGCAGCAAGATCGCCGATCGCGCCGTGCACTTTGTCCTGCCTATCATCTCCTATGCCTTGGCAGGCATCGCATCGCTCTCGATGCTGATGAAGAACTCACTCCTCGAAAACCTCGGTCAAGATTATGTCCGCACAGCGTTTGCAAAGGGCCTCCGTGAAGGACGCGTCATCTGGATGCATGCCTTCCGCAACTCGATCATTCCGCTGGCTGCTCGTGCTGGGTTCATCATCTCGGTCTTTCTTGGCGGTTCCTTCCTCATTGAATATGTCTTCAACATTGAAGGGATCGGCAAGCTATCCTACATGGCGGTCTTGAGTCGCGACTATCCGGTGGTGTTCGCATTCACCGTGATCAACGTCGGCACGTTGCTTCTTGGCAACCTCTTGTCGGACTTTATTCTCGCCCTTGTCGATCCACGAATCCGATTCCGATGATCCATGGCTAAACAAGACAAACCTGTGACCATTCTACAGCGACGTTGGAAGAAATTCAAGTCGCTCAAGCGTGGCTATTATTCGCTAATCGCTATCAGCACGGCATACCTGATCTCGTGGTTCCTGCCGCTTCTGGTCAACGATACGGCGTTGGTGGTCAAGTATCAGGACTCGTGGCATTTTCCGGCCTTCGCCGAACTTGTCGGCGTATCGCATTTCCATGCAGGCAAAGAGTTCGGTGTAACTGGCCAGGAGAACGAAGCCAACTATCGGGCACTCAACGCTCAGTGGGAGGCCGACGGCTCGGACAATTTTATCGTCATGCCGCTCTACCCCTTCGGTCCGATCGAAGACATCAACGTTGCCGGCAACATGCAGTACCTGTCACCGTTCGAAAGCGACGGACTTGGCAGTCCGCGCATCCTTGGGACAGATGACCGCGGCAGAGATGTATTCGCCCGCATGGCCTATGGTTTCAACGTCTCGTTATCGTTTGCGTTGGCCTTGGCATTCCTAGAATACCTCATCGGCATCCCGCTTGGGATGATGTCCGGCTTCAAGGGAGGATGGTTTGATACCATCCTGCAACGTTTCATTGAGATCTGGGGAACGTTGCCAATGTTGTTCATTATCATCATCGTGGTCTCGCTCACGACGCCCAGCTTCATGCTGTTGTTGTTGTTGTTGAGCATTACCTCTTGGATCGGTATTTGTTGGCTTATCCGGGCAGAGTTCTTGCGGGAGAAGTCGAAGGACTACGTTGCAGCGGCCGTTAGCATTGGGGTGCCTACGCGCAAGATCCTCTTGCGTCACATCTTCCCGAACTCCTTGGTGCCGATCATCACGTACTTCCCGTTCACGATCGTAGGCGGCATTGGCGCACTGGTATCGCTGGACTTCCTTGGATTTGGACTTCCGGCACCGACCCCATCATGGGGTGAAATGGTGTCGCTTGGTTTGAAACAGATCACGACCAACAAGTGGTGGCTTGTGGCATCGCCGCTTGCAGCGATGTTCGTCACCCTCAATCTGACCGTATTCATTGGTGAAGCTGTTCGCGAGGCCTTCGATCCGAAGGTCTTCTCACGGCTCCGCTAAGCCCCCTTCATTCGAAATCAACCGAACCTTCTCGTGGCACAAGAAAAACTCGTCGAAGTCAAGGAGCTCAAAACGTACTTCAACATTGAAGGAACGTGGGCCAAGGCCGTGGACGGCGTCACCTTCGATATCTACAAGGGCGAGACCCTTGGCATCGTAGGAGAATCTGGCTCCGGAAAATCGGTCACGGCATTGTCGCTAATGAAGTTGATCCCCGATCCGCCGGGACGCATCATGGGTGGACAGATCCTGTTCAATGACAAAGACATCGTACAACTCTCGTATGAGGAGATGTATGATATCCGCGGCAAAGAGATCGCCATGATCTTCCAAGAGCCAATGACGTCGCTCAATCCGGTCTTCAAGATCGGTATGCAGATCGCCGAGGTGATCCAGACACACTTCAAGGTCGACGAAACAGAAGCCATGAAGCGTGCCGTAGATATGCTGCGACACGTCGGTATCCCTGACCCCGAAAAGCGGGTCAATGACTATCCGCATCAGTTCTCAGGGGGCATGCGCCAGCGTGTGATGATCGCCATTGCGTTGGCGTGTAATCCGAGTTTGTTGATCGCCGACGAACCAACGACGGCACTCGATGTGACGATCCAGGCACAGATCCTGGACCTGATGTTAGAGTTGAAGGATAAACGCAAGGATGCGGCGATCGTGCTGATCACGCACGACCTGGCAGTTGTTGCCGAGATGTGTCAACGTGTGATCGTCATGTACGGCGGTAAGATCCAGGAAGTCGCCAATGTCAGGGACATCTTTGCCGATCCGCTGCATCCGTACACAAAAGGGCTGCTCGAATCTATTCCACGGCCCGAGGCCGACCGCTCCAAACACGTGCGCCTCCAAGCCATCCCCGGCAACGTGCCGAGCATCATGAACCTTCCGTCGGGTTGCAAATTCTGCACACGCTGTACGGTCAAACTTGATAAATGCGACACAGAGGAACCACCATTGCGTGAGATCACGGAAGGACACTTCGTGCGTTGTCACCTTGTTGATGCAGCAGGAGGTGTAGCATGAGCACAACACCATTGCTCGAGGTCGAGAACCTTCACGTACACTTCCCGGTCTACGGCGGTGTGTTTCAACGTAGAGTGGCCGAGGTCAAGGCCGTTGACGGTGTGACCTTTGATATTCAAAAGGGGGAAACGCTTGGTCTTGTTGGTGAGTCGGGCTGCGGTAAAACAACGGTCGGTCGCGCCATCGTCAATGTCCTCCGACACGTCTCACCCGACGTCCACCTTGGTGGCTCGGTGAACCTGCACCACAACGGAAGTCGAGTGGACCTGCTCAAGATGTCGAAGCATGAGATGCTTCCATATCGTCGGCAGATCCAGATGATCTTCCAGGATCCGTACTCTTCGTTGAATCAGCGCCTAACGGTGCGTCAGATCGTTTCCGAGCCGTTGCAGATCCACGAGCCGACGCTTACCAAACAACAGGTCGAAGACAAGGTTATCTGGCTGCTGGAGAAGGTGGGCCTTCAGCCGGAATATGCCGCTCGTTTTCCGCACGAATTCTCGGGCGGCCAGCGTCAGCGCATCGGTATTGCTCGGGCACTCGCGACAAATCCGGCATTGATCGTGTGTGACGAACCTGTCTCAGCGCTAGACGTGTCAGTGCAAGCACAGGTCATCAACTTGATGGATGATCTTCGCAATGAGTTCGGGATGAGCTATCTCTTCATTGCTCATGACCTGTCCGTGGTCTATCATATCTCGAAGCGTATCGCCGTCATGTACCTCGGCAACATGGTCGAGATCGGCACCGCCGACCAGGTCTACTTCAATCCGACGCATCCGTATTCCAGAGCACTCATCTCTGCCGTTCCCGAGCCGGACCCGACGCGCACGGACAAACAGCGGATCGTCCTCCAAGGTGATATCCCCACACCACTGAACAAACCGTCAGGGTGTTCCTTCCGCACACGCTGTCCGATGGCTCGCACTGAGTGTGCTTCGATCACGCCGACGCTTGAGCTTAAGAAGAGTGGGTCGATGGTGGCATGTCCATTCGTGGATTGATCATCGCGACCTTGCTCACCGCACTGTTGTGGAGCATGTCCGCGACAGCACAGACCTATGTGTTGGTCGTTGAGGAGAAAAGCGAAGAGCTTCGACATTCCGCCTCCATGCTTACACGACTTCCAGGGGCACTAGAGATCCCGGATGAGATCGAGCTGACGTTTGCCGCACCAGATCAAGACCGATCAAACACGAGACTTTCACTGATCGCTCAACATGATCGCCTCGATTCACTTCGAGTGATGCTCTGCAAATACATCGCGTTTCGGTTTGATCCAGAGTCACAGCCTACGGAGACGTCGATCACGTTTCGAGTACTTTCAGTCCGTGAAACGTTTGATCTTGCGAGTGATAAACTTCGATCTCCTAATGCGATCATTCTGACAACAGGAGAAAATCACTCCTGGGAACGCGTCTATGATCGGAAGACCGATACGTCTCGCGCTTCCGACGGAGAACCAGATCTTAACGAATTTTTACCCGTTGAACGAGAACCCAACTTTGACTATCAACGGATCGGTACCCTCGTTAACTATCCTGAGATCGCCCGGAGAAATGGTATCGAAGGGATGGTTACCGTCGCAGCCTTGATCGACACGGAAGGAATCGTCGAGAAAACCGTGGTCGTTGAGTCTGACAACCAACTTTTGAATGCCGCTGCGGTCAGAGCTGTCATCCTTACAGAGTTCAGCCCGGCAATGGCCGAGGGTCGCCCAGTCCGCATCTGGGTTCGACTTCCCGTGGTGTTTAAACTCAAGTAGAAGTCACCACACGTCGATGCGGATCTACTACTCCGATCATTATACGATCGATCTTCCGGATGGGCATCGTTTCCCCATGCGCAAGTATCGGATGTTGCGCGAAGCTCTCGTAGCAAACGGCATCGTTGGTGAGGATGAACTACATGACCCCGGTGTTGCCTCGCGTGATGATGTCCTCATTGCCCACACAGAACGGTACGTCGACGGAGTGGTCAACGGTACCCTGGCACCACTAGAGGTCCGTCGCATTGGGTTCCCGTGGACACCTTCGTTGGTGACACGTTCACTGGCGACCGTCAACGGTTGTTGGAAGTCCACCCTCGCAGCGTTGGAAGACGGGGTCTCGGGGAATCTTGCCGGTGGCACCCATCATGCCCTGCGCGATGCCGGCGAAGGTTTCTGCGTCTTCAACGACATTGCTATCAGCTCACTCAAGTTGTTGACCACGGGCATGGCTCGCCACATTGCGATCATAGATCTGGATGTCCACCAAGGCAACGGCAACAGCGACATCCTTGGAGATCGCGACGACGTCACGATCTTCTCGATGCATGGAGAAAAGAACTATCCGTTCCGCAAAGTACCGTCAACGATCGACATCGATCTTCCGGACGGAACAGGCGACGATGCCTACCTGAAGATCCTTGCGGAACACTTGCCCCTTATCCTTGACAGAGCACCGGAGATCGTGTTCTATCAATGCGGCGTGGATCCTCTCGAACACGACAGTCTGGGGCGGTTATCAATGACCTTTGAAGGATTGATGGAACGCGACCGCATGGTCCTCACAGCATGTCGCGACCGCCACATCCCGGTCATGTTAGCATTGGGAGGGGGCTATGCACGCCCCATCGAATTGACGGTGCAGGCCCAGTGTAACACCTATCGTGTGGTACGCGAGGTCTTCAGCGGCGTGTAGGCGGGGGAGCCGACAACCATTGAATTCGTACACCGGCTGTGATCGGGCGAACCTGATAGCCCGCAGAACGCAGCCCTTCGATAAGTCCCTGTTTACCGGCAAGATGAGCGGTTCCGACAGCGATGAAAGCATTGCCCTGATCAAGCGTCGATCGCAACCGTTCTACCATCACAACATTCCGATCATCGTTGAGGCGCTGCATGAAGGCTTCTACGCTCGAGACCGAATCGATCAGCGAGGAGATCTCTTCGAGTCGCTCACCGGCATAGGCATCGGTAAGCGTCTCCACACTTGGTCCCAACGCGTCACCGCCGCGGATGACCTCGAGCAGGATGCGTGGCGGGATACTATCGATCAGGGCTACTTGTTCTTGAACGCGCTCGATGCCGTGGCGGGGGATGCCCGCTTGTTTTGCACGATCCCACAAGAACTGATCGACGGAGAGTCCTACGGTAGCCTCGGACTCTTCAAGGGAGAGCATCACAGCGATCGCCGCGGGTTTCATGATCTCAAGTCCGGCCGCCATGGGGCCGAAGCGTTCTTTCAAGGCAGCACGGATCTCCTTCATCTCTTCCGGTGTGTAGAATGAAGCAAGCGTTTTGCCGGGCGGAAGCATCATGATCATCGGATCCTGCATCGCGAACATTGAATCGAGATTCAACTCAGCGTAGAAAGAGGATGATCCATCGAGTAGGGCGAGAACCGTGTCTCGTTGCTCGAATACAGCTGAGTCAGCAACGTGGATGGTGCCAAAAAGGTGACTGACCGCCCCCTTCGAACTTCGGACCTCCCAGAGGAGCGAATTAGTGGTCGGCGGAGCCGCAGCAGCGTCGGCAACAAACTGAACCGATGCGAACATCGTCAGGAGGTATCTTGCAAGGTTCTTGAGTTTCATAGATTCAGTTGATGTACGCTTCATGATGTGGAAAACGCTGCTACGACGACTCGTTGTTGTCTTCATTGCCCTTGTGGGCACGGCACCGGCGCTGGCGCAACTCAGTGACGATAGTGTTCAGGTTCTCGTACGCGATGCTGTGGACTTTATGGATCGCAATCTCGGCGCCGAGGCAGAACGAACGTGGGACAGGGTCATCGCGGCCCGACCGGATTTTGTTCCGTACAAATATGAGCGCACGATCAGCTTGATCATGCAGCAGAAATATCCTGAGGCCATCAAGGCGTTGGAACCGATCTATCAAGATTCACTGCTGTATGACCGAGGGTACCAACTCATCGGCAACTGTTACGACCTGCTTGGTGACTCAACGAAGTCGATGCCGTACTATCGTGAAGGTCTTGCGCGATATCCGAAGTCGGGTCGACTACACTACGAACTCGGCGCCGCGGCATTGATCGACGGCGACCTGAGACAGGCCTTCGACTGGTGGGTGCAGGGGACACAGGTCGAGCCACAGTTTGCAACGAATTACTACTGGATCTGCAAGTCACTCTCCGCCACACCGTATAAGATCTGGAGCGTCCTCTACGGCGAATTGTTCCTCAACCTAGAGCGAGCAACATCTCGTACGAAGGAGGTCAGTGAGATCCTCTATATTACCTGGACGGCGGCGATGCGTCTGGGAGACACGGTTGACCCGATCAATTTCTGTCCCGACGAACTCTTGGCAGAACCCTCACCGTTTGGGCCGGCCGTCATGAACTTTCCGACGGCATTCGAGTTCACGGTCGCTACGTCCAGCCAGAAGTTCATTCCCGAGAGCGGCGTGCTGAAGCGGCTGACGATCGCACAGCTCGTGGAGACCCGCAAGGCCTTCATCAAGGGATGGGAAGGCGCCGGCTATCTTGAAAAATACCCCAATACCGTCTTGGATTGGCATGCCAGGGTTGCCAAAGCAGGGTGGCTTGAAGAGTACCTGTGGTGGCTCTATGCCTACGGTGACAAGAAAGAGATGAACGGCTACTTTCGAAAGAACGAGGGGCGGTACGATACGTTCTTGGGCTGGTTCATGTCGAACAGCATGGACCTCAGCATTGCCCCGTGTGTTGGCTACCGTTGTTCAAAGTGAGCTAAACTCTTATATTGCAAGTCTATGGCAACACTATTCATCCTTCTTAGCGTTTTCGCCTCCGTCCTCCTCATCCTTGTCGTCCTTATCCAACCGGGCAAGGCAGAGATGATCTCGGGCATGGGCGGACTCGGCGGTCAGGCAATGAACCTTTTTGGCGTACGCGCCGGCCGCAATTTTCTGCAGAACCTTACCATCGGCCTTACGGCAGCGATCATGATCATTGCGCTGCTGGTCAACAAGGTGTTCTTGACCGAAGCCGGCACCGGCGAACGTCAAGCGACCGTTGAAGGCGCTGAGGTCCCCGTGAACGCACCACCGACCGGTTCGCCGGCTCCGGTGCAGCAGCCGGCTCAGCAACCGGCCCAACAACCGGCCCAACAAGGTAACTGAGGTCACGCATGATCGGCTCCTCGATAGAGCACGATCTTACGTACGAGGCGAACGCGGATGCGAATCGCCAGCGGATGCGTGTCCTTGACGGCGTGGGTGACCGCACACGACTAGGTGGCGGCAAAAAAGCGATCGAACGCCACAAAGCAAAAGGTAAGCTCACCGCCCGTGAGCGCATCGCATTGCTTACCGACGATGATACGCCGTTCCTCGAGATCGGACTCTTCGCCGCAGAAGGCATGTATGAAGCCGAGGGCGGAGCGCCGTCAGCCGGCGTTGTTGCGGGCGTTGGGATCATTTGCGGACGCGAATGTTTGATCGTCGCTAACGACGCCACGGTCAAAGCCGGTGCGTGGTTCCCCATGACGGCCAAGAAGAACATGCGGGCGCAAGAGATCGCCATCGAGAACCGACTGCCGATCATCTACCTCGTCGACAGCGCCGGCGTCTTCCTGCCAATGCAGGATGAGATCTTCCCCGACAAAGAGCACTTCGGACGTCAGTTCCGAAATAACGCCATCCTCAGCTCCATGGGCGTGCCGCAGATCGCGGCCATCATGGGACCCTGTGTCGCCGGTGGGGCCTACCTGCCGATCATGAGCGATGAAGCCCTCATCGTCAACGGCACCGGAAGCGTCT
This sequence comes from uncultured Hyphomicrobiales bacterium, assembly GCA_964467455.1. Taxonomy (GTDB): domain Bacteria; phylum Bacteroidota; class Ignavibacteria; order Kapaibacteriales; family Kapaibacteriaceae; genus OLB6. Next base: position 34,890 of record CAYXQJ010000001.1, on the reverse strand, counting down.
TTTTGGCCGGTCCCGCCCTCGTAGAGGCCGCCATCGGTGAAAAGACGACCATTGAGCCGCTCGGTGGTGCCACCATGCACAGCACGGTCTCCGGAGTGATCGACTACAAGGTCGAATCCGACGAAGAAGCCCTGACAACGATCCGATCCCTCGTGGATAAGTTCGCCCCGTCCAAAGGCAAACACGAGCTGTTCTCGCGCATCGAACCTCAGCCGCCGGCATTCGACCCGGAAGAGATCTGGGGCATCATGCCTGCCGATCGATCCAAACCGTACAAAACGCGCCAGATCCTTGCGCGCCTGCTCGACAACTCCGAGTTCGATGAATACAAGGCCGGCTACGGTGGCACCATCATCTGTGGTTACGGCCGCATCGACGGATGGGCCGTCGGCATCGTCGCTAACAACCGTGAGATCGTCAAATCCGGTAAAGGGGAGATGCAGGTAGGGGGCGTGATCTATTCCGATTCTGCCGACAAAGCCGCTCGCTTCATCCTCAATTGTAATCAACGCGGTATCCCTCTTGTGTTCCTGCAAGACGTGACCGGCTTCATGGTGGGCACACGTGCTGAACAAGGCGGCATCATCAAGGACGGCGCAAAGCTGGTCAACGCCGTGGCCAACTCCGTTGTCCCGAAGTTCACGATCATCATGGGTAACTCCTATGGTGCCGGGAATTATGCCATGTGCGGAAAGGCCTACGATCCCCGGTTCATCTTTGCATGGCCGACGGCACAGATCGCCGTGATGGGCGGTGCTCAGGCAGCGAAGACGCTGCTGACGATCCGACTGGCTGCGCTGGAAAAAAATGGCGAAACGATCACGGAAGAACAGCAACGGCAGATGCTCGCCGAGATCCAGAAGAAGTATGACGACACAACGACGCCGCTCTATGCCGCCTCGCGACTGTGGGTTGATGGCATCATCAGTCCAACCGATACCCGCGACGTGATCAGCCGCGGTATCGCCGTTGCAAGCCATCAACCGTCGATCCCGGAACTCCGCAACGGCGTGATCCAGGTGTGATGCCAAGGCCGCCATTCGACTTTGTGTCCACGTCCTTGGTGGACCGTCTGGTCATGGCGCACGATGCCTCACTGTATCGATTGGTCCCAACGGCCGTAGCCCGTCCACGCGACCGCCACGACGTGATTCAACTGCTCGAGTGGGCCAACGCCGAACGTCAGCATGTTACGTTCCGCGCCGCTGGTACAAGCTTGTCCGGACAAGCTGTCACGGACGGTGTCCTCATCGATGTATCACGTCATTGGCACCAGATCAGCGTTCTCGATGATGGTCATCGCGTTCGTGTAGCACCGGGTGTAACGGGTGGACGTGTGAACGCTGTGCTCGCCCCCTACGGAAGAAAGCTCGGACCGGATCCTGCCTCGATGAATGCGGCCATGGTCGGCGGCATCGTTGCGAATAATGCGAGCGGGATGTGTTGTGGCACGCAGCTCAATTCGTATCACACGATCGAGTCGATGAAGATCATCCTGGCAGATGGGTGGTCGCTTGATACGGCCGCGAACGACAGTGATGAGATGTTAGCGCGCGAACGACCACAACTCTACCGCGCACTGACCGAGTTACGTGATGAGATCCGACACGACGATGAACTCTGCGCGTTGATCCGCCGAAAGTATACGATCAAGAACACGATCGGATATTCGCTCAATGCATTTCTTGATGAAGATCGTCCTTCGCAGATCCTGATGCGATTGTTTGTGGGTAGCGAAGGCACATTAGGCTTCGTGGAAGAGGTCACGTATCGAACGATCCCTGATGCACGCCAGAAGTGGACGGCGATCTTCGTCTACGATAGTCTTGATGAAGCATGCGCAACGGTGCCAATGTGGACGTCTTCAGGCGCGGCTGCCGTAGAGTTGATGGACGACGCATCACTCCGCTCCTTCGCAGGCCTATCACATACGCCGGATCATCTGCGGATCACGAGGCCGGGAGCAGCGGCACTGCTTGTTGAGTTTCATGGTATCGCTCCAACGTTGCCTGGTCCGTGGACGACCGATCCCACCGAACAAGCTCTTCTCTGGAGGTTGCGAAAGGGACTGATGCCAACGGTTGGTGCCATGCGCCCTAAAGGATCGACGATGATCAATGAAGACATCGCCGTACCTCCACAGCAGTTGGCACGTTTGGTTGCCGATGTGCAGCAGGCCTTTACGGAGCACGGTTATCACGAGGGCATCATCTTTGGACATGCCAAGGATGGGAACATTCACTTCGTCGTCAACCAAGATTTCTCAACAGAAGATGAAGTGTCGCGATACGGTCGATTCATGGACACGATCGCCGACATTGTCGTTGGCAAGTATCAGGGCTCTCTCAAAGCCGAACACGGCACCGGTCGTAACATGGCCCCCTATGTAGAACGTGAGTGGGGACGTGTTGCCTATGCATTGATGCGGCGCATCAAGGACCTGCTTGATCCCAATGGTATCCTCAATCCGGATGTGATCTTGAGTCAAGATCCCATGATCCATCTCAAGAACCTCAAACCGGTTCCGGTGGTCGACGAAGAGGTCAATGCCTGTATCGAGTGTGGTTTTTGCGAACACGTCTGTCCAACCCGTACCACGTCGCTGACACCCCGACAGCGCATCGTCTTACGGCGCGAGATCCTCACTAGCCACGATCCGTCGATCGCTCGAGCGTTGAAGCACGACGAACAAAAGCTCAGTATGGACTCTTGCGCTGCCGACAGCATGTGCAGCGTTGTCTGTCCTGTCCACATCGACACCGGCGCCTTGGTCAAACACGTTCGGTCAGATCAACATTCAACGATCATGAAGGGGGCTGCCCAGTTCGCCGCTCGACACTATGGAATCGTGAATGCGGTCGCACCGAAGATGTTTGAACGATCAACTCGGCGAGGAGAGACATCTGACCATGCGAACGTAGAGTATCAACGTCGTATCGTGCTGATGCCGTCATGTCCATCACGCTGGGCAGATCGAACCTTGAGCGTGATACATTCGGTGTGTGACAAAGCAGGGATCGAACTGATCATTCCTGACGATCACGGTACGTTGTGTTGTGGCCAGCCATTCTCATCGCAAGGATTTCCTGAAGCAGCATCCGCACGAGTGCGCGCTACCTTCGATGTGTTGACGACGATGACCGATGCTTCCGACCTCTCAGTTGTCACAGACACGAGTACGTGTGCCGCCGCCTTGATCGCGGCCGGTAGCGAATACGGTGTTGACGTTGTATCACCGCTGCGTTTTGTGGAAGAATGGATCCTGCCGTCATTACCGATCACGAAGCCTGCAGGACACGTTGTTCTCCATCCGGGATGTGGGACACATCATACGGGCGACGTTGAGCGCATGCGAAGGATCTGCGAGCGGGTGAGTGGTCGTGTGTCGATACCAACAACGTCGTATTGCTGCGGTCAGGCCGGTCTACATGGTAAGCGCCATCCAGAAGTACCTCAAGGTGCACTAGCCATAGAGACCGAGGAAGTACGATCGCTGCACGGAGATGTCCATGTCTCGCTCAACGCCATGTGTCAGCAGGCACTATCGACGCATACCAAGGTTGCTTGGGTCTCGGTGTTCGACCTGTTGGACCAGATCAGTTCTTAAAGATCTGGCCTTTCCACGTCACCTGCTTTTTGAGTGCAAGGATCGGAAGGACCAATTCTGTAAGCACGAGGATGCTCATCGACGGAATGATCATGGGAAGCAGACGCTTTCGGCCAACGGCGATGGAAGAAGAGGCGACCAAGGCGCCATCCGCTAGCAGCCGCAGTGCCACCATGCCGATCAGCCAGGGCCAGGCATGGTCTGCGATAGTGAGTGCGATGCCGAGCCAGAGTGCAACGCCGCTAAGAACGAAACCAGCCGCCCGCGGACCGAGGCCTGTGCCACCACGAACCCAACGATGACGCTGCTTGATGTAATCGGCAAGGTCTGGACACGGCTGCGTGATCACCGATGTTTCTTCCTGGATCACGAATCGGATCAGATGTCCGGCACGCTCGACGGCGAGTTGCAGAGCCATGTCTTCAGTGACGCTGAACGGAATGTCGCGATATCCGCCCAGTGCAGTGAACACCGAACGTCGAATCGCCAGGTTGTTGCCAAAACAGCCGAGGGGTGTGCCGTTGCCAACGCCGCCGCAGGCCATGGATTGTGTATAGGTCCACTCAACATCTTGGATCTTGTCGAAGATCGTGCCTCCGGCGACCGAGGTCATGGCATTGACCATTCCAACGTGCTCGTCGTTGAACGGTCGCGTCATTGCCACTGCCCACTGGGGCGGTACCTCACAATCGGCGTCCGTCATCAAGATGATGTCACCCTGACTGTGGTCGATGCCGTATTGCAGCGCTCCGGGTTTGCCGCGCAGATTAGGGTCGACCTCGGACTCTGTGCGATGCAGCACCGTGATCATCGGATACGTTTGTGCCAGATCGTCAAGGAGTTGTGCCGTCCCATCCGTGCTCCGGTCATTTACCACGATCATCTCGAGCAACTCCGACGGGTACTCGAGTCGGGCAAGGGATCGAACGCACCGCTCAATGTTGGCCTGCTCATTCCTGGCCGGTACGATGATCGAGATGCGGGGCGTGAAAGGTTCCCGTACCCATCGTGTACGCTCTCGCAGGACACCACGAAAGAAGAACGCCACTCGAGCTGCGTAAACGCCTGCCAGAGCGAGGTAGATGATGTGGTGTGTTGAGATCATAGCACGTGTTTGCTACAATTTACCGCTAGATCAAGAAGGGTTTCATGACGAAACATTCATGTGACCGTATCGTAATTCGGCGCTTCCTTCGTACACTCGCAGCCCATGACCGCACTACGTTCACGAACCGACCTCATCAACGACCCCATTGACCGATCGCTGAGATTGTTTGCCATACCGATGGCCTTCAGTTTTCTGGTCAACATGATCTATTCGTTGATCGACCGTTATTACGCTTCACGATTGGGCGACGGAGCCATCGCAGCCATCGGTGCCAGCGACCAGATCACCTTCCTCGTCTTCACCCTTGCCAGCGGATTTGCGGTCGGAACCGGGATCATCGTCTCCCGGCGGGTAGGTGAGGGAGACTTGGAAGAAGCCGGTAGGACAGCAGCTCAAGCGATCGGCGGAATGGTCACCATCGCCGGCAGTATCACGATCCTGTTGTATCTGATCATGCCCTTGATCCCAAAGCTGATGCGGATGGAGACCGACGTTGCGGAGATGTCGCTCTCGTACATGACCTTCTTGTACCTCGGATTTACGGCGAACCTTGTCAACTTCCAGATCTTCTCAGTGATCCGGTCCACGGGCAACACCGTTTTTCCGATGACTGTCTTGATCATGACGACGATCTTGAACGCTGTGCTCGCCCCCTTCCTGATCTTTGGATGGGGTCCGTTCCCAATGATGGGTTTGGCAGGGGCTGGATTGGCGACGGCGTTGTCACAGATCTCCGGAAGCGTGGTGGCGCTGTGGGCCGTAACGACGGGGAAGACGACCCTGAAGCTACGATTCGACCGGTTTCGTCCTGACTTCGGATTGTTGATGAGGATCGGCAAGCTAGGATTGCCGGCATCGCTGCAGATGATCTCTGTGAGTGTCAACCGAGCCCTCATCTTCGTGGTAGTTGGCGGATATGGCACGTCGGTGACGGCGGCATACACCTTGGGGCTGAATGTGGACATGGTGGTGTTTATGAGCGTCTTTGCCCTTGGTGTGGCTGTGGAAGTTGCAACGGGGCAGAATCTTGGTGCAAAGAAACCGGATAGAGTGGCGGCCTATCACCGTTCAGCGATCCGTCAGGGCTCGACGCTGATGATAGGGCTAGCCGTGGTGGTATGGCTGGCAGGGGAGTACTTCGTCAGACTCTACACCTCGAGTCCCGACACCCTGGAGGCGGCACTCGCCTACTTGCGGATAACGGTCTTCGGCTACGTCTTCTTCAGTATCGGCATCGTTACCGTTCGGGCCATCAGTGGTGCCGGCGCAGCTGTGACGAGTATGCTGATCACTGCCGGCTGTCTTCTGGGATTGCAGTTCCCCCTTGCCTGGGTGCTCTCTGGCCCCGTCGGCCTCGGTCCAACGGGCATTTGGCTAGGCATCTTGGTCGGTTACGTGACGTTTGCGGCGGTGTCACTGTTGGTACACCGCTCGGGTCGTTGGAGGTCTGTCCAGGTCTGATTAAACCGTCGGCTATGGTTCTTGGTCGTAGGCGGGTTACATTACGGCAGTATCCATGAACACTGTGACCATTGCTCTGGAACACGACAGTGAGATCCTTGAGGCCTTTCGGGCCGGTGAGCGCGACCGAGCTGCAACGGAGTTCGTTCGGCGGCATCAGCGTTTTGTCTATGCCGTCGCGCTTCGTCATCTGAGTCACGGCGAGGATGCACGCGATGCGGCGCAAGAGGTCTTTCTAAAAGCGATCAACGGGATCGATCGATTCCAAGGCAACAGTTCATTGCAGACGTGGTTGTACCGAATCACGGTAAATGTCTGCAACTCTATGCTTCGAAAACGGAAGCTGATGTCGTTCTTTTCTGTGGGTGAGGCCGAGGGTGAACGCGACGTTGTTGCTCACCAGTGGAGTCCGCTTGAGCACACGGAACAGAGCGACTTTGAGCGGTACTTCAAAGAGGTGCTGACGAAGCTTCCACCTAAACAACGCGAGACCTTTTGTTTGCGATACTACGACGAGCTGTCGTATGAAGAGATCGCAACGATGCTGGGTGCGAATAAGGAGACCCTGAAGGCCAACTATCATTGGGCGGTCAAGAAGATCGCTGACCACCTGCGAGCAAGTGAATACTACGAGAAATGGATCGAACATGAACGCTGAACGCGACGACGAACGGATTCTGGATGCGGCCAAAAAGCAGATCGGCCGTGAGGCCTATCAGGAACATATGGACCGCGCAACACGCAACCTGAGTGTTGATGTCGTCAATGCGCTTCAGGTACGCCGAAGCCGTCGGCAGTGGTTCCTGCGTGTCTCTGTTGCCGCCACGGCAGCCACGGCAGCTGTTGTCTTGTGGATGGTGACGCCTCCGACACGTGATGTTGTTGAACCAACACCAACACCGACCGTCACCGCCGTAACCGAACCTGCGATCTCTGATATGGACTCTGAAACACTGGCTGCTGAGTATCTTTCGGAAGTGATCGATGAGCAAGCCATCGATCGGATCGTCGAGGTCGCCGAAGTCGAACCAACGATCTTGACCGATCAAGACATCGACGCACTGTTGGAGGAGATGTAATGAGACGCGTTCCAGTATTGCTTGTCATGTTCCTGCTTTTGGTCGTTGGGGCATTTCAAGGTGTCTGCGCTCAGCCGGGCGATGGTGCTCCGAAACGGGAGAAGATGCGTCAGCGCATTGAAGACCTGCGTAAGGTCAAGCTACTCGACATTCTTGATCTCAAGGGTGATCAGGTCGAGCGTTTTTTTGCGGTCTACAACAGACACCAAGACCGCTTTCATGAGCAACAAATAAAGATCGATGCGGCGGCACGTGACCTACAAGGAGCCATTGGACGCGGTGCCTCTGACGCAGAACTCGGTGAGAAGACGTTAGCACTTCGGAATCTGATCCGTGACCTTGAGAAAACGATCGAATCGCGTTTTGACGAGCTCAAGCCGATCCTGTCAACAAAACAGTACGCTCAGTACGTGGTGTTCGAAGCACGCTTTCGCGACGAACTTCAACGTATGATCATGGACCGCATGAAGAAGATGCGACGTGATGGGCTAGACGAATAAGCCAACCACGCAGGCGGCGAGAAGGTTCGCCAGTGCACCGATCACCATGGCTTTGAATCCGAGGCGGGCAACGTCTCCGCGTCGTTCCGGTGCCATGATGCCAAAGCCGCCGATCTGGATGCCGATACTCAGAATATTGGCAAAGCCGCAGAGAGCCACTGTGGCAATAGAGACCGTACGAGGGGAGATCGCCCCTTGCGAGATCAGCATTGACAGTTTCTCGTAGGCCAGGAACTCCGTCTGGCTGATCTTTACCCCGAGAAGCGACGCCAGCGTTTGTACTTCCGACATCGGTACGCCGGTAAGCCATGCGAATGGCGTAAAGGCATATCCGAGGATCACATCGAATGATGGAAGTGAGGCCATCGCCAACGTGGCATCGAACAGTGCCACAAGTGCCTTGAACGCGAGCAACACGACAATAACATTCACGGCGATCTTAAAACCATCCAAGGCTCCGCGTGCAATGGCATCGACGATGTTCGACCCTCCTTCGACAGGTGATGACTCACGTACGTCAACCGTGTCGTGCGAGGCAACCTGCGGCATGACGATCTTCGACAACGCAAGTCCACCCGGTGCCGCCAACAGACTCGCAATGATCAAGTAGTTGGCCGGCACGCCCATGGCAATGTACACGCCCATCGTAGAACCGGCGATCGTGGCGAATCCTCCGACCATCAAGGCGAACAACTCCGATGTTGTAGCCGTTGCGATGTATGGACGAATGATCAGCGGTGCTTCGGTTTGACCGAGGAAGACATTCGCTGCAGCACTCAACGACTCGATGGCCGTAGTCTTCATCGTCCGCTGCATCACCCAGGCCATCCCACGGACGACCCTTTGCACCACACCCAAATGGTAGAGTCCGGCCATGAACGCACTGAGGAAAACGATGATCGGCATGATCGTCAGTGCGAACTGGAAGCCGAATTGAGAACGCTTATCAGACCTGGCAAGGTCACCGAACAAAAACACAGCACCATCGTTGGCGAATCCTAAGAACCATGAGACACCACCACCGATGGCCTCGAAAGCCTTGACGCCTGGCGGAAACGCAACAACGAGGATCGCTAAGATGAGTTGAAGTGCGAGTCCCCAAAGGACCGTCCGACGGTTGACCGCACGCCGATCTCCTGACCACGCCCACGCGATCGCCAAGATCACGATGATGCCCAGTGCACTCGTCAGGCGTTCCATGCGGGCTTAATGCTCGGTCTCAAGTAGGACATTGGCATCACCAAACGTTTCCTTGAGGAAGGCCGTTGTCTCGTTCGAATAGGGGATCTTGGCCATGGTGTGATACTGGACCTTGCCGTCGGGTCGGTTCACGATAAAGGTCAACGAAGCAGTAGCTTCACCAACGTTGCAACGCTCGCGCAACGTCTGCAGCTGTTCAACCTGCACGCGTTCGGCATCCAATCGCAACACGTATCCTTTGGCCAACCGTTGTTCGGCTTGTTTCATCGTCAGGACGTCATCCACGTAGATCTTGACGTTCGAGCCGTTGATCTCGCAACGTCCAACGAAGACGAGGATCGCGTCTGGCTGGAGAACCTCGCCGAACTGTTTGTACTTGTCGCTCCAGAACACACATTCACACGCGCCGGTGTATTGCTCGACACGCACAAAGGCAATGGTGTTCTCTCGTTTGTCTAGTCTGGTGCGGATGTCGCTGATGATACCGCACAACCGCACGACCGAATCATGCTTCTCGGGATCGATCTTGCCAAGATTCAATGTTGAGAACGACTGCACGGCCGTCGCATATTCTTGCAGCGGGTGACCACTAATGTAGAAGTTCAGGTATTCGCGTTCCTTGTGCAGACGTTCACGCTCCGGCCATGGCTCGATCGGCGGCAGACCCGGTTCGACCGGTTTCGTCACCTCGGCATCGCCGAACAACGAATCCATCGAAGTTGGTCCACCTTGTTGCGTTTTCTTGGCATACTCTACCGCCGTCTCGATCACAGCATATAGCTGAGCCCGATGTCCGTTCTTGAGCGAATCCAATGCACCGGCACAGACCAGTGCTTCAAGGACCCTCTTATTGGCCACCTTAGGATCTATCCGACTTACCACGTCGAAGATCGAGATAAAGGGGCCTTCACTGCGCGCTTCGATGATCGAATCGACGGCGCTGATACCGACGTTCTTGATCGCCGCCATGCCGAAATAGATCTCACCGTCTTTTGCCACAAAGGTCGCCACCGACTGATTGATGTCAGGGGGCTTGACGGAGATCTGATACCTCTTTGCTTCTTCCATCAAGGCAACGATCTTGGCCTGATCGTTGAGTTCGGCCGTCATGTTCGCAGCAAGGAACTCTGCCGTGTAGTGTGTCTTCAGGTATGCCGTCTGATAGGCCAAATAGGCATACGCAGCCGAATGTGATTTGTTGAAACCGTAGGATGCGAACTTCTGAATGAGGTCGAAGATCTGTCCGGCAAGTTTTGCTTCGATCTGAGCGTGCTGCTCAGCCCCCTGAATGAACAAGGTGCGTTGCTCGGCCATGAGCTTCTCGTCCTTCTTACCCATGGCGCGACGCATCAAGTCGGCTTGGGCCAGCGTGAAGCCGGCCAATACCTGGACGAGCTGCATGACCTGTTCTTGATAGACGATCACACCGTAGGTACGCTCGAGGACGGGGACCATCAAGTCGTGCAGATATTCAATGGACTTCCGTCCATGCCGACGATCGATGAAGTCCGGGATGTTGTCCATCGGACCCGGTCGATACAAGGCGTTCATGGCGATGAGATCTTCCAACGACTGCGGTTTGAGTTTCCGCATCGCATCCTGCATTGGCTCGGATTCAAATTGGAAGACAGCGAGCGTCTGCCCGCGTCCGAACATCTCATACGTCTCGGGATCGTCGAAGGGGATCTTATCGAGATCGATCTCAATGCCGTGATTACGTTTGATCTGGTCAAGCGTATTGTCGATGATCGACAGTGTGCGAAGGCCAAGAAAGTCCATCTTCAACAAGCCGGCCTCTTCGAGGTCCTTCATGTTGTACTGCGTTGCCGGCTCGGTCTGCGGCGTCTTATACACCGGCACGTAGTCCGAGATCGGCCCCGGTGCGATCACCACACCGGCAGCATGGAGCGAGGAGTTCCGGGCAAAACCTTCAAGCACTAGCGAATACTCGATCAGATCCTTGATCTTTTGGTCTGTAGATTCCTTGACCCACTTGAGCTCAGGCAGTTCAAGGGCTTCTTTAAGGGGCGGAACCTTACCCATCACGACCGGGATCTTGTCCGTGATGGAGTTGATCGTCGAAAGGTCGATCCCCAGAACACGTCCAACATCTTTCAACACTGCACGCGAAGAGAGTGTACCAAACGTGATGATCTGGGCGACCGATTCGGCACCGTACTTTTCTTTGACGTAGGCGATCACCCGATCGCGCTTGTCGTCCGAGAAGTCAACGTCAATATCGGGCATCGATACCCGATCTGGATTGAGGAAGCGCTCGAACAGCAGATCATACTTCAAGGGGTCAATGTCGGTGATGCGCAGGGCATAGGCGACCAATGACCCGGCGGCAGAACCACGACCAGGTCCGACACGCACACCCATGTCGCGTGCGGCACGAATGAAGTCCTGCACGATCAGGAAGTAGCCCGAATAGCCCATCTTCTTGATCACCGTGAGCTCAAAGCCGACACGGTCAAGGATCTCCGAGGTCATCACCGAATAGCGCTCTTCCAGACCACGCATCGTCAGTTCTTCGAGGTAGTCGTCAAGCGTGGTGGCATCCGACTCTTCCGGGATCGGGAACTGCGGCATCTGCAGTTTGTCGGGGATCTTCAGGTCGATCTTTTCAGCGATCTCTAGTGTGGATTCGATCCCTTCCGAGAAGTCCTTGAATAGGTCCTTCATCTGCTGCTGCGTCTTGAGATACATCTCAGGTACGCGGTAGCGAAGGTCACGGCGCACATCGAAGTTTGTCTCCTTCGCGAAGGCCGCATCCTTGTTGATGTGCAGCATCACGTTGTGCGCCGCAGCGTGTTCCTTTGTGATGTAGTGCGCGTCATTTGTGACCACGATCTTGACGCCGATCTCCTTGGCCAGCTTCGGCGCATATTCCAAGACCTGCTTGTCTTCTGGCAGTCCATGGTCTTGCAGTTCGATATAGAAATCTTCACCGAAGATGTCTTTCAAGAGCAAGGCATTCTTCTTCGCCGTGTCCATGTCTCCGGCCAACAGAGGAGCGTTGATCGGCCCAGCCAAACAGGCAGAGGTGGCGATCAATCCTTCGTGATGTTGTCGGAGCAGATCGAAGTCGATCCGTGGTTTGTAGTAGAACCCTGCCGTGTGTCCGATGGAGGTTAGCTTGATGAGGTTCTTGTAGCCCGTCTCATTCTTCGCAAGTAGGACGAGGTGGTAATAGTTGCGCTTCTTGCCGGCATCAGCATATTTCTCACGATCGGTATGACTCTTGACGGCAATGTAGACCTCACAACCGATGATGGGTTTGATGCCGTGCTTCTTCGCCTTTTTATAAAACTCGAAGCATCCGAACATCACGCCGTGGTCGGTGATGGCGATCGCCGACTGACCATCTTCCTTCGCAGCAAGGATCAACTTCTCGGGTGCGGCAGCCGCATCAAGAAGGGAGTAGAAGGTGTGGTTGTGGAGGTGGACGAAACTCATGTTAGTCAGCTAGTCGGCTAGTCAGCTAGATAGCTAGAGGGCTAGATAGCTAGAGGGCTAGAATTAGTCTGTTAGTTGCTTGAATGTGGAATTGAGGGTTTGTTCGATCTTGCCTTTGGCGGCAGAGCCGAACATGGACAATTCGATATCGATAGTGGCGCGACCGTGTTCAAGTGTGACAGTGCCTTGACCAAGACTGCCGGAGGCGTGGAGGACGTTACCGTCCCAGCGGTGGTCATTGAGCAGAAGGGAGATCTCGGGACGGGTGAGCACCTTGGTATCGAGGAGCGACCGCATCTCGGCAACAGACTTATTGGTCTCGAAGGTTTGTTGGATCCGTGCCATATCACTTCAATGCCTCGCGTATACGGGCACTGGCAACGTCGAGCAGCCACACGACGGCGGTGATGACGATGACCAATGTGCCAACTTCGTGGAACTTACTTACACCTTGATACTGCGTCAGCAGTGTACCGATGCCGCCGCCGCCGACAAAGCCGATGATGGTAGCCATGCGGACGTTTATGTCCCAGCGGTAGATCGTGAAGGAGAGAAAGGGGATCACACACTGCGGCACAATGGCGAACCACAACACCTGCAGTCGCGTAGCACCGGTGGCGGAGATCGCTTCAATGGGTCCGTCGTCAACATCTTCGATCTGCTCCGAATATTGCTTTGCCAGCGATGAGATCGTGTGCACCACCAAGGCCAACATACCGGCAAAGGGGCCGATGCCTACCCATACGGAGAAGATGATGGCCCAGATAATGGGTTCCATCGATCGCGTAATGTTCAAGATTGCGCGTAGTCCGGAATAGATCGACCGCTCCATCGGACCTTGATTCATCACATTGCGTGCTGCCGGAAACGCCAGGAGGAAGGCCAACGGGACGGCAATGATCGTTGACATGAAGGCCGTGAAGATCGTCACGACCATCGCATCAAGCGCTTCACCAATAATGTCAAAATTGGGTGTGAGCAACGCACCAAAGATCCTGCCTGCCCCTTTCAACCCATTACCGGAAAAGAACTCGATCGGAGAGATCTCGGTGAGGATCCAGCCGGCGAGGACGCTGACGCTGAAGGTGAGCCAGCCAAGATGCTGCGTCCACAACCGTCCGGTGGGGCGATCTTCTGTCGGAAGGGCGCCACGGATAAAGAACGCACCGAGCGAGATCTCGGCAACAGCACCGACGACCACAGTGAATAATGCAAAGACGATCGTCAGGATCGTATCGATCGATGACCACGGAGAAGAGATCGTTAGGAGTTCGGGTATGATCACTTTGCCGATGGCGGCATAGAGATACGCACCAACGAAGAGATCCAACACGGAGGCGGAAACGGGAATGCGCCACTTCATCTATCGGATCTCCACTTCGACGGCATCTTCGCCGTAGATCGTTTTGAACCAATCATCGGTGATCTCGTCGGGATGTCCGGTGAACACGAGCTCGCCACCTTTGAGCGCAATGACGCGGGTGGCATACCGACGCACCAGGGAGAGAAAGTGCAGGTTGCAGATCACGGTGGTGCCGCGTTCCTTGTTGATCTGTTCGAGGTATTGCATCACAGAATGTGACGTCGATGGATCGAGCGATGCCACCGGTTCGTCAGCCAACAGGATCTTCGGATGCTGCATCAGGGCACGTGCGATCGCAACTCGCTGCTGTTGTCCGCCGGAGAGAGCATCAGCTCGGTTCTTGGCTTTGTCAGCGATGCCCACCACATGCAATGCCTGCAGTGCTTCTTCACGCTGTTTCGGAGTGAATCTCTTCAGGATCGATGCCATCGCCGGCGTTGCACCTAGTGCACCATAGAGCACATTGTCCATCACCGTGTGCCGATCGATCAGATTGAAATGCTGAAAGATCATTCCGATGCTGGCGCGATGATCGCGCAGTGCCGGACCGGTGATGTGTGCAACATCGACTCCATCGAGGAGGATGGACCCCGACGTTGGTTCGATCAGCCGGTTGATCGCTCGAAGCAACGTGGATTTACCGCTGCCGGAGAGACCGATGACGACCAGGAATTCACCCGGTTCAACATCAAAAGACACTCCTCGCAAGGCCGTAAAACCATTGCTGTAGGTATGGACCAGATCGCGGATGGAGAGGAAGGCCGACATATCGACAAAGATAGACTATCGGCGATCTCCAAACTCCAGATAGAAAGCAACCGCTAATCCGATCAACAGGATACCGCCAATGGTCCATATCAGGGGGCTCACCGGAGCATCAATGGAACGCATTAGGTCTGGGATCACTGGGGCCACGCTGACAACAACGATCATGACCAGTCCAAGCCCGATCGCTACCCCCCAGCGTGACAAAAACTGCAACCACCGGGGTAGGGCCCGTTCTTGCTCAATAGACTTCCCGATTCGCTCCGCAAGATCATCGATAGGGGGCTGGGCAGAGACCGTCATAATGGCATCGCGAAGTCGGACGTCGCCGTCCATGATCCTGCGCAGCGTCTCCGCACCGTACGTCGCACTCAGTCGCTCATACTCAGACGGCGAAAGCTGGCCTGCCAGCAAACGATCAAGTTGTTCTTGTGTCATGATCGAAGCTCCGGAAGACGCTTTAACAGTGCATCACGCAGCGCTGAGCGACCTCGATTCAGACGTGTCTTGACCGTACCGAGGGGCATGCCCGTCACACGAACGATCTCCTCGTACGAACACTCTTTCACATAAAACAGGTCCATCACGGCGGCATAGGTAGGGGACATGTTCGCAAACTCTTCTTGCAGCACCGATTCGATCAACTCTCGGTCCATTGTGTCGAAGATCTCCGGCTCCACCCACGACGGCGCCGTTTCCTCATCGATCTGGTCCATCAGCGGCATCCGACGCTGCGAACGCAAGATATTCAGGCAGGTCGTGTAGACGATCCGATAGAACCATGTGGAAAAGTTGCTGTCGAACCGAAAGCTCGCCAGTGACCGATACATGCGGATAAACGCGTCCTGAACGGCATCTTCGGCTTCCGAACGATCCTTGAGCATCCGAACCGCCAGCGATAGGGCCCGCTGCTGATATGCCCCCACAAGATACCCCACGGCCTCCCCGTCTCCGGCGGCCGCTCGTTCAATGATGTCCTGCTCTGGCTCGTTGTGCATGGTCCTTTTGCCTTAGACACCATGTTCCTCTCAGGGTTTCGGTAGGGGGCGAATGAAACCCTGGAGAAAAGTTGGTGTCGAAAGTAGTGAATCGTCCATCGTCCGGCGTCCTTCGTCCATTACCTCTTGGAGCGTTTTTATGATCATTCTCCGTCTTCTCCTTGTCCTTGTTATTCTACTGTTCACTGTTGGAGGTGTCGTAGCCGCCACCGATACAGCAACGGCGGCACCTGACACGCCAACCGTCTCTCGTCACGAGGTCCTGGCCAAGGACACGGCCTATCAGCAGTTCGTCCTCGATTTGATGGCCGAGGAGCGGCGCGCGAAGATCGACGAGTTGGCAGCCGTCCATGGAACAGGGTTTCATCGTCCAGAGCCGGAAGCGATCATCGGCGTCTTCATCCCGATCATTGCGATCCTTGCGGTGTTCCTCTTTTTGTGGCGCAGCAATGAAGCCAAAAAAGCCGTCCGACTGGCCATGGTCGAACGAGGGATGGATCCCGGCCTGCTGAATGAGCAGCCGAACGAATCTTCTCGCAAGTATGGTGCTCTGCGCATCGGCATGTTGTTGATGGGCCTCGGATTTGGTTGCATCGTTGGATTCCTGGTCAGCATTTTGCTCATGCCGGGTCACGGCAGTTTCTGGCCGTTGGTGATCATTGCCAGCTCGATCTCGTTCGGCGGGGCCGGTTTGATCGCCTACCATCGGATGGCGACGAAGCTGGAACAGTCGAAAGGCTGACCGGCAGTATCTTTGCCGGTGATGCATCCACCCATTATCATCACCATCGACGGTCCGGCAGGGGCAGGGAAGTCCACAACGGCACGACGCGTTGCAGAACACCTCGGCTACACCTACATCGACACCGGCGCGATGTATCGCGCTGTAACGCTAGCGGCCATCCGTGGGAAGGTCGCTATCGATGAGTTGGCGCTGGATGATCTGTGTTCCCATCTGTCCATCAAGCTGACGCAAGGTTCTCAGGGTCAGCGGACGCTGCTGAACAATGAAGATGTGACCGATGCCATCCGCGATACGTCGGTGACCTCGCTGGTAAGTCAGGTGAGCTCGTTTCCGGCCGTGCGTCGGCATCTCGTCAAACGTCAGCGCGAGATCGGCCTCAACGGCGGCGTCGTCATGGATGGACGCGATATCGGCTCGGTGGTCTTCCCGAACGCTCAGGTGAAGATCTTCCTCGTTGCCGACCTCGAGGCACGAACACGTCGGCGCTTGGCCGACGAGCAGGCCAAGGGAATCTCTGTGGACGAGTCGATGTTGAAGGAGCAGATCGCACTACGGGACAAACTCGACTCTGAGCGGGCCACAAGCCCCCTGATCAAACCCGAGGGTGCCGTAGAGATCGATACAACGAACTTGACCATCGATGAACAAGTCAGCAAGATCCTGGACTTGGTGCATCGATACCATACCACCTACGGTCTGATCTCAGCGTTTGGAAAATTCTAAGATGAACGTCACCATCGACAACCACAGCGGCTTTTGCTGGGGTGTGGTCCGCACGGTCCAGATCGCCGAGGACCAACTTGCAGCACCTCGGGTAGAACGTAATGTGTACGTGCTCGGACACATCATTCACAATCCCAAAGAGATCGAACGACTCGAACAAAAAGGACTGAAGACCATCACGGTACACGATTTTCCCTCGATCGCCGATCGTGGCGCCAAGGTGATCATCAGGGCACACGGCGAACCACCCGAGACCTATCGGAAGGCGTGGGAATACGGTATCGAACTCGTCGACGCCACCTGTCCGGTGGTCACCAAACTGCAGGAACGTGTTCGCAAGTTCTACGATCAAGACTATCAGATCGTGATCTTCGGAAAGAAAGACCATGCCGAAGTACTAGGCGTCAGAGGTGTGGTGCACGACCAGTGCATCGTGATCAAGAACGTGGAGGAAGCGCTGGACCAGGTTGACCCGACGCGCAAGACGGTGTTGTTCTCCCAAACGACCATGGACCGTCCGACATTTTATGCTGTGCGCGATGCTCTGAAAGCACGGATCAGCGAGCTGGTGGTCGATACCATGGAAGCCATCGCCACTGAGTTTCACGCCAAGGACACGATCTGCGGCCAGGTCTCCGGACGGGAGAATCTTCTGGCCGAGTTCGCACGCAACAACGACGTTGTCATCTTCGTCGCCGGTCGTGCCAGCTCCAACGGCAAGGTACTGTACAACGTTGCGAAGGGGGCGAACCCACGTACCCACTTCATTGAAGACCTCGCAGAGCTGGACCGCGAGTGGTTCAACGGAGCTGCCAACGTTGGGATCAGCGGAGCAACCAGTACCCCTCAGTGGTACATGGAAGAGGTCAAGCGTACCATCGAACAAGATTTTTCGTAAATTTGTTGACGATCAAAAACCTATCGAAGGGGATGTACCGGCTTCGACGGGGTGAGATGATCACGAAGATGCGTGTCGAGCTACGCTGGTGGAGCTCGTAAATACAACTGGCGAACAAACAACTGGCGATAACTTCGGTTATCGCATGGCCGCCTAAGTAAAGGCCGCTATGCCATCGATCATGAGAGTGTCTATCATCTCTTGACTCGGTGACGCTTTCTGATAGACTGGCGGGCAGTTGCGTCTCAGGGCGCGTCCGCGAGAAAGTTCTGAGACTGGCAGAAGCAGACCTATCGATCGGTGCCTGCAGCTGCGAGACCCTGTAGATCGAAGACACACGTGGTAGGCTTCGGTGATTCCACTTCGGACCCGGGTTCGACTCCCGGCATCTCCACTCAACACTATGACGTGACCTTGATGACCATCAAGGTCACGTCGTCGTTATAGGGCTGGGAACCTCGCCAATCGTCGGCGAGATCAGCTAGTGCTTCCATGATCCGCGCAGCATCCTGCGCAGCAAGGCGCACGATCGTCTCCTCAACGGGTTCGATACCCAGCGACATATGTCCCGAGTCAAAGAGCTCCGGCAGACCGTCGGTCATCAACACGAGAACGTCACCTCCGGCAACATCGAAATGGACCGACTGGACTTCGCTTGATCGCGGCGTCCCAAGTGGAAGTCCTTTGATCAATCGACGCACCACAGCACCAGTTTCTGCTTGATAGTGGAGCAGGGGAGGGATGCCCGCCGCGGTCCACGTGGCCTTGTGGCGCTCGATCGTCAAGAGGGCCATACACATGTACAGACCCGGAAGCTGGAGGCGACGGATACCGTCGCTGGTATTGTTGAGGATCACTTCGTGAGATCCCGACAACGCATGCGTCTGGAAATGACTCTTTGTTGTTGCGACCATCACGCCGGCCTTCATCCCGTGGCCCGTTGCATCACCAATGGCGAAGGTGTAGTGATCCGTGCCGTGCGTGTAGTAGTCGAGATAATCGCCACCAACTTCCGTTGCAGTATTCATGGCTACTGCAAGCTGGAACCACTCCGAAGAGGGCATCGTGGTTGGCAACAACGAGAACTGCAGCTTTCGTGCTTCTTCCAGTTCATGCGACTTGCGGTTATTCTCGACCTCCAACTGCTGTCGGCGAAGTTCCTCTTCTACCGCTCTACGTTCCTGTTGCAGTTTTTGAGCCGTGAGGTCTTCGACGCGCTCAAGCTGTTCGCGTAGACTTGCATTCGTTGCTGAGATCCTGCGGGCCAGAAAGACCGACATGCTCAATGGCATGCTGATCAGTCCGCTGATAAAGATCACGCGCCACACGTCTTCATTGATCGTCAGTAGACCGAGGAACATCCCGAAGAACCAGGAGAGGATGTAGATCGAAAAGATCAACAGCCCTAATCCCACCACCCATGCTCCTTCTTCACGTCGGCGCATCGCCTTGAAGGTGTTCCAACCGAAATCGACCGCAGCGATGGTCGTGAAGATCCCCCAGAACGTGGTACCGCTGATACCGGTCACGAAGGGAGCAACAAAGACCACGAGTCCGCCGGCCGAGGCCGTGATCCACCGACGTCTCGACACCGAACCATAGAGCAGCATCGAAAGCAGCAATAGTGCCTCGATCACGATCAAGGTCCAAAGGACATTGATGACCCAAAACGATGCCGTCAGCCACGTCGGATCGGTGGATGTGAACTGCACATGCCAGCACAAAAAGATGCCACAAAACGTGATCGCAAACAGCGCATAGACCAGATTCACCTTGGTGCGCCGATCAAAGATGTACATCAGCAGGTGAAGCGCTCCGAGCGCGATCACCATGCCGAACGGGATCGACATGGAACGATGAAATCGGCTGCGTGCCGCAAGTCGTTCTTGAAAGAAGTCGCGAACGCGACCAAGGGTCGCGCTGAACAAGACGGAGGACGAACCCGGCCCGACGTGTGAAGGATAGGCATCCGTACGAACACGAAACAGCAGCGTGTGCACGGCTGACGTGTCAGATCGATCGAGAAACGGATCGAGCGGGAAGATCCGGTCGGTCGATACAGTGTCTGGGATGACGCCTTTCCGAATACTACCGATGCTGTGGATCAGTGTTCCGTCAAGATAGATCTCGCAGGCACCCATTGTCAGGATCGTTACCCCCAATGCGGTATTGCGCGACCGATCCGAGACCTTGAACTGGGCTCTGAACCAGCCGACTTCGCCCCACTGCTCAGGAACCGACACTCCGGTGCGGTCGCCGCCGAACAAGATCGGCTTCCACCGATGTTCAGTACCCGTCGGATCAGACGCCAAACGTGCATCATCTGCCGCAACGTAGTGAAGGCAACACGACAGATCGACGACGCCGTGTCGGTCAAGCGTGTCGGGCGATAGGACCGCTACTGTCGGCTGAGCATATACCGTGACCGCGGCGGTGAACAAGACCAGCAGCAGTCGAATGGTGTGGTGCGTCAAGGGTTCCTCCGAGCGGGAAACGGGATTCGAACCCGCGACATTCAGCTTGGGAAGCTGACGCTCTACCAACTGAGCTATTCCCGCAGACGCTTCGAATATAGCAAGTCGGAACTGGTATTTTTGGCAATGCTACCAGTGCGACTATGCTTTTTATGGCACTTTCATCAACCGGACTATCGGGTGGGAGATCGCTTCTTCTTGCCGTGGGTGTACATGCACACGGTCAAGGACTACGTGGACCTCATCAAGATCTTTCAGGAGTTTCCGGTCAAACACACGGTCAATGTGGTTCCGTCGCTCTTGCGTCAGGTCGACGCCTATCTGGACGGGCTTGACGACCCGGTCACCGCACTTTGCCGGAAGGATACGTCAGCGTTTACGTTCGATGATCGACGATCATTGATCCAATGGTGTCGGACCGCACAACTAGACACCATGATCGCCCCCTTACCTCGATTTCGTGAGTTGTATCAGCGTCTTGATGATGTCGAAGCATTGTCGACGGCTGAGTTGCTCGATCTCCAAGTATCGCTGTTGCTTGCGTGGACAGGTCCGGTCACCAGAACCCGTCCGGAGATCCGTACACTCTTGGATCGAACAACGTTTGATCGCAACGATCTCGATACCGTGCTCAACGTCCACCGCGAACTGCTTGCCTCGATGATCTCCACACTCATCGAAGCAGAGCGATCCGGCCAGATCGAGATCAGCGTCACGCCGTTCAATCACCCGATCCTGCCTCTTCTGATCGATTCCGATGTCGCCCGCGAATCCATGCCGCGGGCACCACTACCATCACCTGCATTTTCCGCGCCTGACGATGCTCACTGGCAGATCACTCGGGCCATCACGGAGTGGCATCGGCGCAGTGGTCGGTCGCCCCGAGGGATGTGGCCTTCCGAAGGCAGTCTCAGTACGGCAACCTTGTCACAGATGTCGGCTGCCGGCATCGGCTGGACCGCAACCGACAGCGATGTGCTGCGACATTCTCTCGGCAATGAATACACACCTGCCAGCCCCTTTCTCCAATATGAGGTAGGGGGCGAGCATGATCCCATCGTTGTCTTGTTCCGTGATCATGGTCTGAGTGATGCCATCGGATTTGAGTATGCAGGGTGGGAAGCCGACGCAGCAGCCGACGATTTTCTGCGTAGGGTCGAAGAGCGTCGACGTATCATCATACAGGAATTGGGTGACGAAGCACTTGCATATGCAACGATCCCTGTGATCCTCGATGGCGAAAATTGTTGGGAGTTCTATCGCGACAATGGTGCACCGTTCCTTCGGTCCTTGCTCGCACGATTATCACACAACGAGGCGTACGAGGTGGTGACCTGTTCAGAAGCGGCTGCGGCATTTCCGAGTCGCCGTCATCGATTACCGAAGTTCGTGGCGGGGTCTTGGATTCGTGGGACGTTTGACATTTGGATCGGCACGCCGGTCAAGAATCAGGCGTGGGCTGCTCTCCAGGAGGCCCGTGATGCGGTCCGCGAGGCCGGTGACACAGAGGAGCTGCTGGAGTTGGTGCGTCGGTGTGAGGCCAGTGACTGGTTCTGGTGGTACGATGATCGTCATCAGGCACCGAACAAAACTGACTTTGATCATGTCTATCGCGAGCACTTACGAACGATCTTTGAACGACTGGGTCGACAGTGTTCGATCGATCTCTCCCTACCATTCTCCGAGGCGACCATGGGCCCATCTACCGGTTCAGTGAGCAAACCGATCTCCTTCAGCAAACAATCCTCGATGCATGAGGCAGAGGCGATCACGAACAAGGTCACGCTGGAGACAGACGGGAATTGGCAGCGCATGATCGTTCACTTTCAGCGTCCATTGCTCGAAGCCGAAGAGGTGATGATCACGGTCACCGATCGACATCATGGTGAACGCTATTGTTGTGTTGTGCACGACGATGTGATGTTTCGAACCGCCCTTCACGACGAAGGTTTTGAACGTCTACAAGAAGGGATTGCCATCTACGTGCATACCACCACCGTGTGGTATATCACGATCGAAGAACAACGCGCCAGCGGCAACGAACCTAAAACAACGATCACGTTTGATCTGGATCATCAGGGGGCGGGGTAGATATCTACTCGGCGACTCTCAGGACGCCCCTCGTCGGACTCAGATATATCGATATCGACCTTTTCGATCCCTTTACCGCTTGCCACGATCTTCTGTGGCTCGATTCCGATCTGCCCTAACAGTTCACGAACGGCATCGGCACGTTGCTGAGATAAGGTCGTGTTGCGTGGAGCGGTGCCAAGTTGATCTGTGAAGCCCATGACTTCGAAGCGGATCTGGTGAAGATCATACTGGGCGATCGCCGAACGAAGACGTTCGGCCTGCTCGGGAGAGATCGTGTATGACCCACGCTCAAAGAAGACCGAGACCAATGGCTTCCTGCCGTCGAAGAGC
This sequence comes from uncultured Hyphomicrobiales bacterium, assembly GCA_964467455.1. GTDB lineage: Bacteria > Bacteroidota > Ignavibacteria > Kapaibacteriales > Kapaibacteriaceae > OLB6. The sequence continues at coordinate 12,086 of CAYXQJ010000001.1, read as the reverse complement.
TTCGTTGTGATCCGCAATGGAGACGTTGAATCCAACTGTTGCACACCGATCACCTGACGATGTGGGACATAACCGGACGAGGTCGTGATCACCGTGTAACGTCCACGCTGTGCCAGTGGAAAACGAACGAGTCCACTCACCGTATCAGCCCAGTAGGTTCGGGGGCAGTCACGTTGCGCCGCAGAGTCAACCACCTCTACACGCACATTCGTTAGAAGCGCATTCGTCATGGCATCTCGTACCTCAGTGCTGAAGAGCACAACGGGCTCCGCTCGAACGTTGGGATCGACCACTACTTGATACATGCCGGGACGGCCCGATTCGGCATCCCAGGATGTGATCAACGCTGTGTCCCCACGGCCGACCAGTGAGATCGAGGATTCATCTTCGACCGTATTGATGCACGAACCAAGATTGTTCGGTGATGACCATGACGTCCAAGAGTCGTCGAGGCGACGCACGACATAGAGGTCTGCCTTGCCTTTGCGATCATCACGGCCATTCGAAGAGAAGTACAATGTCCGGCCGTCATGGGCAAGCCACGGCGCACCTTCAAGTCCGGCTGTATTGATCTGTGGGCCGAGCGATCTGAGTTCCGACCATGCGCCGTTGCATCGCTGAGAAACGTACAGATCTAGATCACCACGACCTCCCGTTCTTTCTAACGCAACGACGATCGCTGAGCGATCATCAGACAAATGTCCGAAGTAGTTTTTGCCGAGACCGGAAACGGCCGGAAGGGTGATCGATTCTACGCTGTCGAACACCGACGTCAGTGAACGTCGATGAAGGATCGCAAAACAGGTCGAGGACTGCTGGCTACCTGCGTGATAGGGACCGGCAACAAATGCCGACAATCCATCGGCCGTATAGTTGAAGACGACGTCGGGACGTTTGACCTTTGTGAACTCTTCTCGCTGCGGTTCAGACCACTGCTGATCGCCATTCCGCCGAGAGATCCACACATCATCCGGGTCCTGCGAGCCCCCTTCATTGAGTGGATGCAATTTCCGATCGAAGTATAGAGCACCGTCCGGTGCGATCAATGGCAACGTGGCGGGCTGGTAGTCATTGACCGTGCGTGGAAGACGTGTTCGCTGGCAGGTGAGCGTTGTCTGGGCGGTGAGATCGGCGGCAACAACCGCGACCATGATGGCCGTGAGGATGAACAGGCGATCTAGAACGGCACGGATCACCGGCCACTGATATCCTCGATACTGGAGGAAGCGAGTGATACGATCTTTATGATCGGCCGGCGTTCCGGGTTTTAGCATACGTCGTTTTTTCTCTGCAACGCGAACGGCCAACTCGATGGTCTGTTCATCCGTAAATCCGTGATCGATCTCATCATCAATGAGGGACTTTTCGATCCCACGCTGCATCAGTGCTCTGCGTGTGGCAGCAGGAGAGAGCGGTTTACGCTCATGTGAAGCGCTGATGAATCTACGGACATACTCTCGGTCATCAATCAGTCGAAAATCGGTAAGCCACTCCATCACGGCATCAACCTCTTCCGGTGTGGCCTCGAGTTTGACGAGTTGTGTGCGAACCTGTTGCTCGGTCCGTGGCTTGTACGTTGCAAATCGGTACGCTTTTTGTCGAAGCACCATGCGGCGGTCTTCGCTGCGCAGCCGACGTTCGAGGTCGTGCGTTAGCTCGATCCCTTTCTTGAGACCCAGCGCGAGCGCAACATCGATCGGACACGCAGCGAAGAACTCTCCATCAACAAAGATGGAGCAACGCCCATGATTCTTGACATTCCTGCGGATGCCGGAGATCGTCCTCACCGCACGAACCTGTTATTCTGCTTTCTTGCCGTTGCTTTTCGCAGCACGCGTTGGGATATGCAGGGCATCGCGGACCGCATCTTCCAACGCAGCGTAGAGTGCCGCGTCTTCCGTGAGCAGCTTTCGCATACCGTCGCGTCCTTGTACACGTTCTTCCTTGAACGTGAACCACGATCCGGATTTGCTGATGATCCCACTCTCCACGGCAACGTCGATGAGATCGCCCAGGCGGGAGATCCCCTCATTGTACATGATGTCGAACTCGGCTTCTTTGAACGGCGGGGCGACCTTGTTCTTGACGATCTTCGCCCGCACGCGGTTGCCGACGATCTCCTGGCCGTCCTTGATCACATCCTTGCGGCGGATGTCGATCCGGACGCTGGCGTAGAACTTCAACGCATTGCCGCCAGTCGTGGTCTCCGGATTACCGTAGATCACGCCGATCTTCGACCGCAATTGGTTCGTGAAGATCACGGTCGTATTCGACCGACCGATGGCAGCATTGAGTTTACGCATGGCCTGGCTCATCAAGCGCGCTTGTGAACCCATCTGGGCATCGCCCATGTCGCCTTCGATCTCAACACGCGGGGTCAAGGCCGCAACGGAGTCAACGATGATCACGTCGATCGCACCGGAGCGCACCAACGTTTCAACGATCTCGAGTGCTTGCTCACCAAACTCCGGTTGCGACAACAACAAGTTGTTGAGATCAACACCGAGGCGCTGAGCGTACTGCACATCGAGAGCATGTTCGGTATCAACGAACGCTGCAAGACCACCATTCTTTTGCGCTTCGGCGATCACCTGCAAACACACGGTCGTCTTACCGGACGATTCCGGGCCGTAGATCTCAATGATCCGGCCGCGCGGGACGCCACCGATACCAATTGCCGCATCGAGCGACAAACAGCCGGTGGAGATACAATCAACGAGGATCGGTGCATCTTCGTTGAGGCGCATGATCGCCCCCTTACCGAATTGCTTTTCGATCTGCTCAATGGCCAACTGGGCCGCCTTCATTTTGGCGTCCTGGACCTTGGGTTCGGCCGACTTTGCGGCCTTTGCTTCTGTACTCATGGTTCTCTGTGATAGTGATGGGATGTCCGCCTACGTACCTACAGGTACCAAAAACGTGACATGAACCGAAAGTTAGGGGTCTGGAAGGGGGCGGACGTGGTGAAGTTATCAACACAGACGGTCACGTTTCGGATCGCTCCCGACACGATGGTGGTATGCCCCACAGACCGCTTCTGGCTTTGGCGATCATCACCTGCCTGGGATCGGCGTTCTTGGTCGAGATCAGGGCCGGAGAGACCGAGCTTGCCATCATCGGCACGATGTCCTGTGCTGCCCTCATAACGGGCTGGATAGGTCACCACATAACCCTACTACGTAGCGCTGCCGGAGTGTTGACGTCTTGTTGGATCGTTGGGCAACTACCGGCCGTGTGGATCGGAGAGGCGGGATCCGGACATCAGCAACTCGGTAGGATCGAAGGCCGGATCGATCGGGTCCGAACCGGGGCAGGACGCACGACAACGCTGACGGTCGAAGGGGAGGTCGACCTACTGTCGACGCCGGCGTGTATGGCTCGGATACACGTCACCGTGATATCCACACCGTCTGGTTCGAGACTGAAAGTGGATGTCGGCGACCACGTGGTGATCGTCGGTCGATGTCGACCCTTTGCGCCGACCATCGAACCCGGGTCGTTTGATGAGCTCCGATGGGCTCGCAGCGCATCGTTGATGATGCGATGTGTCGCCAATGAAGAAGACGTTAAACGGATCGCCACGGCATCGTGGTTGACCACACTGTTGCGTGATCTCCGAGCTTGGGTAGGGGAACGATGTAGTCGACATCTCACACCAAGATCAGCTGCCATCACCTATGCGATGTTGACCGGGGATCGGTCGATGATCGACCGTGCAACATCACAACAGTTTGCACAGACCGGCGTGGCGCACATGCTCTCTGTGAGCGGATCTCATGTCGGTGTTCTCCTCTCGATCCTACTCAGTGTCTTCGGTCCACTCTCTCGCAGTCGCACGACCACGATCTGCGCGATCGCCGCACTCATCACGTACGGACTGTTCACCGGTATGGAGCCGCCGACCGTGCGGGCCATCATCATGGCCATGGGTGTGTTGATCGGACGCGTGCGTGAACGAGATGTTGATGCTCTCAATCTCCTAGGTGCCGCAACGTTGATCGTGCTGCTCTGTGATCCAACGATGATCGTGAACACGTCCTTTTTGTTGAGTACCATTGCGACCTACGGGATCCTGGTCCTGTATCCAATGTGGTATCAGCGACTGGGCGGACACCGCATCCTTCGGTCATCGATGGCGTTGAATCTGGCCGCCTGCGGCGTCATGACCATGCCATCTCTTCTTTTACTCGACACCATCGCATTAGCAGCACCGATGGCGAACCTCATTGTTGTGCCGCTGCTATCAGCCGGAATGATCGCCGGCATCGTCTTGCTTCCGTGTGCCGACCTTCCGATCGCCGGTGCCTCCGTTGCCTGGTGTCTGGAATCGTTGATCCAAGGGGCGATGTGGTGTATCGACGTGTTCTCCGCCGTCCCTTCGCCCTTCACCATCATTCAGTCAACCGTTGTTGCGCTCTCCTTTAGCGTGTTGTTGATCTGGCCTTGTCTGCCCGGAAGGCCACGTGCGTTCGTCGTTCGAGTTGGTATCAGCATCGTTTGGTTCGTTGGTGCACTGACGATGCCGATCGAGAAGCGTAGTACCATTCAGGTACGCCCATTCAACAACGGCGTCGAGATCGTTGTCGTTGACGGATGGCAATACCGGACGGCCACCATCACGACGAAGTATGGAGCCGTCTTTGTACGTTCGCGTGATGCTGCAGATCCTCCCCGCCTTCCATGACGAGACCGTCGTATCCGGAACGACGCTCGTAGACACGTCCGCTCTGCCGTGGCCGGGCGCTTCGTTCGGCGTCGCAGCCAGTGCTGATGCCGACCATGTTGAACGTTCATTTGGCTTGCTCGCTCAGACGTTGCAGGTGCCGCGCGAATCGATCCGTAGTGTGCGGCAGGTGCACGGCATCACCATCCAACCATTTGCCAACTCAACCGATGACGCTGAGGGCGACGCCTTGATCGCTTCGAGACCCGGCGAGATCGTTGGCGTCAAGATCGCCGACTGCTGTGCCATCCTGATCCACGACCCTGTGAAGAGGATCGTTGCTGCAGTCCATAGCGGATGGCGTGGGACCGCTGCCGGGATCCTGCCCGCAACGCTGGAACGTCTTGGTAGTGACCACCACTGCATACCGGAGGAACTGCGACTCTACCTCTCGGCATGTGCATCGGGTGCGAGGTACGAAGTAGGGGAGGATGTGGCGGCACTGCTTCCGGCATATTGCTCGCCCCTTACCAACAGACCCGGAAAATGGCTTTTCGATAACCATGCGGCATTAGCCGACCAGGCCCGTTCCAGGGGAGTCCTGCATACCAATATCTCTCTGGAGGGGGCCTGCACGATCGTCGATGCCAGATTTCACTCGTACCGGCGCGACAAGGAACGTTCCGGCCGTTGTTTTGCGTTTATCGGACTACGAGAAATCCCGTAAGTTTGACATTCGTATCACCACGAACGACACTACATCATGATGTCGATGAACAGCGCATACGTCGATGACCTCTACTTCGACTATCTGCGTGACCCGGAGTCTGTTTCTGCCGAATGGCGGACATTTTTCCAATCGTACAAACCGGAGGCCGCTCCGACATCGGGAACACCGACTCCGACGTCGTTAGAGCCAACGCTCCGTCTACCGGACGTGACCGGCGAGGACACACGTCTTCCGCAGCTGTTTGAAGGCGACGAGCTGATTCCGCTGTCGTCGATCGGTGGAAAGATCGCCGAGAATATGGAGCGGTCGTTGACGGTTCCTACGGCGACATCCGTCCGCACCGTGCCCGTTAAAGCCCTGGATGAGAACCGCCGAATCATCAACACGTACCTTTCCAGATATCGTCGACCAAAACTCTCGTTCACGCACATTCTTGCTTGGGCCATCGTTAAGTCGGTTGAGAAGGTCTCCAACCTCAACAACACCTATGGCGTTCACAACGGCGTTCATGTTAAGGTGAAGCGTGGCGCCATCAACCTTGGTCTTGCTGTTGATACAACACGCAAGGACGGTTCGCGCATCCTGCTGGTCCCGAGCATCAAAAACGCTCAAAACCTCAGCTTTGGTGAGTTCGTTACGGCGTACGATGGGCTCATCGCCAAAGCCAGAACGAATAAGCTCACGCCGGACGATCTTTCCGGCGCAACGGTCACATTGACCAATCCGGGCATGATCGGCACCGTGATGTCGATGCCGAGATTGATGGAAGGTCAGGGGACGATCATTGCTGCCGGTTCCATTGAGTATCCGGCTGAATTCCAAGCAATGATGCCAGAGGTCTTGTCGACATTGGCCGTCTCGAAGGTCGTCACACTTACGTCCACGTATGACCACCGAGTCATCCAAGGTGCTGAATCCGGCGAGTTTCTTCAATACATGCATCAGCTGCTGATCGGCGAGCATCGCTTCTACGATCAGATCTTCGCTGCGTACGACATCCCATTCGAGCCCGTTCGGTGGTCGGTTGAAAAGGGCGTAAGTCCGTTTTTACCAAGCGACCAACATGAGATGTTGGACAAAGAGGGCCGTGTGATCCAGATGATCCATGCCTATCGGGTCCGGGGTCACGTTCTGGCCGACGTCAACCCACTGGGGTTCGAGGCGCACTATTATCCCGAACTTGACCCTGCACATTACGGGCTCACGATCTGGGATCTGGATCGTGAATTCGACACTGGTGGACTTGGCGGCGTGAAACGCGCCACGCTGCGTGACATCATCGACGCGCTGCGTGAGACCTACTGTGACCAGATCGGACTTGAATGGATGCACATTCAAGATCCCGATAAACGTCGGTGGATCCGTAACAACGTCGAAACGACACGCTTGAAGGTGAAGTCAAGTACAGAGCGTAAGCTGCATACTTATCAGAAACTTACCCGTGCCGAGCTATTAGAGAACTTTTTGCACACAAAGTTCTTAGGAGCAAAGCGATTCTCGCTCGAAGGTGGAGAATCTGCATTGATCATCCTTGACGAACTACTTGAAAATTCTGCACTTAACGGTCTTGAAGGAGTTGTAGTTGGCATGGCGCACCGGGGTCGTTTGAACGTCCTGGTGAACATGATCGGCAAGCCGTTGCAGCGTTTGTTTGATGAGTTCGAAGGTTCTATCGACCCGAATTCGATCCAAGGATCGGGGGACGTCAAGTATCACCTCGGGGCAAAGGGTACCTATCGGGCAACAACGGGTGAAGAAGTGCCGGTCTTCCTTGCTCCGAATCCGAGCCACTTGGAAGCTGTCAATCCGGTTGTCGAAGGCATCGCCCGTGCACTGGAAGATGAGGTTGGTGACGAAGAATACCGAACCGTTCTACCCATCCTTGTCCACGGTGACGCGGCATTTGCCGGCCAGGGTGTCGTAGCTGAAACGTTGAACATGGCCCGACTTCAAGGGTATAAGACCGGCGGCACGATCCACATCATCATCAACAACCAGATCGGCTTTACGACCTCTCCCGAAGACTCTCGTTCGACACCGTATTCCACGGGCGTTGCGAAAATGCTTCAGGTGCCGATCCTTCACGTCAATGGTGATGATCCGGAGGCGTGCCTGGCGGCAGGTCAATTCGCGTTTGCCTACCGTGAGGCCTTTGGCGATGATGTGGTGATCGACATGTATTGTTATCGCAAATACGGTCACAATGAACAAGACGATCCGACGGCTACGCAGCCTTTGCTGTACAAGCGGATCAAGAACTTAGTCCCGGTTAGGAAGCAATATGCCGATCGACTGATCGCGCAGCAGGTCCTTACCCAAGCAGAGGTCGATCAGATCTATGCGTCAGAGCTTGCCGTACTTCAGCACGCCTTTGAGAACAGACATGAAAAGACCGATCATGGCATCGCTCCCAAATTGGTCTATGATATGTTCGCCCCTGTGTCGACTTCTGTTGACCGTGGCCGACTCGATACCATCGCCCAAATGATCTGCGAGATCCCGGCTGATTTCAATATCCATGCTAAGGTGAAGGCGGAGATCGAAAAACGGCGTAGCCAGTATGCAGACGGCGTGGTCCAATGGGGGATGGCTGAGGCCTTGGCCTTCGGTTCCTTACTTCAGGATGAGCGACTTGTGCGTATCACCGGCCAAGACTCAGGTCGCGGTACCTTCAATCATCGTCAGGCAGTACAGAACGACATCGTGACAGAACGTCGGCTCATCCCGATCAATCGTCTTGCGAAGGGAACGAAGAAACTACACATCCATGATTCGCCCCTTTCAGAATATGCTGTTCTGGGCTTTGAATATGGATACAGCACGATCGCGAAGACCGGATTGACGATCTGGGAAGCGCAGTTTGGGGATTTTGCCAACGGTGCGCAGATCATGATCGACCAGTTCATCGCCAGTGCCGAAGAAAAGTGGGGCCAGCGCTCGAATATCATGTTGTTGCTGCCACACGGATATGACGGGCAAGGTCCCGAGCATTCCAGTGCACGTTTGGAACGATTCCTGCAACTCGCTGCACAAGACAATATGATCGTCTGCAACTTCACGTCGCCGGCGAATTACTTCCACGCTGTCCGACGTCAGGTGATGGCCGATTGGCGCAAGCCCATGATCATCATGTCGCCGAAGGGCTACCTGCGCATTTTCTCATCCACAGTGGACGAGATCGTGAACGGTTCCTATCACGAGGTCCTTGACGATACGTCGATCGTTGATCGTTCGGCAGTGGATCGGATCATATTGACCACAGGCAAAGTGCACGTTGAACTTGCCAAAAAGCGTGATGCGATGGGGCTCACAGCCAGCAAAGCGCTCGTCCGTTTGGAACAGATCTATCCGTTCCATTCGTCCCGTATGCAAGAGATCTTCGATGCCTATCCGAACGCCACGTCGGTTGTGTGGTGCCAGGAAGAGCCGAAGAACATGGGAGCCTGGTTCTTTGTTGAACCGTATTTGCGTGAGATCCTTGGCACAAAGACGCTGCGTTATGCAGGTAGAAGTGCTGCGGCAAGTCCGGCGACGGGATCAGCAAAGGTACACGAACGAGAACAGGATCAACTGCTAACGGAGGCGCTCCAATAGCGTTCCAACGCTACTGGTGTGAACTGCTAACGTCGAACGCTAGTGTTGATCACTTTCGAGTCCTGGCCCATGAGGACGGCTCGTGAAGCATAGGCGATCTTCGGACCTTTTGCCGTGACCCTGTAGCACGTTTCCGAGAGCGACTCGATGAGTCCCGAGCGCATATCGCGCTGAAGATGCGACGTGCTTTGATACTTCGTACCCAGACCCGTTGTTCTGTTGCCAACGACCGTCACGTATCCACGAACAGTCACACCAACTTGATGTAACGAGTCGATCGTTGTTACGCGGATCAGCGTGTCGTACAGGATCACGCGTTCAGCCACTCCAGCAGGTCCGTAAGATGTTGGCAGGTGGACTGATTTCGACACGGTCGTCACTGTATCGACGTACGGTCGGTGCAGCGAGAGGGGATTATCACCTGCAATGCTCGGGATGATCATTTGTAGTGACATCGGGCCACTGCGTTGTTGAGCGACCTGTTGATCCATCGAGACTTCGGTGATACGGTCGTACTGTGTCGAGATCGACGATGGACGATTACGTTCTTCGTACACCTTTCGGTCGTCGACAAGCTCTCCACGATCATTGATCGTGACGTCAAGAAATCCTACGTCAGAATACAAACGATCTCCACCGAACACGAGATGATCAAGTTTTCGTGTTGGAACTGAAGCTTGTTGCTGGAGCGCGGAAGTGTCAGATTGGAGCTTCAGTCTGCAGATCGTATTGGCATCTTCGTCACGCCCCATCACTTCGATGACCATGATCGAGTGCAGCCGGATATAGGTGTTCGGCAGAACGTATTGGTCGGTCGTCACCTGATAGGTGTACGTGGAGCCGATGGGCAGGTCGTACCGTAACACCACGGTGCTGTCCTGCTCAAGGCCAGCAAGGAGACTCAACGATACCAAGATGTGCAGTAGACCTTCCATAACTGCAATTTGCAGTAAATTAATCATGCGGCGCAATAAGTAGTTGTGCCTAATGGACTTCCGCTACGTAGTTTCCGCAGCCGCAACCCGCATAATTCCGTATCGCAGGCCTTGCGTGCTCACGGTGATCTGTGTACAGCCAAGGAAAACCATCGCCCTGGATAGGATCGCTGCACCCGCCGGAAGGATATCCGCTCGGGCTTGGGCAATGCCGGGAAGTGCCCGAAGCTCGTCTAACGTCATGGAAAGTAAGGTGGTTGCAAAATTGGTCACTTGATGGACGGTCAAAACCTGACCTTCGATCGCCGTTCGGTCATAATGCTGGAGACCGAGCGAAAGTGATGCAAGCGCCACCGGCGTGCCTGCAACAGCATACGTAGGTAAATTTGCGTTCCGAAGCGCTGAAAGGTGCGTATTGAGTTCGAGGTCGATCTCGGCGTACAGAGCATCAAGGTGTTGGTCAAACGCCGGACGCAACCCTAAATGGCGTTCCGCCAGACGAAGAGCACCGATGTTAAGACTAGCCATTTCGTCCGGTTTGCCATGAGCACCTTTGACGAACTCTGTACTGCCCCCTCCAATATCGATCACGATCGTTGCTGATGATCGTGTGCCAACGGTGCCGGCAAAGGTCAACTCTGCTTCCGCCGAACCATCGATCACCCACAACGGTGCCTTGATCACATCCTGCAGACGGGCGACTACCTGATCTCGGTTCGTAGCATCACGTAGCGCCGAAGTTCCAACACATAGGGTAGGGGGCGATCCTGCCTCGTCAAGCACTACCCGGTAGTCTCTAAGCGCTGCTACGGCACGTTCGACCGCTTCAACGCTTATGACTCCGTTCGCATCAACACCCTGACCTAATCGGGGGATCCGGTGAAGATCGTGAAGGACCGTATACGAGCCGTCCTCGTGAACGTCAGCTATCACCATCAAGATGGTGTTCGTGCCGATGTCGAGTCCGGCGGCGATCACGTTCTGGTTCCACGCGATTCTATCGCATTCAACACGTGATCTGCTGCGCGAATGATCTTGGTGCCAGGACCGAACACTGCAGCCACACCCATAGACTCCAGCGTTGGCACGTCTTTTGGCGGGATAACGCCACCGACCACCACGATCACGTTCTCAGCCCGTTCAGACTTGAGTGCTTCGAAGAGCTGTGGCACCAACGTAAGGTGTCCAGCGGCTTGACTTGATACACCAACAACGTGAACATCATTATCGGCAGCAAGACGAGCGACCTCTTCGGGAGTAGCGAACAATGGACCGATATCAACATCAAACCCGATGTCAGCGAATGACGTGGCAATGACCTTTGCGCCCCGGTCATGCCCGTCTTGACCTAGTTTTGCAACGAGAATTCTTGGACGACGGCCATGGTTTCGCTCAAACTCTTCGATCCGAGAGCGCAACGCCAGGAAGGTATCGTCGTGTTCATACTGCGATGCGTACACACCTTCGATCGACACAGTAGTGGCCTCATAACGTGTAAAGACGGATGCCATGGCCTCGGAGATCTCTCCAACGGTGGCACGTTCTCGCGCACAATCCACAGCCAATGCCAACAGATTACCCTCGCCGGCGCGAGCTGCTGCTGTAAGAGCGGTCAGAGCTCGCTCGACACGTTCTGCATCTCGTGATGCACGGATCTGTTGCAGTTGAGCTACTTGAGCTTCGCGGACGGACGTATTGTCGATCACCAAGACATCAATATCAGGTTCGTTCTCGAGCTGATACTTGTTGACACCGACGATGACCTCTTCCCCTCGATCGATGAGGGCTTGGCGACGGGTAGCAGAACCTTCGATCCGCATCTTCGGAATGCCGGCCTGGATGGCCTTGGTCATACCGCCGTACGACTCAACTTCATCGATCAACTTCGAGGCCGCTTCAACAAGTTGATCGGTAAGCGCCTCAACGTAATACGAACCTCCGAGAGGATCAGCAACTTCCGTGATGTGCGATTCTTCGGCGATGATCAACTGCGTGTTGCGGGCCACTCGTGCCGACATCTCCGTTGGCAAGCCGAGCGCTTCATCGAAGGAATTCGTGTGCAGTGACTGCGTGCCCCCTAACGTGGCGGCCATAGCTTCGATCGTCGTGCGCACGATGTTGTTGTACGGGTCTTGTGCGGATAACGACCATCCGCTCGTCTGAC